>NZ_NEHH01000001.1:0-953232 GCF_002112305.1 Pseudomonas sp. R45(2017) | reverse complement strand
TGGAACCACCTGATCCCATCCCGAACTCAGAAGTGAAACGATGCATCGCCGATGGTAGTGTGGGGTTTCCCCATGTGAGAGTAGGTCATCGTCAAGATTAAATTCCGAAACCCCAATTGCGAAAGCAGTTGGGGTTTTGTTTTGCCCGCAGGAAAGTTTTTGCTCGCGTCAGCGAACAAATTTGCACAGTTATTTTCGAATCAGAACACTAGAATAGATCCCAACTTTCTCGGAGCCAGAGCCCTTATGTCAGATTCGGTTGACGCCCCCGGGCTGTCAGATTTACCGCTGGATGACTTGGTGGCTTGCCATGAGTGCGATCTGCTGATGCGCAAGCCCAAGCTTGCTCACGGCGAAAAAGCCCTCTGCCCACGCTGCGGTTACGAACTGTACGCTCACCGTCATAACGTGGTGCAGCGCAGCCTCGCCCTGGTCATTGCCGCGCTGTTGCTCTACGTGCCGGCGAACTTTTTACCCATCATGCAGCTCAATGTTCTCGGGCAATCGTCGCAGGACACCGTCTGGAGCGGTGTTATCGGTCTGTTCAACACCGATATGCGCGGTGTTTCGGTTGTCGTATTCCTTTGCAGCATGGCGATTCCACTGTTGAAACTGCTGTGTCAGCTGATCGTGTTGCTGACGATCCGTTTCAACATCGGACGCAGTTATGGTCTGCTGCTCTACCGCATTTATCACCACCTCAAAGACTGGGGCATGCTTGAGGTCTACCTCATGGGCGTCTTGGTCGCGATCGTCAAACTGGCGGACATGGCGGCTATCACCGTGGGCCTCGGTCTGGCGTGTTTCATCGGCTTGTTACTGGTTCAGGTCTGGCTCGAAGTGGTGATGTCGCCGCACCAGATCTGGCAGGCGTTATCAGGAGAAGATGCCCATGCGGGCGATTGATGCAGGCATTCTGATCTGTACCGAATGCCACGAACTGAACAGGCAGGATACCGACAGCGATGTGCAGACCTGCACCCGATGCGGTGCGCTGGTTCACGCCCGGCGGCCCAATAGTCTCGCGCGAACCTGGGCGCTGCTGATCACGGCCGCGATTATCTACATCCCTGCCAATGTTCTGCCGATCATGACCGTCAGCTCTCTGGGCCAGGGTGACCCGAGTACGATCATGTCCGGCGTCATCCAGCTGGTGCAGCACGGCATGATTCCGATCGCTGCCGTGGTGTTCATCGCCAGCATCCTGGTGCCGACCTTCAAACTGGTGGGCATCGCGCTGCTGCTGTTTTCCGTACAGCGCCGCCAGCCGTTGTCCGCCCGTCAACGGATCTGGATGTACCGCTTCATCGAGTTCATCGGCCGCTGGTCGATGCTCGATATTTTCGTGATCGCCATTCTGGTGGCGGTCGTCAACTTCGGCCGGCTTGCCAGTGTCGAAGCCAATCTTGGCGCCATCGCCTTCGCCAGTGTGGTGATTCTGACGATGCTTGCCGCTGTCACTTTCGATCCCCGACTGATTTGGGATAACACGGAGTCGGACGCCGACCATGACTGATTTGCCTGTAGCGAAAACCCGACCGGCTTCGAACTGGTCTGCCATCTGGGTGCTGCCCCTGATCGCCTTGATTATTGGCGGCTGGCTCGGCTGGCGTGCCTACACCGAAACCGGTATCGAGATTCAGGTGCGGTTTGAAAGCGGTGAAGGCATACAGGCCAACAAGACCGAAGTGGTCTACAAAGGCATGCCGGTCGGTAAGGTGAAAACCCTCAAGCTCGATGATGAAGGCAACTCCAAAGGTGTCATCGCGACCATCGAGATGAACAAGGATGTCGATCAGTATCTGAAGACCAGCACCCGTTTCTGGCTGGTCAAACCGAGCGTGACCCTGGCCGGTATCACCGGCCTGGAAACCCTGGTATCGGGTAACTACGTCGCCATCAGTCCTGGCGAAGGCGAGCCGACCCGCAAGTTCAAGGCCCTGGCCGAAGAGCCGCCGCTATCGGATTCGAAGCCCGGTCTGCACTTGACGATCAAGGCCGATCGTTTGGGTTCGTTGAATCGCGGCAGCCCGGTGTTCTACAAGCAGATCAAAGTCGGTCAGATCAAAAGTTACGTGCTGTCGGAAGACCAGAGTACGGTCGAGCTCAAGGTGTTCATCGAACCGACTTACGCCAAACTGGTGCGCAAACACACACGTTTCTGGAACGCCAGCGGCATCAGCATCGACGCCAACCTGTCCGGGGTGAAAGTGCGCAGTGAATCCCTGGCCAGCATCGTCGCCGGCGGTATCGCCTTCGCCACCCCGGAGAACCGCAAGGACAGCCCGCCCACCGATCCAAGCCTGCCGTTCCGTCTCTACGAAGACTTCGATGCGGCCGCCGCCGGTATCCGCGTGAAGGTCAAACTCAGCGATTTCGAGGGCCTGCAAGCCGGGCGCACCCCGGTGATGTACAAGGGCATTCAGGTCGGTAACCTGAAAGCGCTGAAGATCGATCCGGACCTGTCCAGCGCCACCGCCGAACTGACCCTTGATCCGCTGGCCGAAGACTATCTGGTCACCGGCACGCAGTTCTGGGTAGTCAAACCATCGATCTCCCTGGCCGGCATCACCGGTCTGGAAGCGTTGGTAAAAGGTAACTACATTGCCGTTCGCCCGGGCGACAAGGGCGGTGCGCCACAGCGTGAATTCGAGGCCCGGCCAAAAGCCCCGCCGCTGGATCTGCGCGCACCCGGCCTGCACCTGGTCCTGTTCACCGATACCTTAGGCTCGATCGACGTCGGCAGCCCGATCCTCTACAAGCAGGTCAAGGTCGGTTCGGTGCAGAGCTATCAGTTCTCCAAGACCCGCAAACAACTGGTGATTGGCGTCCACATCGAGAAGGAATACGAAAACCTGGTGAACGCCTCGACCCGGTTCTGGAACGTCAGCGGTGTCACGCTGACCGGCGGGTTGACCGGCGGGATTCAGGTCAAGAGTGAATCGCTGCAGACCCTGATGGCCGGCGGCATTGCCTTCGAAACGCCACAAGCCAAAGCACCGTTACAAAAACGCATCCCGCGCTTCCGTCTGTTCGCCAACCATGATGAAGCGAATCAGAAAGGCGCCGTCGTCACCATCAAGGTCGATCGCGCGGACGGTCTGCGCAGCGGCACCCCGGTGCGCTTCAAGGGACTGGACGTCGGCAAGATCGAAAGTGTCGACCTGACCGATGATCTGCAATCGGTAATCCTCACCGCGCGCATCACTGAAGTGCCGGAGAAGATTGCTCGAGTCGGCAGTCAGTTCTGGGTGGTCAAACCGGAGTTGGGTCTGATCAAGACCTCGAACCTGGAGACCCTGGTCACCGGCCAGTACATCGAAGTGCAACCTGCGGCCAAGAACCTCGGCCCGCAGAAGAACTTCGTGGCCCTGGCCAATCCGCCGGAAGTCACCAAGCAGGAGGCAGGCTTGAGCCTTGTGTTGAGCGCTGCCCGTCGCGGCTCGCTGAAACCGGGTGTTCCGGTGACCTACCGAGAGATCACCGTAGGCAAAGTCACCGGTTACGAACTGGGCCAGACAGCGGATCGCGTACTGGTGCACATCCTGATCGAACCGAAATACGCGCCACTGGTGCGCAGCGGCAGCCGTTTCTGGAACACCAGTGGTGTAGGTTTCGATATCGGCCTGTTCAAAGGCATGACCGTACGCACGGAGTCGCTTGAGACCGTGATTCAGGGCGGTATCGCCTTCGCCACACCGGACGGCGAGAAGATGGGCAACCCCGCGCGTGCCGAACAAACCTTCCCACTGTTCGACAAGTTCGAAGACGAATGGCTGACCTGGGCGCCGAAAATCCCCCTCGGCAAATAATCCCGAGCCCATGAAAAAGGGCCGCGATCCATTGGATCGCGGCCCTTTTTTGTGCCCGTCAGTTAAGCATCAAACCGCATCCAGCTCCGGCTCGTCCGCTTCGACATTGATGGTGGCTTTCACCAAATCGTGACGGCGGATGTATTTCCAGTCCGCCTCGTCGATGTAGATGCCGGCCGGGCCGCTGCCGCCTTCCAGGTCGATGGCGACACTGGCGCAGACCTGCGGCTTCACACTCGCCAGAATCGGCACGAAGCCCAGTTGCAGGCTGGTTTCCAGCAGAGCGGCCTGGTTCTTCTCGTCGATGTCCGCCGCTTCGTCGAGGTAGTACGGCAGGCGCACGCGACCGGCCAGGTCGCGGTCCATCAAGTGCAGCAACAAATACATGTTGGTCAGCGCCTTGATGGTCATCGTGGTGCCGTTGGACGCCGCGCCATCGATGTCGGTGTGGATCACCGGCTGGCCGTTGACCTTGGTGATCTCGAACGCCAGTTCGAACAAGTCCTTGAGGCCGAGCTGGTTGTGGTTTGCCGCCACCAGCCGCGCCAGGTACTCCTTGGCCTCTTCGTTCTTGTTGTCCTGCTCGGCGCTCTGGCTCAGGTCGAACACCGACAAGGTTTCGCCTTCTTCGTACTGACCGGCGCTGTGGATGATCTGGTCGATGTGCTTGAGCGCTTCCTTGTTCGGCGCGAGCACGATGCGGAAGCTCTGCAGGTTGGAGACCTGACGCTTGTTGATCTCACGGTTGAACAGCGCCAGTTGGTGCTCGAGGCTGTCGTAGTCGCTGCGGATATTGCGCAGGGTCCGCGCGATATCGGTCACGGCTGCGCGACGCGCCTTGCCGAGGGTCAGGGCTTCGTCGGTACGGTGCGCGTAAGCGTTGATCAGCAACGACAGACGGCGCTCCATGTCGTCTTCGCTGTCGAACTTGGCCACGCCCTTCAGGCGCACTTGTGCGTACAGCGCTTCGATCTGGCCATCGGCACGCAGCAGGCCTTGCCAGCTGTCCTGATAGTCATTGAGCAGCGGCAGCAGGTTGTCCATGGAATCGTCGACCGGATCCATGAACGGCGTGCCGAATGGCAGATCCGCCGGTAGCAACTGACGGCGACGCAGGGCATCGTCGAGGGTGCGTTGCTTGGCTTCCATGTCGGCAATCTGCCGGCCGACCAGTTGCAGCTTGGCCGACAGTTGCTGGACGCGCTCGGTGAACGCATCGCTGGAACGCTTGAGTTCGTCCTGCGCGGCTTCCATTTGCGCCAGTTGCTCCAGCTTGTCGCCTTCTTCGGCGCTCAGGGTCTGGGTGCGGCGGAAATCTTCCAGCGCCTTTTGCGCATCCAGCACCTGCTGGTACAGCGCTTCGGTCTGGGTCTTGCTCGCAGCGCGGTCGGCGGCCACCGCTTGCTGGGTCTTGAGTTGTTTGAGCTCTTTTTCCAGACGCTCTTTCTGATCGCGCAGCGCGGCACGGTCGGCCAGCGCTTGAAGAGCCGGTGGCTCGATGTGCGAGATGTCGATCGACAGGCCCGGCACTTCGAAACGCTCGCCCTTGAAGCCGTCGAGGATCAGCTCGACCGATTTTACCCACTCGCCGTTCTCGTCGAGGGTGATACCGTGTTCGCCCAGCGGCAGGCTGAACAGCGCACTGTTGAACAGGCGCATCAGGCGCTCGACATCCTGTTGCGAGAACTCTTCGCGCAGGCGTGCATAGCTGTTGTTGTCGGCGTGATCGAGTTGTTGCTTCACCGACTTCAGGCGTTTTTCCAGATCGCGAAGACGTTCTTCGAGATCCTCGGCACTGAACTGACGGGACTGCGCCAGCGCACCGGCCAGTTCGTCGTGAGCGTCCTTGGCCGCCAGCAGTTGCTGCTCCAGGACTTTGACGTCATCGACCAATGCGAAGCGGTTCTTCAGAACGGACAACTCGCCGAGCCAGCGCTGGATGCCGGAGATTTCCCGCTCCAGACGCATCAGTTCCTGAGTGCCGCCGCGCTGATCGTTTTGCAGGTCGTCCTGCTCGCGACGGTAGTGCTCGGCCTGAATGGTCAGCTCTTCCTTGCGCGCCGTGGCGTAGTCCGACCAGGTGCCGAGCAACGAGTCGAGCAGCGGCGACAGGCGATGCAGTTTGCCGCGCAGCACGTCGCGCTGTTTCACACCGTTGGCCAAGGCTTCGACCAGCGGGCCGGCAGCTACCAGCGAGTTGTAGTCCTGTTCCATGCGACGCACATCGCGGAAGGCTTCTTCGCACGCCGCGATGTAATCGACGCTGCCGGACCGCAGGCTGTGTTCGAAGGCATCGAGGAACAATTGCTTGAGCTTGGCTGCGGTGATTTCGCGCATGTGCAGCAGGTTGATGAACAGCGCGCGGAAGGTCTTCAGGCTCTGCTCGCTGGTGGAGCGCAGCGGAATCAGCGTCAAATCGAGCGGGATCGACGTGTGACCGCCCACCAGCAATCGGCGCAGCTCATCGGGCTTGAGTTCGTAGGCTTTCAGGCCTTCTTTCTCAAGGTTGCTGAACAGCTCTTTCTGCCGCAGGCAGGTGTCGTTCTTCTGGTAATGCGCCAGATCGAGCTTGCCGGCATAGGCAAAAAACTGGTGACCGAAACCGCCGCCCGGGCCGCGACCGACCACCCCGATCACGTGCGGGCCGTGGGGCAGGTTCACTTCGACGAGGATGTAGCTGGTGTCGGAGGCAAAGTAGAAACGCCGGGACTGTTCCAGGCTGTACTTGCCGAAACTCATGTCCGACATGCGCGCCAAAATCGGAAACTGCAAGGCGTTGATCGAGGCGGATTTGCCGAGGTTGTTCGCGCCGTAGACCGACAGCGGTTCTTCCAGCGGGAACAGGCCGAGGCTGTAACCGGCGGTGTTCAAAAGGGCAAAGCGGCGGATGCCGTAGCGTTCCTGGCTCATGCGTCGGACTCCTGTTCTTCGGCAATGGCTCTGGCCAGTGCGTCTTCTTCGCTCTCTTCTTCAAATTCGGATAGATCGAGCGGGTCGTCGGTGGCGAGAAATTTCGCCTCGGCGGCTTCGTCAATCAGTACCGGTGCTGGCAGCGGCAGAACGCTGTGCACGCTGGCCGCCAGATCGCGGTCTTGCTGGACCGACAGGCAGACGTCGAGGAAGCGATGCATCGGCGGCAGGAAACGGTACACGCCGTTTTCCTCGCTGGCGAAGCCGAGCTGGGTCATGCGGCGCATGATTTTTTCTTCCAGCTCTTCAACGGTCTGCACTTCGGCCTGGATAAACAGGTCGCGGTACTTTTCCAGCAGCGACGGCAGTTCTTCGCGGCCGAGGCTGCCGCCGTCGAGCACGGCGATCGGATCGCGACCCTGATCGGCCAGATGCTCGACGAGGATGAAGGTGAACAGCGCCAGACGCTGAGCAGTCTTGTTCACCGCCGCTGCTGCCATGTCCGGCACGAAGTAATAGAAACCACGGGTGTCGCAGACCAGTTCGAAACCCAGTGCCTTGAACAGCGTGCGGTACTGGTCCTGTAAGTTCGACAGTTGTGCGTACAGCTCCGGGTCGCGGCGGCTGACGTGGTAGCCCTTGAACAGCTCGCGGAAGATCGGCGCCAGCTGAGACAGTTCGGAAAGATCAAGATGCATTGGGAATGCTCGCAGAATCCTCGGCGGCGGTGTCGCCGGCCGAGAGCAGGGCGAAGGAGCGCAGGCTGACCTGGTGCTCGTGAGTGTGGTATTCGCGGCGTTCCAGACGCTCGCGCTTGAAGCGTTTCTCCCGCGACAGGCGCGAGAACCAGTAAAGCAATTCGTCGGTCGCGCCGTCCGGTTCCTGCTCCAGCAGCCAGGTCATCAGATCCGGCATCGGCAGGGATTCTTCGCAGCGGTCGACCATCTCGCGCACGGTGCGCGGTGCGCGCGGGGCATCGCCAGTCTTCTGCGACTTGTGCGCCTTTGGGAAACGCGCCGGTTTCGGCTCGAAACGGGCCAGGGCGTAGACGTAGGCTTCAACCTGACTGGCGCTACCGAGGAAGGTGCTTTGCGGCCGGGTGAACAGCGGCATCGCGGCTTGCGGCACGGCGTCGATGCCTTTGCGGCGGATCGCGGCCAGCGCAAGTGCGGCACCACGTGTCACGGCGTTGTGCCGGCGCGCTTCTTCACGCAGCGGCAGCAGCAATTCCCGAGCGTGACGCAGGGTCAACTGGGCGCTGGTCTGCATTTCGAGGATGCGCGCGTGGGTGCGCAGCAGCATGTCGTCATCGACCAGATGGCCGAGGCGCTGCTGTTCGCTGAGCATCTTCAGCAGCACGGTTTCGACCTTGCGCACGCCTTGTTCGAAAGCGCCGTCGGCGTTTACCAGATCGATCATCGGCTCGACGTATTCGTCCCAGGTCGCCAGTACTTCGGCGTAACGCTGACGCAGCGGAATCTGCCGGTCGCTGGTCTTGGCCCGTTCGGCCACGGCCACCAACGCCTGTTCGTCGTTGTCGAGTTTCTTCAGAACGTCGCGCACGCGCATGTCGAGCAGACGCAACTGACGCGCCAGATCATTGCCGTCACGGACGTCGAACGCATCCTGGATATAACCGGCCAGACGCTCGAGGTGACGCAGATAGGCTTCGATTTCCAGGCACAGGCCCAGACGGTGCTCGCGGCGCAGGTAGGCGAGGAAGTCGTGAATCTGCGCATTGAGCTCGAAACGGTTCGGGCTCTTGGCCACGGGAACCAGAATGTCGAGGCGGATCCACACGTCGAGCAGGCTGGTAATGTCCTGCGGCGTGCTGTCCAGTTGTTGGGCGGCCAGTTGCGTGCGCAGTTCGTTGAGGCTCAGGGTGCCCTGGTCGAAGTGCTCGCACAGTGGCTCCAGAAGTGCCCAGTGTTCAGCGAGGGCGCGCAAGACGCGCTTGGGTTCGATCATCGGAATGGCCGGCTGGTTGGCGATTAAAAGCCGCGATTGTACTGCATCACGAAGGATGCGATTCACTCTCGGGACGGGCTGTCGCTTTTCTTTGCGTCAAGGTATCGGTCAAGACTATCGATCAACAGCGCGCGATCTTGAGCGAAGGGCGGTAGAATCAGCGCACTTCAGTTATCCACAAGTGGCCGACCCTTGCTAATCGAGTCCCGCCGCCGCGCCTATTTGAACGCCATGCAGGTGGTCAACTGGCTGCCGCGCACCGAATTGCCCTCTGCCGCGCCATCACGGCCCGAGCTGCTGGACATGCCCGAGCCCGAGCCCGGAATTGCCGCGCCGGTGATTCCGGCAACCCCGGCCGAAGCGCCGGAGCAGCCGGCTGCGCGTCCGGTCGAGCGGCCGAAGATCGAGGTTCCGCGACCTTCGCTGGCCAGCACCCGTACGGGCGCCAAACCGGTCGAAGAAGTCGACGAAACACCTGTGGTGGCCAAGCCGGCGCCGGTGCCGCCACCGCGTTTCGCCCTGCAATTGCTGCGCGCCGGCCGTTGCCTGCTGCTGGTGGAGTTACCCACAGGCGAAGCCTTCCAGTCGCGCGATCCTGCCTATCTGTTGCTCAAGGACATGCTGCGTGCCGCCGGTCTGCCGGACGCGCCGCAGATTGTCGGTGAGCCGGTGCGCTGGCCATGGCTGAATCGCGGCACGATGGATCAGGGCCCTGAAGCGGCCCGGGATTTCGTCCAGGGTTTCCTGTCGGTGCAGATGGAGGCGGCGCCGTGCGCCTGCCTGTGGCTGATCGGCCTGCCGGCGGTGCGCTTTGCCGGTGAAGCGGATGCCGAGGCGTTCAACCGTGAATTGCAAATCGAGGGTCTTGGCCTGGCGTGGGCCGTGCCGGGGCTGGAATTGTTGATGGAAGAGCCACAGCGCAAGGCCGCCGTGTGGCAAGCCATGCGTCGGCTGATGGCGCGCTGGAAAGAATCGAATGAGTGACGCTGTATCGTTTCGCCCGATGACCGAGGCGGATCTGGACGCTGTGCTGAAGATTGAATTCGCCGCGTACAGCCATCCGTGGACCCGCGGGATTTTTCTCGATGGCCTGGGCAAGTACCAGATCTGGCTGATGTTCGAAGGCGAGCAACAGGTGGGACACGGGGTGGTGCAGATCATTCTCGATGAGGCGCATCTGCTCAACATCACGGTCAAGCCGGAAAACCAGGGGCGCGGGCTGGGGCTGACCCTGCTCGAATACCTGATGTCCCGCGCCTACGCCGCCAATGCCCGGGAATGTTTCCTGGAAGTGCGCGACAGCAACACCTCGGCGTTTCGCCTGTATGAACGTTATGGCTTTAACGAGATCGGCCGGCGTCGGGATTACTACCCGGCGGTCGGCGGGCGTGAAGATGCCGTGGTCATGGCCTGCACGCTCGTCGACTGATCGCGGCAGGAGCCCTCAGCGCTTGCGATCCAGCGGATCGCGGCGCGCCAGTTCCGCTTCATCCAGCCCGTTGCCGCCGCCGATATCGTCCTCGTCGACCACGCTCAGATCCCAATCGGCCTGATTGCCTTCCCCGAGCTCTTGGGCATCCCGGGCGCCATCTTCACGGATCAGGGTTTCCGGGCTCAGGTCATCGTCGGTGGGTTCGTGATCGGCAGTCGATGCCCCGGTGAAACCGGCTTCACGCACGCGGTCACGGGGCATCAACTGTTCGCGCTCGCGCTCGGGCAGCTCATCGCCGATCTTCGCACTGGGCTTTTCGTCGTCGAAGTCCAGCTCATGCACCGAACCCATGCGGTCTTCGTTATCATCGATGGGCTCCGGTTGCGCCGCATCGAAGGGACGTCGTGAATCAGTCATGGCAATTCCTCATACTGTGGGCCTTACTGGGATGGACTCACCGGGTGCACGAGAAATTCAAAGCAAATCACCCACGACCCCCGCGTGACCCCGACGGGCGGTCGACTGTCATACCAGCGCATCTTTCTTGAGGCCTTACAGCATGCATGACTTACAAGACCTGATTGATAACAACGAGCGTTGGGCTGACGCGATCACCAAGGAAGACCCGGATTTCTTCGCCAAGCTGGCCCGTCAGCAGACGCCTGAATATCTGTGGATCGGCTGCTCCGACGCACGGGTGCCGGCCAACGAAATCGTCGGCATGCTGCCGGGCGATCTGTTCGTTCATCGCAACGTTGCCAACGTGGTGCTGCACACTGACCTCAACTGCCTGTCGGTGATCCAGTACGCAGTGGACGTGCTCAAGGTCAAACATATTCTGGTGACCGGGCACTACGGCTGCGGCGGTGTGCGGGCGTCGATGCAGGATCGTCAGTTCGGTCTGATCGACGGCTGGCTGCGTTCGATCCGCGACCTCTACTACGAAAAGCGCGAAGAACTGGCCAAGCTGCCGACCGAAGAAGAACAGGTCGACCGTCTGTGCGAGCTCAACGTGATCCAGCAAGTGGCCAACGTCGCCCACACCAGCATCATCCAGAACGCCTGGCATCGCGGGCAGAGCCTGTCGATCCACGGCTGCATCTACGGCATCAAGGATGGTCGCTGGAAGAGCCTGAACACCACGATCAGCGGTTTCGAGCAATTGCCGCCGCAATACCGTTTGCGTCCGGTCGGCGCGCCTTGACCGGTCGTTCAGCGTAAACCTTGCCGGCGGCGCCAGCTCAACAAGTAGCGCTGGCCTTCAAGATTGGGTGATTCGTCGTAACCGGTGATCCACCCACGGCAGCGCGAGGAGCCGCAACCGCAGGCGAACTGCCGCAGCAGTTTGTCTTCGGTGGCGTTGTAGTCCATGGTCAATCGTTCACCTTCGGCAATGTCGCGCAGAGCCCAGAACCATAATTCTACTGCGTCAAAGAAGGTGTTTGGATCGCATGAGTGTTCGAAAAGTCCGCAAAAGCGTGGATCGTAGATATGAATCCCTGGCATCAGTTGCCGGGTCTGCCGGCAGCGATAGGGCAGCAACTGGCCTGAAACCCGGCACATTCGGGTGATGCGCAGGAACTCCCGGCACGCTACGACAGCGGTGGCTACGCCCTCGGGATCGTGAACAATCTCGAAATCCTGTTTTGACGGAAATCCCATGCGCACGGGGAGTCCGGCAAAAGGATAAATGCCCTCGGTATCGCGTGCCGGTTTACCCGGTAATGCGTGAGTGTTCATAACGTTCCCTGTTGGCCAGGTGTCGCGACTTTCCCGAGCTGACGTCCTGTCAGTCCTGCAACACGATCATTGGATCCAAGATCCCGTAAATCACATTAGCGGTCTACTGTCAGATCTGACAGGCGAAATAGACGCTTTCCCGGGTCAGCCAAGGCTGACACGGGAACATCGCATGTCCTTTCAGAGATGGGCCGCGGGCGCGGCCATGTCCGGCAATGGGCTTTTGAGCTGTTGCAACTGGGATTTGACTGGTGCGGTCGAGCAGGTCTTGTCCGCCTGTGCCACGGTCTGGTTGCGGATCGTGGTGTAGAACAGCTCGCAGGTCTTGGCTTTCTGCGTCACTTGCCAGGTCTGGGTGCAGCTGTTGAGCAGTGTCTTCGGATCGGTGTCCGGTTTGCTGCCCATCCCGGCCTGCCAGCAGGCGGCGCTCAGGTCTTGCTCCATTACCTTCAGACCGGCCGCATCGGCCTTGGCCTGGGCATCGTCGCCGGTGTAGTTGCTCGGGTCGGCGGCGTACCAGATGTAGCTCGGGTGGTTCGAACCCAGCACCGGCACGTTCACCCCCGTGCTCGGGCTGATGGTTGCCAGACCCAGTACATTCACGGTCGCGCCGTATTGCTGCTTGATCCAGTTACGCACCGGCGCACCGAAGGCAACCATCGGCAGCACGGCGCCGCTGGCGTTCTGGCTGACCTGCTTGACCATGGTGGTCTGGTAATCCTTGAAGTAGTCGTACATGCCTTCCAGATCCTTGCCGGCGCTGGCGGGCGCGGCGATCGGGGCGATGTCGATGATGGTCTGGTAGGCCGGCGTCTGGTTGGCGGGGATGCCATTGTCGGTCAGCAGCGCGGCCCAGCGGTCGGTGGTGTTCGAGCGCAGGTAATCCTGGGCCTGTGTCAGCGAGTAGTCCGGCGGGAAGTGCAGCAGCTCGACACTCTTGCGGTTTTCCAGGGCCATGCCCAGCGGCAGGAACAGGTACCAGCTGTATGCCCATTTGCCGTCGGCATTGAGTTTGCTGGCGCCTTTGTAGGCCAGATCGCCGGCGTCCAGCAGCGCGGTCAGCGGCTTGTCGTAGCCCTTCGGTACGCCGCTGATTTCGGCGTAGAGCTGATCGTTGTCGTTTTTCACCAGCACTTTGGCGTTGGTGTAGCCGTCGCGCTGCACGCTCTGGCTCAGGTAATGGGCGACGGTCTGCTCCAGCGTCCAGTTGCGAAAGCAGATCACGCTGCAATTGTTGGGGTAGGCAAAGAGGCGGGTGACGCGTTCGGTGCTGCCCAGTTTCAGGTCGACATCGGCGTGGGCGGCGGCGCTCAACGTGAGCGCCGCGAGGGTGAGGCCTGCAAGTTTCAACATGCTCAGATCCTTTTCAGCGAGGGTAAAACCTTGGTGGAGGGCAATCCGGCCCGCGTCCAGCCTAGCCGGGGAACAGGTGTTTCAGCGAATAACCAAGCTGACTGGCGAGAATCACGCCGGTCATGACCAGCAGAAACAACAGTTGCAACGGGCTGAAATGCGCCCAGTGCAGTGCGGTCAGCCACGGGTGCTTGTCGCTGAACTCCGGGTCGAGCGTACCGATGCGCCGCTTGTGCCAGAGCCCGATCAGGATCACCCCGATATAGGTGAAGGCTCCCAGCCCACCGAGCATGACCGAGAACAGCAGGATCATGACGGCTTGCGGTACGCCATGGCGCAGCACGAGCCAGCGGGTATCAGGGTTCCATCGGCGCGGAATGATCCTTTCGGTCAACCACAGATCCTGAACGATCAAATGGGCGCTGATCAGAAACCAGTAACTCAAGCCGATCCGAAAAAACCATACAGGAACGCAGGCGAAGGCCAGGGGAATGACGATGCTCATTGCCGTGGTCTTGTGCTCGGTGGGGAGATAAAACAGCCACAGCGCCAGCGCAATCGCGGCCCACGAGCGCAACCAGGTTTCGGCGGCAATGTAACGCGGCAGAAAGCGTCGCCAGTAGAAAACGTCGGCGTAGGGCAGGCGGGCGAGCAGGTCGGGAAAGCGCCACTTGAGGGTTTCCGACAACTGCTGGCAGGCCTGCCAGTCCGCCGGAATGAACCGGTCGGTCATGTCTTTCTGTTGCCGCGGCTTCATCGGGCTGATCAGCATCCGCGCGGCCAGAGCGTCGGGCGACCCGTTGCGCTGATCTTCGGCCCGGGCGCACAGGGTGTCGTAGAGGCTTTCCTGGTTGCAGCGCTCGATCAGCGCCTGCCAGAGCCAGTCCGGTTGCGGATGAATACCCTTGGTGTCGTCCCAGCCAAATAATTGGGAGATACGGTCGAACAGCGGAACGCTCCACTCTGTGTCCTGCAGCAGTTGCAGGATGATCTGCTGCCAATGTTCCCGACGGTCGAACACCTGGAGCCAGGGTTGGGCCGTGTAAGACTTGAGCAGCGCGAGAAATTCGCGCTCGTTTTGCGAGGCGAGCAGCGTTTCCAGCGATTGCCGGTAGTCCGTCAGCAACTCGTTGGCGAGAATGCTGCGCTGCCCGTCGCCGATGACGATCTCCTGCCACGGGCCCAGCCAGCCGAGGTGCAGCACCGCCCATCGGGCAATCGAAAGGCGCAGCGCGGGATGATCGAAGCACAACGTCAGCAACAGCGCCTGGAACGCTTGCGCACAATCCTGCTGGCGCGCTTGCTCCCAGCGCTCATCCAGATTGTTGTCTGAGAGGCCGTTCAGCAATTGCGATGCGGCTTCAATGGCCGGGTCGGCAGTCGGCTGCTCGGGCTCCAGGTTAAGAGGCTCCGGATTCAGGGGCTGTACCCGCAAGGTCTGCGACTCGAGCGGTGCTTCGGGCGCGGCCGGGGTCACCGGTTCGAATAGCGCCGCAGGGTAATCCCACGCATCGGTCCCGGTCTTCTGCAGCGGCTGAACCATGGATTGCTCTTGCACCGCCAGCGCGGCGATCCCAGGAGCCAGCATGACGTCGCCGTGCTCCTCGCTCTCCTCGTTTTCAAGGCGCCACTGGGCAATCGACAGAGCACGCTCATAAGCCTCGCGCAGGCGCTGGAAGCCTGCGGCATCTTCATCGGGCCGAAAGACTTTCAGCAGGCGCGCATAGCTGCGCTTGATATCGCGCAGCCCGGCGTCTTCGGGCAGTTGCAGGACGGACCAGCATTCCATGTCGTGCTTCCTTACTGCCAGGGGTTACGGTCGAGGGCGCTCAACTGCTTGCTCAGTTCGGTACGGGTTTCACGGATCTGCCGCTCGTCCTGGGAATCCAGCGCCTGCTGGAATTGCTTGGCCCAGTAGCCGATCTGATCGCGCAGGTCGCCCAGGCTTTCCTGATACAGACGTTCCAGCCGTGCACTGAGCAGGGTGTTCACCTGTTGCTCGCGCGGATGGATCTTCAATTGCGCCAAGGCTTGCAGACGCTGCTGGATTTCCTCCGGCGTCAGCACGCCGGGGTTGTTTTCGATGACCAGCGAATGTTGCTGACCGGTCAGGGGAATGCTGACCTGGGCTTCGAGCAAACCGTTGTTGTCGTAGGTGAAACGCACATCCAGTTCGACTTCGCCGGCCTTGCGCTTGGGCACCTTGATGTCCAGTTGGCCGAGCGCCACGTTGTCTTTGACCAGGCGGCTTTCGCCCTGAAAGATTTTCACGACCACCTGTTCCTGATTGTCGTGAAGGGTCTGCACGGTTTTGACCCGGCTGACCGGGACGATGCTGTTGCGCTCGATGATCGGCAGGTAATGACCGCTTTCATACTGACGACCGACCTGCGTGGAAGTCTCGATCCCCAGGGTGTAGGAGCAGACATCAGTGAGCACCACTTCTTCCAGCGCGGCCGAACGGGCCTTGAGCGCTGCCTGAATCGCCGCGCCCTGAGCGACCACTTGATCCGGATCGAGGCTGATCGACGGGAAGCGGCCGAACAGCCCGGCAGCCAGTTTGCGCACCAGCGGCATGCGGGTGGTGCCGCCGACCAGCAGGATTTCATCGAGGTCGCTGACGCGGATGCGTGCGTCACGCAGGGCCCGTTCGATCGGCGCGCGCAGACGTTCGAGCAGCGGCATGTACAGCGTCGCCATTTGCGCCTGAGTGATGGTCTGGGTCCATTGCTTTTCGCCAACCTGCAATCTGAATTCGGTGCTGGCGTCCTGACCCAGTGCACGGCGCACACGTTCTGCCTCGCGGCGCAGCGGCTGGAGGATGGTCGAGCGCTCGGGGAAGTCCGACACGTTGCGATGCTGATCGATAAAGTGCTCAAGCAGCACGTTGTCGAAATCCTCGCCGCCGAGGAAGTTGTCACCGGCGCTGGCGCGCACCTCCATGACCCCATCGAAGAGTTCGAGAATCGACACGTCGAACGTACCGCCGCCCAAGTCGAACACCAGGAACGACGTTTCCTTGTCCCGTTGATGCAAGCCGTAGGCGAGTGCAGCCGCGGTGGGTTCGTTGATCAGCTTTTCGACTTTGAGACCCGCCAGTTCACCGGCAATGCGCGTGGCCTTGCGCTGGGCGTCGCTGAAATAGGCCGGAACGCTGATCACGGCTTCCGTGACGGTCTGGCCGTAAGTGCGCTCGACGTCTTCTTTCAGGCTCTTGAGCACTAGCGCCGACAGCTCTTCCGGACGGAATTTTTTATCCCCGAGGTAGACCTCCGTCGCACTGCCCATATGGCGCTTGAACAGCGAAGCGGTCAGGCGCGGATGAGTGTGCAGGCGTTCGCGAGCAGCTTGCCCGACCAGAATCCGGCCCTGATCGTCCAGGCCCACCACGCTGGGTGTCAGGAACTGCCCCAGGGCGTTAGGCACCAACTCAGTGGCATCGCCGCGCCATACGGCAACAAGGCTGTTGGTGGTTCCCAGGTCAATCCCGACGATCATTGCAACGAACTCCCTTTGCGCTCAGACAAAAAATGAAACAGATATTGGGCGCGCAAGAATATTACCGAGGCAGTGGCGCGGTAAAGAAAGATGATGGCTCTGAGCCATTATTTACGACAGGCAACCGCAGGAGGGATGGTCCGGGTCGCTTTTTGTCGAAGGGAAAGACAGGGCGCCGGAGCCGGCGCCCTGTGGTCATCGTTTAAGGCATGACCGGCGGCAAGTACGAAAGCGTCGTGCCCAGCGCCCACAGCAGCACCAATACCAACGGCGTGTGCACCAGTAATTGCACGAACGAGAAACCGATCAGATCCCGCGCCTTCAGCCCCAGCACGCCCAGCAACGGCAGCATGTAGAACGGGTTGATCAGGTTCGGCAAGGCTTCGGCGGCGTTGTAGATCTGCACCGCCCAACCGAGGTGATAGTTCAGATCGTTGGCCACCTGCATCACGTACGGCGCCTCGATGATCCACTTGCCGCCGCCGGACGGAATGAAGAAACCGAGAATCGCCGAGTACACGCCCATCAGCAGTGCATAGGTGTCGTGGGAAGCGATGCTGACGAAGAACGTCGAGATGTGATGGGCCAGGGTCTGGGCGTCACTGCCCTTGACCGTGGTCATCAGCGCGGCAATCGAACCGTACAGCGGGAACTGGATCAGCACCCCGGTGGTGGTCGGCACGGCACGCGACACCGCATCGAGGAAACTGCGCGGGCGCCAGTGCAGCAACGCGCCGAGCATGATGAACAGGAAGTTGTAGGTGTTGAGCCCGGAAATCGCGGTGATCGCCGGTTTGGTCGAGAACTCGTGGAACAGCCATCCGGCCGCCAGCAGCACCAGCAGGATGATCAGCAACGGGCTGTGTTCCAGCCATTCGCCTGGGCGGGTACGCGGTTGCAGCGGTGGCAGGTTGAAGGCCGGGTCGATGCCGCAGGCCTTGGCGTCACGCGCCGAGTTCGGGCCGGGCGCGGTGGCGTAGGCGATGATGATCGAAATCACGATCAGCGCCAGCAGCATGACTCCCGACTGCCAGAGGAAAATCGTCTGGGTGAACGGAATCACCCCGGTGATCGACAGAATCGACGGCGGCAGACTGGCCGGGTTGGCCTGCAACTGCGCGGCGGACGACGACAGGCCCAGCGCCCAAACGGCGCCGAGGCCAAGATAGGCGGCGGCACCGGCGGCGCGGTAGTCCATTTTCAGATCGGTGCGGCGGGCGAGAGCGCGCACCAGCAGACCGCCGAACACCAGCGACAGGCCCCAGTTCAACAAGGACGCGACCATCGAAATCAGCGCGACCCAGGCCACGGCCGAGCGACCGTTCTTCGGGATCCGCGCCAGGCGATCGATCAGTTTTACGGCGGGCGGCGAACTGGCCACGACATAACCACCGATCACCACGAAGGCCATCTGCATGGTGAACGGGATCAGGCTCCAGAACCCGTCACCGAAGGCCATGGCCGCGTCGGTGGGTTTGGCGCCCATGGCCAGGGTCGCCAGCGCGACGATGATCACCGCCAGCGCGGCGAATACCCAGGAGTCGGGAAACCAGCGTTCGGCGAAACTTGAACAGCGCAAGGCAAAGCGCGCAGAGCGGCTATCTTCGATATCAACGGCCACGGGAGTACCTCGGATTTTTATGTTTATTGTGGTCTTCGGGGCTTGGCCGGCCCGTCTGGACAGGTGCCAACAGTAAATCAACCGGCGGATTTTTGTGACCGTGTTTTGCTGAATCAGACTATGGTCTAACGGGTTGTCCGGCGGCCCGTTTGCGTAGACCATGGGCGCCTTGGTTTTTTGCCTGCCAGAGTTCTTTGCCATGACTGCCCATTCCACTGCCCGACCGGCGCCGTTCAGCCGTTCCGACTACAAGACCCTCGGCCTCGCGGCCCTGGGCGGGGCGCTGGAGATCTACGATTTCATCATTTTCGTGTTCTTCGCCCTGACCCTCAGCCAGCTGTTCTTCCCGCCGGAAATGCCCGAGTGGCTGCGCCTGCTGCAAAGCTTCGGGATCTTCGTTACCGGCTATCTAGCGCGCCCGCTGGGCGGGATCCTGATGGCGCATTTCGCCGACCGGCTGGGGCGCAAGAAGGTTTTCAGCCTGAGCATCCTGATGATGGCGCTGCCGTGCCTGCTGATCGGGATCATGCCGACTTATGCACAGATCGGTTATTTCGCACCGTTGCTGCTGCTGGCGCTGCGCATCCTGCAAGGCGCGGCGGTGGGCGGTGAAGTGCCGAGCGCCTGGGTATTCGTGGCCGAGCATGCTCCGGCCGGGCATCGCGGTTATGCCCTGGGCTTTCTGCAGGCCGGGCTGACCTTCGGTTATCTGATCGGCGCATTGACCGCGACTTTTCTGGCGCAAGTGTTCACCCCGGCCGAAGTGCTGGATTACGCGTGGCGTTATCCGTTCCTGCTTGGTGGTGTGTTCGGCGTGATCGGTGTCTGGCTGCGCCGCTGGCTGAGCGAAACCCCGGTGTTCATGGCCATGGAAGCGCAGCGCGAGGCGCGGGTCGAACTGCCGTTGCGCACCGTGCTGCGCGATCATCGGCTGGCCATGTTGCCGGCGATGCTCCTGACCTGCGTGCTGACCTCGGCAGTGGTGGTGTTCGTGGTCATCACCCCGACCATGATGCAAAAAACCTTCGGCATGACCGCCGGCCACACCTTCGCGCTGAGCGCGCTGGGCATTGTTTTCCTGAACATCGGCTGCGTGATCGCCGGCCGGCTGGTCGATCGCATCGGCGCCTGGCGCACGGTCATGCTTTACAGTCTGCTGCTGCCGCTGGGCATCGGTCTGCTTTATAGCTGCCTGATCAGCGGCGGGGATTGGGTCGGTCTGGCCTACGCCATCGCCGGCTTGTGCTGTGGCGTGGTCGGTGCGGTGCCGTCGGTGATGGTCAGCCTGTTCCCGGCGCGGATCCGCGTTTCCGGGATCTCCTTCACCTACAACATTGCCTACGCCGCCTGGGCCAGTGTCACACCGTTGCTGCTGATCGGTCTGATGCCGTGGAGTCCGTGGATCTGCGTGATGTTCTGCACGGTGATGGGCGCGGTGGGCGTCGTCAGCGCGGCGTATTTCGGCTCGCGCATGCCGCGCGCAGAACAGTGCCCGGTGGCCGGCACCGCCTGAATTGTCGAGGCGTAACTATTTTTGTAGGACACGCCTCAAGCGCTCTTCAGAAAAGATTTCCAAGGCCGATGGTTAGGCTGCATACCCGCTCTCCATCCAGTCCATCGGTGCTTTCCCATGTTCAACAAACGCCTGAAGCAAGAGCTGGCGGCTCTTCGTGAAGAACTCTCCAGCCTTCTGCAAGTGAAGGAGAGCCTGGAAAGCGAGATGCTGGTGCTCACCCTTGAGCCCGACGGACGGATTCAGTCGGTCAACCAGAACTTCCTCAACGAAATGCTCTACAAGAGTCACGATCTGATCGGCCGCGCCATCGAAGACATCGTGCCGGCCCATGTGAAGTCGGACGAGTTTCATCACCGCTTCAAGGCCGCCCTGACCCGTGGCGAGCATTTCGCCGGCGCTGTGCGCCTTTCACGCGGTAACGGCGAAGAGGCGTGGTTGCGCTCCATCGTCCAACCGGTTCGCTCATCGGATGGCCGGATCAAGCACTTCTCGATTTTCTCCAGCGACCTGACCCGCACTATCGAGGCCTCCCGCGAACACGAAAACCTGATCGGCGCGCTGGTGCGTTCGACTGCCGTGATCGAGTTCGACCTCAGCGGCAACGTATTGAGTGCCAACGACCGGTTCCTGCAGGGCATGGGTTACAGCCTGGCGCAGATCAAGGGCAAACATCACCGCCAGTTCTGCGAGCCGGAGGAGTACAACAGCGCCGAGTACCAGAACTTCTGGCGTCGCCTGAACAACGGCGAATTCGTTGCCGGCCGTTTCAAGCGGGTCGACAGCCATGGCCGGACGGTCTGGCTGGAGGCGTCCTACAACCCGGTGCTCGACGCCAACGAAAAGCTCTACAAAGTGGTGAAGTTCGCCACGGTGATCACCGATCAGGTCAATCAGGAACAGGCCGTCGCCGACGCCGCCAACATCGCCTACAGCACGTCCCTGCAGACCGACAGCACCGCCCAGCGCGGCACCCGTGTGGTGACGGAAGCGGTCAACGTGATGCGTGATCTGTCGAAGCACATGCAGACTGCCGGCGAAGGCATCGAGGCGCTGAACGAGCAATCCCAGGTGATCGGCACCATCGTCAAGACCATCAGCGGCATTGCCGAACAGACCAACCTGCTGGCGCTCAACGCAGCCATCGAAGCTGCTCGCGCCGGTGAGCAGGGCCGAGGCTTTGCGGTGGTGGCCGACGAAGTGCGGCAACTGGCTTCGCGCACCAGCCAGGCGACCGAAGAAATCGTCGGTGTGGTGCGCCAGAACCAGGACATGGCGCGCAACGCCGTGGCCCTGATGACCGACGGCAAGCAACAGGCCGAACAAGGGCTGGCGCTGGCGGCGGAGGCCGGTACGGTGATCGTCGAGATCCAGGATGGCGCGCAGAAAGTGGTGGATGCAGTCGGCCAGTTCGCCAACCAGTTATCCAGCTGATGCCTGCCAGGCGAAGGGATGGTTCACGGCCATCCCTTCGTTGTTTTTATCCCGCTACAATCGGCTCTTTTTCCCGGAGCAGATCCCATGAGCGAGTCCTTCCGTCGCCCGGTTTCCCTGAACAAAGCCTACCGCCTGCTCAATCACGGGCCGACCGTGCTGGTCAGCGCCGCTCATGACGGGCAGCGCAACATCATGGCGGCTGCGTGGGCCATGCCGCTGGATTTCGAACCGCCGAAAGTCGCGGTAGTGCTCGACAAATCCACCTGGACCCGACAATTGCTCGAGGCTTCGGGCACCTTTGTTCTCAACGTTCCTTGTGTGAATCAGGCTGACATCGTGCAGACCGTCGGCTCGACATCGGGCCTGGAAATCAATCGCGATCAAGGTCAGGACAAGTTTCAGGCGTACGGCTTGCAGAGCTTTGCTGGCGAGCAGGTCGAGGCACCAATGCTGGATGGTTGCGTGGCCTGGCTCGAATGCCGGTTGCTGCCGGAGCCGCACAATCACGAGCAATACGATCTGTTCCTCGCCGAGGTGGTCGCGGCGCAGGCTGATTCGCGGGTGTTCAGCGATGGACGCTGGCATTTTGAAGGGCACGATGAGCTGCGCACGCTGCATCACGTGGCCGGTGGCAACTTTCTGAAGATCGGTGATCCGGTGGTCGGTAAAAGTCTGGATGCCTGACGGTTATTAATGTTTTGCAGCAATTAATTATTGTTATTCGATAATTTTAGTCGTTAGGGTGGCGCTCACATTCATTCTTGTGAGGCTTTCCCATGACTACCAACAGGCTTGTGCAATTCAGTCGGCGCATGGCGACGGTGACGTTGATCCTGATCGTCGTGATGCTGCTGCTCAATGCTGTCATATGGGCTTACCCACCGTTGGCGGAAAAGGAAGGCTGGGGGCTGGGATTTGCGCTGACCGAGCGCCAGCTGTCACACATGGCCGACACCGCCACGCTGTTTCCGTGGTGGCAGAAGTTGGGCGGGATCTTGCTGTCGAGCATTCCCCTGCTGGCGCTGGCGTCGGGCCTGAACCATTTGCGCCGGCTGTTTCAGAGTTACGCGCGGGGTGAGTATTTCGCCCGGGAAACGGCGGAGCATCTGGGCAAGGTCGGGCGAGCCGTGGCGATCTGGGTGCTGCTGGATTTTCTCTGTGAGCCGATGCTCAGCCTGTGGGTCACCCAGAACGCACCGGTCGGTGAGCGGCTGTTCACCTTGAGCATCACGGCGGCCTCGTTCGTCGCGTTGTTTCTGGCCGCGTGCATTTCGATCATCGCGCGGATTCTGGCGCAGGCCAGTGAAGTCGATCGGGAAAACCGTACGTTTATTTGAGGTCCTCATGCCTATCGTGATTCAACTGGATGTGATGCTCGCGCTGCGCAAGGTCAAATCCAAAGACCTCGCAGCCGCCATCGGCATTACCGAGGCCAACCTGTCGCTGCTCAAACAGGGCAAGGTCAAAGGGCTGCGACTGGCGACTCTGGATGCCATCTGCGAGTACCTCAACTGTCAGCCCGGGGATCTGCTGGTTCGGGTGCCGGGGGAAGAGGGTGACGCCTGAGGGTTTCGGTTACTGGCGAATTGGATTCATGCACATACAAAAAAGGCTTACCTCTCGGTAAGCCTTCTTCATTGGGTGGGTGCGGAATTCAGAGTAGGCAATACATGTTGAGGTGCCTGCACGATTGTTTTTTATCAGACCGATTTCATGGGTTTGATCAGACTCTCTGCCGGGATACCGAACAATTCGTGAAGCTTCCAGATCATGGGAAGCGTCAGCGCGCGTTTGCCATTCAGAACTTCATAAACGCGGTTTGTCCGGCCAATTGCTGGAGCGAGATCGGCGGCTGACAGCCCGGACTGCTCCATCCGAAACCTTATGGCGTCAATCGGGTTGGGCAGGTCGAGTGGGAAGTGTCTGGCCTCATAGGCCTCGATAAGGGTGATCATGATGTCGAAGTAATCACCTTCAGGCGTACCGGGCTCTGGCTCATTCTCGAAAAGAGCGGACACGTCTTTGAGCGCCGCACGGTAGTCTTCTTCGGTATGAATCGGACGTATGTTCATGGGTTACTCCATTTCGACGGTATCAGCGTCGATTGCGTCGTACTGTTTGTGAGTGCCGACAAATTTTATGTACACCGCGCCAAAGCGGTACGCCACGGCGACAATAAGGCGATAGGAATTGCCTTTGATATTGAATACAACTCTTCGGCTTTTCAGAATGCTGGCGCAAGCAAACTGTGACTTGATATCCACAGGTGTTTTCCAGCCTGCCTTTCTTGCTTCGTCTATCCATGCCAGCAATGGCTGCTCTGCTTCCGGATATCGTTCCCAAAAGACTTTTAGCTGACTGATGGCGATGATTCTCATGGCGTGATCCTAGTCCCGCTGTGGGACTGCTGCAAGTCTGTCGGTGGATACTGGACAAATGGTTGGTGTCAATTGATGACTTTTACCGATGCTGTCGGCAGTGGAGGGAAAGGGGGGAGTGAATTCAGTGGAGGCAAACTCTATCCCGGACAGCATTTTTCCGGTGTAGGAAAAGGCAGCGTGATTTAGCCGAATTGGATTCATGGACCTACAAAAAAGGCTTACCTCTCGGTAAGCCTTTTTCAGTTGGCAGTGCTGATTCAATCCCCCAACGCTACCCCTTCACGCCGAGGATCTGCCCCGCCTGACAGCGTTGCCTTCCCCTGAGCATCCTTGACCCGCACGATGGCCTGGGTGCCGCTGGTCATGTCGATTTCGTTGACGGTGTGGCCCTTGTCCTTGAGTGCCTGGATCAGCGCCGGGCTGAACTGGCCTTGTTCCAGCTCCGTCGGGCCGTTGCGGCTGCCGAAGTTGGGCAGGCTGATGGCGCTTTGCGGGTCGAGGTTCCAGTCGAGCAGGCCAACGGTGGTTTTGGCCACGTATTCGATGATCTGCGAGCCGCCGGGAGAACCGACGGTGGCGACGAACTCGCCGCTGTTGCGGTCGAAGATCAGGGTCGGTGCCATCGACGAGCGCGGGCGTTTGCCGGGCTCCACGCGGTTGGCGACTTTCTGTCCGTTTTCTTCGGGGATGAACGAGAAGTCGGTCATCTGGTTGTTGAGCAGGAAACCCTGAACCATCAGGTGCGAGCCGAACGCTGCTTCGATGGTGGTGGTCATCGACACGGCGCCACCGAAGTCATCGACCGCCACCACTTGCGAGGTGGAAATGCGCAGCGGCGAGCGATCCGGCGCGTAGGCGACCTGTACGCCCGGCGGTGTGCCGGGTTTGGCGGTGCCCATGCTGCGTTCGCCGATCAGGCTGGCGCGGCTGGCCAGGTAACCCGGGTCGACCAAACCTTTGACCGGCACCGGCACGATGTCGGTATCGGCTACGTATTGCGCGCGGTCGGCGTAGGCCAGGCGCTCGGCTTCGGCGATCAGGTGCACGGCTTGCGGCGCAGGTTCGATGCCGGCGGGTTTATCGGTTTTCACTGGCTTGAGCGGCGTCAGAGCCAGACGCGGATCGCGGGTTTCCAGCGCCTGCAAGGTGCCGAGAGTCTGCGCCACCGCAATCCCGCCCGATGATGGCGGCGGCATCCCGCAAACCTGCCAGCGCTTGTAGTCGGTGCACAGTGGCGCGCGCTCCTTGGCCTGATAGTGCTGAAGGTCGTTCAGCGACAGGCTGCCGGGGTTGGCGTGGCCCTGAACCTTGGCCACGATTTCTTCGGCGATCGGGCCTTTGTACAGCGCGTCCGCACCTTCGTTGGCGATGCGTTTGAGCACGGCGGCCAGCGCCGGGTTTTGCAGTCGCGTGCCGACGGCTTTGACGCTGCCATCGCTGTTCAGAAAGTACCTGGCCATGTCCGGCGAACGGCGAATCACCGGGTCGGATTCCAGCAGTGAATGCAGGCGCGGAGAGATCGCAAAACCCTGCTCGGCCAGTTTGATCGCCGGCTCGAACAATGTTGCCCACGGCAAGCGGCCGTGCTTTTTGTGCGCCAGCTCCAATGCACGCATCACCCCCGGTGTGCCGACAGAGCGTCCACCGATCTGCGCCTGCGGGAACGGCATCGGTTTACCGTCGGCCTGCAGAAACAGTTTCTCGGTCGCACCCGCCGGTGCCGTTTCACGACCGTCGTAGGTGCGCACCTGTTTGCCATCCCACAGCACGATCATCGCGCCGCCGCCGATCCCGGAGGATTGCGGTTCGACCAGGGTCAACACGGCTTGCATCGCGATGGCGGCATCGATGGCGGAACCA
The DNA here is from genome assembly GCF_002112305.1 of Pseudomonas sp. R45(2017). Taxonomy (NCBI): domain Bacteria; kingdom Pseudomonadati; phylum Pseudomonadota; class Gammaproteobacteria; order Pseudomonadales; family Pseudomonadaceae; genus Pseudomonas; species Pseudomonas sp. R45(2017). The sequence goes on along the minus strand of NZ_NEHH01000001.1, from coordinate 927,707 downwards.
CCCTGACGCAACATTTCGCGACCGGCCTCGGCGGCCAGCGGATTGGCAGCGGCGGCCATGTGTTTTTCGGCGTGGCTGGCTTGTAGGCCGGTGCGGTAACCGGAGGCGGCTTCCGGTGCCAGCGGCAAGGTCGAGGAAGGCGGGGCGTTGCAGGCCGTGAGGGCGATGGCGCTGACGATCAGCGTCAGGGCGGGCAGGCGAAACCGGTTCAGGGGCAGGGCTGGAAACACGCGGGGCTCTCCGTCCGTGGGATAAAGGTCTGACGGACTGTATCGGCCGACCGTGTACGACGCAAACCGCAGGCACCTTTGTCCTTCATGCCTTGGCGGAATTTCTGTAGGGTCATGGGCAAACGTGAAGCCAGAACAATCAACAAGAGGCCGCCATGCACAACGAGTTTCCGACCCAGCCCAGCTATCGCGAACAGCGCGAGCGCTTTTTAGCCGCCGCGAAGGTGGCGGGTGCAACGCTCTCTTCGTACGCGCATCCGCTCAATGGGCCGTTTGGCGAGTCTTTGAGTACCGATGTTGCGGTGCTGGGGGATCCAGCGGCCAAACGGCGCCTGGTGGCGCTCAGCGGCACCCACGGGGTTGAGGGATATTACGGCTCGGAGTGCCAGATCGACTGGCTGAAGCATTTCACGCCGGACTCACTGCCGAAGGACGTCGCGGTGGTGATGGTTCACCTGATCAACCCGTGGGGCACGGCGTGGCTGCGGCGGGTCAATGAAGACAACATCGACCTCAACCGCAATCACCTGGATTTCAACCGACTGCTTCCGGACAACCGCGTTTACGCGGCGCTCCATGAAATTTACGCCTGCACCGATTTGAATGGCGCCGAGCGGCAAAAGGCTGATGCCTTGCTGGATGCGCAAATTGCCGAGCACGGCTGGCCGGCTGTCATGTCGATTGTCGAGGGCGGTCAGCACAGTCATCCCGACGGATTGTTCTTTGGCGGACTCGCGCCGAGCTGGTCGAATCGCACGCTGCATTCCATCATCGAGAATCATCTGGCCGGTGCTGAAACCGTGATGTGTTTCGACCTGCACACCGGCGCCGGGGAGTACGGGCATCCGATGCTGCTGACGATTACCCAAGCGCCGTATCCAGCACTGGCCCAAGCGCAATCGATTTACGGCCCGTGGCTCTACACGCTGCACACCGGCGCCGAAACCCTGAGCGAAACCGGTGTCGCGGCAACCGCTACCGGTTACACCTCGCAGGCGTTGCTCAACGCGTTGCCGAATGTGCAACTGATGCCGTTCGTGATCGAGTGCGGGACTTATCCGGGGCCGGACGTGCATCGTTATCTGCGCGACGATCACTGGCTGCATCTGCATGGCGATCCGCTGGATGCGACGGGGCGGGCGATCAAGTTGAATCTGCTGGAGCAGTTTTATCCGGCGGATCCGGACTGGCGGGCGATGGTCGGTTTACGGACGCGGCAGATTTGGGCGAAAGGGCTCTTGGCCTTGGGGGAAGAGGTATAAACAAACGGCTTGCCTTTCGGTAAGCCGTTTTGACTGCCTGGTGATGCGCATCGGTTTTGACTATGGATGCCGGAGGGTTACTGCTTGAATCCTGGCAGCCCGTTGGCGGCGCGCCATTCTCTTACGGTCTTCGTAATGCCCATGGCAGAGTTGTCCTCTCCTGGTTCGGGATAAAAAATCAAGTCGGTGCCGTCCGGGTGACCGGTAAGCTTTCTGAATTGTGCCAGCAGCTCGCCAAGCTCCGTGTCCGATCCACTTTTATTGGTGGCACGTATTTTTTCGATGAAACGGATAAATTCGGTTTCAGTGTATTCAGATATTTTTTCCATGTGCGTTCACTGTTTTTTGTGTTGAAAGATGTGGTTTTTAGGGGTGTTGATTCGGAGGTTGTCTATGTCGTAGACAGCGCCGCCATCAGTGATCCGCTCGACGTGATGTATTTCAAATACCCCTCTTGTGCCTACAGACTCCCTGTCTCGAACCGCTGGTGCGTTGCCCGACATTAAACGATCTTGGGCATCCGAATTGAACTGATCGAAAAGTTCTGGATCATCCCGCACGGCTTGCCAGAATGCTTTTCTGAACGCGTCGAAGTTTGAAAACTCCCTCCCTCTGAGTCTGTCCGCAATCCGCGTCGGAATCGGCACTCCAATCCCTGTTCCAGCTCCTGCCAGCCATACACCGGAAACATCCTCCCCAATCCCCGTCACCGTCCCCGGCATCAATCTCGCCGGTTTCGAAAACACCACATACAACGACTTCAGCCCGGTCTCAGCCGGAAACACCAGAATACAATCCTCGGCGGTGATGTCTTCGCCGGGCAGGATTTCAATCTGGCTGTCGGTGTTCGCGGCGATCGGGTGGACGAGAATCGTGCTGAGTGGTTCGCCGTGTTCCGGATACACCAGCGGCGGCATCGATCCCAGCGGCCCGCGTTGCGGCGTCCACAAAATCGTGATGCCGTTGAGCTTCGCCTCCATGGAGGTCTTGTCGTTGTTCCACTCGACTTTTACGGTACGCACCGAGTCGTCGCCCGAGGCTCCGGTGTGGATGCCGTAGACCTGCATGACCCCTTCGGCATCGCGTCGGAACTGGAACCGCACGCGAGTGGTTGCGCGAGACAAGGTGCGTAGCTGATCGTCGGTGTAGAGCGTGCCGTCGCCCATTCGGTTCGGCAGCATCCCGAGGATGAACACACTGGCCGGGCCTCCCGCACCGCGGATTGCCCAATTAAGGCGCTGCTGCAGGATTCCACCACCGGCCATGCGCCCCAACGCCAGATCGGCGCCGATGGCCTTCGCTACGGCGTGACTGGCAGCGGGAATGCGCAGGGCGCCTGCCACCATGACTTTGCCGAAGTGAGAGGCGGGCTCAGGTGTTGTGCCGGCATCCGTTCGACACCAGTTATCCGGTGTGCAGGGTTTGGCAAATACCAGATCGTCGCGAGGCTTTGGCGATGGCCATTCGTCTGTCGGGACGTAGACAGGCTCTGGCTCCGGGCGCGGATTCCAGGCAGCCCACGAGGCGCCGCCGTTCGGAAGTTTTCGGCGCCAGATATCGTCGAAAGGGTCTTTGTCCGGGGCCATGACAACTCCCTGTCTGTCTTTGGATCAAGACAGGGGAGCTTGTCGGTCAGTCGGGATGGCGATCAAATCGACTTGCCGGGATGCAGAGGCCTGATCGAACGAATAATCCTCTTCGTACGCCTTTCGCGCTCTGTTCCTACGGAATCATGCCGGCCCACTGAAGTGGGGCACTTTTCTTGAGGCATAAAAAACGGCCTAACTTTTGGTAAGCCGTTTTAATACTTAGTGGTGTGAAGTCTTTTCAGTGATTGACCATGAATCTTCACTTCTTGAAGCCAGGCAGTCCGTTTGCTTCATGCCATTTCGCGATTGTACGGGCTATGCCAGAGGACGACGTGTCAGCACCTGGCTCAGGGTAGTAGATAAGGTCCATCTTGCTCGGATGCCCAACGATCTCGTTGAAGTGCAGCAATAGAATATCTGCCCGTTCATCTGTAGGTGCCTTGTCTTCCTTTCTGATCTCGTCAATGACACGGCGTTGAGTCATTACTGACCTTTGAACCCAGGCAGACCCTGTGAAGCTCGCCATTCTTTCACAATCTGCGTGACCCCCCGAGGAGAGCTATCCGCGCCTGTCTCCGGGTAATAGATCAGATCGGATCCGGCCGGGTGTTCGCTGATTTTCTCGAAGTGCAACAGTAACAAATCAGCCCGACCATCGTCTTCGGCTTCTTCATCTTCTTTAACGAGTTCTTCCAACAACGCAACGAACTCGGTCTCTGTGTACTCCGAAATGCTGCTTTTCAGTAGATTGTCTTTCATGACTGGCCTATTCGTTCCGGTGGATATCGATGTGGTTTCGAGGTGTATTTACTCGTAGATTATCAACGTCGTAGACGTCGCCACCCTCGGATACTTTTTCGAGATGATGAAGCTCGTAAGATCTTCTGCCGCCGACACTATCGGCTTTGCGCACCCTTGGTGCTTTACCTTTACGCATACGGCCAACACTTTGCTTTATGAACTGATCCGCCACGGCAGACTCCGAAACGGCTTTCCAAAAAGCCCTTCGGAACGAATCGAAGCTTTGGAATTCGAGTCCCCTGAGTGAGTCTGCCACGTCTGTTGGAATTGGAACTCCCACCCCCGAGTTTGCTCCGACGAGCCATATGCCCGACGAATTCTCCCCAACCCCCGTCACCGTCCCCGGCATCAATCTCGCCGGTTTCGAAAACACCACATACAGCGACTTCAGCCCGGTCTCAGCCGGAAACACCAGAATGCAATCCTCGGCGGTGATGTCTTCGCCGGGCAGGATTTCAATCTGGCTGTCGGTGTTCGCGGCGATCGGGTGGACGAGGATCGTACTCAGTGCTTCGCCGTGCTCCGGGTGAACCAGCGGCGGCATCGATCCCAGCGGCCCGCGTTGCGGCGTCCACAAAATCGTGATGCCGTTGAGCTTCGCCTCCATGGCGCTCTTGTCGCTGTTCCACTCGACTTTTACGGTACGCACCGAGTCGTCGCCCGAGACGCCGGTGTGGATGCCGTAGACCTGCATGACCCCTCCGGCATCACGCCGGAACTGGAAGCGCACGCGAGTGGTGGCGCGGGGTAGGGTGCGCAGTTGTTCGTCGGTATAAAGGGTGCCGTCGCCCATTCTGGCCGGCAGCATCCCTAGGATGAAAACACTGGCCGGGCCTGTCGCACCACGGATTGCCCAGTTGAGACGTTGCTGCAGAATTCCACCGCCCGCCATGCGCCCCAAGGCCAGATCGGCGCCGATTGCTTTCGCTACGACCTTACTGGCTGCGGGAAAGCGTATGGCGCCCGCCACCATGATCTTGCCGAAACTGGAGGCGGGCTCAGGTGTTGTGCCGGCATCCGTTCGACACCAGTTGTCCGGTGTGCAGGACTTGGCAAATACCAGATCGTCGCGGGGCTTTGGGGTTGGCCATTCATCTGTTGGAACGTAGACGGGCTCTGGCTCTCGGGGCGGATTCCATGCTGCCCATGAGGCGCCGCCGTTTGGAAGCTTTCGGCGCCAGACATCATCGAAAAGGTCTTGGTCCAGGTCCATGACAACTCCCTGTCTGTCGTTGGATCGAGACAGGGGAGCTTGTGGGTCAGTGGGGATGGCGATCAAATCGACTGGTAGGGATGCAGGGGCCTGATCGAACGAAAAATCCTCTTCGTACGCTTTTCGCACCCGGTTCCTACGGAGCCAGCCGACTCACTGAGGAAGGGCACTTTTCTCTAGGCATAAAAAAACGGCCTACCTTTCGGTAAGCCGTTTTTAGTACTTGGTGGCTACACAGGGACTTGAACCCCGGACCCCAGCATTATGAATGCTATGCTCTAACCAACTGAGCTATGTAGCCAAGTGGCGCGCATTATTCCCCTGAAATGGAAAAGCGTCAAGCGTAAATTCAAAATATTTCTTCTTATTTTCAACCGCTTATCCTCCCGCGCCGAAAATCGGGGCGGGAGGGGCTTTCAACGCAGCTGAAATCTTCCGGTGTTGGCACTCAAGGCATGGCTGCCCTGGCTCAAGGTGTCCGCCGCAAGGTTCACTGCCCGCGCGCCCTCGAGCAGGCGAACCGCCGCTTGATCCACCTGCTGGATATTGCCGCTGACCTCATCGGCGGTGCTCGCCTGTTCTTCCACTGCCGTGGCGATCTGGGCGAGGGTGTCGGTGACGCTCTGCACGGCGCTGGCGATTTCCCCCAGGCGTTCGCCAAGTCCCGTGACCGCAGCGGCATCCGATTGCGCCTGGCCGCACGCAGCCTCCATCAGGCTCACGGCTTCGTTGACCGTATTGCGCAAGCTGTCGACCGTACCGGCGATCTGCGCTGTGGACGATTGCGTACGTTGCGACAGGCTGCGCACCTCGTCGGCTACCACGGCAAAACCACGACCTTGTTCGCCGGCGCGAGCTGCTTCAATAGCCGCGTTGAGCGCCAGCAGGTTGGTCTGCTCGGCGACGCCGCGAATGGTATCGACCACCAGTTGAATCTGCTGCCCTTGCTCGCTGACCCGGCCGAGCGCTGCGGCAGTTTCGTTCAGGCGCTGATTGAGCTGCTGGATGCTCGCCGTGGTCCGTTGACTGTCACGGCTACTGTCGGCGGCAATGCGCCGGGTGTGCTGAGCGCTGCCGGAAGCCTGTTCACAACTCTGCGCCACGCCTTGAGACGTCGCCGCCAGTTGCGTGGCGGCTGCGGCGATCTGGCTGATCTGCAATTGCTGCGCTTCGACTTCGCTGAGAGCGCCGCTGGAGTGATCGTTGAGGCTGCGCACGGCGTTGCTCAGTTGCGACGTCTCGTGATCGACACCCAGCAGGCTGGTGCGCAGTTGCACTACGGCCACGTTGAGTGCGGTGCTGATCGAGGCGAGTTCATCGCGACCCACGACCGGCACCTGCAGGCTCAGATTGCCGTCGCGCAGAGCCTCGGCCAGCAGCGTGATGCCGCTGGCACTGCGGCGGATAGAGGCTTGCAGGCAGACGAACAGGTACAGCGCCGCAAGTAACAGGAAACCGAACACAGCCGCGACAATGATGAACTGACGAATTGCCGATCCGTGGTAGTCATCCAGCCGCTGATCCAGCGACATCAGCGATTGCTGGCGCAGCGTGGCGAGGTTGCCGAGCAGGGCATCGAGAGTGCGCTCGAATTCTTCAGGCTTGAGATTGATGCTGCCGCCGAACACGCCGTCATCCAGCACTTTCAAACCGGCGTCCAGCTGTTTAAGGCTGTCGTGATATTGCCCGGCCCAGCCTTGCAGGGCTGGCGGCAGACGCGCTTCGAGCAGGCTCGCGGTTTTCACCAGCTGCTCGCGGGCATCGCCGATGCGGCTGCGCAGGTCGCGCAGTTGCAGACGGCTTTGCAGGGTGAACTGGCCGGAAACCACGGACGCCTGGCCGACGGCTGCCAGCCGACCGACCCGCTCGATCAGGTCTGGTGCGTGCTGGGTGGAAATCTGCGTCAGCAGATAGGTCTCCAGCCACGGCGCGAGGATCAGGCGATTGTCCATCGCGATCTGTTCGCGCAAGGCTTGCAGGGCGCTGAGGGCGTTGGTGAAACGGTCGTAACCGTCCGGCCACCAACCGACACCGGAAAGGCTTTTCGAGTCCAGGCCATTCAGCGCGGCTTGCAGGGCCTGATAGCGGGTCTGGGTTTCACCTTCCGCGCCTTCGGCTTGCAAGGCATTGCCCAAGTCCAGCGTCGCCTGGGCAGCAGCAGGTTGTACGCCATCGAACGCAGCCATCGCGGCAAGGGTCGCTGGCGTCGGCTGGCGGTTGGTTTCCGTGGCGCGCCAGCGGGCGGCGCGGTCGCGTTGGGCGGCGAGCAGGTTGTCGAGAGCATCGAGGGCGAGCAACTGCCGCACACCGGCACGTTCGCCGGCGATCAGGTTGAGTTTGTCGCGATAGTCCTGGCCGATCATCAACAGGCTGCCGGCCAATGGCAGGATAAACAGCAGAAACAACAACTGGAATTTACGCGCGAAGCCAAACCGCCCCAGCAACCTGATCCCCGGTGATAAGAAAGCCTGCATGCCCCATGACTCCTCTGGACACCACGCACCATCGGCGTGCATCGCGGTCGTTGCGACCGGGATTGGTGCCCTGCTAAAAGGCCTCGAAAGTTCACCCTTGCCCGCTCTGTAGGCAGGCTCTGTAGCGAAACTTCCCATTCTCGATGCCCTTTGTAAGGGCGCCGCGTTCAAGCGGATAAGCAAGGCAAGATTCAGACCATGGCGTTGCGCTATCACTTGTAGCGCGACGACTGAATAGTTCGTTAGCTGGCTAAGGGGATGGCGCTGGCGCACCGAAAAATGGCACATTGACGCACCTGCCCGCGTGCATCCATCTGCAGTCCGGAAACTCCCATGGCTATCAGCAACGTTCAGACCGCCGCTGCCTCGGCGTCCGCTCCTCCACAAAGCAGCCCTTTGGTGATGCGCATCATCGGCGCGGTGGCGCTGGCGCATTTGATCAACGACCTGATCCAGTCAGTGCTGCCGTCGATCTATCCGATGCTCAAGGCCAACTATGGCCTGAGTTTCACCCAGGTCGGCCTGATTACCCTGACATTCCAATTGACCGCTTCGCTGCTGCAGCCGTGGGTCGGTTATCACACCGACCGGCATCCGAAACCGTGGCTGTTGCCGGCAGGTTCCGTGTGCACGCTGATCGGGATTGTGATGATGTCGATGGTTGGCAGTTTCCCGTTGATTCTGCTGGCGGCGGCGTTGATCGGTATCGGCTCTTCGACTTTCCACCCTGAAGCTTCTCGTATCGCGCGGCTGGCGTCGGGCGGGCGTTTCGGTCTGGCGCAATCGACGTTCCAGGTCGGTGGTAATGCGGGTTCGGCATTCGGCCCGTTGCTGGCAGCGGCGATCATCATTCCTTTCGGCCAGGGTAACGTGGCCTGGTTCGGGCTGTTCGCGGTGTTTGCGTTGTTCGTGCTCTATCGCATCAGCCGCTGGTACGCCCATCACCTGAACCTGTTCAAGCTCAAGGCTGGCCAGGCCGCCACTCATGGACTGTCGAAGGGCAGAGTGATCAGCGCGTTGGTGGTGCTCGGGTTGCTGGTGTTCTCCAAGTATTTCTACATGGCCAGCCTGACCAGTTACTTCACCTTCTACCTGATCGAGAAGTTCGACCTGTCGGTGGCCAGTTCCCAGCTGCATCTGTTCCTGTTCCTCGGCGCAGTGGCGGCGGGCACGTTCTTCGGCGGGCCGATTGGCGACAAGATCGGGCGTAAGGCGGTGATCTGGTTCTCGATCCTCGGCGTGGCACCGTTCACGCTGCTGATGCCGCATGTCGATCTGTTTTGGACCACTGTCCTGAGCGTGGTGATCGGCTTCATCCTCGCTTCGGCGTTCTCGGCGATCGTGGTGTACGCGCAGGAGCTGGTGCCGGGCAATGTCGGGATGATTGCCGGGGTGTTCTTCGGTCTGATGTTCGGCTTCGGCGGGATTGGCGCGGCGTTGCTCGGTCATCTCGCGGACATTCACGGCATCGAGTACGTGTACTTCCTGTGCTCGTTCCTGCCGCTGTTCGGGGTGCTGGCGATCTTCCTGCCGAGAACCAAAAAGGCCTGACGGGCCGAATGTCAGGCACAAAAAAGCCGCGTATCAAACGCGGCTTTTTCATGGGTGCAGCTTTTACACGTTGAAGCGGAAGTGCATCACGTCGCCATCTTTGACGATGTAATCCTTGCCTTCCAGGCGCCATTTACCGGCTTCCTTGGTGCCCGCTTCGCCCTTGTACTGGATGAAGTCGTTGTAGGCGATCACTTCGGCGCGGATGAAGCCTTTCTCGAAGTCGGTGTGGATCACGCCAGCGGCTTGCGGTGCAGTGGCACCGACGCGGACGGTCCAGGCGCGGACTTCTTCGACACCGGCGGTGAAGTAGGTCTGCAGGTGCAGCATTTCGTAGCCGGCGCGGATCACGCGGTTCAGGCCAGGCTCTTCCAGGCCCAGGGCCTCGAGGAACATGTCTTTCTCTTCACCGTCGTCCAGCTCGGCGATTTCCGCTTCGATCTTGTTGCAGACCGGAACGACCATGGCGCCTTCTTCTTCGGCGATGGCCTTGACCACGTCCAGGTGCGGGTTGTTCTCGAAACCGTCTTCAGCGACGTTGGCGATGTACATGACCGGCTTGGTGGTCAGCAGGTGGAAGCCCTTGATGATCGCTTTTTCGTCGGCGCTCATGTTCTTCATCAGGCTGCGTGCAGGCTTGCCTTCAGTGAAGTGCGGGATCAGTTGCTCGAGCAGGGCCTTCTGGGCCACTGCGTCCTTGTCACCACCCTTGGCGTTGCGCGCGACTTTCTGCAGTTGCTTCTCGCAGCTGTCGAGGTCGGCGAAGATCAGTTCCAGGTCGATGATTTCGATGTCGCGCTTCGGGTCGACGCTATTGGAAACGTGGATCACGTTTTCGTCTTCGAAGCAGCGCACGACGTGAGCGATCGCGTCGGTTTCGCGGATGTTGGCCAGGAACTTGTTGCCCAGGCCCTCACCTTTCGACGCGCCGGCAACCAGGCCTGCGATGTCGACGAATTCCATGGTGGTCGGCAGGATGCGCTTTGGATTGACGATGGCCGCCAGAGCGTCCAGACGCGGATCCGGCATCGGCACGATGCCGCTGTTCGGCTCGATGGTGCAGAAGGGGAAGTTCTCGGCCGCGATCCCGGATTTGGTCAGGGCGTTGAACAGGGTGGACTTGCCGACGTTAGGCAGGCCGACGATGCCGCAATTGAATCCCATGGTGTTTCCCCTCGGATTAGAGTCAGGCCTTCTGGCTGTGCAGGTTTTTCATCGCGCGGTTCCATTCACCGGCGAGGATATCCGGCAGCACGCCGAGGGCAAAGTCGATGCTGGCATCGAGTTTTTCCTGTTCGGCGCGTGGCGCACGACCCAGGACGAAATTTGAAACCATACTGGCGACGCCCGGGTGGCCGATGCCAAGCCGCAGGCGGTGGAACGTATTCTGATTGCCCAATTGCGCAATGATGTCGCGCAACCCGTTGTGACCGCCATGGCCGCCGCCGACTTTGAGTTTGGCGACGCCCGGAGGCAGATCGAGTTCGTCGTGCGCCACCAGGATTTCTTCAGGCTTGATGCGGAAGAAACCGGCGAGTGCCGCCACGGCCTGGCCGCTGCGGTTCATGTAGGTGGTGGGAATCAGCAGACGAACATCCTGACCCTGATGCGAGAAGCGCCCGGTCAGGCCGAAATACTTGCGATCGGCCACGAGATTCACGTTCTGTGCGTGGGCGATGCGCTCAACAAAAAGGGCCCCTGCGTTATGCCGGGTCTGCTCGTATTCAGCGCCTGGATTTCCCAGGCCAACGATCAGTTTGATGGCAGTCACGATAGGGGCCCTTCCTTTGAGTGGTGGATAACATCGCCGCGATCAGGGAAGGCGGCGAAAGTGGACGAAAAATGCTCATTTACCATGGATGTAAACTCCGCGTTCCCGCCCGCTTTCTCGCTACGTTCCAGTCCGCGATGTTACCTGCTCACTCAGGCATGACAGAGTGAATTACTCTGCTGCGCCTTCTTCGGTAGCTTCTGGAGCAACACGTGGAGCGTGGACGTTGGCAACAGCCTTGTCATCGCCGTGTGCCAGAGCAACGAACTCAACGCCTTTAGGAGCTTTGAGGTCGGACAGGTGAACGATGGTGCCGATTTCAGCGTTAGCCAGGTCGACTTCGATGAACTCAGGCAGGTCTTTTGGCAGGCAGGAAACTTCGATCTCGGCAACAACGTGCGAGATTTCGCCGCCTTTCTTCACTGGAGCAGCTTCGTTGATGAAGTGCACAGGAACGATAGCGGTCAGTTTCTGGCCAGCTACAACGCGTACGAAGTCAGCGTGCATCACGTGGCCTTTGGCCGGGTGACGCTGCAGAGCCTTGATGATCACGTTTTGCTTGGTGCCACCAACGTTCAGTTCGATAACGTGGCTGTAGGCAGCTTCGTTTTCGAGCAGTTTGGCAACTTCTTTGGCCAGCATGCTGATGGATTCAGGGGCTTTGTCGCCACCGTAAACAACAGCTGGAACCAGGGCGGCGAGACGACGCAGGCGGCGGCTCGCACCTTTCCCCAGGTCGGAACGCGCTTCAGCATTCAGAGTAAAATCGTTCATTTTGTATCTCCAAAATAGCCATGACCGAGTGGCGTTTGCGACCAGCGCCGAACACGGTATGGGCAAAAAAGCCCCGCCCCGGCAGGAATGCCGGGGCGGGGCGCTTTTCGTCAACGAGACATTTCGAGAAGGGCAGGGCCCTTAACGGAACATCGCGCTGATCGATTCTTCATTGCTGATGCGGCGAACCGCTTCGGCAACAACCGGTGCGATATCCAGTTGACGGATACGTGCACAGGCTTGTGCTGCAGCGGACAGCGGGATGGTGTTAGTGACCACCAGCTCGTCCAGCACGGAATTTTCGATATTCTCGATGGCCCGACCCGACAGCACAGGGTGTGTGCAGTAGGCGAAGACCTTGGCTGCGCCATGCTCTTTCAGGGCCTTGGCCGCGTGGCACAGAGTGCCGGCGGTATCGACCATGTCATCGACCAGGATGCAGGTACGCCCTTCGACATCACCGATGATATGCATCACTTCAGAGTGATTGGCTTTCTCACGGCGTTTGTCGATGATCCCGAGATCCACGCCCAGGGATTTGGCAACGGCACGTGCACGCACGACGCCACCAATGTCCGGGGACACGATCATCAGGTTCTCGAAGCGCTGATCTTCGATGTCATCCACCAGAACCGGGGAGCCGTAGATGTTATCTACCGGAATATCGAAGAAACCCTGAATCTGGTCAGCATGCAGATCAACCGTGAGAACACGGTCGATGCCGACTACGGTGAGCATGTCAGCAACGACTTTCGCGCTGATAGCCACACGTGCGGAACGCGGACGACGATCCTGACGGGCATAACCAAAATAAGGAATAACAGCAGTGATACGAGTAGCCGAGGAGCGGCGGAAGGCATCAGCCATCACTACCAGTTCCATCAGGTTATCGTTGGTCGGAGCGCAAGTCGGCTGAATAATGAAGACGTCTTTACCACGAACGTTTTCATTGATCTCGGCTGTAATTTCGCCGTCGGAAAATTTACCGACAGAGATGTCACCGAGAGGGATATGCAGCTGACGTACGACACGCCGAGCCAGATCGGGGTTAGCGTTCCCCGTAAAGACCATCATCTTGGACACGCGCAGTACCTGAAGGCTGAGGGTATACCTGGATGAGTATAGGAAAATGGCAGGGGCGGCTGGATTCGAACCAACGCATGGCAGGATCAAAACCTGCTGCCTTACCGCTTGGCGACGCCCCTGTATCTGTTGCTTGCAAGTGCCGGGCACTTGGTTCCTTTAGAGCAGACTTTGCAGCTTGCGATGCAACATCGAAACGTTGCTTCCTTTCGCTACAAACCCTGTAAGGGTCTCTGTCAGAAGGGCCGAGACTTTATCAGCTTCAGCTTTGCTTGGGAAGCCCCCAAACACACAACTTCCAGTTCCGGTGAGTTTTGCTTCGGTAAAATTACCTAGCAAATTCAATGCGTTACGTACTTCTGGATAACGCCTCGAGACCACCGGCAAGCAGTCATTTCGACTGTTTCCCTCGGGAACGGGGCGCACTTTAATGGGCGGCGTGTTACGTGTCAACAATGGATCTGAAAAAATTTCTGCCGTACTAACAGAGACTTGCGGAACGAGCACGACGTACCACGGTTCGGCGGGCTCGACCGGGGTCAGTTTCTCGCCGACACCTTCGGCGAAAGCTGCGTGGCCACGCACGAACACCGGCACGTCCGCGCCCAGTGTGAGACCCAGTGCAGCCAGGCGATCTTCATCCCAACCCAGTTGCCACAAGTGATTGAGGCCGAGCAGGGTGGTGGCCGCGTTCGAACTGCCACCCCCGATGCCGCCGCCCATCGGCAGGATCTTGTCGATCCAGATGTCGATGCCGAGCGAGCAGCCGGATTGTTCCTGCAGTTTCTTCGCCGCGCGCACGATCAGGTTGCTGTCGTGGGGCACGCCGTCGAATTCGGTGTGCAGGCGAATCACGCCGTCGTCACGCACGGCGAAGGTGATTTCGTCGCCGTAGTCGAGGAACTGAAAAAGCGTCTGCAACTCGTGATAACCGTCTTCACGGCGACCGAGAATGTGCAGCATCAGATTGAGTTTGGCCGGCGAGGGCAGAGTGAGGCGTGGAGCGGTCATGCGTTATTGCCCCAATTTGCGCGGTTGCCAGGTCTTGATGACCAGCGTCACGTCCAGGTCGGTGCCGTGCAGCTTGATCCGCTCGGGCAGCCAGTAACCGTTCTGTTCGGCATAGCTGAGGTATTCGACCTGCCAGCCATCCTGATCCAGATTGGCCAGACGGCTGTTGCCGTCCAGAGTCAGACGGCTTTTGCTGTCCGGTGCCGGGAGGCCGCGAACCCACCAGGCCAGATGCGAGACCGGCAGTTTCCAGCCCAGTTGTTCTTCGACCAGTGCTTCCGGAGTCGGCGCTTCATAACGGCCCTGATTCGCCACTTCCAGCGACACCGCGCCCGGACGGCCGGTCAGCCGAGCGGCGCCACGACCCAGCGGGCCGGACAGACGAATGTCGTAGTAGTCCTGACGTTGCAGCCAGAACAGCGTGCCGCTGCCCGAGTCTTTCGGGGCGCGGATGCCGATCTTGCCGTCGATCTGCCAGCCGTCGAGGCCGGTCAGGTGTTGTTTGTTCGCGGCCCACTGTGCCGGATTGCCGTGGCCTTCGACCGACTCACGGGCGCCGAAGCCCGCACAACCGGCGAGCAGGGCGATGAAGCTGAAAACTATGACGTGGCGCAAAAACATGAGTTAAAGAGTCTCGGATCCGGTCAGGCGCTTGATGGTGCTGCGCAGGATGGTGCTGTCAGGCTGGTCCTTGAGGAACTTGCCCCAGATTTGTTTCGCTTCGCGCTGCTTGCCCTTGGCCCACAGCACTTCGCCCAGGTGCGCGGCGACTTCGTGATCGGGGAAGCGCTCGAGGGCCTGACGCAGGTATTTCTCGGCGTCTTCCAGATTGCCCATGCGGAAGTTCACCCAGCCGAGGCTGTCGAGAACCGCCGGGTCTTCCGGGTTGATCTGGTGCGCCTGCTCGATCAGCGCCTTGGCTTCAGCGTAGCGGGTGGTGCGGTCGGACAGGGTGTAGCCGAGGGCGTTGAGGGCCATGGCGTTGTCCGGATCGCGCTTGATGATCAGGCGCAGGTCTTTTTCCATCTGCGCCAGGTCATTGCGTTTTTCCGCCTGCATCGCACGGGTGTAAAGCAGATTCAGATCGTCCGGGTATTGCTGCAACGCTTGTTGCAGGACTTTCCAGGCCTTGTCGCCCTGATTGTTGGCGGACAGGGTTTCGGCTTCGATCAGGTATAACTGGATCGCGTAATCCGGCTGCTCGTCACGCTCGGCGGCCAGTTTGCTCTGGGCTTCGGCGGTCTTGCCGTTGTTCATCAGAATATCGGCTTGACGCAGCTGCGCCGGCAGATAGTCGTTGCCCGGGCCGACCTGGGCGTACTCGATGAGCGCGCCTTGCGGGTCGTTGCGTTCTTCGGCAATGCGGCCCAGGTTCAGGTGCGCCGAATCGACATGGCTTTCCCGGGCGATCAGGTCTTCCAGATAGCCCTTGGCCTCGTCCCAGGCCTTGGCTTCCAGGCAGACCAGCGCCAGGGAATAACGCAGTTCGTCGTCTTCCGGGTATTGCTGAACCAGGGTGGAGAACTCGACCTTGGCGTCGTCCATCCGGTCCTGTTCCACCAGCATCCGCGCGTAGGTCAGGCGCAGGCGCTTGTCGTCCGGATACTTCTTGATGCTCTTTTGCAGCAGCGGCAGCGCTTCGTCGCCGCGATTCAGCCCTTGCAGCAGGCGCGCGCGCAGCAGGATCGGGGCGATCTCGCCGTCTTCCGGCGGGTTGTCTTCGAGCAGGGCAAGCGCACCTTTGGTGTCGCCATCCTGCTGCATCAGCAGGGCCTTGCCGAAAATCAGCTGATTGTTGTTCGGGTGACGCTGCAACAGGCGGTCGAAGCTTTTCATCAGGCCGTTGCGGGTTTCCTGATCGGTGTCGGCGGCCGACAGCGCGAGGAAGTCGAAATGGGTGTCGCCTTTGCCCTGCAGGACTTTCTCCATATAGACCATCGAGTCGTCATAACGCCCGGCGCGAGCCAGTTGCACGGCGGCGGCGCGTTGCGCTTCGAGGTCGTCCGGGGCGTTTTTCGCCCAGATCAGCGCGGTATCGAGAGCCGGCTGATCGGCACCCAGATACTCGGCGATGCGGAACGCACGCTCGGAAACGCCCGGGTCCTGGGTGTTGATGGCCTGGGTCACGTAGTTGTCCAGGGCAATGTCGAAACGATTGCGCTGGCCAGCGAGCTCGGCGCTCAGCAGGCTGAACACCGTTTCCTGGCTGAACGAGCTGTAAACCTTGGGCTTTTCAGGGGCCGGCGTGGTGTCTTCGACCGGTGAGGCACCGTCCTGCGAAACGGGGGCCAAGGCCTGGCAGCCGCTGAGGAAGACAAAAGCGAGGAGCAACGCGGAAGATCTATTCATATAGGAAGAGGACGACTAACCTGCGGTCGGATCATCATGACACAAGCCTTCGGCCAAACATAACCGAGTCTCGATTGTGGCCATTATAGGGGCCGACAATTGGGACAATAGTCAGCGGTAGTTGTTCTGAATCTGACGAAGTAGGACAATTGCCGGCTTCACGTCACCATCAGCGACCTTGAATGGCCTTCCTTGCACTCGGTATCAACCACAAGACTGCTTCAGTAGACGTCCGCGAGCGCGTGGCCTTTACCCCTGAGCAGCTGGTGGAGGCCTTGCAGCAGCTCTGCCGACTCACCGACAGCCGCGAAGCTGCGATCCTCTCCACCTGCAATCGCAGTGAGCTGTATATAGAACAGGATCAGCTTTCGGCCGATATCGTGCTGCGCTGGCTGGCCGACTATCACCATTTAAGCCTCGATGAGCTGCGCGCGAGTGCTTATGTGCATGAAGATGATGCGGCAGTTCGTCACATGATGCGCGTCGCCTCCGGGCTCGACTCGCTGGTGCTGGGCGAACCGCAGATTCTCGGCCAGATGAAATCGGCCTACGCCGTTGCCCGCGAGGCCGGCACCATCGGGCCGCTGCTCGGGCGACTGTTTCAGGCGACCTTCAACGCCGCCAAGCAAGTGCGTACCGACACCGCGATCGGTGAGAACCCGGTGTCCGTGGCGTTTGCCGCCGTCAGCCTGGCCAAACAGATTTTCAGCGACTTGCAACGCAGCCAGGCCCTGCTGATCGGCGCCGGCGAGACCATCACCCTGGTCGCCCGTCACCTGCATGAACTGGGGGTCAAGCGCATCGTGGTCGCCAACCGGACGCTCGAGCGCGCCAGCCTGCTGGCCGAACAGTTCGGTGCCCACGCGGTGTTGCTCTCGGACATCCCGGCCGAACTGGTGCGCAGCGACATCGTCATCAGTTCTACCGCCAGTCAGTTGCCGATCCTCGGTAAAGGCGCGGTGGAAAGCGCGCTGAAGCTGCGCAAGCACAAGCCGATCTTCATGGTCGACATCGCCGTTCCCCGTGACATCGAGCCTGAAGTCGGCGAACTCGACGACGTTTACCTCTATAGCGTCGACGATCTGCACGAAGTGGTCGCCGAAAACCTCAAGAGCCGTCAGGGTGCAGCGCAGGCGGCTGAAGAGATGGTTTCGGTCGGCGCCGACGATTTCATGGTGCGCCTGCGCGAGCTGGCGGCGGTCGACGTGCTCAAGGCCTATCGTCAACAGAGCGAACGCCTGCGCGACGAAGAACTGCAAAAGGCCCTGCGCCTGCTGGCCAACGGCGGCAACGCCGAAGACGTGCTCGGGCAACTGGCCCGTGGCCTGACCAACAAACTCCTGCACGCCCCGAGCGTGCAGTTGAAAAAGCTTTCTGCCGAAGGCCGCCTCGATGCGCTGGCCATGGCTCAGGAACTCTTTGCCCTCGAGGGCTCACCGGATAGCTTTTCGGATAAAAAACCGCAATGAAAGCGTCACTGCTCAATAAGCTGGACATTCTCCAGGACCGTTTCGAGGAACTGACCGCGCTGCTCGGCGACGGCGAAGTCATTTCCGACCAGACCAAATTCCGCGCCTATTCCAAGGAATACGCCGAACTTGAGCCGGTGGTACAAGGCTATAAAAAGCTGCTCGGCGTACAAAGCGATCTTGAAGGCGCGCAGGCGCTGCTCAAGGACAGCGACCCGGACATGCGTGAAATGGCCGTGGAAGAAGTCCGCGAAGCCAAGGAGTTGCTGATCACGCTGGAATCCGACCTGCAACGCATGTTGCTGCCCAAGGATCCCAACGACGGGCGCAACGTGTTTCTCGAAATCCGCGCCGGCACCGGTGGCGACGAGGCGGCGATCTTCTCCGGCGACCTGTTCCGCATGTACTCGCGTTACGCCGAACGGCGTGGCTGGCGCGTGGAGATCCTCTCGGAAAACGAAGGCGAACACGGCGGCTATAAAGAAGTCATCGCCCGCATCGAAGGCGACAACGTTTACGGCAAGCTGAAATTCGAATCCGGCGCGCACCGCGTACAGCGTGTACCCGCCACCGAATCCCAGGGCCGGATCCACACCTCGGCCTGCACCGTGGCGGTATTGCCTGAGCCGGACGAGCGCGAAGCCATCGAGATCAACCCGGCGGATTTGCGCGTCGACACTTACCGCTCCTCCGGGGCCGGTGGTCAGCACGTCAACACCACCGATTCGGCGATCCGCATCACCCACATACCGACCGGCACCGTTGTCGAGTGCCAGGAAGAACGTTCCCAGCACAAGAACCGTGCCCGGGCGATGGCCTGGCTGGCGGCCAAACTCAACGACCAGCAGACGGCGGCGGCGGCCAACGCCATCGCCAGCGAACGTAAATTGCTGGTGGGTTCCGGTGACCGCTCCGAGCGCATCCGTACCTACAACTTTGCCCAGGGCCGGGTCACCGACCACCGCGTCAACCTGACCCTGTATTCCCTCGACGAAATCCTCGCCGGTGGCGTCGAAGCGGTGATCGAGCCGTTGCTGGCCGAATACCAGGCCGACCAGCTCGCAGCGATAGGTGAGTAAATGACCATCATCGCCAGCCTGTTGCGCGCCGCCGAACTGCCGGACTCGCCCACCGCGCGTCTGGACGCCGAATTGCTTCTGGCCGCCGCGCTGGGCAAGTCGCGCAGTTTTCTCCACACCTGGCCCGAGCGCATCGTGCCCAGCGAAGCCGCACTGGTTTTTGCCGAGTACCTGCAACGTCGTCGCAGCGGCGAGCCGGTCGCCTACATTCTGGGTCAGCAGGGTTTCTGGAAGCTGGATCTGGAAGTCGCACCGCACACGCTGATCCCGCGCCCGGACACCGAACTGCTGGTGGAAGCCGCACTGGAGTTGCTGCCGGCGACCCCGGCCAAAGTTCTCGATCTGGGCACCGGCAGCGGAGCGATTGCCCTGGCCCTGGCCAGCGAACGCCCGGCGTGGAAAGTCACCGCCGTGGATCGCGTGCTGGAAGCCGTGGCCCTGGCCGAACGCAATCGCCAGCGCCTGCACTTGAACAACGCCACGGTGCTGAGCAGTCACTGGTTCAGCGCCCTCGAAGGCAAGCGTTTCGAGTTGATCATCAGTAACCCGCCGTACATCCGCGCGGCCGATCCGCATCTGGTGGAAGGCGATGTGCGCTTCGAGCCGGAAAGCGCCTTGGTGGCCGGCATCGACGGGCTCGACGATCTGCGCCTGATCATCGCCCAGGCGCCGGCGCATCTGGAGGCCGGTGGCTGGCTGATGCTCGAACACGGCTATGATCAAGCCGAAGCCGTGCGCGATCTGCTGCTGACGCAAGGTTTCGACGAAGTCCACAGCCGCACCGATCTGGGCGGCCATCAACGGATCAGCCTGGGGCGCCTGCCGTGCTGAATGATCAGGAATTGTTGCGCTACAGTCGGCAGATCCTGCTGCAACACATCGACATCGATGGCCAGTTGAAGCTCAAGGACAGTCGGGTATTGATCGTCGGCCTCGGCGGTCTCGGTGCGCCGGTGGCGCTGTACCTGGCGGCGGCGGGTGTTGGTGAATTGCACCTGGCGGATTTCGACACGGTCGACCTGACCAACCTGCAACGCCAGATCATTCACGACACCGACAGCGTCGGCATGACCAAGGTCGACTCGGCGCTCAAGCGCCTGAGCGCGATCAACCCTGAAATCAAACTGATTCCTCATCGTCAGGCGCTGGACGAAGATTCTCTCGCCGCAGCCGTGGCGTCGGTGGATCTGGTGCTCGACTGCTCGGACAATTTCTCCACCCGCGAAGCGGTCAACGCCGCTTGCGTGGCCGCGCGCAAGCCATTGGTCAGCGGCGCGGCGATTCGCCTCGAAGGACAACTTTCGGTGTTCGACCCGCGCCGCGCCGAAAGCCCGTGCTACCACTGCCTGTACGGTCACGGCAGCGAAGCCGAACTGACTTGCAGCGAAGCGGGTGTGGTCGGGCCGCTGGTCGGTCTGGTCGGCAGCCTGCAAGCGCTGGAAGCCTTGAAGTTGCTGGCGGGATTCGGCGAGCCGCTGGTGGGGCGTCTGCTGTTGATCGATGCACTGGGCTCGCGATTCCGTGAGCTGCGGGTCAAGCGCGATCCGGGTTGCAGCGTCTGTGGTTCGCAGCATGCGTGAAGCGCCGATCGCCGTATTCGATTCCGGCGTCGGCGGATTGTCGGTGCTGGCGGAAATCCAGCAACTGCTACCGAATGAATCGCTGCTGTACCTCGGCGATTGCGGCCATATTCCTTATGGCGAGAAAACTCCGGAATTCATCCGCCAGCGTTGCAGTGTGATGGCCGGTTTTTTCCGCGAGCGGGGCGCCAAGGCGCTGGTGATCGCGTGCAATACCGCGACTGTGGCCGGCGTCGCTGATTTGCGCCGGGACTTTCCCGAATGGCCGATTGTCGGCATGGAGCCGGCGGTCAAACCGGCCGCCGCCGCCACCCGCAGCGGCGTGGTGGGCGTGCTAGCCACTACCGGCACTTTGCAGAGTGCGAAATTTGCGGCGCTGCTCGATCGTTTTGCCACGGATGTGCGGGTCATCACGCAGCCGTGCCCCGGACTTGTCGAGCGGATTGAAAGCGGCGATCTTCACAGCCCCGAGTTGCGTGCATTGCTCAAGCACTACGTCGATCCGCTACTGGCGAACGGTTGCGACACGATCATTCTGGGCTGCACCCACTATCCGTTTCTCAAGCCGATGCTCAAGTCGATGATCCCCGAGAGCATCAGCTTGATCGACACCGGCGCGGCAGTAGCCCGCCAATTGCAGCGGCTGCTGGCCGAGCGGGATCTGCTCGCCGAAGGGCCGAACCGACCGGTCAGATTCTGGACCAGCGCCGATCCCGAGTCTTTGCGCAACACGCTGGCCCTGTTGGGCCAAGTCGCCGGCGACGTCGAAAAATTCACCTTGTAAAAAAAATGTGAAATATCTAAAAAGTCAGCTGAACTTCTGACCAAGCGCAGTTTTCTATAGCGCAGAGTGACCTAGAAAAACCAAACGATCGTTCCGGAAAAGGAAGTTTCAACGTGAAGCGACTATTCTGCTTGGCCGCGATTGCGGCTGCACTGATGGGGCAAAGTTTTACCGCACAGGCTGCTGGCGTCGAGTTTGCAGTGGGTGCCACCAGCGATTCGACGATGACTTATCGCCTGGGCATGAATTTCGACTGGGACAAGAGCTGGCTGCAAAGTGACGTCGGTCGTCTGACCGGTTACTGGAGCGGCGCCTATACCTATTGGGAAGGTGACAAGACCTCCAGCAACAACAGCCTGTCGTTCTCGCCGGTGTTTGTTTACGAGTTTGCCGGTCAGTCGGTCAAACCGTATGTCGAGGCGGGGATCGGCGTGGCGCTGTTCTCCAACACCGAGTACGAAGACAACAAGCTCGGCGGCTCCTTCCAGTTCGAAGACCGTATCGGTTTCGGCCTGCGCTTCAATGGCGGGCATGAGGTGGGAATCCGTGCGACGCACTATTCCAACGCCGGTCTGAGCAGCGACAACGATGGGGTCGAAAGCTACGCATTGCATTACACGATGCCGCTATAAGCCCCCAGAAAGTAAGCCCCATAAAAAAGGAGCGCCTGGCGCTCCTTTTTTTATTCAGCGATACGCCGTGGCAATCCCCTGACGTTCGTCGATGCATTCCGGTGCGCCCATTTCGAACTCGCGGCAGATCAGCGGACGCTTCTCGTAAATCGTGCACATCATCGTGTCGCGATCCAGCGCCGCGCACCAGCCGTCGTCCAGACGCAGCATCACCTCACCACCCCAATCGTCGGTATCGATAAAACGCTCGGGTACGCCGGTGTCGGTGATCAGCATCACTTCGAGCTGGCAACAACAGGCTGCGCAGGTCGAGCAGGTGACCACGGGCTCGGCGATTTGCCGATGGGGAATGGTTTTCATGGCGCCAGTGTACGGCAGTGGCCGGTGAGCGTGTGAAAGGCCTGACAGGCGTTTAGCGCGCCAGCCGTCGGGACAATTGGTGCAGCAGCGGAAACAGCAACGCCCACAGCAGCGCGATGCCGATCAGAGTCGGTAACTCACCGAAAGGAAACTGCACGCCGGCGAGTCGTCCGCCGGCGCCATAGGACAGCGCGCCACCTGCCGCCCCCAGCAGGCTGGCCAGCCACCACGGACTCGCGCTCCATTGCAGGCAATGACGCAATGTCGTGGCAAATAACGCCCACAACAACATCAGCCACAGCGGAATCAGCGGTGACAGGTCCTTGAACTCGAAAACCCCGAAACCGCGCAACACGCTGTCCACCGCCGTGCCGATGATCACCACGCTGAGGATCAATCGGCCTTCCTGCGCCCAACTGCTGATCCAGCACAGATGAATCACCAGCACCGCCAGCGCCAGCAGCAACCACAGACTGTTACCACCGAGCACGCAGGCCAGCCAGCCGATCTGGAACAGCACCGCGTTGGCCAACCGTTCAAGCATCGAAACGGCCCAGCAAAGGCGCGGTCATTGCCGCCGGTTTCGCCAGCACCAGCTGTGCAGTGCCGATGGTGCGTTCGAGAAATCCGCCCTCGCAGTAACACAGGTAGAACTCCCACAGCCTGAGGAAGTAATCGTCATAGCCCAATTCGGTCAGACGGCCGTGAGCATGGCGAAAGTTCTCGTGCCACAGACGCAGGGTGCGGGCGTAATGCAGGCCGAAGTCTTCCATGTGCAGCAGGTTCATGTCGGTGTCGCGGCCGACGATTTCGAGCATTTTCTGTACGCAGGGCAGGGCACCGCCGGGGAAAATGTAGCGCTGGATGAAGTCCACGCCACGGCGGGCCTGTTCGTAACGCTGCTCGCGGATGGTGATCGCTTGTAGCAGCATCAGGCCGTTGCTCTTGAGCAGCTGCGCGCATTGCTTGAAATAGGTCGGCAGGAAGCGGTGGCCGACCGCCTCGATCATTTCGATCGACACCAGTTTGTCGTACTGGCCGGTGAGGTCACGATAATCCTTGAGCAACAGCGTCACCTGATCCTGCAAACCGAGGCGTTCGATGCGGGCCGCGGTGAAGGCGAACTGCTCCTTCGACAGCGTGGTGGTGGTGACTTTGCAGCCGTAGTGCTGCGCCGCGTAAAGCGCCATGCTGCCCCAGCCGGTGCCGATTTCCAGCAGATGGTCGCCGGGCTTGAGCGCGAGCTTCTGACAGATCCGCTCGAGTTTGTTCAGTTGCGCCTGCTCCAGGCTGTCGTCGGGGCTGAGAAACTGCGCGGCGGAATACATCATGGTCGGGTCGAGAAACTGTTCGAACAGGTCATTGCCGAGGTCGTAATGCGCGGCGATGTTTTTCTGCGAGCCCTTGCGCGTATTGCGGTTGAGCCAGTGCAGCCCGCGCACCAGCGGCCGACCGAGCCGGGCCAGGCCACCTTCCATCCCGTCGAGCACTTCAAGGTTGCTGACGAAGACCCGCACCACGGCCGTCAGGTCCGGCGAGCGCCAATAGCCATGGATGAAGGCTTCGCCCGCACCGATCGAACCATTGCCGGCGACCAGGCCCCAGACGGCCGGATCCAGAACTTGAATCTCGCCCACCAGGGCGCTGCCCGGCGTGCCGAAGACGTGGCGCTCGCCGTCCTCGATGACGATCAGTTGACCCTGCTTGAGCTGCTCCAGCTGGCGCAGTACTCCCCGGCGCAGCAGCGAACCGCTCAGGCCGTGAGGGCTGAACAGGCTGGCTTTGGCCGAGACGCTAGTGGATTTCATGTTGGCGTTCCTCGGTCGGTACAGTGGCGGTTCGAAAACGGTCGTCGGCGCGTTGGTGGTCATACACCGGGGTGCGCTTGAGCAACAGGCGCAGTGCCTGCCAATAGATCGCCAGCGCGGTCTTGGCGGTCATCCAGGGAAAGCGCCACAGGTGCCGGTGCAAGTGGTGTCGATCAAGGGGTTCACGTCGCAGGTCGAGGGTGGCGTCGAACAGTTTTTGCTCGCCTTGCCAGTCGGCCATGTGCACACCCAGGACCTGCGCGGCGGGGCTGAAGCTCATGCGGTATTCCAAATCCGGCGGCAGGAACGGCGACACATGAAAGGCCTTGGCCACGGCAAAGTGCTGGTGAAAGTCCTGCAGATTGCTGGGCGCTCTGGCCGGCAACACGTAGTGAAAACGCTCGCGCCACGGGGTATTGCTGACTTCGCAGAGAATCGCCGCCAGTTGGCCGTCGGCCTCGTGGCAATAGAAAAAACTCACCGGGTTGAACGACAGGCCCCAGCTGCGCGGCTGGGTCAGCAGGCAGATTGAACCTTGCGGCGCATGGCCCAGGGCTTCGCCGACAAGCTGGCGCACCGCATCGCTCAGGCGCACGCCCCGGCCGGTGAAGGTTTTCAGGTAATCGGTTTCGCGGAATGAAAACGGCGCAAAGCGGCTGGAACCCGCCAGTCGGGACAGGCCCAGCACGGTCTCCTGTTCAGCCAGATCGAGGTACAGCATGCCGATCCGGTAACGGAATTGATGACGGCGCGGTGCGAATCGCCGATGGGCAATCCAGCCACTGTAGAGCGCGCTGTTCACAGACTTTCTCCGAAGGACGCGGCCACGCGCAGGGCGCTGACCACGCCGTCCTCATGAAAACCGTTGGCCCAATAGGCGCCGCAGTAATGCGTGTGTTGCGCGCCGTCGATTTCAGCCCAGCGCTGCTGTGCCGTCACCGCCGCGAGGCTGAATTGCGGGTGGGCGTAGGTGAAGCGCGCCAGCACTTTGGACGGCGTGATGCCAGCGCTCTGGTTGAGGCTGACGCAGAACGTGGTGTCGCTCTGGATGCCTTGCAGAATGTTCATGTCGTAGGTCACGGCCGCCCGGGTATGACCGGCTCCGCCGAGGCGATAGTTCCAGCTGGCCCAGGCCCGTTTGCGTGTGGGCAGCAGGCGGGTATCGGTGTGCAGCACCACTTCGTTATCGGCATAGGGTAGGGCGCCGAGGATTTCCCGTTCTTTATCGTCAGGATTTCCCAGCAGTCGCAGGGCCTGGTCGCTGTGGCAGGCCAGCACCACTTTGTCGAAACGTTCGATGCCGGCCGGGCTGTGGATAACCACGCCGTGCGCATCGCGATCGATCCGGCCCACCGGGCAATTCAGGCGGATACGCTCCTTGAACGATGCGGTCAACGGCGCAATGTAAGCGCTGGAACCACCCTCGATGACCTGCCATTGCGGACGGTTGCTGACCGACAGCAACCCGTGGTTCTCAAAAAAACGCACGAAGAACTGCAACGGAAAATTGAGCATTTCGGCCATCGGCATCGACCAGATCGCTGCGCCCATCGGCACGATGTAATGCAGGATGAAGCGCTCGCCGTAAGCGCCGGCCTTGAGGTAATCGTCGAGTGTGGTGTCCGCGGTGATCCGCTGTTCGGCAAGGTCGCGCCGGGCTTCTTTATTGAATCTCAGAATGTCGCGCAACATGCCCCAGAATCCGGGGGACAGCAGATTGCTGCGTTGGGCGAACAGGCTGTTGAGGTTGTTGCCGTTGTATTCCAGGCCTGTGTCCGGATCGTTGACCGAAAAACTCATCTCGGTAGGCTTGAAGGCCACGCCCAACTGGCCGAGCAAACGAATGAAGTTCGGATACGTCCAGTCGTTGAACACAATGAAGCCGGTGTCCACCGCATACTCGCGCCCGTCCACGGTGACCGGCACCGTGTGCGTATGACCGCCGACCCGGGCGTCGGCTTCGAACACGGTGATGTCATGTCGGCGAGCAAGCAGGTATGCGCAGGTCAATCCTGCGATGCCACTGCCGATAATGGCGATTTTCATGTTGCATCCTTGAGCGGCGGGTTGCTGCGCACCATGCGCTTGCCGATCGCCAGTTGTACCCGCGCGGGCATTTTCGACAGTGGCCACAGGGCCGCGATGAACAGCGCCGGGAAAGCGATCTCAAGCGGCCGGTCCTTCAGCTTGGCGAAGATATGCCGCGCGGCTTTATCCACAGGCCAACTGAGCGGCATCGGGAAGTCATTTTTGGCGGTCAGGGGCGTGTCGACGAAGCCTGGACTGATTACTGTGACTTCAATGCCTTCGGCCGCCAGGTCAATGCGCAGGGATTCGAACAGATAGCGCAGCCCGGCCTTCGACGCGCCATAGGCTTCGGCGCGGGGCAACGGCACATAGGTCACCGAGCTGGCCATCCCCACCAGATGCGGTGCCGTCCCTTTGCGCAGCAAGGGCAGCGAGGCTTCGATGCAATAGCTGCTGGCGAGCAGGTTGGTGCGCACCACGTGCTCGATGATCGAGGCGTCGAACTGCCGGGCATCGACGTACTCACAGGTGCCCGCGTTGAGGATCACCGAGTCCAGCGAGCCCCAGTCCGCTGCGATCTGTTCGCCGATTTCGCGCACGGTCTGACTGTTGGTCAGATCGCCGGGTACCACCAGTACCTGTCCCGGATAACGTTGCGACAGCACTTTGAGCGGTGCGACCTGACGGGAACTGACCGCCAGATGTGCACCGGTCTTGAGGATTTCTTCTGCCAATGCTGCACCGATGCCACTGCTGGCACCGGTCAGCCAATATCGCCGTGGAGCTGTACGACTCATCCCAATCTCCTTTTCAGCCAGGCGATCACCCGGCCCAATACGGGTAAATGTTCATAAAGCAGCGCCCCGGCATCGAAGTAATCCCGGTGGCGGTAAACCTTGTCGCTCCAGAGCAGGTGCGAGCAGCCCGCGACGCGTATCAGTTGCCCACCGCTCAGACGCGGGTGGCGGTAGCTCATGACCCAACGCAGATAGCCTTCGCCGTGGCTGATCTGGTCGAAGCCGTGGAAATCGAAGCGCAGTTCGTTGACGTTGGCGTACAACTCACTGAAGTAAGCGCGCAGGTTCGTCAGCCCCTGCACTTCGTGTAGCGGGTCGGTGAAATGAATGTCCTCGCTGTACAGCTCGTCCAGGGTGCGCAAGTTGTCTTTGTTCAACTGTGCGAACCGCTGGGCGAAACTGCGCAGAAATTCACTCATCGCTCTCTCCTTGAGATGCGCGTGACGGCAGGTTCTTGAACGCTGTCAGCGCCCGTTCCCGTGATGCGCTCAGATTGACGATCGGCGCCGGATAGTCCGCCACGCCGAACAACCCGCCGGCACTGGCCGGGTTGTGGACTTCTTTCTTGTTCAACCCGGCCAGTTCCGGAAGCCAGTGCTTGATGAACAGACCTTCGCTGTCGAATTTTTCCGACTGGCTGACCGGGTTGAAAATCCGGAAGTACGGCGCCGAATCGGTGCCGGTCGAGGCGCTCCACTGCCAGCCGCCGTTGTTGGCGGCCAGGTCGCCGTCGATCAGGTGGCGCATGAAGAAACGCTCGCCTTCACGCCAGTCGATCAGCAGGTTCTTGGTCAGAAACATCGCCACCACCATTCGCAGGCGGTTGTGCATCCAGCCGGTTTCCAGCAATTGGCGCATGGCCGCGTCGATGATCGGCAAACCGGTGCGGGCTTCCTGCCAGGCGGCCAGATCCGCAGGCGCATCGCGCCAGGCCAGGGCCTCGGTTTCCGGGCGGAATGCGCGATGCCGTGAAACCCGTGGGTAACCGACGAGGATGTGTTTGTAGAACTCGCGCCACAGCAGTTCGTTGATCCAGGTGACAGCCCCGACCTTGCCGCTTTCGAATTCGCCCTGATTGCTTTGCAGGGCGGCGTGCAGGCATTGGCGCGGGGAGATCACGCCAGCGGCCAGATAAGCCGAGAGCTGGCTGGTGCCGGGTTTGGCCGGGAAGTCGCGTTCGCTCTTGTAGTAGTCGATCTGCGCATCGGCGAACGTATCGAGGCGGCGTCGGGCCTCGGTCTCACCGGCGGGCCACAGGGCGCGCAGGGATTCGCCAGGTGTCGGGAAACCTTCGACGGCTTCTGGAACGGGGTCGCTGGCGATGTTCAGCGCTTGCTGTTTGCCCGGCGCCTGTTTCAGCGACGGCATCGAGCGGTGCAGGCGCTCGTAGCAGACCTTGCGGAACTGGCTGAACACCTGAAAGTAAGTGCCGGTTTTGGTCAGTACGCTGCCGGGTTTGAACAGCAATTGGTCGAGGTAGCTGTGGAAGGTTATGCCTTCGGCTTGCAACGCCTCGGCAACGGCCTCGTCGCGACGGCATTCGTTGATGCCGTATTCCTCGTTGACGTGCACGGCCTCGATCTTCAGTTGTTGGCACAGTTCCAGCAGCACGGCGGGTGCCTGATCCCAGTGAGGCGCGGTGCGGATCAGGAGCGGGATGTTCAGGGCACCCAGGCTTTTGCTCAAATCGCGCAAATTGCGCAGCCAGAAATCGATCTTGCACGGCGCGTCGTCATGTTCCTGCCATTGCAGCGGGCTCAACAGGTACACAGCCACGGTCGGGCCACGCTCGGCGGCGGCCGCGAGTGCGGTGTTGTCGTGTTGGCGCAGGTCGCTGCGCAGCCAGATCAATTGCATGTCGGTCTCTGTCTGAATCATTAAATCAATCCACGCTGAATGAGCACCCGATGCGCCGAAAGAGGGTCTTCGGCCAGGAGCAGATCAGCGAAATCGGAAGTCTTTGCGGACAACTCGGCGTGGTGAATGCACACCGTGGGTCCGGCAATCAGTTTCGGGCAGCTGACGCCATTCAACAGTTTCGGTAGCTGCGCAAGGTTCAGGGCTTTGCTGGAATACAGCAGTACGCCACGGGCTTGCAGGGTATCGGTTGCCAGTGCCAGCTCTCCGGCCGGCAGCGGCCAGTCGAACACCTGCACCGGGCAATCGGCGCTGCTGATCAGCCAGGCGCAGAGCCAAAGGTGCGGCTCCAGCGGTAAATCCGAGTGATTGATCAGCAGCAGCGGCGCGGTGCGCAACTGACGGTTGTTATGGTAGATGCGTGCGCCGAATTTGCTGCGTAACCAGGCAAAAAAGAACACGCGCTCCATCTGCGCGCCGAACTGGCCCTGCCAGCGCTGTTCGAGATCGCTCAGCAGCGGCAGCAGCAATTGCTCGCAGAGTGTGCGTGGCGGATACAACGCCATCGCCTGGTTGATGCTGTCGTCGAGGCTGCGCTCGTTCAGGTGAGTGACCGCCAGCAAAGCAGCCTGGCGCAGCGGACGCCATTCGTCTTCCACCGGTTCGTTTAACGCCTGTGCCGTGTCGAGCAGCGGTTTGACCTGGCTGACCGCCACGCCGCGGTTGAGCCAGGTGAGGATGTTCTGGATGCGCTGCACATGCTCGGCGCTGTACAGACGATGACCCTTGGGTGTGCGCTGCGGAACGATCAGCCCGTAGCGTCTTTCCCAGGCGCGCAGGGTCACGGCATTCACGCCGGTCTGGCGCGCGACTTCGCGGATCGGCAGCCAGCCTTCGTCGAGGGCTTTCTTGAAGTCGGCGCCGAGGTCTTCACGGGCGCTGGTGTCGGGTGAGTCGTTCATCAAATGGCGTTTCGCAGGCTGAGGTTTTCCGGATGCGGTTGCAGGTACACCTGCTGCGCGATGTAGGGATCCGGGTGGAGGCGAAAGTGATGCTTGAGCAGCGTCAGCGGCACCACCAGCGGCACGATGCCGTGCCGGTACTGGCCGATGATGTGTTGCACTTCCTGTTTGTCTTCGGGGGTGATGACCTGTTTCAGGTAGCCACTGATGTGCTGCAGGACATTACTGTGGGTGCGGCGGGTGGCGCATTTTTTCAGCGCCGCCATCAGTTCACTGAAATAGCGCGGGCCGAGCTCGTCCGGCGCTGTCTGGCCCATGTTGCCCAGCAGATTGCCCAGCGTCTTGTATTGCACCGGGTTGTGGGCCATCAGCAGGTATTTGTAGCGCGAGTGAAATTCGGTCAGTGCACGGCGGCTCAAGCCCTGCTCGAGCACCTGCTGCCATTCGCGGTAGGCGAGCACGCGGGTGATGAAGTTTTCCCGCAGCACCGGATCGTTCAGGCGCCCGGCTTCCTCCACCGGCAGATCCGGATGCTGCGCACAGAACGCCTCGGCGTAAATGCCACGCCCGCCACCATTCACCGGTGCACCGTTGGCGTGGTAGACCTTCACGCGCTCCAGACCGCAGGAGGGCGATTGCTGCATGAAGATGTAGCCGCAGATGTCACTGAGTTCCCCCGCCATTTTCTCGCCGTAAGCGGCCAGTGGCTGGGTGACGTTAATCGACGGATTGACGGTGCCGACCGCTTCAGGCTTGGCCGGGTCGCCCACAAGTCGAATCGGCTCGCGGGGAATTCCCAGACCGATCGCTACTTCAGGACAGACGGGAACGAATTCAAAATGCTCGGCCAGGGTGCGGCTGCACAGCCGCGATTCCTTGTGTCCGCCGTTGTAGCGGACCTCGGCGCCCATCAGGCAGGCGCTGATGGCGATTTTCGGTAGGGACGTCGATGAGTCGGACATGCAGCAACCTCGAATCTAAACCTGTACAGACAAACTGATCTGTACAACATGCCTTCAGCATAGATTCATGGGTGTACAAGTCAAATTGTTTGTATAAGTTTTTTTGAGGTTTTTAGCGCCAGCCCATTTTCCAGCGTGAGTCATCCTGCAGGACCTGCCAGTCGCATTGCTCGGTACGCCGGGTCAGCACCGCCTGCAATTCGATCGCCAGCACCGTACCTTCTTCGTCGCGGAACAGTTCGGTCACCAGAAAATGCTTTTCACGGTTTTGCGGGTGGGCTGCTGTCCATTTCGACAGCAGCAATTTGCGCGGATTGATACGGTTCACTGCAGGTGTTCGTGCAAGCGTCTTGCAGCCTCCTGACCACTGAGCCACGCCCCTTCGACCCGACCCGACAGGCACCAGTCGCCACAGGCGTACAGGCCCAGATCGGCATCGGCCAGGGTGCCCCATTCATGACTGCTGGCCGGCCGGGCATAGAGCCAGCGGTGGGCGAGGCTGAAGGTCGGGGCCGGCATGGCGCTGTGCAGCAATTCGGCGAAGGCGCCGTGCAATTGTTCGATCACCGCTTCCTTGGGCAAGTCGATGTGCTGCCGGCTCCAGGCACTGGTGGCGTGCAGGACCCAGGTGTCGCACGTGGTGTCGCGTCCCGGTTTGCTGCGGTTGCGGGCCAGCCAGTCGAGGGCGCTGTCCTGGACGAAGCAGCCTTCGATCGGCGTATCCAGCGGCGTGTCGAAGGCGAGGGCGACCGCCCAGGTCGGATCCATTTTTACCCCGGCGGCGGCACCGGCGAGTTTCGGCGCGGCGGCCAGCAGGGCGGTGGCCTGAGGCGCCGGCGTGGCGATCACGACGTGGCTGAACGGCCCGTGGGTGAAGCCTTCGGCGTCCTGCAGGTGCCAGTGTTCTTCACCGCGATAGACCTCGGTGATCCGGCAGGCGAACTGCACTTCCAGTCCGTCGAGCAGGCCTCGGGTGATGGCGCTCATGCGCGGCGTGCCGACCCAGCGGGTCTGTTCGTCCGGCGACAGGTTCAATTGCCCGCCATGAAAGGTGTAGAGCTGCGGTGCCCATTCGGCGACCCAGCCTTTGCTTTGCCAGCGCTGGACTTCGGTCACGAAGCGCCTGTCACGGGCGGTGAAGTATTGCGCGCCCATGTCCAGCGAGCCGGCGTCGCTGCGCTTGCTCGACATGCGCCCGCCGCTGCCGCGGCTTTTATCGAACAACTGAACGGTATGCCCGGCATCCGTCAGGGCCTGGGCGGCGGAGAGTCCGGCGATGCCGGTGCCAATGATTGCGATAGGTACAGTCATAGGGGCCTCGTTTACCTTTCTGTACAGACTACGCCGTGGATGAAACCTGTACAATTCTGTTTTTTGGTATAACTTCCAGCGTTCTGGTTCTGACAGCTTGGCCTATGGTTAAACAATAGAGCCTGCCCGATAGAAAAGATCCCTGTTTATAAAAATAGACTAGTGATCGGGGTAAAACGCCACGCGAGGTAGAAGTCATGCACATATTGCTGACCGGCGGTACTGGATTGATCGGACGTCAGCTTTGCCGGCACTGGTCCGGGCAGGGTCATCGCCTGACGGTCTGGAGTCGTCGTCCGGAAAAAGTCGCGAAAATCTGTGGCGACCAGGTGCGTGGTATTGCGCGTCTGGAAGAACTTGGCGACGAGCCGGTCGACGTGATCGTCAACCTCGCCGGCGCGCCGATTGCCGACCGGCCGTGGACCCATCGGCGAAAGGCATTGTTGTGGAGCAGCCGGATCACGCTGACCGAGTCATTGCTGGCGTGGCTGGAAAAACGCGGGCAGAAACCGTCGCTGCTGATCTCGGGTTCGGCCGTGGGTTGGTACGGTGACGGCGGCGAGCGCGAGTTGACCGAAGACTCGCCGCCGGTGATCGACGATTTCGCCAGCCAGTTGTGCATCGCCTGGGAGGAAACCGCGCAACGCGCCGAAGCGATGGATATTCGTGTGGTGCTGGTGCGCACCGGGCTGGTGCTGTCGGCCGAGGGCGGCTTTTTGTCGCGCCTGCTGCTGCCGTTCAAGCTCGGGCTGGGCGGGCCTTTGGGCAACGGTCGGCAGTGGATGCCGTGGATTCATATCGATGACCAAATCGCCCTGATTGATTTTCTTCTGCACCGCAATCAGGCGAGCGGTCCTTATAATGCGTGCGCGCCGAAACCTGTGCGCAATCGCGAATTCGCCAAGACGCTGGGCAGCGTGCTGCACCGCCCGGCGTTCATGCCGATGCCGGCCCTCGCGTTGAAGGTCGGGCTCGGCGAGATGTCATTGCTATTGCTGGGTGGCCAACGGGCCACGCCGAAACGCTTGCTGGAAGCGGGATTCACTTTCCGGTTCACGGATTTACGCGCGGCCCTGGACGATCTTTCCGGCCGCCTCTGAAATAGGACGTTGCATGACCGATCACGCCTTGCTTCTGGTCAACCTGGGGTCGCCGGCCTCCACTTCGGTGGCCGACGTGCGCAGCTACCTCAATCAATTCCTGATGGACCCGTACGTGATCGACCTGCCGTGGCCGGTGCGGCGTCTGCTGGTGTCGCTGATCCTGATCAAGCGCCCGGAGCAGTCGGCCCATGCCTACGCCTCGATCTGGTGGGACGAAGGTTCGCCGCTGGTGGTGCTCAGTCGCCGTCTGCAGCAGCAGATGAAGGCGCAGTGGACTCACGGCCCGGTTGAGCTGGCCATGCGTTACGGCGAGCCGTCGATTGAGACAAGTTTGATGAAGCTGGTCGCGGCGGGGCACAAACGCATCACCCTCGCGCCGCTTTATCCGCAGTTCGCCGACAGCACCACGACCACCGTGATTGAAGAAGCCAAGCGGGTGGTGCGTGAGAAGAAGCTCAATGTGCAGCTGTCGGTGTTGCAGCCATTCTACGATCAGCCGGAATACCTCGACGCGTTGGTGGCGAGCGCCAAGCCGCACTTGCAGCAGGATTACGATCACCTGTTGCTGAGCTTCCACGGTTTGCCGGAACGGCATCTGACCAAGCTCGACCCGACCGGCAATCATTGCTTCAAAAATGAAGATTGCTGCAAGAACGCCTCGGCGGCCGTAATGGCCACCTGTTATCGCGCCCAATGCCTGCGCACAGCGGCGCTGTTCGCTGAGCGCATGGGGCTACCGGACGGCAAGTGGTCGGTGTCGTTTCAGTCGCGGCTGGGCCGGGCGAAGTGGATCGAACCCTACACCGAAGCGCGGCTGGATGAGCTGGCCAAAAACGGCGTGAAGAAGATTCTGGTGATGTGCCCGGCGTTTGTTGCCGATTGCATCGAGACCCTGGAAGAGATCGGCGATCGCGGCAAGGAACAGTTCTGCGAAGCGGGGGGAGAGGAGTTGGTGCTGGTGCCGTGCCTGAATGACGACCCGCAATGGGCGAAGGCGTTGGCAACGCTGTGTGAACGGGCGCCACTGGCCCTTTGATGATCGTCGATGATTGATCGTTCCCACGCTCCGCGTCACTGGACGCGGAGCGTCCCCAGAGGCATTCCCACGCAGAGCGTGGGAACGATCAGTGTGGGGTGATCCGCGTGGGAACGATCTTGAAGCCAAGGCTTAGATCAGCGGCTCATCCGCCTTCTTGTGCTTCCAGCTGTCATTGCCCGGCAGGATCAGGTTCAGCGCAATCGCCACCACCGCGCACAGCGCGATGCCTTTGAGGCCGAAGTCGTCCGGGCCGGTGCCGGTGCCGACCAGCACACCGCCAATCCCGAACACCAGGGTCACCGACACGATCACCAGGTTGCGCGCCTCGCCCAGGTCGATCTTGTGACGGATCAGGGTGTTCATCCCCACCGCCGCGATCGAACCGAACAACAGGCACAGAATCCCGCCCATCACCGGCACCGGAATACTTTGCAGCAGGGCGCCGAACTTGCCGATGAACGCCAGGGTGATCGCGAAGATCGCCGCCCAGGTCATGATTTTCGGGTTGTAGTTCTTGGTCAACATCACCGCGCCAGTCACTTCCGCGTAGGTGGTGTTGGGCGGGCCGCCGAACAGGCCGGCTGCGGTGGTGGCGATGCCATCACCGAGCAGGGTGCGATGCAGGCCAGGCTTTTTCAGGTAGTCACGACCGGTCACGCTACCGACTGCAATCACGCCGCCGATGTGCTCGATGGCCGGGGCCAGCGCCACCGGGACGATGAACAGAATCGCCTGCCAGTTGAACTCCGGCGCGGTGAAATGAGGAAGTGCAAACCATGGGGCCGCCGCAATCTTCGCGGTGTCGACGACACCGAAATAGAAGGACATGGCAAAACCCACGAGCACGCCGGAAATGATCGGCACCAGACGGAAGATGCCTTTGCCGAACACCGCCACGATCAACGTGGTCAGCAGTGCCGGCATCGAAATCATCATCGCGGTCTGGTAATGGATCAGCTCGGAACCGTCACCGGCCTTGCCCATCGCCATGTTTGCGGCAATCGGCGCCATGGCCAGGCCAATAGAGATGATCACCGGGCCAATTACGACTGGCGGCAGCAGACGGTCAATGAACCCGGTGCCTTTGATCTTCACGGCCAGGCCGAGGAAGGTGTAGACGAAACCGGCCGCCATCACGCCGCCCATGGTCGCGGCGAGGCCGAACTGGCCCTTGGCGAGAATGATCGGGGTGATGAAGGCGAAGCTCGACGCCAGGAACACCGGCACCTGACGCCCGGTGACGATCTGGAACAGAATTGTCCCAAGACCTGCGGTAAACAGTGCCACGTTCGGGTCCAGGCCCGTGATCAGTGGCATCAGCACCAGGGCGCCGAAAGCCACGAACAGCATCTGTGCGCCGGACAGTACCGTGCGCCAGAGCGGATCGTTGAACTCTTGCTGCATGCTTACGCGTCCTTCTGCTTGGTGCCGAAGATCTTGTCACCGGCATCGCCAAGCCCAGGAATGATGTAACCGTGCTCGTTGAGTTTCTGATCGATGGACGCGGTGTAGATGATCACGTCCGGGTGAGCTTTCTCGACAGCGGCAATGCCTTCCGGCGCGGCAACCAGCACCATCGCGCGGATGTCCTTGCAACCGGCCTTCTTCAGCAGGTCGATGGTCGCAACCATGGAGCTGCCGGTGGCGAGCATCGGGTCGATGATCATGGCCAGGCGTTCATCGATTTCCGGAACCAGTTTTTCCAGATAGGTGTGGGCCTGCAGGGTTTCTTCGTTACGGGCAACGCCGACAGCGCTGACCTTGGCACCCGGGATCAGGCTCAGCACGCCTTCGAGCATGCCGATGCCGGCACGCAGGATCGGCACGACGGTAATCTTCTTGCCGGCGATTTTCTCGACCGACACGGTGCCGCACCAACCTTCGATGTCGTAGGTTTCCAGTGGCAGGTCTTTTGTAGCTTCATAGGTCAACAGGGCACCGACTTCCTGCGCGAGTTCGCGGAAATTCTTGGTGCTGATGTCTGCACGGCGCATAAGGCCAAGTTTGTGACGGATCAGCGGATGGCGGATCTCTTGGATGGACATGGGGAAAGGCTCCGGCGGCGGGCAAAAAAACCGGCCTAGATTAATCTATCCGAGGGTGATGTCCTATAGGACATACAGTACGTTAGTCCACAAATGCTTGATTCGGCCCCGGTTGATGCGTACCTTTGCCCGCTTTTCCGAAATCCGTCCCCCCTGGAGAGCGCCATGTCCGCTGATCTCGAGCATATCCGTCAAATCATGCGAGAGGCTGACTGCCTGTACACCGAAGCTGAAGTCGAGGCTGCCATTGCCCGCGTCGGTGCACAAATCAACGAACAACTGGCCGACAGCAACCCGGTGGTGTTCTGCGTGATGAACGGCGGCCTGATCTTCTCCGGCAAACTGCTGACCCATCTGCAGTTCCCGCTGGAAGCGTCCTACCTGCACGCCACCCGCTATCGCAACGAAACCAGCGGCGGCGACCTGTTCTGGAAAGCCAAGCCGGAAGTCTCGTTCATCGACCGCGACGTGCTGATCATCGACGACATCCTCGACGAAGGTCACACCCTGGGCGCGATCATCGACTTCTGCCGTCACGCCGGCGCACGTAAAGTGCACACCGCTGTGCTGATCGACAAGGACCACGACCGCAAGGCTCGTCCTGACCTCAAAGCCGACTTCGTCGGTCTGCCGTGCATCGACCGTTACATCTTCGGCTACGGCATGGACTACAAAGGTTACTGGCGCAACGCCAACGGAATTTTTGCCGTCAAGGGAATGTAATCAATGAACACGCCGGGCTTTCTTGATCAAACGCTGTTTGCCGAGTTGGCCGAGAAAGCCGCGGCCAGTCCTCGCGGGCGTCAGCACCACAACTTCCATCAGATGGAGGAGGCCTGCCACCGCATGGCGGTAGGGCTGCAACCTTGCACCTACATTCCGCCACACCGTCATTTGGGTGACAACAAGGCGGAAACCTTGCTGGTACTCAAAGGAAAGCTCGGTTTGCTGATCTTTGACGAAACCGGTGCGGTGGTGAAAAAGCAGGTATTGCAGGCCGGTGGCGAGTGCCTTGGGGTGGATCTGCCAGTCGGGGTATTCCACGGTCTGGTCGTTCTGGAAGCCGACAGTCTGATGTTCGAGTGCAAGGCTGGGCCCTATCGTCCGGTTGGAGAGGGCGAGCTTGCGCACTGGGCCCCACGCGAAGGCGAGGCCGGGGTTGCGGAGTATCAGGCCTGGATGCGCGCGCAATTCGACTGAGCGAATCCGCAATGAAAAGGCGCAAGCGTCCGTAGGTGAAGCTTGCGCCTTTTGCTTTACAGAACCCTGTAAAACCCGTGCTAGAGTGCTCGGCCCCGCCCCCCGGAGCCTGTCATGAGCCTCTTGATCCGCAGCTGCGCCGCCCTGTTGCTGACCCTCAGCCTGCCCCTGGCCGCCGCCCCGATGCACAGTCAATTCCTGCCGCCGGACGACCTGACCCTGCGCGATGCCGAACCCGAGCAGCAGCAACTGTTGCAGGTCACCGATTATTCCGTGGTCGTGGGGGCCCAGCGCCAGTCCAACCAACAGCCGATTCCCGTGACCTCGCCATTGATGATCCGCCTCAAGGGCAAATCCCTGAACAAGGGCGCGACGATCAATCAGGTGCTGGTCAACTTCGATGGCGAAAGCAAAAGCCTGAAAAAACCGATTTATGACGACAAGAGCAAGACCCTGACGCTCTTCTACCCGCTGGCCCAGTACCGGGTGGTGATCGATCTGTTGCGCAACGACACCGTGTATTGCCAGTTCCTGACCTATGCCAATGGCCACATCTGGGCCGATTTGCACACCGGCAGCACGCGCTCGCGTTGAGCCTTGTGCCTGCGCAGAGGTAAACTGCCCGCCCCGTGAAATGTCTGCGAGCTGGAGTCGGCAATGCGTAAAGATAAGAAGCAAGTGATTGGTGACGAGATCGGCGATGAGCAGATCAAGCTGTTCCTCGATTTTGAGCCGGTCGACGCCACCTCGCCGTCGCTGCACAAACTGGTCAAGGCTTACCGTGGCCTGCGCATCGACGATTTCGAGCGTTTTCTGACGTTCTTCGTTGCAGCCGGTTATGACGTGGACGGCAAGGACGAGCACGGCAAGACCTTCGTCGACCAGATCCGCGATCAGCGCAACGCCCCGGAATACATCGAGCTGATCGAGAAAGCACGCGGCTGATCGCCCGAAGTTTTCCACAGGCATAAAAATACGCCCCGCACTCACCGAGTGCGGGGCGTTTTTCATGGAGACGAATCAGGCGTAGCTTTCGGTCTCGTTGCTGGCTTCAACCAGTTCCAGCGCGACGTTGTTCTGCGTGTTGATCTTGCGATACAGCGCAGCGTCGGTTTCCAGGACCTTTTCACGGGCCGGGAAGATTTCCGCCAGTTTGGCAGCCCACTCACCCTTGGCCTTGGCCGGGAAGCACTTCTCGATCAGTTCCAGCATGATCGAAACGGTCACCGAAGCACCCGGCGAAGCGCCGAGCAGGGCGGCGAGGGAGCCGTCCTTCGCAGCCACCAGTTCGGTACCGAACTGCAGGATGCCGCCTTTTTTCGGGTCTTTCTTGATGATCTGCACCCGTTGGCCGGCCACTTCGAGGCGCCAGTCTTCGGCTTTCGCCTCGGGGTAGAAACGGCGCAGGGATTCCAGGCGCTGTTCCATCGACTGCATCACTTCGCTGACCAGGTACTTGGTCAGGTCCATGTTGTTTTTCGCCACGGCCAGCATCGGCCCGATGTTGCCGGCGCGAACCGACAGCGGCAGGTCCATGAAGGAGCCATGCTTGAGGAACTTGGTGGTGAAGCCGGCGTATGGCCCGAACAGCAGGGATTTCTTGCCGTCGACCACGCGGGTGTCCAGGTGCGGCACGGACATCGGTGGAGAACCGACGGCGGCCTGGCTGTAAACCTTGGCCTGGTGATGCTTGACCACTTCCGGGTTGTCGCAACGCAGCCACTGGCCGCTGATCGGGAAGCCGCCGAAGCCTTTGCTTTCTTCGATGCCCGAAGCTTGCAGCAGCGGCAGGGCCGCGCCACCGGCGCCGAGGAATACGAATTTGGCGTCGACTTCACGGCTGCTGCCGCTGTTGACGTCCTTGATGCTGACGGTCCAGCCGTTAGCGTTGCGCTTGAGACCGGTCACGCGCTTGCAGTACTTGACCTGGGCATCGGGTGCGCTGGTCAGGTGCTTGAGCAGCTGATTGGTCAGGGCGCCGAAGTTGACGTCGGTGCCGTTGATCACGCGGGTGGCGGCGAGCACCTGGTCTTTTGGACGACCCGGCATCATCAGCGGCATCCACTCGGCCATCTTCGCCTTGTCTTCGGTGTATTCCATGTCGGCGAAGGCGTGGTGCTTGCGCAGCGTATTGAAACGTTCCTTGAGGAACGACACGCCTTTCTCACCCTCGACGTAACTCAGGTGCGGAACCGGGCTGATGAAGGATTTGCACGAGCCGAACGTGCCTTTCTTGGTCAGGTACGACCAGAACTGCTTCGACACCTCGAACTGGGTGTTGATGTGCACGGCTTTCTTGATGTCGACGGTGCCGTCGGCAGCCTGTGGCGTGTAGTTCAGCTCGCACAGGCCGGCGTGGCCGGTACCGGCGTTGTTCCAGGGGTTGGAACTCTCCGCGGCACCGGAATCCATCAGCTCGACGACTTCCAGCTTGATCGCCGGGTCGAGCTCTTTGAGCAGTACTGCGAGGGTGGCACTCATGATGCCGGCCCCAACCAGAACTACGTCGACTGCTTCGTTATGCGCCATTTAACGCGTCTCCAAAATCTGCAGCACCAAATTGTCGGCATGGCTGCCAGGCGTCCAGGGCAGGTCAGTTGAGCCCCGGGTATCCTTGGTCAGGTGTGCCATGTCCGAATCTTCGCAATTTTTCGCAACTTCGACGGATGCGTGCGGCCTGGCTTCAAGAGTCCTATGAACTCATTTCGGCACGGGGCTGGCAATTCGACTTATGGTCGAGACATCCGTTTGTGCAACCAAATCCGTAGCGGACAGGCTTCAGGCTCCGGTATTCGAGGCGTTCCCGTTCCTGTGTCGTTGGGCTGTTTCAGACGCTAATGGTGCATGTTCAGACGCAAAACTATTCATTTGCTCGCCACACTCTTGTGAAGTTGTGAAAACCCGTTTTTTTCACGCTCTTTTGAAGACGTGAACCTCAAAAAGGGCTGTCCGGGGCTGGCACCGTGCCCGAAGGGGCAAACAACTCAGTGGCCGAGCGTCATGACAGCTCTGCAGATTCGCGAAAAGCGGGATTTGCCAGGGAAACAGCAAGCACGCCAGCTTCACTCGATCTGTGTGGGCGGCTCTCTGTGGGCGATTTGGATGCCAATGCAAGCGCATTGACGCTGTTGCGGGGCCCGATCAGGAGACGTCCTTATAATCGGGGGGAGATTGTATCGAAGAAATGCGGGGAGTTGGTCGAGTTTAATGACTTTTATTAGGCATCCGGTCAGATGCTCAACATCGCCTGAGCACGTGCGCGTGGGCGCTGCTGTTCGACCCGGGCGCTGGCGGGCAGTGGCTGGTGCAGCCAGTTGAGGCGGATTTCCTCGATTTCCACCCAGCCGTCACCCATCGGTTGCAGGCTGCATTGCTTGAAGGCCTGGCAATGGCCGTTGCGGTCGAGCAGGGCGAAGCTGCGGTGCAGCGGGCGTGGGGCGAACAACGAGATCAGATAGCGCATGGCAGTGCTCCTTTTGGGGATCTGTGAGCAAGATTGTCAAAAGGCCGTGACGCGAACGTGTATGGGGAGTGAAGAATGTGTGACAGGAACCGCTGGCGGCGGGTTTTGTCTGACATTTCAGTGCTGGTGACCCACAGTGGCCCACCGCTATACTGCCGGCCTGTCTGTGCCTGATTCTGGAGAGAAGAGCATGTTGCAACGCCTGTTGTTCGGTTTGATCACTGTGACCAGTTTGACCCTGGTTGGCTGCGCCCACAGCCCGCAACAACTGAGCCCGGAACCGAAGCTGACCACTCAGCTGGCACCGGTCGGCCATGGTCAGCCTGTCGTGGTCCGCGTGGTCGACGGTCGTCCGTCGCCAACTCTCGGCACCCGTGGCGGCCTGTACCCGGAAACCAGCGCCATCACCGTGCAGCGCGAGCAGATCCTGCCGAAGCTGCAGGCCCAGGCTGAAGCCGCCGTGCGTCTGCTCGGGTTCACCCCGACCAACAACGCGCCCAATGCACCGCAACTGACCGTGACCCTGGCCGAACTGAAATACCAGTCGCCGAAGGAAGGCATGTACGTGACTGAAGCTACCATCGGTGCGACCTTCCGCTCCGACGTGCAGAACGCCAACCGTCGCTACAGCGGCCGTTACGGTGCCTCGCTGGACCAGCGTTTCGGCATGGCGCCGAACCAGGAAACCAACACCAAGCTGGTCAGCGATGTGCTGAGCGATGCGCTGACCCGTCTGTTCAAGGATCCGACCGTGGGTCAGGTCCTCGCCGAGTAAGTATTCGGTTGCTGTGAAAAAGCCCGGGGCCAGTGATGGCTCCGGGCTTTTTTCGTTCAGGCAGCTTGCGAATAGAAGTCGAGGACGCTGACGCCGGTCAGCAAATCAGTCTCGGGCAAATCCGCATGCTGGTGCCCGCCGAGGGCGCAGTACACCAGCCAGTGACGGTCCTGAACATTGAAGGCCAGGCTGCCGACGAGGGTCTGCTGTTCGTCGGACGGGGAGATGAGGTACAGGCGATCCTGGTTTTCAGCGTGAAGCATGTCGCGTTCCGTGTCGGTTTCGAGGCGCGCAGGGTGACTGAAACAAATGACGATGCCGTGACACAGGACAGCCATCGGTCGATTGACGGGTTATTTGTCGCAAAGGCTAGGGCAGTGGGGGAGGGTTTCGGTAGAATCCGCGCCGCGGTCGTCGGTCTGGCGTTCGCCATACCGGTCTAGATTGAGGTCTGTGATGTCGCTGCACTTGATGACGCTGTTTACCGCCCATCCCGCCAAACTGATCAACCTGCTGGCCCTGCTGTTGGCCTTCCCCGGCAGTTGGTTGCTGCACGCGACCCGTCGCCGTGAACAACGGGCGATGGCCAGTATCGCGGCCCAGCGTCAGCACCAGCCGGACCAGGAGCCGGTGCTCGATTGGGCGACCCTGCGCATGAACCGCTTCTTCTACCGCTTCGGTTTTGCCTGCCTGGGCCTGGCGTTGCTGGTGTCCTGGATCAGTACCCGCTTCTGAACGAAAAACGGCGCCCGAAGGCGCCGTTCTTGTATCCAGCCGACACCGCTTACAGCGGCAGTCCAGCCTTGACCCGGTACTGATTGCGCACCGGCGTCGCATATTGCAGCACCAGATACGGACGATGCTCTTGCGGGCAAGCGTCCAGACGGCTTTGCCATTCTTCCTGGGCCTTGGCCAGTTCCTCGGCACCGAACACTTCGGCAGCCTTCGGTACGTTCAACTGCGGATCGGCATCAGCCCACTGCGCGTATGCCAGGTAATGCACCGGGAACAACCGGTAGCCGCCGAGAATCTGCTTGTCCATTTCGACCGCCAATTGCTTGGTGTCCTCGAACAGCTCGGTGATCGGCGCGGCGAAGTTCACGTGCACCCGGCCCTTGTAGCCGGTGATGCCCTTGGCAATGCTCACGTCATCCTCGCCCGGCGCCTTGCTGTAGGTGCCGGTGGTGGCGCGGATGTACAGCTCGCGGGCCTTGGCCTGGTCGCATGGGTCGTATTCGTAGCTGATCGACACCGGGCTCAGGTTCAGCGACTGAATGACTTCGCCGAACGGCTCGTCCTTGCGGCTCATGTGGAACATCTTGAGGATCGCCGACTCGGTACGGTCGTCGCCGTCCTTCGCGCGGCCTTCGGCCTGGGCGATCCAGATCGAGGCGCAGTCATTGCGGATCGAGTGGTTGATGTAGGCCGACAGCAGTTGGTAAGCGGCCATTTTCTCGCGGCGCCCGGTGATCGAGCGATGCACGATGAAGCTCTTGTTCAAGCGCATCAGGTCGCTGACGAACGGCTTTTGCAGCAGGTTGTCGCCAATCGCGATGCGCGGGGTCGGCAGGCCGGCGTGGTACACGGCGTAGTTGACGAAGGCCGGGTCCATCACGATGTCGCGGTGGTTGGCGATGAACAGATAAGCGCTGCCGGACTTGAACTGCTCGACACCGGTGTAGGTCACGCCGTCGGTGGCGCGCTCGATGGTGTGGTCGACGTAGAACTCGACCTTGTCCTGCAAAGTGGCCACGGAGGTCACGTCGGCAAACTCACGACGCAGCCGAT
Source organism: Pseudomonas sp. R45(2017) (assembly GCF_002112305.1). NCBI lineage: Bacteria > Pseudomonadati > Pseudomonadota > Gammaproteobacteria > Pseudomonadales > Pseudomonadaceae > Pseudomonas > Pseudomonas sp. R45(2017). The sequence goes on along the minus strand of NZ_NEHH01000001.1, from coordinate 884,557 downwards.
GGGCTATAAGTGGTTTGAGCATCCAGCCGAAGGCACCGGCAAAACGCGGGAAGCGGAAGTGGGTGAGGATATCTAGAAACGCCTTGTCGCCGAGCAGTCGCGCCAGTACCGCAGGTACTTCGCTGTCGTCGTAAGGTCGGATGGCATCGAATTCGCCCATCATGCTCTCTTGTTGGAAACGGCTAGGGTAAGTAAAGGTTTTGATCGAAAACCAACGGGGCACGGTCTGAAAAAGTAGCCAGACAAAAATAGCCCTGCAAATAGACCGGCGATTATACGCACAAGTCACCCGGGAGACCGCGATGCTGGAAAGCGCAGTATATGAATGTCCGTATTGTGGTGAAGAGGTCGAGACGACCGTGGATCTCTCCGCTGGCGACCAGACCTATATTGAAGACTGTCAGGTGTGCTGTCGGCCGATCACCTTTGTATTGCAGGTCCATGGAGAGGACTGGTTTCTGGAAGTCTTCAGCGAAAACGAGTGAGGCGCGGCCATGCAGCGAATCTACGAGCCGGAAAACCTGATGGAAGGCGAGATGCTCAAGGGCATGCTCGCCAGCGAGGGCATCGAGGCGCATCTGGTCGGGCGCGATCTGCTGGGCGGCACGGGGGAGTTGCCGATCTTCGGACTGTTGGGCCTGTCGGTCGATAACGACCAGGCCGAATACGCCCGCGAGCTGATCAGTGCGTACAATGCCGCGCTGCCGCTGCCCGGCGATGAACCGGACAGCTATCCCGGGACGCTGGTCTGTTAGGCTGGCGTTCGTTTTATTTGTGAGTCGTGCTGCCCCATGTGTGGACGTTATGCCCTGTTTCGCTGGAACCGCGATTTCGCGAGCCTGCCAGGTTTTCCCGCCGATCAGCAGGCGCAGTGGAACATTTCCCCCAACGATTCGGTGTTGATGCTACGCGCCGAACCCGACGGCCAGCGCACGCTGGCCCGTGCCCGTTGGGGGCTGACACCGCCATGGCTGACCGACATGTCGCGCACCCCGGCCCATGCCAGGGCCGAAACCGTTGCCGAACAGCCGATGTTCCGCGAAGCCCTGCGCCTGCGCCGCTGCCTGCTGCCGGCCAACGGTTTTTACGAATGGCGCGGCAACGTACGCAAGCGGCCGTACTGGCTGACGCCGGGGGAAGGGGCGTCGTTGTTTTTTGCGGCGATCTGGGAAGCGTATCCGGTGCAGGAACAGGTGTGGCTGAGCACGGCGGTGATCACTCAGTCGGCGGCCAGTCAGCGCCGGCCGTTGATTCTTGATGAGGCGGGGCAGGCGGCGTGGCTTGATCCTGAAACGCCGTTGCATGTTCTGCAAGGCCTGCTCGCCAGTGAACCCGCCGCCTTGCGCGAGCGGGTGCTGGCGAATCTGGTCAATGATCCGAAGCTCAACGGGCCGGAGTGTCTGACCCCAGCCTGATCGGTCAGACCTTGAACTGATTGATCAACCGCCGCTGCTGCTCCGCCAGTTTGGTCAGATCGGCACTCGCCGAACTCGACTCATCCGCACCACCCGCCACCTCATTCGCCACCTGACCGATATTGATCACGTTACGATTGATGTCGTCGGCCACCGCGCTCTGTTCTTCGGCCGCGCTGGCGATCTGGGTGTTCATGTCGTTGATCACCGATACCGCCTGAGTAATGGTCTCCAGCGCCTCCGCTGCCTTGGCCGCGTGCTGCACGCTTTCGTCGGTGCGGTTCTGGCTGTCCTCCATGACCCGCACCACATCGCGGGTGCCCTGTTGCAGTTGCTGGATCATGCTCTGGATTTCTTCGGTGGCCTTCTGGGTCTTCTGCGCCAGATTGCGCACCTCATCGGCCACCACCGCGAAACCGCGTCCTTGTTCACCGGCGCGGGCCGCTTCGATCGCCGCGTTGAGGGCCAGCAGGTTGGTCTGCTCGGCGATTCCGCGAATGGCGATCAGGATCGCGTTGATGTTTTCGCTGTCCTTGGCCAGGGTCTGCACCACGTCCACGGCCTTGCCGATTTCTACGGCCAGCACGCCGATCGAATTCGACGTGTCGCGCACGATCTGCATGCCCTGACTGGCGGCCTGATCGGCGTGGCTGGCGGCTTGTGCCGCTTGGGTCGCGTTGCGCGCCACGTCCTGCGCGGTGGCGGTCATTTCCTGCACGGCGGTGGCGACCTGATCGATCTCGGCCATCTGTTTCTGTATGCCGATATTGGTCCGGATCGCGATGTCGGCTGTGTGCTCCGAGGAATCGCTGACGCTCTGTACCGACGACACTACCTGCGTGATCATCCCCTGCAATTTGGCGAGGAAGGTATTGAAGCCTTTGGCGATTGAACCGAGTTCGTCATTGCGATCACTGGTCAAACGACGGGTCAGATCACCTTCGCCCTGGGCGATGTCATCGAGCATGGTCACCATTTGCTTCAGCGGACGGGCGATGCCGTGGCCCACCAACCAGATCACCAGCAAGCCGAGACCGGCAATGATCAGACCGACCATGGCCATGCCGAAGGTGTCGGATTTGCGCTGGGCGTCGAGGTCGCCTTGGAGCTTTTGCAGGTCGGCCATTACCGCATCGAGCGGCAGTTGCAGCATCAGCGTCCAGCGCGCGTCGGTCTGGCCGATGCCGAACGGCAGGTACAACTCGATCCGGCCTTGCTCTTTATTGACGGTGTACGTCACTTCGCCGCGCTTGAGATTGGCCATGTTGGCAATCTGCTGGGCGTCGAGGATGTCGCTGACCTTCTCGCCGAATTTGCTCGGGTCCTTGGTGTAGGCGACGATCCGGCCGTTGCCGCCGATCAGGGCCATCTGTCCGGCGCCGCTGTACAGTTTCTGGTTGGCGCCCAGAAGCATTTCCTGGATGAAGTTCACCGACAGGTCGGCGCCGACGATGCCCTGGAAGGCGCCGTTGAGCATGATCGGTTCAATAAAAGAGGCGAGCATGACGATCTTGTCGCCGACCTTGTACGGGGCAGGATCGATCACGCAGGATTTTTTGGTTTCCTTCGAGCACAGGTAGTACTCGCTGGCGCGCACGCCGGTGGACAGGACTTTCTGGTCGTCGACGTCCACCAGTTTGTCCAGACCGAGGGTGCCATCGTCGTTGCGGAACCACCACGGCAGGAAACGCCCGTTGGCGGCGTCGATACCGACCACGCTGGTGCCGACGTAGGCCGAATCGTTGTGGTCGAGTGCGTTCTTTTCCCAACCGATGTAGGTGCCGAGAATCTTCGGGTTCTTCTCGACGTTTTCCTTGATCAGGCTGATCAGTTGCTCACGGCTGACGGTCAGTCGCGGCTGGCCATCGGCGCCCGGCGTGCCGAGCAGGGCGTTGACGCGCACCAGCCCACCGGCAATCAGAAGCGGCGCTTCCAGTTCGCGCTGGATCTGGCTGACCTGGGTTTGTGCCAGCGAGGTCAGGCGCTGTTCGATGACTTGCTCGAACTGGGCCTGGGTCCGTTGCTGGACCATTTCCTGGGTGCGGGCACCGGAGAACAGCGCGTACAGCACCAGCGCGGCGACTACGCTGAGTACGATGGCGCCGGCCAGGGCGGCTACGGAAAACTGGATCGACTTGAACTTCATGGGAGCTCCGCACGCGAGAGGACGTCTGCGCTGCTGTATCGGCAGCCACTATTGCGCCATGAGGTAAAGGGGGAGTAATTGCAGCGCAATGTCGCAAATGGATCAGTGCGCGACGCAGTTGCAGCGGGCCTGGTGGCGGATGTGAATTTTTTCCTACAGGTCTGGCGGGAGTTTTCTGAAAGTAGATGCAACACGTCCGTTGTATCTGGCGTCGATACAATTACCCGCCTAGGATACGCGACAGGTTTTCAGGGAGCTTTTGAATGAACAAGACATTGGTTGTAAGTGCACTGAGCGCAGCGCTGTTGCTGGCCGGTTGTCAGTCGGTCAACACCACCAGCGGCGGTGCCGTGGGCGTGGAACGCAAGCAGTACATGTTCAGCATGCTGTCCTCGCAAGAGGTCGACCAGATGTATGCCCAGTCCTATCAGAAGACCGTGGGCGAGGCGTCCAGCAAGGGCGTGCTGGACAAGACCAGCAACGATGCCAAGCGTGTTCAGGCGATTGCCAACCGCTTGATCGCTCAGGCACCGAACTTCCGTCCGGATGCGGCGCAGTGGAAATGGGAAGTGAATCTGATCAAGAGCGACGAGCTCAACGCCAACTGCGGTCCTGGCGGCAAGATCATTTTCTACACCGGGCTGATCGATAGCCTGAAACTCACCGACGATGAAATCGCCGCAGTTATGGGCCATGAAATCGCCCACGCCTTGCGCGAGCACGGTCGGGAAGCGATGTCCAAGGCCTATGGCATCGAAATGGCCAAGCAGGGCGCCGGTGCGTTGCTCGGCCTGGGTCAGGACAGCCTGGCGCTGGCCGACACCGTGGCCAACTACGGCATGACCCTGCCCAACAGCCGCGCCAACGAAAACGAGGCCGACCTGATCGGTCTGGAACTGGCCGCGCGTGCCGGGTACAACCCGAACGCCGCCATCACTTTGTGGGACAAGATGAGCAAGGCCTCTGAAGGCGCGCCGCCGGAGTTCATGAGCACTCACCCGTCCTCCAGCAGCCGCACGGCTGCGTTGCAGGCGGCGATTCCGAAGGTCATGCCGCTTTACGAGAAAGCGCCCAAGTCCTGAGGCCAGGATCGCTCCCGCACTCAGTGCGGGAGCAGTCTGCGGAATCAAATCCAGCCGCTGCTCTGCATCGCCTTGTACACCGCGACAATCGCCAGGATCAGGAACGCCGAGGCGGCCAGTCGACGGATCAGGGTCAGTGGCAGTTTCTCCGCCGCAAAATTACCCGCCAGTACCACCGGCACGTTGGCGATCAACATGCCCGCCGTGGTGCCGATGATTACCAGCCACAGCTCCGGGTATTGGGCTGCCAGCATCACGGTGGCGATCTGGGTCTTGTCGCCGATTTCCGCGAGAAAGAACGCAATCAGGGTGGTCAGGAATGGCCCGAACTTGCGGGCGGTGCTGGCTTCATCGTCGTCCATCTTGTCCGGTACCAACGTCCACAGGGCGGTGGCGGCGAAGCTCGCGGCAAGAATCCAGTGCAGGACCGAATCGGAGAAGAAACTGCCGAACCAGGCGCCGACCGCACCCGCTGCCGCGTGGTTGGCCAGGGTCGCAGCGACGATACCGGCAATGATCGGCCAGGGTTTGCGGAAGCGAGCGGCGAGAATCAGCGCGAGCAGTTGCGTCTTGTCGCCGATTTCGGCCAAGGCAACGATTGCGGTGGGAACGAGTAACGAGTCCAGCATCAGGATTTCCTAAGGGGCGGGTCGACACGGCTATGACACGTACAGCCTTCCCGCCCCGGGTAAGGTGTGCGTGTCATAGGTCTTGTCAAACCCTGCGATCCGTCTGCTGCGGACGCTTGGGTCGCATACGCCATGATCTGAGGATCAAGTATGTTGACGTATGCCGGACGAGCTTGGTGCTCGTGGGAGACTACTCCCCTAGGACGGAGCGGATTCTGCCTAGGCGGAATCCATTCGGCAAGTGCTAATTTTCAGCCGCGCTTGGCCCGGTAAATCCGGAAACCATTGCCTTCGGCCTTGATCGCGCAGACTCCGAGATGCTCTTCGATCAACGGTTGATACTTCAGGAAGCTGTTGGCAACCAGGCGAAGTTCGCCGCCGTTTTTCAGATGTTTGGCAGCTTTTCGCAGCAAGTTCTCGGTGGCGAAATAATCGGTGTGCACGCCGACGTGGAACGGCGGGTTGCTCAGAATCGCGTTCAAACCCATAGGCGCGGCGTCGATGCCGTCACCGGTCAGTACCTCGGCTTCCAGACCGTTGGCCGCCAGGGTCAGCCGGCTGCTGGCGGCGGCGAAGGCATCAACGTCGAGCAACGTGACCTGATTGTGCGGGTAACGACGCTTGACCGCCGCACCGAGTACGCCGGCGCCGCAACCGAAGTCCAGCAGATGACCGCTTGGCAGTTTGTCCAGGTGCTCCAGCAGCAGGGCGCTGCCGCGATCCAGTCGGCCGTGGCTGAACACGCCCGGCAGGCTGATGACTTTCAACGGGCCTTCGGCCAGCGGCAGTTCGTAGGTCTGCGCCAGGCTTTCCAGCGGTTTGGCTTGCGGGGCGTTGGCCACGGTCACTTGCCACAACTGGCAATGGCGTGCGCTGTCGAGCTTGCGCGGCTTGCCGAACGGGTTGAGCAGTTTGGAAGCGCCTTCGATACCGCTGCGTTTTTCCCCGACCAGATACACCTCACGCCCGGCCAGGCGCGAAGCCACGGCGTTGAGGATGTAATCGGTCAGGTCCTTGGCCTTGGGCAGGAACACCACGGCGTTGGTGAATTCGCGGTCCGGGACGTTCACGCCAAAATGGCTGCGGCCTGCGAAGCGGGCTTCGAGTGCGGCCTGATCGCCGGCGTGCCAGCACCAGCCAAACGCATCGGGCAGGCGCCCCAGCAGATCATCGGCAGGCAAACCGGCCAGCAACACCGAACCCTGGAATAACTCGGCCTGACGAAGCAGTACTTCACTGCGCGGATCCATAACTGCTCCTGTGAAAAAAAGTGCCGCAGTTTATCAACTGACGACCCGCAGCGCCTTACCGCTGTAGAACGCCCGGGTGTTTTCCACCAGTTGGCCGACGATCCGCTGCCGCGCTTCGCGGCTGCCCCAGGCGTTGTGCGGGGTGACGATCAGGCGCGGGATGTCGGCAGCCAGCAGCGGATTGCCGTTGGTCGGTGGTTCGACGCTCAGCACATCGGTGGCCGCGCCGCCCAGATGACCGCTGCGCAAGGCGTCGGCCAGGGCCTGTTCGTCAATCAGCCCGCCCCGGGCGGTGTTGACCACGAAAGCGCCAGGTTTCATCGAGGCGAGTTCGCGGGCGCCGATGAAGTGCCGGGTGTGTTCGTTGAGCGGGCAGTGCAGGGTGAGGGCGTCGATCTGTGGCAACAGTTCTTCCAGCGGCAGACGATCCGGACGGGCCGGGCGCCCCGGAATCTGCCCCAGCAACACGCGCATGCCGAAGGCTTCGGCCAGACGCGCGACCGCGCCGCCGAGTTCGCCGTGTCCAAGCAGGCCGAGGGTTTTGCCTTCCAGCTCGACGATCGGGTAATCCAGCAGGCAGAACTGTTTCGCCTGCTGCCAGCGGCCTTCGCCGACGGCTTTTTGATAATCGGCCAGGCGTGTGGCGAGGTTGAGCAACAGCATGATCGTGTGTTGCGCCACCGACGGCGTGCCGTAACCCTGGCAGTTGCACACCGTGATGCCGTGGGCGCGGGCGGCGGCCAGATCGACGTTGTTGGTGCCGGTGGCGGTGATCAGGATCAGCTTCAACTGTGGGTTGGCGGCCATGGCGGCGGCGTCGATGAGGATCTTGTTGCTGATTGCCACGGTCGCACCTTGCAGGCGTTCGCTCACTTGCGCAGGCAGCGTCTGGGCGAACAGTTGCAGGTCGCTGAAGCAGTCACGCAAAGGGCTCAGATCGAGATCGCCAAGATCCAGCGACGGGTGATCGAGGAATACGGCGCGGTGGGCGTTCGTCATCAACTGTACCTGTTGTGCTTTGAAGGGAAGGCGTAATCTGCCGAGCCTACCAGATGAAACAACTCGTTACGCTTGGCCGAAAGGAGCCCCCATGTACTGGACCGAATTCTTGACCGTTGCCCTGATCCACCTGTTGGCCGTCGCCAGCCCCGGTCCTGATTTCGCCGTGGTGGTGCGCGAAAGCGTGACCCACGGGCGACGCGCGGGGACCTGGACCGCGTTGGGCGTGGGCACGGCGATTTTCCTGCACGTGGGTTATTCGCTGCTGGGAATCGGGCTGATCGTTTCCCAATCGATCGTATTGTTTAACGCCTTGAAATGGGCGGCTGCCGCGTACCTGCTTTACATCGGCTTCAAGGCTTTGCGTGCGCAACCGGCGAAAACCGTGACCGACGACCTGCACAAAGAAGCTGGCGAGCGCACCGCCCGGGGCGCCTTCACCTCAGGCTTCGTGACCAACGGTCTGAACCCGAAAGCCACGCTGTTCTTCCTGTCGCTGTTCACCGTGGTGATCAACCCGCACACCCCGCTGACAGTCCAGGCCGGTTACGGCATTTATCTCGCCGTCGCGACCGCCACCTGGTTCTGCCTGGTGGCCATGCTGTTCAGCCAGCAGCGCGTGCGCGCCGGTTTCGCCCGCATGGGCCACTGGTTCGACCGCACCATGGGCGCGGTGCTGATCGCCATCGGCGTGAAACTCGCGTTCACCGAGATGCATTGATCCTTCTGGGCTGTCATCTGTTTCGGCAAATGCTGGCGCAAAGCTAGCATTTGTACGGCTCTGCAAATCATTCCTTTGGCTGATTTGGCTGACGTATAACGGTTCTAGAGTACGAAACTCCAAAGCCAACACCGTGCAGTCAGAAAAGGGATTCTTATGTTGCAGACTCGCGTTATTCCGCCCGCCGAAGGGGCGTACCAGTATCCACTGCTGATCAAACGGCTGCTGATGTCGGGCGCCCGTTACGAGAAAACCCGCGAGATCATCTACCGTGACCAGCTGCGCTACAGCTACCCGACCCTGATCGAGCGGGTCGCGCGGCTGGCCAACGTACTGACGGCGGCCGGCGTGAAGGCCGGTGACACCGTGGCGGTGATGGACTGGGACAGCCATCGCTACCTCGAGTGCATGTTTGCGATTCCGATGATCGGCGCGGTGATCCACACCATCAACGTGCGCCTGTCGCCGGAACAGATCCTCTACACCATGAACCACGCCGAGGACCGCTTCGTGCTGGTCAACAGCGAGTTTGTCGGGCTGTACCAGGCCATCGCGCCACACCTGACCACGGTGGAGAAAACCCTGCTGCTGACTGATCTGCCGGAAAAAACCGCGGATTTGCCGAATCTGGTGGGGGAGTACGAGCAACTGCTGGCGGCCGCGAGTCCGCAGTACGACTTCCAGGATTTCGACGAAAACTCGGTCGCCACTACGTTCTACACCACGGGCACCACCGGCAATCCGAAGGGCGTGTACTTCACCCATCGGCAACTGGTGCTGCACACCATGGGCGTGTCGACCATCATGGGCGCCATCGACAGCGTGCGGCTGCTGGGCACCAACGACGTGTACATGCCGATCACCCCGATGTTCCACGTGCATGCGTGGGGTCTGCCGTATGTGGCGACAATGCTCGGGCTCAAGCAGGTTTATCCGGGGCGTTACGACCCGGAGTTTCTGGTCGAGTTGTGGCGCAAGGAAAAGGTCACATTCTCCCATTGTGTGCCGACCATCCTGCAGATGGTGCTCAACGCCAAGGGCGCGCAAGGCACCGATTTTGGCGGCTGGAAAATCGTCATCGGCGGCAGTGCGCTCAATCGTACGCTGTACGAAACGGCCAAGAGCAAGGGCATTCAACTGACGGCCGCCTATGGCATGTCGGAAACCGGGCCGCTGGTCTCGTGCGCGCACCTCAACGATGAATTGATGGCAGGCACCGAAGACGAGCGCACCACCTACCGCATCAAGGCCGGCGTGCCGGGGCCATTGGTCGAAGCGGCGATTGTCGACACCGAGGGCAATTTCCTCCCGGCGGACGGCGAGACCCAGGGCGAACTGGTGTTGCGTGCACCGTGGCTGACCGAGGGTTATTTCAACGAACCGCAGAAGGGCGCCGAGCTGTGGGCCGGCGGCTGGCTGCACACCGGGGACGTCGCCACGCTCGACAGCATGGGCGTGATCGACATTCGCGACCGGATCAAGGACGTGATCAAGACCGGCGGCGAGTGGATCTCCTCGCTGGACCTCGAAGACCTGATCAGCCGTCACGTCGCGGTACGTGAAGTAGCAGTGGTGGGCATCGCCGATCCGCAGTGGGGCGAGCGTCCGTTTGCCTTGCTGGTGGTGCGTGAAGGGCACGCTATCGGGGCGCGCGAGCTCAAGGAACACCTCAAGCCATTCGTTGAACTGGGGCACTTGAGCAAGTGGGCGATTCCGAGCCAGATCGCGCTTGTTACTGAAATTCCCAAGACCAGTGTCGGCAAGCTCGACAAGAAGCGCATCCGCCTCGACATCACCGAATGGCAGGCCAACAACAGCACCTTCCTCTCGACGCTCTGAGCCTCCTCTGGCGCGCCGAAAACGGCGCGCCAGACCCACCAAGCAAGCGCTTGGCTTGTGAAATTCGAATTTTCAGCCATCCTTGCCGTGCCGACATGTGTCGGACTGGCGAAAGGACTGTTCCAGAGTGGCCGGCAGCTGCAAATCACACTTTAGAGGGATCAAGCAGTACCACCTGCTGGCTATAGTCCGCTCAAGGATTTTTAAGAACGGGGCACACGCACAAACGGGGCGATGCAACATTGAAGCGATCTCGGGAAGCCTCTGGCGCCCGGTCCTTCAGGCGTTTTTAAAAGTACTCACTGCCATAACAATAATGCACATGGAGTAGCGTCGATGACCTCAGTAAACCAGTTCTGGCGCCGGGCAAAGCTGCCTCTGGCCGTCAGTCTTGCTTCTTCGCTCGCCGGGCCCGCATTCGGCGTCAGTTTCAACGTCGGTGAAATCGAAGGCCAGTTCGACTCCTCCCTGTCGATCGGTGCCAGCTGGTCCACCCAGAGCCCGAACAAGAACCTCATCGGCGTCAACAACGGCGGTCACGGTCTGTCCCAGACTTCCGACGACGGCCATGCCAACTTCAAGAGCGGCGAAACGTTCTCGAAGATCTTCAAGGGCATCCATGACCTCGAACTGAAATACGGCGATACCGGCGTGTTCGTCCGTGGCAAGTACTGGTACGACTTCGAACTCAAGGACGAGAGTCGCGAGTTCAAGGACATCAGCGACAGCAACCGCAAGGAAGGCGCCAAGTCCGCCGGCGGTCAGATCCTCGATGCCTTCGTCTACCACAACTATTCGATCGCCGATCAGCCGGGCTCCGTGCGCCTGGGCAAACAGGTGGTGAGCTGGGGTGAAAGTACCTTCATCGGCGGTGGCATCAACTCGATCAACCCGATCGACGTGTCCGCATTCCGTCGTCCGGGCGCCGAGATCAAGGAAGGCCTGATCCCGGTCAACATGTTCTACGTGTCCCAGAGCCTGACCGAAAACCTGTCCGCCGAAGCCTTCTATCAGCTCGAGTGGGACCAGACTGTCGTCGACAACTGCGGCACCTTCTTCTCCCAGCCGGACATCATTGCCGACGGCTGCACCGACAACCTGCGCGTGCTGAACAAGCGTTCGCAGATCCCGGCCATTGCCCTGGGGCCATTGGCTGCCAACGGCGTCGACGTCAACGAGGAAGGCGTGCTGGTACGTCGCGGTCCTGATCGGGATGCCCGAGACAGCGGTCAGTGGGGCGCGTCCCTCAAATACATGTTCGAGCCACTGGACACCGAGTTCGGTGCCTACTTCATGAACTATCACAGCCGTGCGCCGATCTTCAGCGCCACGGGTGCACCGCAATCGGTCTACAACGGCGTGGCGGCATTGCCGGCAGCATTCCGGGCCCTGGGGCCGCTGGTGGTTGCAGGCAACTCGAACTACTTCGTCGAGTATCCAGAAGACATCCGCCTGTACGGTCTGAGCTTCTCCACCACCCTGCCTACCGGCACCGCCTGGAGCGGTGAAATCAGCTACCGTCCGAATGCGCCGGTACAACTGAACTCTACCGACATCCTGTTCGCCGGTGTGCGTCCCCTGGGCGGCACGTTTGCGAACGCATCGCTGCTCGACGGCGTGCCGGGTCAGGATCTGCACGGTTACGAGCGCAAGGAAATCACTCAACTGCAGACCACCTTCACGCACTTCTTCGATCAGGTCATGGGCGCGAGCCGTCTGACGCTGGTGGGTGAAGTGGGCGCGACTTACGTGGGCGGTCTGGAGAGCCGATCCGACAAGCGCTATGGCCGCGACCCGGTCTTCGGCCCGGGCGAATTGCCAGCCACCGGCGGCACCAACACCTGCGTCAACATCCTCAACAACGGCACCATCAATGGCGCCGGGCCAGGTTCCCCACAGAACAACCGTAGCCGCAATTGCAACAATGACGGTTTCACCACGTCGGTTTCCTGGGGTTATCGCGGTCGCGCCATCTGGGAATACAACGACGTGTTCGCCGGCGTGAACCTCAAGCCGAACGTGGCCTGGTCCCATGACGTCAGCGGCTACTCGCCAGGCCCTGGCGGCAACTTTGAAGAAGGTCGCAAGGCGGTGAGCCTGGGCGTCGATGCCGAGTACCAGAACACCTATACCGCGAGCCTGGCTTACACCAACTTCTTCGACGGCAAGTACACCACCGTGGATGACCGCGACTTCGTGGCGCTCAGCCTCGGCGTGAACTTCTAAGCACTGCATTCAGGACGAACGAATTTATGAAAATAACAAAGAGTCTGTTCCACGCCGGTGTTCTGGGCCTGTCGCTGCTGGCGACCGGCGTCATGGCGGCAGTGCCTGCCGCCGAAGCGGACAAACTGGGCAAGAGCCTGACCCCGATGGGCGCCGAAATGGCCGGTAACGCCGACGGCTCGATCCCGGCCTGGAAACCGATGCCGAAGAACGCCGGTACTGTCGACAGCAAAGGCTTCCTGTCCGACCCGTACGCCAGTGAAAAACCGCTGTTCACCATTACCAAACAGAACGTCGATCAGTACAAGGCCAAGCTCGCGCCGGGTCAGTACGCGATGTTCCAGCGTTACCCTGATACCTTCAAGATGCCGGTCTACCCATCCCATCGCGGTGCCACCGTGCCGGATGCGGTATTCGCCGCCATCAAGAAGAACGCCACCACCACGACGCTGGTGTCGGGCGGCAACGGCCTGGAAAACTTCGATACCGCCGTGCCGTTCCCGATTCCGAAAACCGGTGTGGAAGTCATCTGGAACCACATCACCCGCTATCGCGGCGGCAGCGTGACCCGTCTGGTGACCCAGGCCACGCCGCAACCGAACGGCTCGTTCAGCCTGGTGTATTTCCAGGACCAGTTCGTGTTCCGCGACAAGATGAAAGATTACGATCCGGCGAACCCGGGCAACATCCTGTTCTACTTCAAGCAGAAAGTGACCGCGCCGGCACGTCTGGCCGGTGGTGTACTGCTGGTGCACGAAACCCTCGATCAGGTGAAGGAACCGCGTTCGGCGTGGGTCTACAACGCCGGTCAGCGTCGTGTGCGCCGCGCACCGCAAGTGTCCTATGACGGCCCGGGTACCGCGGCGGATGGTCTGCGTACTTCCGACAACCTGGACATGTTCAACGGCGCACCGGATCGCTACGACTGGAAACTGGTCGGCAAGCAAGAGATGTACATCGCCTCCGACAGCTACAAGCTCGACGATCCAAAGCTCAAGTATGCCGACATCATCAAGGCCGGGCACATCAACCAGGATCTGGCGCGCTATGAACTGCGTCGCGTCTGGCACGTGACCGCGACCCTGAAGGAAGGTCAGCGTCACATCTACGCCAAGCGTGACTTCTTCATCGACGAAGACACCTGGCAAGCGGCCGTGATCGATCACTATGACGGTCGCAACCAACTGTGGCGCGTGGCGGAAGCTCACTCCCAGGACTACTACAACGTGCAGGTGCCTTGGTACACCCTGGAAACCCTCTACGACCTGCAGTCCGGCCGCTACCTGGCTCTGGGCATGAAGAACGAAGAGAAATCGGCGTATGACTTCGGTTTCACTGCAACCACCGCAGACTTCACGCCCCAAGCCCTGCGCCAGGACGGTATTCGCTAAGCTCCTGTAAACCGAGGCCGCATCCTCGTTAAAACGCCCCGACCGGTTCGGGGCGTTTTTTTGCCTGTCGCTTTTTCCGTAGCCTTTTTGTAGCCATTTGTAGCAACGACCTTCATAACCGCTCCGTTTAAGGCTAGTCTGCGGGCATCTGCTACGCCGCCAACAGCCCTACAAACAAGAGCCGGCCATGACTGATCTGTCCCCACTTCCGGGCCCTGCAAGCGTTGCCGTCGCGGCACTGGACGGACGTTTTTTCCGTCCGCCGCTACCCGACGGCTACGTGCTGCGACCCCGTTTGTGCGAGCGCCTGAGCGCCGGGCTCGGAGGGCGTTTGTTGCTGGTCAGCGCCCCGGCCGGGTTCGGCAAGAGCTCGCTGGCGGTGGAGTTCTGTCAGAGTCTGCCGGCGCACTGGCAAAGCCTGTGGCTGGGTCTGAGTCCGCGGGACAACGATCCGGGGCGGTTTCTCGAGCGACTGCTCGAAGGTCTGCAGGACTATTTTCCGCAATTGGGCAGCCGGGCACTGGGACTGCTGAAAATGCGTCAACGTCATCAGCCGTTTGCGTTCGAAGAATGGCTCGACGGCCTGCTGGATGAACTGGCGCTGCATCTGCAACCGACGGCTCCGCTGCTGTTGGTACTGGATGACTACCACCTCGCTCAAGGGCCGGTGCTCGACCGTTGCCTGCAATTTTTCCTCAATCATTTACCGGACGGCCTGGTGGTCATGGTCACCAGTCGGCAGCGCCCGGACTGGCACCTGGCACGTCTGCGCCTGTCGCGCCAGTTGCTGGAACTGCACGAACAGGACCTGCGCCTGACCCACGACGAAGCCTTGGCACTGCTTGATCGTCACAGCAGTTCCCTGCGCGGTGAAGCGCTGGAAAACCTGATCCAGCGCAGCGAAGGCTGGGTGGCCGGGCTGCGTTTCTGGCTGCTGGCGATCGCTGAAGTCGGCACCGAATCAGCCTTGCCACAAGCGTTGAACGGCGGGGAAGGGCTGATCCGCGAATATCTGCTGGAAGAAGTCATCGATTGCCTGCCCGCCGAGGTCCAGGCGTTTCTTTATGACACCGCGCCGCAGGAACGCTTTTGCAGCGAGCTGTGCGACGCGGTGCGCGAAGCCCACGACAGTGCGGAAATCCTGCGTTTCCTGCTGGCGCACCAGGTGTTCCTCGTGCCGCTGGACGAGCATGGGCACTGGTATCGTTATCACCACCTGTTTTCCGACCTGTTGCGCAGCCGGCCTATCGCCCGGGCACTGGTGCCGGCCGCGACGCTGCATCTGCGCGCCTGCCGCTGGTTCAATGCCCAGGGCCTTCTGGATGAAGCTGTCGAGCAGGCACTGCGCGCAGGGCATCTGGACGTCGCTGCCAATCTGGTACAGAACCTTTCCGAGGAGCAACTGCTGGCTGAGCAGAACGTCGGCATGCTGCTGCGCTGGAAAATGGACTTGCCCGACAGCCTGCTGATCAGCACCCCGCGCCTGATCGTGTTGTACAGCTGGGCGCTGGGGCTGGCCTGTCAGCTTGATGCGGCCGAAGAGCTCGCCAGTCATCTGAGTCGTTTTCTGCCGGCACCTTCGGCCACCGCCCAGAAATCCATGCTGGCCCAATGGCTGGCCCTCAAGGGCATCATCGCCCGCGGGCGGGGCCATCGCGAGCAGACCATCGAGTATTGCAGCGAAGCACTGGAAAGCCTGCCGGCCAAGCGTTACGGCCAGCGTCTGATGTGCCTGTCGACCCTCTCCAATCTCGCGATTGCCGACGGCGATCTGTGGCGTGCACGGGGCCTGAACCGCGAGTCGCTTGAGCTGGCGCAGCGGGTCGGCAATCCCTTGTTCGAGGCGCTGGCGCATTATGATCGTGCCCGCGTCCTGCAGGCCCGCGGCGAAATCCTGCGCGCGCTCGATGAAGTGCGCCAAGGGTTGGAGCGCTTGCGCGGATTGTCCGCGCAGCGTTTGTACGCCGTGCGTGCGCGACTGACGCTGTATGAGGGTTTTCTGCTGGCCATGCGATTGCAGCCTCAGGCGGCAAGGGCGCGATTGCAGGCGGGCCTGACTGAAGCAAGGGCCTGTCGTGACATCAGCGTGCTGATCGGCCACTGCGTGATCGCCCGGCTCGACGGCAGCAGCGGCGATTTCGCCAAGGCCTTCGCCGAACTGGCCGAAGCCGAAAGGCTGATGCACATATGGGATGTCCCGCCGATCTACTACCTGGCGATGATCACCCTGGTCAAATGTGAGCTGTGGCTGGCTCAGGGGCGTATCGATCTGGCCGAAGCCTGGCTGGCGCGACTGGGCCAGACCTACACCGGTGAATACGCGGCGGCACCGCCGGAATTTCATCCGCAACTGCCCTTGCACGTCGAGCTGCAACAGGCGTTGCTGGACGTCATACAGGGGCAACCGATGCTCGCCGAAGGGCGATTGAACGTGCTGCTGGAGAACGGCCAGCAAACCGGACGGCAACTGCTCAGCGTGATGGCGCTGACGCAAAAAGTGGTGTTGCTGTTGGCAAACAATCGTGAGCCTGAAGCGCGCAAGGCATTGAGTCAGGCACTGGAAGCGGCGTCCGGCGGCGTCCTGCAACCTTTCGATGTGCTGGTCAAAGAGCATGCTGACTGGTTGCGCGGGCAACTGTCACTGACTGCACCGACAGCTGCCGGTCAGCAATTGCTGGAACATTTCCCCCAGGCGCCGGCTCGTCCTGCAGCGGAATCCACGACGACCGAATCGCTCAGCAGTCGTGAGCTCGCCGTCCTGAGGTTGATCGCTCAGGGCTGCTCGAATCAGGAAATCAGTGATCAGCTGTTCATCTCGCTGCACACCGTGAAAACGCACGCCAGTCACATCAACAGCAAGCTGGGTGTGGAACGGCGCACGCAAGCGGTGGCGCGGGCGAAAGAGTTGGGGGTGTTGAACTGAATCTGCTGTTTTGCGCTGTGTCGGCATCCTGCGATGCCAACAACGTAAAATGGCGGAAATCAGCCTCTGCGCACTGTCTTCAATGTCTGTTCAGGATCTCCCATGACCGCTGCAAATCCCGCGCTCATTCGCGAAACTTTCCCCGTCGGCCCGCTCCAGTGCAACTGCACGATCATCGGCGATCCGATCACCAAAAAAGCCATTGTCGTCGATCCGGGCGGCAACCCTGACCTGATCATGGCCCGGCTCGATGCCCTCGGTCTGAAAGTGGTCAGCATCATTCACACTCACGCGCACCTCGACCACTTCCTGGCTTCCGGACAGATGAAAGAGAAGACCGGCGCCACCTTGCATCTGCACAAAGAGGATCAGTTCCTGTGGGACAACCTCGAGATGCAGTGCCAGATGTTCGGCGTGCCTTACACCCCGGTGCCGTCTCCCGATCGCTGGTTGAGCGATGATGAAGAGCTGGCCTGCGGTTGTGGCGTGGCGCTGCACACGCCGGGGCATACGCCAGGTTCCATGAGCTTCTGGTTTTCCGAGGCTAAGCTGTTGATTGCCGGCGACACGCTGTTTCGTCGCGGAGTAGGGCGCACGGATTTGTGGGGCGGCGATCAGGCGACCATCGTGCGATCGATCAAGCAACGGCTATACACCCTGGATGAAGACGCGACCGTTGTAGCCGGGCATGGTCCGGATACGCGTCTGGGGGATGAGATGCGCGAGAACCCGTTTGTGCGTGCCTAAACATTTTGTCACGGGTGCCCGGCGGAATTTTTGTGCATTGTCATGATCCAACGCCCGCACGGGCCAGTTGCCAATGGCCGCTGCACCACAGAATGCAAAATGTAGGAGCACTCCATGTTCACCACGCGTCGTTTGATTATTGTCGCTACTGCCGTGGCCGTCTTGTCCGGCTGCGCCTCGCCCAACCCGTATGACAATCAGGGTCAGGCCGACGGTGGCTCCCAGGGCATGAGCAAAACCGCCAAGTACGGTGGCCTCGGTGCGCTGGCCGGCGCGCTGGCCGGTGCCGCCATCGACCACAACAACCGCGGCAAGGGTGCGCTGATCGGCGCAGCCGTCGTCGGTGCCTCGGCCGCCGGTTACGGCTACTACGCCGACCAGCAGGAGAAAAAACTGCGCGCCAGCATGGCCAACACAGGGGTTGAAGTGCAGCGTCAGGGCGATCAGATCAAGCTGATCATGCCGGGCAACATCACCTTCGCCACCGATTCGGCGAACATAGCTTCCAGTTTCTATCAGCCGCTGAACAACCTGGCCAACTCGCTCAAAGAGTTCAACCAGAACCAGATCGAAATCGTCGGTTACACTGACAGCACTGGCAGTCGTCAGCACAACATGGACCTGTCCCAGCGTCGTGCGCAGAGCGTGGCGACCTACCTGACTTCGCAAGGCGTCAGCGGTGCCAACCTGAGTGCCCGCGGTGCCGGTCCGGATAATCCGATCGCCAGCAACGGTGACGTCAATGGCCGGGCGCAGAACCGTCGCGTCGAGGTTAACCTCAAGGCGATTCCGGGCCAGCAGTACGGTGGTCAGCAGCAGCCGGGCACGGTTCAGCAGTACCCGTAACCGTCAGGTACAAAAAAGCCCCCGGACAAGTGATTGTCCGGGGGCTTTTTGTTGGCGCGAAAGCTGATTACTTCTTCAGGCCGTAATGCTCGTCGAGCATGCCCGGCGAGTTCGGGGTCTTCGGCGCGTAGTCACGCGGCGGTTCCTGATCCCGTGGTGGCGTCAGGCGTTCCCGTGGGGCCTGTGCCGCGTCGGCGTGCAGCGAGGCCAGCAAGCGTTGACGGGTCTGCTCGTCCAGGGCCAGGCGGTTGGCACCCTCGGCGAGGTGATCCTGCACTTCCTGATAGCTCTGGGTCAGCTTCTTGACCAGATTGGCGGTGCTGTTGAAGTGGGTCACCACTTCGTTCTGATAACTGTCGAAACGTTCCTGAATATCATCCAGTTGACGCTGCGTGCGGCTGGGCGCGGCGTTCGGCGCAACGCGAGCGATCAGGAAACCAATGGCGACACCCACAACCAGGGCAAGAGTCGGTAACAACCAAACTAAGAGCGAGTGTTCCACGAGTCCTTCCTCTATAAACGGCTTTGCTTTACGTTAACGGCTCGAACCTGCGCTGTATACCGCGATTCACTCGCAATAGACTGGCACAGACAATTTGCTAGACGAGTCGACCCGATCCGAGGTCACGGAGTTCCTTCCTTGCTGATGCGTGAAACCCCTGTAGTGATTGATGGCCCGGTGGGGCAACTTGAGTCTTTGTATCTGGACAATGAGCAGCCACGCGGCATCGCGCTGATCTGCCACCCGAACCCGGTGCAGGGCGGCACCATGCTCAACAAGGTCGTCTCGACCCTGCAGCGCACCGCGCGCGACGCCGGCCTGATCACCTTGCGCTTCAACTATCGCGGCGTCGGTGCCAGCGAAGGTTCCCATGACATGGGCACCGGTGAAGTCGATGACGCCCAAGCCGCTGCCGCATGGCTGCTGGAAAAACATCCGGATCTGCCGCTGACCCTGTTCGGTTTCTCCTTCGGTGGATTTGTTGCAGCAAGTCTCGGCGGTCGTCTCGAATCCCGGGGCATCACGCTCAAGCATCTGTTCATGGTCGCGCCGGCGGTGATGCGTCTGGGCGATCAGGATCAATTGCCGCAGCAGGGTGAGCTGACCGTGATCCAGCCGGAAACCGATGAAGTGATCGATCCGCAGCTGGTCTACGACTGGTCTGAAAAACTCCCGCGCCCCCATGAGCTGCTGAAAGTGGCAGAATGCGGACACTTTTTTCATGGCAAGCTGACCGATCTCAAGGATCTGATCCTGCCGCGTCTCTCGAATTGATTGCAGTCTGACAAGCGATTACCCATGACGAACCGTACCCGCATCCTCACCGGCATCACCACCACCGGCACCCCGCACCTGGGCAACTACGCCGGCGCCATCCGCCCGGCGATTCTCGCCAGCCGCGACAGCAACGCCGACTCGTTCTACTTCCTGGCCGACTATCACGCCCTGATCAAGTGCGATGACCCGCTGCGCATCCAGCGCTCGCGTCTGGAAATCGCCGCGACCTGGCTGGCCGGTGGCCTGGATGTGGATCGAGTGACCTTCTACCGTCAGTCCGACATCCCTGAAATCCCCGAGCTGACCTGGCTGCTGACCTGCGTTGCCGCCAAAGGCCTGCTCAACCGCGCCCACGCCTACAAGGCTTCGGTGGACAAGAACGTCGAGAGCGGCGAAGACCCGGATGCCGGTATCACCATGGGTTTGTACAGCTATCCGGTACTGATGGCGGCGGACATTCTGATGTTCAACGCGCACAAGGTGCCGGTCGGTCGCGATCAGATCCAGCACGTGGAAATGGCCCGTGACATCGGCCAGCGCTTCAACCACCTGTTCGGCCAGGGCAAGGAGTTCTTCACCATGCCCGAAGCGCTGATCGAGGAAAGCGTGGCCACGTTGCCGGGCCTGGACGGTCGCAAGATGTCCAAGAGCTACGACAACACCATTCCGCTGTTCTCCAGCGCCAAGGAAATGAAGGACGCGATCTCGCGAATCGTTACCGACTCCAAAGCGCCGGGCGAAGCGAAAGATCCGGACAACTCGCACCTGTTCACCCTGTTCCAGGCGTTCGCCACACCGGCGCAGGCCGACGAGTTCCGCAGCGAGCTGCTGGGCGGTCTGGGTTGGGGCGAGGCGAAGAACCGTCTGTTCCAGCTGCTGGACAACGAGTTGGGCGAGTCCCGCGAGCGTTATCACCAGTTGATCGAGCGTCCGGCAGATCTGGAGGACATCCTGCAACACGGCGCCAAGAAGGCTCGTGCGGTGGCGACGCCGTTCCTCAACGAGTTGCGCGAAGCGGTCGGCCTGCGCTCCTTCGTCAATCAGGTTCAGGTGGCCGCGACCTCCAAGAAGAAAGCCGCGAAAGCCGCACGTTTCGTCAGCTTCCGTGAAGACGACGGCAGCTTCCGTTTCCGTCTGCTGGCGGCCGACGGCGAGCAATTGCTGCTGTCGCGCAACTTCGCCGACGGTAAAACCGCCGGTCAGGTGACCAAGCAGCTGCAATCGGGTCAGGCGCTGGATGTGCGCAGCGAAGAGCTGAGCTTCAGCGTCTGGCTGGAAGGCGAGTGCGTTGGCGACAGCCCGGCGTTCGCCGACGTGGCTGCGCGGGATGCGGCCGTCGAGGCCTTGCGGGTCGCTCTGACACCGGTTCAGGAATAATCAACGGGCCGGCCCGACCAAGGGCCGATTGCCATTCCCACGGGCCATCGCTACAGTGACGGCCCGTTTTTGTTGCCTTGCTAACGAATTATGACGCCCCTAGAACGATATCAAGCTGATCTGAAACGCCCGGACTTCTTCCACGATGCGGCGCAGGAAACTGCCGTGCGTCATCTGCAACGCCTGTACGACGATCTGATCGCGGCCGAGCAGAACAAGCCGGGTTTGCTGGGCAAGCTGTTTGGCAAAAAGGATCAGACGCCGGTCAAGGGCCTGTACTTCTGGGGCGGCGTGGGTCGCGGCAAGACTTACCTGGTGGACACCTTCTTCGAAGCACTGCCATTCAAGGAAAAGACCCGCACTCACTTCCACCGCTTCATGAAGCGCGTGCACGAAGAAATGAAAACCCTCGGCGGCGAGAAAAACCCGCTGACCATCATCGCCAAGCGCTTCGCGACGGAATCGCGGGTCATCTGCTTCGATGAGTTCTTCGTCTCCGACATCACCGACGCCATGATTCTCGGCACGCTGATGGAAGAGCTGTTCAAGAACGGCGTGACCCTGGTCGCCACCTCGAACATCGTGCCGGACGGTCTGTACAAGGATGGCCTGCAACGCGCGCGCTTCCTGCCGGCCATCGCGCTGATCAAGCAGAACACCGAGATCGTCAACGTCGACAGTGGCGTCGACTACCGTCTGCGCCACCTCGAACAAGCGGAACTGTTCCACTTCCCGCTCGACGAAGCTGCTCACGAAAGCCTGCGCAAGAGCTTCAAGGCACTGACCCCGGAATGTACGGCGGCAGTGGAAAACGATGTGCTGATCATCGAGAATCGCGAAATCCGTGCCCTGCGCACTTGCGACGACGTGGCCTGGTTCGACTTCCGCGAACTGTGCGACGGCCCGCGCAGCCAGAACGACTACATCGAACTGGGCAAGATCTTCCACGCCGTGCTGCTCAGTGGCGTGGAGCAGATGAGCGTCACCACCGACGACATTGCCCGGCGCTTCATCAACATGGTTGACGAGTTCTACGACCGTAACGTCAAGCTGATCATTTCTGCCGAAGTGGAGTTGAAAGACCTGTACACCGGCGGACGTCTGACGTTCGAGTTCCAGCGTACCCTCAGCCGTCTGCTGGAAATGCAATCCCACGAATTCCTGTCCCGGGCACACAAGCCTTAAGCGGATTCGGCAAACAAAAAGGGCCTGCACATGCAGGCCCTTTTTTGTGTCTGGTCGAATCGTCAGGCAGCTTGCTGGAACTGCTGCCGGTACTGGTTCGGCGACAGTTCGGTGTGCTGGCGGAACAGCCGTGCGAAGAAGCTCGCATCGTCGTAGCCGACTTCGTAGCTGATGGTCTTGATGCTCTTGCGACTGCCGGAGAGCAAGCCCTTGGCGGTCTCGATGCGCAGCCGTTGCAGATAGTGCAGCGGCTTGTCGCCGGTGGCGGTCTGGAAGCGGCGCATGAAGTTGCGGATGCTCATGCCGTGCTCGCGCGCCACGTCTTCGAAGCGGAACTTGTCGGCGAAATGCTCTTCGAGCCAGTGCTGGATCTGTAGGATGATCACGTCCTGGTGCAACTTCTGACCGCCGAAACCAATGCGTCCCGGGGCGTAGCTGCGCTGCACTTCATAGAGAATGTCGCGGGCCACAGCCTGAGCCACGTTGGCGCCGCAGAAGCGCTCGATCAGATAAATGTAGAGATCGCAGGCCGAGGTCGTACCGCCGGCGCAATACAGGTTGTCGGCGTCGGTCAGGTGCTTGTCCTGATTGAGGTAGACCTGCGGGAAGCGCTCGGCGAAGGCGTTGAAGAAGCGCCAGTAGGTGGTCGCTTCCTTGCCGTTGAGCAGCCCGGCCTCGGCCAGCCAGAACACCCCGGTGGCCTCGCCGCAGAGCACGGCGCCCCGGGCATGCTGTTCGCGAAGCCACGGCAGGATCTGTGGATAACGTTGGCACAGCGTATCGAAATCGTCCCAGAACGCCGGGAGGATGATGACGTCGGCGTTTTCCAGGCTACCGTCCACCGGCATGACCACGTCACTGAAGCTGTTCACCGGTTTGCCGTCGGGACTGACCAGGCGGGTTTCGAACGCCGGAGTCAGGCCGTGGCCCAGTTGTTTGCCGTAACGCAGGCTGGCCAGATGGAAGAAATCCTTGGCTTGCATGAGGGTGGAAGCGAAAACCCGGTCGATCGCCAGGATGCTGACGCGCCGCAAGGGCGTGGAGACTTGCTTGGACATAATTCAACTTTTGTTTTTATAAGGGAAAGTGGTCACCAGACGGCTGGATCGTCTTATTTTTTGTCGGATGTGTCCAGTGTCCTGTATCGGAAGCGAGGCTTAGTCTCTAAAGGTCTGATCCCTCCAACAATAAAGAAAAGGTGCCGCATGATTCCCAGAACCTTGTTCAGCTCCGAGCACGAATTGTTCCGCGACAGCGTACGAACATTCCTCGAAAAAGAGGCCGTGCCGTTCCATGGGCAATGGGAAAAACAAGGCTACATCGACCGCAAACTGTGGAACAAGGCGGGGGAGGCGGGGATGCTGTGCTCGCACCTGCCGGAGGAATACGGCGGGTTGGGGGCGGACTTTCTTTACAGTGCGGTCGTGATCGAAGAAGTAGGGCGGCTGGGCCTGACCGGCATCGGTTTCTCGCTGCATTCGGACATTGTTGCGCCGTACATCCTGCATTACGGCAGCGAGGCGCTGAAGCAGAAGTACCTGCCGAAACTGGTGTCCGGCGAGATGGTCACCGCGATCGCCATGACTGAACCGGGTGCCGGTTCCGACCTGCAAGGGGTCAAGACCACGGCGGTGCTGGATGGCGACGAATATGTGATCAACGGCTCGAAAACCTTTATCACCAATGGCTTCCTGGCGGATCTGGTGATCGTTGTCGCCAAGACCGATCCCAAGGCCGGCGCCAAGGGCACCAGCCTGTTTCTGGTGGAGTCGAACACGCCGGGCTTCGACAAGGGCAAGCGCCTGGAGAAGGTCGGAATGAAGGCGCAGGACACGTCGGAATTGTTCTTCCAGGACGTGCGAGTGCCGAAAGAAAACCTGCTGGGTCAGGCCGGGGCAGGGTTTGCCTATCTGATGCAGGAACTGCCGCAGGAGCGTCTGACCGTGGCGATTGGCGGTCTGGCTTCAGCCGAGGCGGCGCTTCAGTGGACGCTGGATTACACCCGCGAGCGCAAGGCGTTCGGCAAGTCGATTGCCGACTTCCAGAATACCCGCTTCAAACTGGCGGAAATGGCCACCGAGATTCAGATCGGTCGGGTGTTCGTCGACCGCTGCCTGGAGCTGCATCTGCAAGGCAAGCTCGACGTGCCGACGGCGGCGATGGCCAAGTACTGGGGCACCGACCTGCAATGCAAGGTGCTCGACGAGTGCGTGCAGCTGCATGGCGGCTACGGTTTCATGTGGGAATACCCGGTGGCCCGGGCCTGGGCGGATGCGCGGGTGCAGCGGATCTATGCCGGCACCAATGAAATCATGAAGGAGATCATTGCGCGGTCGCTTTGATCCGAGCGTGTGATCGTTCCCATGCTCTGCGTGGGAATGCCGCCATTGACGCTCTGCGTCCGCTTTGGGAGTGACGCGGAGCATCGCGGTATGCGTTCCCACGCTGAGCGTGGGAACGATCATCGTCCTGGATCACGGCGCCGGGTTCGGATGATCCTTGTGAATCGCTTCGATCCCTTCCAGCACTTCCTTCGACAGTTTCAGCTCGTAGCTGGCGATGTTGCTGTCCAGTTGCTCCAGCGTTGTCGCTCCGATGATGTTGCTGGTGACGAACGGTTGCTGATTCACAAAGGCCAGGGCCATTTGTGCCGGATCCAGGCCGTGTTCACGGGCCAGCGCCACGTAACGGCTGCAGGCCGCCTCCGATTGCGGGTTGAAATAGCGGCTGAAGCGGCTGTAGAGGCTCAGGCGGCCTTTCGGCGGACGCGCCCCACCTTCGTACTTGCCCGACAGGAAACCGAACGCCAGCGGCGAATAGGCGAGCAGGCCGCACTGTTCACGGATGGCGATTTCCGCCAGGCCGATCTCGAAACTGCGGTTGAGCAGGTTGTACGGGTTCTGAATCGACACGGCGCGCGGCCAGCCGCGGGCTTCGGCGAGGGCGAGAAAGCGCATGGTGCCCCACGGGGTCTCGTTGGACAGGCCGATGTGGCGGATCTTGCCCGCCTTCACTTGCTCATCGAGTGCTTCAAGGGTGTCTTCGAGCGGCGTCAGGTTGGCTTCGGTCTGGTGCTTGTAGCCCAGCTGTCCGAAAAAGTTGGTGCTGCGCTCCGGCCAGTGCAATTGATACAGATCGATGTAGTCGGTCTGCAGGCGCTTGAGGCTGGCGTCCACGGCTTCGGTGATGTGGTGGCGGTTGTGGCGCAGGTTCTTGTCGCGGATGTAGTCGATGGTGTTGCCGGGGCCGGCGATCTTGCTGGCGAGGATCCAGTCGGCGCGGTCGCCACGGCTCTTGAAGTAATTGCCGATGTAGCGCTCGGTGGTGGCGTAGGTTTCGGCTTTCGGCGGCACCGGGTACATCTCGGCGGTGTCGAGGAAATTGATCCCGGCCTCTTTTGCCCGTTCGATCTGGGCGAAGGCTTCAGCTTCAGTGTTTTGCTCGCCCCAGGTCATGGTGCCGAGGCAGATTGCACTCACGTTCAGGTCGGTACGGCCTAGCTGGCGATAGTCCATCGGGTGCTCCTTGGGCAAAACAAGCATAAAAGCAGGTTGAAATTTTTTTCGCAATCTGCATAATTGCCGACCTCTTTCTGCAGTGGAAGTGATGCGCCGCCGCCGAAGAATCTTGCCGTTGAACGGACGCGCCGACCCGAGCCCCCGAAAGCGTCTGTATCCGGCTGCCTTTGACTTGTCAAAGTACGCACTATTCAGTAAGATCCGCCGTCTTATTTACAGGCGGCCCCTGAGGCTATAAAGAATGAAAACTTTTACTGCTAAACCGGAAACAGTAAAGCGCGACTGGTTTGTCGTCGACGCTGCTGGTCAGACCCTGGGTCGTCTGGCCACCGAAATCGCGAGCCGTCTGCGTGGCAAGCACAAGCCTGAGTACACTCCTCACGTTGACACCGGCGACTACATCGTCGTAATCAACGCCGAGCAGATCCGTGTTACCGGTGCTAAAACCACTGACAAAATGTACTACTCCCACTCCGGTTTCCCGGGCGGCATCAAGTCGATCAACTTTGAAAAGCTGATCGCCAAGGCCCCTGAGCGCGTGATCGAGACCGCGGTTAAAGGCATGCTGCCTAAAAACCCACTGGGTCGCGACATGTACCGTAAGCTGAAAGTCTATGCGGGCGCTGCACACCCTCATACTGCTCAGCAGCCCCAAGAACTGAAGATTTAACGGAATAGTTCATTATGTCGGCGACTCAAAATTACGGCACTGGCCGTCGCAAGACCGCAACCGCACGCGTTTTCCTGCGTCCGGGTACTGGTAACATCTCCATCAACAACCGCTCCCTGGACACGTTCTTCGGTCGCGAAACTGCCCGCATGGTAGTTCGTCAGCCGCTGGAACTGACTGAGACTGTCGAGAAGTTCGACATCTACGTCACCGTCATCGGTGGTGGTGTAAGTGGTCAAGCTGGCGCAATCCGCCACGGCATCACTCGCGCTCTGATGGACTACGACGAAACCCTGCGTAGCGCTCTGCGCAAAGCTGGCTTCGTTACCCGCGACGCCCGTGAAGTTGAACGTAAGAAAGTTGGTCTGCGTAAAGCGCGTAAGCGTCCGCAGTACTCGAAGCGTTAATTTCGCTTCCACGTTCAAAAAGAACGCCCGATTCCTCACGGAACCGGGCGTTTTTTTATGCGTGCGATTTCTTGAATAATTGCGCTGTGACAACTTGCCACATTCGTAGACCCCCTATACTACAAGGCTTGAGGGCCAGCCCTCCGGGTAATTACCTTGTCAGAATTGGGGGTTTTCATTACCATTCGGCAAAATTTTTATAAGTACATAGTTTCAATTTAGTAGACGCCTGATTTAACAGGCCACAAAGCTGATGGGAGAGGACTGAATGAGCAATGACGGCGTGAATGCAGGCCGGCGTCGCTTCTTGGTAGCAGCCACATCCGTGGTGGGTGCTGCAGGAGCGGTGGGGGCTGCGGTCCCGTTCGTGGGGTCATGGTTTCCCAGTGCCAAGGCGAAGGCTGCCGGAGCACCGGTGAAAGTGAATGTCAGCAAAATCGAGCCAGGACAGCAGATGATTGCTGAATGGCGCGGCCAGCCGGTGTTCATTGTCCGCCGTACCGAGGAAATCCTGGGGAATCTCAAGAAGATCGAGGGCCAGCTCTCCGATCCGACCTCCAAAAACTCCACGCAACCCACTTATGTCGACCCTGAAGTGCGTTCGATCAAGCCGGAAATCCTCCTGCTGATCGGGATCTGCACTCACCTGGGTTGCTCACCGACCTTCCGTCCCGAAGTGGCACCCGCAGATCTGGGCAAAGACTGGGTAGGCGGCTATTTCTGCCCTTGCCACGGTTCCCACTACGATCTGGCTGGCCGCGTCTACAAGTCGCAACCTGCGCCTTTGAACCTGCCAGTACCCCCGCATTCCTATGAGACCGATGACCTGATTGTCATTGGCGTCGATACGGAGAAAGCGTGATGAGCAAGTTCATGGATTGGGTTGATGCGCGCTTCCCCGCCACCAAGATGTGGGAAGACCATCTCAGCAAGTATTACGCTCCAAAAAACTTCAACTTCTTCTACTTCTTCGGCTCGCTGGCGCTGCTCGTTCTGGTCAACCAGATCGTCACCGGTGTCTGGCTGACGATGAGCTACACCCCGTCGGCGGAAGAAGCGTTCGCCTCCGTCGAATACATCATGCGCGACGTCGAGTACGGTTCGATCCTGCGCCTGCTGCACTCCACCGGCGCTTCGGCGTTCTTCATCGTGGTCTATCTGCACATGTTCCGTGGCCTGCTCTACGGTTCGTACCAGAAACCGCGCGAGCTGGTGTGGGTCTTCGGGATGCTGATCTACCTGGCGCTGATGGCCGAAGCCTTCATGGGTTACCTGCTGCCGTGGGGCCAGATGTCCTACTGGGGTGCCCAGGTGATCATTTCGCTGTTCGGCGCGATCCCGGTCATCGGCAACGACCTGACCCAGTGGATCCGCGGTGACTACCTGATTTCCGGGATCACCCTGAACCGCTTCTTCGCCCTGCACGTGGTTGCCCTGCCGATCGTGATTCTCGGTCTGGTGGTGCTGCACATCCTGGCGCTGCACGAAGTCGGTTCGAACAACCCGGACGGCGTGGACATCAAGAAACACAAAGACGAAAACGGTATCCCGCTGGACGGTATCGCCTTCCACCCGTACTACACCGTAAAAGATATCGTCGGCGTCGTGGTGTTCCTGTTCATCTTCTGCTTCATTGTGTTCTTCTTCCCGGAAATGGGCGGTTACTTCCTCGAAAAGCCTAACTTCGAGCAAGCCAACCCGTTCAAGACCCCTGAGCACATTGCTCCGGTCTGGTACTTCACACCGTTCTACGCAATCTTGCGTGCGGTCCCTGACAAGCTCATGGGTGTTATCGCCATGGGGGCGGCGATTGCGGTGCTGTTCGTCCTGCCGTGGCTCGACCGCAGCCCGGTCAAGTCGATGCGCTACAAAGGCTGGATGAGCAAGATCTGGCTGGTGGTGTTCTGCATTTCGTTCGTGATCCTCGGCATTCTGGGCGTTCTGGCCCCGACGCCAGGCCGTACGCTGCTGTCGCAGGTCTGCACCTTCCTGTACTTCGCCTACTTCATTCTGATGCCGTTCTACACCAGGCTCGAGAAGACCAAACCGGTTCCGGAAAGGGTGACTGGCTGATGAAAAAGTTATTTTTTGCTCTGATTTTTGCTGCTCTGCCAGTGCTGTCTTTCGCGGCCGAACACGGTGGTCCGGAACTGGAAAAGGTCGACATCGACGTGTCCGACAAGGCTGCCCTGCAGGATGGTGCGCGTACCTTCGCCAACTATTGCATGGGTTGCCACAGTGCCAAGTTCCAGCGTTACGAGCGTGTGGCCGATGACCTCGGCGTTCCGCACGAACTGATGCTGGAGAAACTGGTGTTCACCGGCGCCAAGATCGGCGATCACATGAACATCGGCATGCAGCCGGCCGACGCCAAGACCTGGTTCGGCGCAGCGCCGCCGGACCTGACGCTGGTGGCTCGTGTTCGCGGCACTGACTGGCTCTACGGTTACCTCAAGTCGTTCTACGAAGATCCTGCACGTCCATGGGGCGTGAACAACAAGGTCTTCCCGAACGTCGGCATGCCTAACGTGCTGGTCGGCCTGCAAGGTCGTCAGGTCGTAGGTTGCAAACAGGTGCAGATCGTCGAAGACGGCAAGAAGCAATATGACCCGCTGACCGGTACGCCTCTGACTCATGAAGCGTGCGATCAGCTGACCATCGTGCCGAAAACCGGAACCCTCAACGAAGAGCAGTTCGATGAGAAGGTCAAGAATCTGGTAACCTTCCTGGCTTACTCGGCTAACCCGGTTAAGCTGCAACATCAGCGCATCGGTACTTACGTCTTGTTGTACCTGGCGTTCTTCTTTGTGTTCGCCTACCTGCTCAAGCGTGAATACTGGAAAGACGTGCACTGATAACGCTTCAAGCAATTGCTGTTAATCGCGCGCGCCCAAGGGCGCCTCTGAAACGCAACGCCTGGTTCGCCAGCCGTTGCGGGAGGCGCCCTCTGGGCGCGCGCGTTTTTCCGGCTCCGACTATTTCAACAAGCGAGGAGGATCGCCATGGGCGTGACCAATCGGTTGGCCTGTTACTCCGACCCCGCCGACCACTATTCCCACCGAGTGCGCATCGTGCTTGCAGAGAAGGGTGTCAGCGCCGAAATCATTTTTGTGGAGGCTGGTCGTCAGCCGCCTAAACTGATTGAAGTGAACCCTTACGGCAGTCTGCCCACGCTGGTCGATCGTGACCTGGCGTTGTGGGAGTCGACCGTGGTGATGGAATACCTGGATGAGCGTTACCCGCATCCGCCATTGATGCCCGTGTACCCGGTGGCGCGTGCCAACAGCCGTCTGCTGATTCACCGCATTCAGCGTGACTGGTGTGGTCTGGTGGATCTGATTCTGGATTCGCGCACCAAGGAAGCGGCCCGTGCCGCGGCGCGCAAGGAATTGCGCGAAAGCCTGACGGGCGTGTCGCCGCTGTTTGCCGACAAGCCGTTTTTCCTCAGTGAGGAACAAAGTCTGGTGGATTGCTGCCTATTGCCAATACTCTGGCGTTTGCCGATTCTGGGTATAGAACTGCCGCGGCCGGCCAAGCCGCTGCTTGATTATATGGAGCGTCAGTTTGCGCGTGAGGCTTTCCAGGCGAGTCTGTCTGGTGTCGAACGCGACATGCGCTAAGGCTTAAGGAGCCGCTATGAACTCCAGTCGACCTTATCTGGTCCGCGCGCTCTACGAGTGGATTGTGGATAACGATTGCACCCCGCACATGCTGGTCAATTCCGAGTACCCGGCGGTGCAGGTGCCACAGGGCTTTGCCAGTGACGGGCAGATTGTCCTGAACATTTCGCCGAGTGCCGTGCGGCACTTGCACATGGACAACGACGTTGTGACCTTCGAAGGTCGCTTCGGTGGCGTCCCGCACAGTCTGTACGTGCCGATTGCTGCAATCCTGGGGGTCTATGCCCGGGAGAACGGTCAAGGCATGGTGTTCGATCTGGAGTCGCCGATGGATGACGAAGACGAGATCGATCAGGATGACGATGTTCCGCCACCGGACAGCGAGCCACCGCGCCCAAGCGGCCGGCCAAGCCTGAAAGTGGTGAAGTAATAAAAAAGGCGATCCGGTTGGATCGCCTTTTTTGTGCCTGCGTTTTGCGGTCAGTCGATGTATTCGAACAGCTTCACAATCTTCTGCACACCGGAAACGCCCTGCACCAGATTGGTCGCCTGGGCGGCTTCCTGTTTGGTCAGCAGGCCCAGCAGATAGACGATGCCGTTCTCGGTCACGACCTTGATCCGCGAGCCGGGAATGCTGGCGTCGGTGAGCATCTGGGTCTTGATCTTGGTGGTCAGCCAGGCATCGTTCTGGCGGGCCAGCAGGGAGGAGGGCTGCAACACTTGCAGTTCGTTATGGACCTTTTTCACGCGCTGAACGTTGGCGGCGGCCTGTTCGGCCTTTTCCTTGAGGTCTGCGCGCGGGGTCTGGCCAGCCAGCAAAACGACGCCGTTGAAGCTGGTGACGACGATGTGCGAGTCGTTGTCCAGGGCCGGATCGGCCTTGGCCACGTTGACGCCGACTTTGGTTTCGATCAGCGAGTCATCGATCTTGCTGCCGAAAGTGCGGGTGCCGCGGTCGTCTTCGATCGGCGCTTCACGGCTGGCATTCACCACCGAGGTGCAGCCGCTGATGCCGAGGCACAGGGTCAAGGCCAGAAGGCCAAGGCGATTAGGGGTCATTCTTCACTCCCGAACAGTTGGCTGTCGATCAGATCGCAAAGGCAATGGATCGCCAGCAAGTGGACTTCCTGAATACGTGCGGTGACGTTGGCCGGTACGCGAATCTCGACGTCTTCGGGCAGCAGCAGCGAAGCCATGCCGCCGCCATCGCGTCCGGTCAATGCTACGACAATCATTTCGCGATCATGTGCGGCCTGGATCGCCTGAATAATGTTCGCCGAGTTGCCGCTGGTCGAAATCGCCAGCAATACGTCACCCGGCTGGCCGAGTGCGCGGATCTGCTTGGAGAACACTTCGTTGTAGCTGTAGTCGTTGGCGATCGAGGTGATGGTCGAGCTGTCGGTGGTCAGCGCGATCGCCGGCAGGCTAGGGCGCTCACGCTCGAAACGGTTGAGCAGCTCCGAGGAGAAGTGCTGGGCATCGCCGGCCGAGCCGCCGTTGCCGCACGAGAGCATTTTCCCCTCATTGAGCAGTGCGTTGACCATCACCTGGCTGGCTTGCTCGATGTGCGGTGCAAGTACGTCCATCGCCTGTTGCTTGGTGTCGATGCTGGCCTGGAAAAGCTGGCGAATTCGGGATTGCATGTCCATCTGTGTGACCTTAATTAGCGCGGCTGTCCGGCACGTGAATGTGCAGCCCGCAAAGCAAAGAGCAAAAGTGTTGAGTGAAAGTGTCCGGGTCGGAGCAGGCGGTCAACTGTCGAACGCATTCTGCAACCAGTTCAGCTGACCCTGGTGGCTGTCGATGGCCACCACGTCGAAGCGGCAGGGGGAATTGGCCCAACGCGACTCGCGCTGAAGAAAATACTGTGCGGCGAAAATCAGTTTCTGCCGTTTGCGCCCATCGATGCTGTCGAGTGCGCCACCCCATTGAGTGTTCTTTCGGTAACGGACTTCGACGAATACTACTGTATCGCCATCAAGCATGACCAGATCAAGCTCACCGCGTTTACATAACCAGTTCTGCGCCAGCAGGCGCAGACCCTGGTGTTGCAAATGCTCGAGCGCCTGACGCTCGGCATCCTTGCCGCTTTGCAGGTGTGACCTGTCGGGCATCAGCGTGGAGTGTCCGGCAGGCGCTGGATTTGACCGCTGACGAACTGTGCCCATGGCAACTGACGGACGACGCGTTGGGACTGGGTCATTCCCAGGCTGCCCGACTGGCCTTCGATGCGGCTGTCCGGCAATGCTTTCAGTTGATCCAGACGTGGCGCCAGACGATAGGCATCGACGCCCATCGCATACAAGCGACCGAGGCTACCGGCAGCTTGTGGCCATTGCGCGGTGACCTGCTGACGCAGCGGATCGCTGGTTTCCAGCAGCCACGGGGTTTCGCAGAAGCGCAC
This sequence comes from Pseudomonas sp. R45(2017), assembly GCF_002112305.1. Lineage (NCBI taxonomy): Bacteria > Pseudomonadati > Pseudomonadota > Gammaproteobacteria > Pseudomonadales > Pseudomonadaceae > Pseudomonas > Pseudomonas sp. R45(2017). Next base: position 851,883 of record NZ_NEHH01000001.1, on the reverse strand, counting down.
GCCGTTCATGTCGTTGTACTGGTTCACGTCACCGCTGGCGCTGAACACGTGGGAGGTCGCATAGACCGGCACGTCACCGGCGTACTGAAAGTTCAGGGTCGGCTTGATCTGCTGCGCCTGCTGAGGAGTGGCGGCGAGGAAGATGAATTCGATGTCCTGGCGACGCGAAGGCTGGGCGGCAACGTTGGTGCCGGCAGCATTCTGCAGGCTCTTGGCGCGAGCTTCGCTCTGACGCAGCTGGAACATGTCGGCGATCTGCTGGGCCAGTTGCACCGGCTGGTCGACGCGTTCGGTGGCGACAATGCTGCCGCCGTTGGCTTGCCAGTCCTGGCTGAAAGCACGCAGGACGCGGTCGCCCCATTCGCCTTTCGGCACCATGATGGCGGCGCGATGCAGACCGTCGGCACGGGCGCGGCGTGAGACTTCGCGGGCTTCGTCTTCAGCGGCCAGACCGAACTGGAACAGCTGCGCCGGACCTTGATCGCCTTCGCTGTAGTTCAGGGCGAGGGTGGTGATCGGCAGTTGCGGGCGAGTGCTCAACTGTTTGACCAGCGGTTTCTCCAACGGGCCGACGACCAGTTGCACGCCATCGGCCTGGGCCTTGCGGTAGAACTCGTCGAGGTTGGTCAGTTTCGAGCTGTCATAGAACTCGATGGCCGGCGGTTTCTGACCGGCTTGCTGAGCCTGATAGTGCGCGGCCATGAAGCCGTCACGCAGGGCCTTGCCGACCGAGGCCAGTTGGCCGTCCTGCGGCAGGAGCAGGGCGATCTTGCTCAGGGGCTGGCTGGCCAGTTCCTTGAGTTTGGTCAGTGGCAGCGGCAGGTTGATTGCGGCTGGATGCTTTGGATGCTGGTTGCGCCAGTTGTCGATGGCGGCTTGCTGCTGTTCCAGAGTGCCGGCGGTTTTCACTGCCAGGGCCAGGCTCATCCAGCCGCCGAGGTCATCGGTGGTGTTCGCTTGCAGTTGATCGGCCGGCAGTGACGCAATCAGGGTCCAGATCGCTTCGTGGTTCTTGCTGGCAGCTTCGCCTTCCAGCATCGGCGCGATGAAGATGCGCTCGCGGGCGGCGGCCAGGGTCTGACCGTCGGCTTCAAGGGCGCGGGCGTGAACGGTGCCGGCGCGAACTTGCAGCGGTACCGACATTTCGCTCAGGCGTTGCAGGCTTGGATGGCTCAAGGCAGTCAGCGCGGCTTTCGGCTGGTTGCGAGTCATGGCCAGCTCAGCAGACAGCGTGCTGGCAAATGCCTGCTGGCCCGGCTGGAGTTGCTCCATCGGCACTTGCTGCAGGATTTGCGCGGACTGTCCGGCATTGCCCTGGCGGTATGCCATGTCTGCCGCACTCAGGCGCAGCAGAGCAGCCTTGTCCGGCGATTTGGCCTGGGCAGCCTGTTCGAGCAGTTGCTCGATGGTGGCATCCGGGGTCCGTGGAAGTTCGCCAAGGCTGGAGGAAGGGGAGCTGGCGCAAGCCGCCAGCAAGGCAGCGAGGCAGAGGGCAGTGAACAGCCGCAGGCAAGCGATCATGTAAGTGTTCCTGATACTCGATCAAATTAGCGTCGAATTGTACCCAAGCACTGGCCGGGGCGCGATGTTACTGGCGTGAAACCGTCAATTTAGCTGATACAAAGAGTGCGCAGCCTCACAATGGTGCGACAAACCGTGTCCGACCCGGACGCGTCGACCGGCGCACGACGCGCTACAATGGCGGCTTTTACCGATCATGAGGTGTGCGCTTTGACTGCTCCAGGTCCTTTGAATTCCGCTGCGGGCTCGCTTTATGTGGTGGCGACGCCCATCGGCAACCTGGATGACATCAGCGCCCGGGCGTTGAAGATCCTGCGCGAGGTGGCGCTGATCGCCGCCGAAGATACGCGCCATTCCCAGCGCCTGATGCAGCACTTTGGCATCTCCACGCCGCTGGCAGCCTGTCATGAACACAACGAGCGGGATGAGGGCAGTCGCTTCATTACCCGTCTGTTGGCGGGCGACAACGTCGCACTGATTTCTGATGCCGGTACGCCGCTGATCTCCGATCCCGGTTATCACCTGGTGCGTCAGGCGCGTGCGGCCGGGATCAATGTGGTGCCGGTGCCAGGTGCGTGCGCGTTGATCGCGGCGTTGTCGGCTGCCGGTCTGCCATCCGACCGCTTTATCTTCGAAGGTTTTCTGCCGGCCAAGGCTGTGGGGCGCAAAGCACGCCTGGAAGCCATTAAAGAAGAGCCGCGCACGCTGATTTTCTACGAGGCGCCGCATCGCATTCTGGAATGTCTGCGGGATATGGAAGCGGTGTTCGGCGCTGATCGTCCGGCATTGCTCGCTCGTGAAATCACCAAGACCTTTGAAACGCTCAAGGGCTTGCCGCTGAGCGAGTTGCGGGCATTCGTCGAGGCCGACAGCAATCAGCAGCGTGGCGAATGCGTCGTGGTGGTGGCGGGCTGGACCGCGCCGGAGTCTGAAGATGCCGTCAGCAGCGAGGCGATGCGCATCCTCAACCTGTTGCTGGAAGAGATGCCGCTCAAGCGTGCGGCGGCTCTGGCGGCGCAAATCACCGGTGAGCGCAAAAACGTGCTGTATCAGGTGGCGCTGGACCGGCAAAAAGACGCGTAACCCGTCGCGCAGACCGGTTTGCGGGCTATTAGCGCTTGTTCTTCGGCCGCTCTGCCGTTAACCTGCGCGGCGGAGAGTCGATCGGACAGTCGCTGCCCTCTATGAAAATTAGGGGGGGGAGGAAAGTCCGGGCTCCATAGGGCGAAGTGCCAGGTAATGCCTGGGAGGCGTGAGCCTACGGAAAGTGCCACAGAAAATAACCGCCTAAGCGCTTCGGCGCCGGTAAGGGTGAAAAGGTGCGGTAAGAGCGCACCGCACGTCTGGCAACAGTTCGTGGCTAGGTAAACCCCACTTGGAGCAAGACCAAATAGGGTCCCAAGGCGTGGCCCGCGCTGGGACCGGGTAGGTTGCTAAAGATGTCCAGTGATGGCCATCGTAGACGAATGACTGTTCAAGACAGAACCCGGCTTACAGATCGACTCTCCACCTTTTTCTTTTCCCTGCTTGAATTAAAGGCGACAGGGCTGTTTATTATCAGCAGGCCTGCGCTGAAACCGGCAGCGGCAAACGCAGTAATAGCCATTTCCCACCGTGCTTCAATCAACAGCAGAAGCGCTTTTGTAATACCGAAAAAATCTTACTCTTAACAAATTACTTTAACTTTCGAGCGCAGCTTTCAGTGCTGCTTCAAGTTATTGGATAAAAGCATCCGCCAGATTCTCGTTGCTCCTCCTTTTATGCTCCTAAATCTCCGTTCTGTAAGGGTTTTCCTTTAATCCGCGCCTTGACGGTGTGGTGGGCGCATTCCTATAGTGTGCGCAAGTGGCGGAAAGTGGCATGAAGTGGGTTTTTTGAGCTCAAAACGATAAAAATTGGAGAAACGCAGACGTGTTTCGCGGAGCTAACGCTATCAGTCTCGACGCAAAGGGCCGTCTCGCCATGCCGAGCCGGTACCGTGACGAGCTCGATTCGCGCAGTTCCGGCCAGTTGATCGTGACCATTGATGCCGTTGATCCATGTTTGTGTGTCTACCCGCTCGATGAGTGGGAAATTATTGAAACCAAGTTGCGCGCGCTCCCTTCGCTTCGCGAAGAGAACCGTCGTCTGCAACGTTTATTGATTGGTAATGCCGTTGACCTCGAGCTCGACGGCAGTGGTCGTTTCCTGGTGCCGCCGCGCCTGCGCGAATACGCGAAGCTCGACAAGCGCGCGATGCTGGTGGGCCAACTGAACAAGTTCCAACTGTGGGACGAAGATGCCTGGAATGCGGTTTCTGCCGCTGACCTGGCTGCCATACAACAACCGGGCGCCATGCCTGACGAACTGCGTGATCTGATCCTGTGACTATTGATAGCGGCTTTAACCACATCACCGTACTGCTTGACGAAGCCGTCGAGGCTCTCGCCGTACGTCCTGATGGCTGCTATCTGGACGGCACGTTCGGGCGCGGCGGGCACAGCCGGTTGATCCTGAGCAAGCTCGGGCCGGATGGTCGGCTCATCGGATTCGACAAGGATCCTCAAGCGATTGCAACCGGGCAAACGCTGGCGGCCGAAGACGGCCGCTTTGTCGTTGTGCAGCGCAGCTTTGCCGAGCTCGGTTCGGTGGTTGCCGAACAGGGGCTGGCCGGCAAGGTCAGCGGCATTCTGCTGGATCTGGGCGTCTCTTCGCCGCAGCTCGATGATGCCGAGCGTGGCTTCAGCTTCCTCAACGATGGCCCGCTGGACATGCGCATGGATCCGTCCCGTGGCATCAGCGCAGCCGAGTTCGTCAATACCGCGCCAGTGGAAGAAATCGCCCGTGTTTTCAAGGAATACGGCGAAGAACGTTTCTCCGGCCGCATGGCCCGTGCCGTGGCCGAACGCCGTGACATCACGCCGTTCGAGCGCACCGCCGATCTGGCCGAAGTCCTGAAAGTCGCCAACCCGGCGTGGGAGAAGGGCAAGAACCCGGCAACCCGCGCTTTCCAGGGCCTGCGCATTCACGTCAACAACGAACTGGGCGATCTGGAAGCGGGTCTTGTAGCCGCGCTCGAATGCCTGGAAGTGGGCGGCCGTCTGGTCGTGATCAGCTTCCACTCGCTGGAAGACCGTATCGTCAAACTGTTCATGCGCAAGCTGGTGAAAGGCGAAGCCGACAACCTGCCGCGCAACCTGCCGGTTCGCCACGTTGCGTTCGAACCGAAAATCAAAGTCCATGGCAAAGCGCAGACGGCCTCCGACGCCGAACTCAAAGCCAACCCACGTTCCCGTAGCGCCGTCATGCGCGTCGCGGAGAAGCTGCGGTGAGCAAGCTTTTCGCCAAGCCACTGCCCGGCGGCAGCTTTTTCATGCTGCTGCTGTTCATCGGCGTGCTCGTGTCGGCCATCGGCGTGTCTTACAGCGCCCACTGGAACCGGCAGTTGCTCAACACCCTTTACAACGAACTGAGCGTGCGCGACAAGGCGCAGGCCGAGTGGGGGCGCCTGATTCTGGAGCAAAGCACCTGGACCGCCCACAGCCGGATCGAAGTGCTGGCCACCGAACAACTGAAGATGCACATCCCAGGCGCAGCTGACGTGAAGATGGTGGCGCCATGATGAAACTCGAGGGGGCTCTCTTCCCGTGGCGCTTCCGTTTGATGGTGGCACTGCTCGGCGTGATGGTCGCGGCGATCTGCTGGCGCATCATCGACCTGCAAGTGGTTGACCGTGACTTCCTCAAAGGTCAGGGCGATGCGCGCAGTCTTCGGCACATTCCGATTCCGGCTCACCGTGGTCTGATTACCGACCGTAACGGTGAGCCTCTGGCCGTGAGTACCCCGGTAACCACGCTGTGGGCGAACGCCAAGGAAATGCAGACCGCCAAAGAGAAGTGGCCTGCGCTCGCTGCCGCGCTGGGGCAGGATCCGAAAGCCCTGGCCGAACGTCTCGAGGCCCAGGCCAACAAAGAATTCATTTATCTGGTGCGCGGGTTGACCCCTGAGCAGGGCCAGGCCGTGCTCGACCTGAAAGTGCCGGGCGTCTACGGCATCGAAGAATTCCGCCGGTTCTATCCGGCCGGTGAAGTGACGGCGCACATGGTCGGGTTCACCGACATCGATGACCACGGTCGTGAAGGCGTCGAACTGGCCTACGATGAATGGCTGGCCGGCGTGCCCGGCAAGCGGCAAGTCATCAAGGATCGGCGCGGACGGCTGATCAAGGATGTCCAGGTCACCAAAAACGCCAAGGCCGGCAAGCCCTTGGCGTTGTCGATTGACCTGCGTCTGCAATACCTGGCCAACCGCGAGCTGCGCAACGCGATCATCGAGAACGGCGCCAAGGCCGGCAGTCTGGTGATCATGGACGTGAAGACCGGCGAAATCCTCGCCATGGTCAACCAGCCGACCTACAACCCGAACAACCGTCGCAACCTGCAGCCGGCGATGATGCGTAATCGCGCGATGATCGACGTGTTCGAACCCGGTTCGACCATGAAAGCGATCTCGATGAGCGCCGCGATCGAAACCGGCCGCTGGAAACCGAGCGACACCGTCGAGGTGTATCCGGGCTCCCTGCAGATCGGCAAGTACACCATCAAGGACGTATCGAAGACCGAAGGTCCGGTGCTCGACCTGACCGGCATTCTGATCAATTCCAGTAACGTCGGCATGAGTAAGGTCGCGTTCGATATCGGCGGCGAAACCATTTTCCGCCTCGCACAGAAAGTCGGCCTCGGCCAGGACACCGGCCTCGGCTTCCCGGGCGAACGTGTCGGCAACCTGCCGAACTACCGCGAGTGGCGCAAGGCCGAGACCGCAACGCTGTCGTACGGCTACGGTATTTCGGTGACGGCAATTCAGCTGGTGCACGCGTTCTCGGCGCTGGCCAACAACGGTCGTCTCGCACCGCTGACTCTGATCAAAACCGACAAGGCGCCGCAGACCACCCAGGTGCTGCCGGAAGCCGTCGCGAAAACCATGCAAGGCATGCTGCAACAGGTGATCGAAGCCCCGCGCGGCGTGTTCCGTGCGCAGGTGCCGGCGTATCACGTGGGTGGCAAGTCCGGTACCGCGCGTAAAACGTCGGTCGGCACCAAGGGCTACGCCGAAAACTCTTACCGCTCGCTGTTCGCCGGTTTCGGCCCGATGAGCGATCCACGTTATGCAATCGTCGTGGTGATCGATGAACCGACCAAGGCCGGTTACTTCGGTGGTCTGGTCTCGGCGCCGGTGTTCAGCCGTGTGATGTCGGGCACTCTGCGCCTGATGAACGTCACCCCGGACAACCTGCCGACCACACAACAGGCCAACGCCACCCCGGCCGTTCCGCTGAAAGCCAATGGAGGGCGCGGCTGATGTCTCTGAGTCTGAACAAGATTTTCCCCCACGCCGGCCACGATCTGTTGATCCGTGAACTGGCGCTCGACAGCCGTAACGTTCGCGCGGGTGACCTGTTCCTCGCCGTGCCGGGCGGCAAGTTCGACGGGCGTGCGCACATCGCCGACGCCTTGCAGCGCGGTGCTGCTGCCGTGGCTTATGAAGTGGAAGGCGCCACCGTGCTGCCGATCACCGAAGTGCCGCTGATTCCGGTCAAGGGCCTGGCAGCGCAGCTGTCGGACATCGCCGGGCGTTTTTACGGTGAGCCGAGTCATCATCTGAATCTGATCGGCGTCACTGGCACCAACGGCAAGACCAGCGTGACTCAACTGGTGGCGCAGGCGCTGGACCTGCTCGGCCAGCATTGCGGCATCGTCGGCACTTTGGGTTCCGGTTTTCATGGCGCGCTGCAAAGCGGCCTGCACACCACGCCGAATCCGATTGCCATGCAAGCGACCTTGGGCGACCTGAAAAAGGCCGGCGCCAAGGCCGTGGCCATGGAAGTCTCGTCCCACGGTCTGGATCAGGGCCGGGTCACCGCGCTGGCGTTCGACGTGGCGGTGATGACCAACCTGTCCCGCGATCACCTGGATTACCACGGCACCATGGAAGCGTACGCCGAGGCCAAGGCCCGGCTGTTCGCCTGGAATGACCTGAAGTGCCGCGTGGTCAACCTCGACGACGATTTCGGCCGGCAACTGGCCGTTGAAAAGCGCGAATCGCGGCTGATCACTTACAGCCTCCTCGACAGCAGCGCCTACCTCTATGTGCGTGAAGCGCAGTTCGACGACCATGGCGTGCGCGCCACGCTGGTGACGCCGCAGGGCGAGCACCATCTGCGCAGTACACTGCTCGGTCGTTTCAACCTGAGCAACGTACTGGCCGCCGTCGGCGCCTTGCTCGGTCTGGACTACGCCCTCGACGAAATTCTCAAGGTGTTGCCGAAGCTCGAAGGCCCGGCCGGACGCATGCAGCGTCTCGGCGGTGGCACCCAGCCGCTGGTGGTGGTCGATTACGCCCACACCCCGGACGCGCTGGAAAAAGTGCTGACCGCGTTGCGCCCGCACGTAAAAGGCCAGCTGCTGTGCCTGTTCGGCTGCGGCGGTGACCGCGATCGCGGCAAACGTCCGCTGATGGCCGAAGTGGTCGAGCGTCTGGCCGACCGCGTGCTGGTGACCGATGACAATCCGCGCACCGAAGATCCGGCGGTGATTTTCGATGACATCCGCGCTGGCTTCACGGCTGTGGATAACGTGACGTTCGTGGCCGGCCGTGGCCAGGCCATCGCGCAACTGATTGCCGGCGCTTCGGCGGATGACGTGATCGTTCTGGCCGGCAAAGGTCACGAGGACTATCAGGAAATCAACGGCGAGCGCCATGCGTTTTCCGATCTGGTCGAGGCTGATCACGCCCTGACCGCGTGGGAGGTGGCCCATGCTTAAGGCCCTGAAACTCAGCGAACTGACCAACGCGCTTGACGCCCGTCTGGTCAGCGCCGACGCCAGTTTTGACGGCGTGAGCATCGACAGCCGCGCGATCAAGGCTGGCCAACTGTTTATTGCCCTGACCGGCCCGCGTTTCGACGGTCATGACTATCTGAATGAAGTCGCCACCAAAGGCGCCGTTGCGGCGTTGGTCGAGCGCGAAGTCGCCGACAGCACACTGCCGCAATTGCTGGTCAAGGACACCCGCCAGGCCCTCGGCCAGTTGGGTGCGCTGAACCGTGCCGCGTTCACCAAACCGGTCGCGGCCGTTACCGGTTCCAGCGGCAAGACCACGGTCAAGGAAATGCTCGCGAGCATCCTGCGCACGCGCGGCTCGGTGCACGCGACCCGTGGCAACCTGAACAACGACCTCGGCGTACCGCTGACCCTGCTCGAACTCGCCCCGGAACACAGCGCGGCAGTGATCGAACTGGGTGCCTCGCGCCTGGGTGAAATCGCTTACACCGTAGGGCTGACCAAGCCGCACGTGGCGATCCTCAACAACGCCGGGACCGCCCATGTCGGTGAGTTCGGCGGGCCGGAGAAAATCGTTGAAGCCAAAGGCGAAATCATCGAAGGGCTGGCGGCCGACGGCGTCGCCGTGCTGAACCTTGATGACAAGGCGTTTGGTATCTGGAAGACCCGCGCCGGCGCCCGCAAGGTGCTGACGTTTGCCTTGAGCAACACTCAGGCGGATTTTTACGCCAGCGACCTGGCCACCGATGCCCGCGGCTGCCCGGCGTTCAACCTGCACAGTCCTGAAGGTGTGGAACGGGTTCAGCTGAACCTGCTCGGCACCCACAACGTCGCCAACGCCCTGGCCGCCGCCGCTGCCGCTCACGCACTGGGCGTGTCGCTGTTCGGCATCGCCACCGGGCTTGGCGCGGTACAACCGGTCAAGGGTCGCACCGTCGCGCAACTGGCGAAAAACGGCATGCGCGTGATCGATGACACTTACAACGCGAACCCCACCTCGATGTGCGCGGCCGTTGATATACTCGCCGGCTTTTCCGGTCGCACCGTCCTGGTGCTCGGGGATATCGGCGAGTTGGGCGACTGGGCGGAGCAGGGGCACCGCGACGTGGGCGAATACGCCCGAGGCAAGGTTTCCGCGCTATACGCCGTCGGGCCGAACATGGTCCACGCCGTGAACGCATTCGGTAACGAGGCGCATCACTTCGGCACCCAAGCCGAACTGATCCAGGCCCTCGACGCCGAGCAGGACAAAAACACCACCATTTTGATCAAGGGTTCGCGCAGCGCAGCGATGGAAAACATCGTTGCGGCCCTGTGCGGGTCCAGTCTGGAGAAACATTAATGCTGCTGCTGCTAGCGGAGTATCTGCAACAGTTCTACAAAGGTTTCGCGGTCTTCCAGTACCTGACCCTGCGCGGGATCCTCGGTGTGCTGACCGCGCTGGTCTTGTCGCTGTGCTACGGCCCGTGGATGATCCGCACCCTGCAGAACCGTCAGATCGGCCAATCGGTTCGTAACGACGGCCCGCAATCGCACCTGTCCAAATCCGGTACGCCGACCATGGGTGGCGCGCTGATTCTGTCGTCCATCGGCGTCAGCACCCTGCTGTGGGCTGACCTGAGCAACCGCTACGTGTGGGTCGTGCTGCTGGTGACCCTGCTGTTCGGCGCCATCGGCTGGGTCGACGACTACCGCAAGGTTATCGAGAAGAACTCTCGTGGTCTGCCGAGCCGCTGGAAATATTTCTGGCAGTCGGTATTCGGCCTCGGTGCGGCGATCTTCCTTTATATGACTGCTGCCACTCCGGTGGAAACCACCCTGATCCTGCCAATGCTCAAGGACTACAGCATTCCGCTGGGCGCCGGCTTCATCGTGCTGACTTACTTCGTGATCGTTGGCTCGAGCAACGCGGTCAACCTCACTGACGGCCTCGACGGTCTGGCAATCATGCCGACCGTGATGGTCGGCGGTGGCCTGGGCATTTTCTGCTACCTCTCGGGTAACGTGAAATTCGCTGAATACCTGCTGATCCCTTACGTACCGGGCGCAGGCGAACTGATCGTGTTCTGCGGCGCACTGATCGGTGCCGGCCTGGGCTTCCTGTGGTTCAACACCTACCCGGCGCAAGTCTTCATGGGCGACGTCGGCGCACTGGCGCTGGGCGCGGCCCTGGGCACCATCGCGGTGATCGTCCGTCAGGAAATCGTCCTGTTCATCATGGGCGGCGTGTTCGTGATGGAAACCCTGTCAGTCGTCATTCAGGTTGCGTCCTTTAAGCTGACCGGTCGCCGTGTGTTCCGCATGGCACCGATTCACCACCACTTTGAACTCAAGGGCTGGCCCGAGCCGCGCGTGATCGTCCGTTTCTGGATCATCACCGTGATTCTCGTGCTGATCGGCCTTGCCACCCTGAAGCTGAGGTAGAACGAGTGTCTCTGATCGCTTCTGACCACTTCCGCATCGTTGTCGGCCTCGGCAAGAGCGGCATGTCCCTGGTTCGCTTCCTGGCGAACCGGGGCGTGGCGTTTGCCGTGGCCGATACGCGGGAAAATCCACCGGAACTGGCCACGCTCCAGCGTGACTATCCGCACGTGGAAGTGCGTTGTGGCGAGCTGGACGTCGAATTCCTGTGCCGTGCCGATGAGCTCTACGTGAGCCCCGGCCTGGCGCTGGCGACCCCGGCCCTGCAAGCCGCCGCGGCCCGTGGCGTGAAGCTGTCCGGCGACATCGAGCTGTTCGCGCGTAACGCGAAGGCCCCGATCGTGGCCATCAGCGGTTCCAACGCGAAAAGCACCGTCACCACCCTGGTCGGCGAGATGGCGGCTGCGGCCGGCAAGCGCGTGGCCGTGGGCGGCAACCTCGGTACGCCGGCGCTGGATCTGCTCAGCGATGACGTCGAGCTGTACGTGATGGAGCTATCGAGCTTCCAGCTGGAAACCACCGACCAGCTCAACGCCGAAGTGGCGACCGTGCTCAACATCAGCGAAGACCACATGGACCGCTACAGCGGTCTGCCGGCCTATCACCTGGCCAAGCACCGGATCTTCCGTGGTGCGAAGCAGTTCGTGGTCAACCGTCAAGACGCCTTGACCCGGCCGCTGATGGGCGAGGGCCAGCCGTGCTGGACCTTCGGCCTGACCAAACCCGATTTCAAGGCATTCGGCCTGCGTGAAGAGAATGGCGAGAAATACCTGGCCTTCGAATTCCAGAACCTGATGCCGGTGCGCGAATTGAAGATTCGCGGCGCCCACAACCAGTCCAACGCCCTGGCGGCGCTGGCGCTCGGCCACGCGGTCGGGCTGCCGTTCGACGCCATGCTGGCAGCGCTGCGCACCTTCGCCGGTCTCGAACACCGTTGCCAGTGGGTGCGTGATCTGGACGGCGTCGGTTACTACAACGATTCCAAGGCCACCAACGTTGGCGCCGCACTGGCTGCCATCGAAGGCCTGGGTGCGGACATCGACGGCAAGGTCGTGCTGATCGCCGGTGGCGACGGCAAGGGCGCCGACTTCAAGGACCTGCGCGATCCGGTGGCGGCCCATTGCCGCGCCGTGATCCTGATGGGCCGCGATTCCGACAAGATCGGCGAAGCGATCGGCGATGCCGTGCCGCTGATTCGCGCGACCACGCTGGTCGATGCGGTCGCCCAATGCCGCGCCGCCGCCCAACCGGGTGACGTCGTGCTGCTGTCGCCGGCCTGCGCCAGTTTCGACATGTTCAAAAACTACGAAGACCGTGGTCACCAGTTCGTCCGCGCCGTGGAGGATCTGGCATGAGCTTGAGAAACATCATCAAGCCATACCCGTCGCCGCTGATCACCGGACGCGGGATCGACCTCGACTTCCCGATGCTCGCCGGTTGCCTGGCGTTGCTCGGTCTGGGCCTGATCATGATCGCTTCGGCATCGACAGAAGTCGGCGCGGCGCAGTCGGGCAGTGCTCTTTATTACATGACCCGTCACCTGATCTACGTGGTGCTGGGCCTGGGCGCGTGCGTCGTCACCATGATGATCCCGATCGCCACCTGGCAGCGGCTGGGCTGGCTGATGCTGATCGGTGCGTTCGGTCTGCTGGTGATGGTGATCATCCCGGGGATCGGCCGTGAGGTGAACGGCTCGATGCGCTGGATCGGTTTCAGCTTCTTCAACGTTCAGCCGTCCGAGATCGCCAAGGTGTTCGTGGTGATCTACCTCGCCGGTTATCTGGTGCGTCGTCAGAAAGAAGTGCGCGAGAGCTGGATGGGCTTCTTCAAGCCGTTCATCGTGCTGCTGCCAATGGCGGGCCTGTTGCTGATGGAGCCGGACTTCGGTGCCACCGTCGTGATGATGGGCGCTGCGGCGGCGATGCTGTTCCTCGGCGGGGTCGGGCTGTTCCGGTTCTCGCTGATGGTGGTGCTGGCCGTCGGTGCGGTGGTATTGCTGATTCAGATGCAGCCCTACCGGATGGCGCGTCTGACCAACTTCGCCGACCCGTGGGCCGACCAGTTCGGCGCCGGTTATCAATTGTCGCAAGCCTTGATCGCATTCGGTCGCGGTGAATGGCTGGGCGTCGGCCTGGGCAACAGCGTGCAGAAGCAGTTCTACCTGCCGGAAGCGCACACCGACTTCGTGTTCTCGGTTCTGGCCGAAGAGCTTGGCGCCGTGGGTTCGCTGTGCACCGTGGCGCTGTTCGTGTTCGTGTGTATTCGCGGCATGTACATCGGTCTGTGGGCCGAGAAAGCCAAACAGTTTTTTGCCGCTTATGTTGCCTACGGCCTGTCGTTCCTGTGGATCGGCCAGTTCCTGATCAACATCGGCGTGAACGTCGGCCTGCTGCCGACCAAGGGCCTGACCTTGCCGTTCCTCAGTTATGGCGGCAGTTCCCTGGTGATCTGCTGCGCCTGCCTTGGCCTGTTGCTGAGGATCGAGTGGGAGAGTCGGACCCACCTGGGCAGTGAAGAGATGGAATTCCATGAGAGCGACTTCGCCGAGGAGCCGAACCATGGGCGCTAACGTATTGATCATGGCCGGCGGCACCGGTGGCCACGTGTTCCCGGCGCTGGCCTGTGCCCGCGAATTCCAGGCGCGCGGCTATACCGTGCACTGGCTCGGCACGCCGCGCGGGATCGAAAACGATCTGGTGCCGGCGGCGGGTCTTGAACTGCACCGTATCAACGCCACTGGCCTGCGCGGCAAGGGCAAGCTGTCGCTGCTCAAGGCGCCGTTCATGCTGCTGAAATCGGTGTGGCAGGCGCGGGCGATCATTCGCCGCTTGCGTCCGGTGTGCGTGGTCGGATTCGGCGGCTATGTGACCGGTCCCGGTGGTCTTGCCGCCAAACTGGCCGGCGTGCCGGTGATCGTTCATGAGCAGAACGCCGTGGCCGGCACCGCCAATCGGTTGCTGGTGCCGTTCGCCGCCCGGGTGTGTGAAGCCTTCCCCGACACCTTTACCCTGTCGGACAGCCGCCGTACCACCGGTAACCCGGTGCGCAGCGAGCTGTTCCTCGAAACACCGCGCCCGGCCCTGGCCGGACGCAAGGCGCGTTTGCTGATCCTGGGCGGAAGCCTGGGCGCAGAGCCGTTGAACAAGTTGCTGCCTGAAGCCCTGGCACAAGTCGCTGCCGACTTGCGTCCGGAAGTGTTCCATCAGGCTGGCAGAAACCACGATGAAGTGACTGCAGAGCGCTACCGCGCCGCCGGCGTGGATGCGCAGGTGCAGCCGTTCATCAAAGACATGGCCCAGGCCTATGGCTGGGCTGACCTGGTGGTGTGCCGCGCCGGCGCATTGACCATCAGCGAACTGGCCGCCGCCGGTCTGCCCTCGATGCTGGTGCCGTTGCCCCATGCGATCGACGATCACCAGACCCGCAACGCCGATTATTTGGCCCGTGAAGGCGCTGCCTTCCTGATGCCGCAAAGAACGACTGGTGCCGCGGACCTTGCCGCGCGCCTGACAGAGGTCTTGATGCAACCGCAACGACTCGAACAAATGGCCCAAGCGGCCCGCCGTCTGGCGAAACCCGAAGCCACCCGTAGCGTGGTCGATACCTGTCTGGAGGTGGCCCATGGTTGAGAATCAGAAAGCCATGCCGCAACCGGAAATGCGCCGCATCCGTCGCATCCACTTCGTCGGGATCGGCGGCGTGGGCATGTGCGGCATCGCCGAAGTGCTGCTGAACCTGGGCTATGAAGTGTCCGGTTCCGACCTGAAAGCTTCGCCGGTGACCGAGCGCCTGGAATCCTTCGGTGCGCAGATCTTCATCGGCCACCGTGCCGAGAACGCCGCTGCCGCCGATGTGCTGGTGGTGTCGAGCGCCGTCAATACTTCCAACCCGGAAGTGGCGACTGCGCTGGAACGCCGCATCCCGGTGGTGCCGCGTGCCGAAATGCTCGCCGAACTGATGCGCTACCGTCACGGCATCGCCGTCGCCGGTACTCATGGCAAGACCACCACTACCAGCCTGATCGCTTCGGTGTTCGCGGCCGGTGGCCTGGATCCGACTTTCGTCATCGGTGGCCGTCTGAATGCCGCGGGCACCAATGCCCAGCTCGGCACCAGCCGTTACCTGATCGCCGAAGCCGATGAAAGCGACGCAAGCTTCCTGCACCTGCAACCGCTGGTGGCCGTGGTCACCAACATCGACGCCGACCACATGGCGACTTACGACGGTGACTTCAACAAGCTGAAGAAAACCTTCGTCGAGTTCCTGCACAACCTGCCGTTCTACGGTCTGGCGGTGATGTGCCTGGACGATCCGGTGGTGCGTGAAATCCTGCCGCTGGTCAAGCGTCCGACCGTGACCTATGGCTTCAGCGAAGACGCCGACGTGCGCGCGATCAATGTTCGTCAGCAGGGCATGCAGACCTTCTTTACCGTGCTGCGCCCTGATCGCGAGCCTCTTGATGTGTCCGTGAACATGCCGGGCAATCACAACGTGCTCAATTCCCTGGCGACCATCTGCATCGCCACCGACGAAGGCGTCAGCGACGAGGCCATCGTTCAGGGCCTGTCCGGGTTCCAGGGTGTCGGCCGACGCTTCCAGGTCTACGGCGAACTGCCGGTGGACGGCGGCAGCGTGATGCTGGTCGACGATTACGGTCACCACCCGACCGAAGTCGCAGCCGTGATCAAAGCCGTGCGCGGTGGCTGGCCTGAGCGCCGCCTGGTGATGGTCTACCAGCCGCACCGCTACAGCCGCACCCGCGACCTGTACGACGATTTCGTCAATGTACTGGCCGATGCCAACGTGCTGTTGCTGATGGAAGTTTATCCGGCCGGCGAAGAGCCGATCCCGGGTGCCGACAGCCGCAAGCTGTGCAACAGCATCCGTCAGCGCGGTCAGCTCGATCCGATCTACATCGAGCGCGGCGTCGATCTGGCGCCGCTGGTCAAGCCGCTGCTGCGCGCCGGCGACATTCTGTTGTGCCAGGGCGCCGGTGATATCGGCGGCCTCGCACCGAAACTGTTGAAAAGCGAGTTGTTCGCCGGTGCCGTGGCGGCATCGGTCGAGGGGAAGTTGAAATGACTGCTGCCTACGCCAACCTGTTCTCCACCATCGCCCCGAAGGACTTCGGCCGTGTGGCCGTGCTGTTCGGTGGCCTGAGTGCCGAGCGTGAAGTCTCGCTGAAGTCCGGCAACGCCGTGCTCACCGCGCTGCAAAGCGCGGGTGTGGACGCGTTCGGCATCGACGTCGGCGCCGATATCCTGCAGCGCCTGCTGAGCGAAAAGATCGACCGCGCGTTCATCATCCTCCACGGTCGCGGCGGTGAAGACGGCAGCATGCAGGGCCTGCTCGAAGTGGCCGGCATTCCGTACACCGGCAGCGGCATCCTGGCTTCGGCGCTGGCGATGGACAAGCTGCGCACCAAGCAGGTCTGGCACACGCTGGGGATTCCGACGCCGCGTCACGCCGTGCTGCGCAGCGAGGCCGATTGTATTTCGGCAGCGACGGAACTGGGCTTCCCTTTGATCGTCAAACCGGCGCATGAAGGTTCAAGTATCGGGATGGCCAAAGTGAGTTCTGCGTCCGAGTTGATCGACGCATGGAAAGCGGCCAGTACCTACGATTCGCAAGTGTTGGTCGAGCAATGGATCCACGGTCCGGAGTTCACCATCGCCACCCTGCGTGACCAGGTGTTGCCTCCTATCGCCCTGGGTACGCCACACACGTTCTACGACTACGACGCCAAGTACATCGCCAACGATACCCAGTATCGGATTCCGTGCGGGCTCGATGCCGCCAAGGAAAAAGAACTCATGGACCTCACGGCGCAAGCCTGCGAGGCGCTGGGTATTGCCGGTTGGGGCCGGGCGGACGTGATGCAGGACGCCGACGGCAAATTCTGGTTCCTGGAAGTCAACACCGCTCCCGGCATGACCGATCACAGCCTGGTACCGATGGCGGCGAAAGCGGCCGGTCTGGATTTCCAGCAGCTGGTCCTGGCCATTCTGGCCGCCAGTGTCGATGCCGACGGCAAGAAAGAGGCGCGAGGTTAAGACCATGCAAGGCGCACAGCTCAGACATCAGCCACCCGCACCCGGCCGCAAGCCGGTGCCGCGGGGTGCCAGCCGAATGGTGGCCAAAGAGCCGATGTCCGCGCGCCTGCCAAAAGCCAACTTCGGCTTTTTGAAAGGTCTGTTCTGGCCGGTGCTGCTGGTGGCCCTGGGGTTCGGCACTTACGAAGGCGCACAGCGTTTGCTGCCGTACGCCGACCGGCCGATCACCAAGATCGCGGTGCAGGGCGACCTGAGTTACATCAGCCAGCAGGCGGTGCAACAGCGGATCGCCCCTTACGTGGCGTCGAGCTTCTTCACCATCGATCTGGCGAGCATGCGCACCGAGCTTGAGCAGATGCCGTGGATCGCCCACGCCGAAGTACGTCGGGTGTGGCCGGACCAGGTGGTGATCCGCCTCGAAGAGCAACTGCCGGTGGCGCGTTGGGGTGACGAGTCGTTGCTCAACAACCAGGGCCAGGCGTTCACGCCCAAGGAACTGGCGAATTACGAACACCTGCCGCAGCTGTTCGGTCCGCAGCGGGCCCAGCAGCAAGTGATGCAGCAATACCAGGTGCTGAGCCAGATGCTCCGGCCACTGGGCTTCTCGATTGCGCGGCTCGAGCTGCGTGAACGTGGCAGCTGGTTCCTGACCACCGGTGCCGGCAGTTCCGGCCCCGGGATCGAGCTGCTGCTGGGACGCGGCAACCTGGTGGAAAAGATGCGCCGCTTCATTGCCATCTATGACAAGACGCTCAAAGAACAGATTACGAACATTGCGCGCATCGATCTGCGCTACGCCAACGGCCTCGCTGTTGGCTGGCGGGAACCAGTAGCGCCGACGACAGCCCAACCCGCTGTCGCAAAGAATTAAGAAGAGGCAGGACCCATGGCAAACGTGCAAAGCGGCAAAATGATCGTCGGTCTCGATATCGGCACCTCCAAAGTGGTGGCGCTGGTCGGCGAGGTTGCGGACGACGGCTCGCTGGAAATCGTCGGGATCGGCACTCATCCGTCCCGCGGCCTGAAGAAAGGCGTGGTGGTCAACATCGAGTCCACCGTGCAGTCGATCCAGCGCGCGATCGAAGAAGCCCAACTGATGGCGGGCTGCCGCATTCACTCGGCGTTCGTCGGCGTGGCGGGCAATCACATTCGCAGCCTGAACTCCCACGGCATCGTGGCGATTCGTGATCGCGAAGTCAGCTCGGCTGACCTGGAGCGGGTACTCGACGCCGCCCAGGCGGTAGCGATCCCGGCCGACCAGCGTGTGCTGCACACCCTGCCGCAGGATTACGTGATCGATAACCAGGAAGGCGTGCGCGAGCCGCTGGGCATGTCCGGCGTACGTCTGGAAGCCAAGGTTCACGTGGTCACCTGCGCCGTCAACGCCGCACAGAACATTGAAAAATGCGTGCGTCGCTGCGGTCTGGAAATCGACGACATCATTCTCGAGCAACTGGCCTCGGCCTACTCGGTCCTGACCGACGACGAAAAAGAGCTGGGCGTGTGCCTGGTCGACATCGGCGGCGGCACCACCGACATCGCGATCTTCACCGAAGGCGCGATCCGCCACACGGCCGTGATCCCGATTGCCGGTGACCAGGTGACCAACGACATCGCCATGGCGTTGCGCACCCCAACCCAGTACGCCGAAGAGATCAAGATCCGCTACGCCTGCGCCCTGGCCAAACTGGCCGGTGCCGGGGAGACCATCAAGGTGCCGAGCGTCGGCGACCGTCCGCCGCGCGAACTGTCCCGTCAGGCCCTGGCCGAAGTGGTCGAGCCGCGTTACGACGAACTGTTCACCCTGATCCAGGCCGAGCTGCGTCGCAGCGGCTACGAAGACCTGATCCCGGCCGGCATCGTGCTCACCGGTGGTACCTCGAAGATGGAAGGCGCCACGGAACTTGCCGAAGAAATTTTCCACATGCCGGTCCGCCTGGGCGTGCCGCATGGCGTGAAAGGCCTGGATGACGTGGTACGCAACCCGATTTATTCCACTGGCGTTGGCTTGTTGATGTACGGCCTGCAGAAGCAGTCCGACGGGATCTCGTTCTCGGGCATCGGCAGCCGCGACAGCTACAGCAACGATGAGCCGCAGGCGCCGTTGCTGGACCGTTTGAAGAAGTGGGTTCAAGGCAACTTCTAACGCTTTACCGCAACACCGCAACAAACAGCAGTAGGCGAAAAAACTAGAGAATGTAAGGAGAGGGAAAATGTTCGAACTCGTAGACAACATCCCCGCAAGCCCGGTAATCAAAGTTATCGGTGTTGGCGGTGGCGGCGGCAACGCTGTCAATCACATGGTCAAGAGCAACATCGAAGGCGTGGAATTCATCTGCGCCAACACCGATGCTCAAGCGCTGAAAAACATCGGCGCGCGCACCATTCTGCAACTGGGCACCGGTGTGACCAAAGGCCTGGGCGCCGGCGCCAACCCGGAAGTCGGCCGTCAGGCTGCGCTGGAAGATCGCGAGCGCATCGCTGAAGTGCTGGCCGGCACCAACATGGTGTTCATCACCACCGGCATGGGCGGCGGTACCGGTACCGGTGCGGCGCCGATCATCGCCGAAGTGGCCAAGGAAATGGGCATCCTGACCGTTGCGGTCGTGACCCGTCCGTTCCCGTTCGAAGGCCGCAAGCGTATGCAGATCGCCGATGAAGGCATCCGCATGCTCTCGGAAAGCGTCGACTCGCTGATCACCATTCCGAACGAAAAACTGCTGACCATCCTCGGCAAGGACGCAAGCCTGCTGTCGGCTTTCGCCAAGGCTGACGATGTACTGGCCGGTGCCGTTCGCGGTATCTCCGACATCATCAAGCGTCCGGGCATGATCAACGTCGACTTCGCCGACGTACGCACCGTGATGAGCGAAATGGGCATGGCGATGATGGGCACTGGCTGCGCCAGCGGTCCGAACCGTGCACGTGAAGCGACCGAAGCGGCCATCCGCAACCCGCTGCTGGAAGACGTGAACCTGCAAGGCGCACGCGGCATCCTGGTGAACATCACTGCCGGTCCTGACCTGTCCCTGGGTGAGTACTCCGACGTGGGTTCGATCATCGAAGCCTTCGCTTCCGAGCACGCGATGGTCAAGGTCGGTACCGTTATCGATCCGGACATGCGCGACGAACTGCACGTGACCGTGGTTGCCACTGGTCTGGGCGCGAAAATCGAGAAGCCTGTGAAGGTCATCGACAACACCGTTCACACCTCGATGGCGGCTGCTCAGGTGCAGCAACCGGCACCCGCTCGTCAGGAGCAGCCAGCGGTGAATTACCGTGACCTGGACCGTCCGACCGTCATGCGCAACCAGGCTCAGGCCGGTGCTGCGACTGCCGCGAAGATGAATCCGCAAGATGACCTGGACTACCTGGACATCCCGGCTTTCCTGCGTCGTCAGGCCGATTGATGAAATGTATCAGGGGTATTCAGGTGATTGGTGTTCAGCAAAGGCTCGGTCTGCTATCATCGCCAGCCTTTGTTGATACCAGTTCGCAATTTGCGCTGAAGCGGCCCATGCCATGATTAAACAACGCACACTGAAAAATATTATCCGTGCCACCGGTGTAGGTCTGCACTCCGGGGAGAAGGTTTACCTGACCCTCAAGCCTGCACCTGTCGACACCGGGATCGTCTTTCGTCGTGCCGATCTCGATCCGGTTGTCGAGATACCGGCTCGTGCGGCCAACGTCGGCGAGACAACCATGTCGACGACGCTGGTCAACGGTGACGTGAAGGTAGACACGGTGGAGCACTTGCTCTCGGCCATGGCTGGCCTGGGCATCGATAACGCCTACGTCGAGCTCTCCGCGTCTGAAGTCCCGATCATGGATGGCAGCGCAGGACCTTTCGTATTCCTGATTCAATCGGCTGGCCTGGAAGAACAGGACGCCGCCAAGAAATTCATCCGCATCCTGCGTGAAGTGACAGTGGAAGACGGCGACAAGCGCGCCACTTTCGTCCCTTTCGAAGGGTTCAAGGTGAGCTTCGAGATCGATTTCGATCACCCGGTTTTCCGGGACCGCACCCAAAGTGCAAGCGTGGATTTTTCCAGCACTTCGTTCGTAAAAGAAGTCAGCCGCGCCCGTACTTTCGGTTTCATGAGTGACATCGAGTACCTGCGCAAGCACAACCTCGCACTCGGCGGCAGCGTGGAAAACGCGATCGTGGTCGATGCCGATGGCGTACTGAACGAAGACGGCCTTCGCTATGAAGACGAATTCGTGAAGCACAAGATCCTCGATGCGATTGGCGACCTGTACCTGCTGGGCAACAGCCTGATTGGTGAGTTCAAGGGCTTCAAGTCCGGCCACGCACTGAACAACCAGCTGCTGCGCAAGTTGATTGAGCAGAAAGATGCCTGGGAAGTCGTGACGTTCGAAGACGCCAGCACTGCACCAATCTCTTACATGCGCCCGGTTGCGGCGGTGTAAGTAAAAAACCTCTCTAGTTTTTTGAAGGCCACCTTTGGGTGGCCTTTTTTTATGCCTGTTTTCAGGCCACGACGACCCGGTTTCGCCCACCTTCCTTGGCCTGATACAACGCCCTGTCCGCCGCGAACAACAACTGCTCCAGGCTGATCTCGCTCGTCGCCGTCCAGGTGCTGATGCCGATGCTTACGGTCATAGGTGACTGGTCTTCATTCACGCTTGGCAGTTGTTCCACCGCTGCGCGAATGTGCTCGGCGATCTGCTGCGCCCCGACGCTGTCGGTTTCCGCGAGGATCACCGAAAACTCCTCACCGCCATACCGCGCCACCAGATCCGCCGGACGCCGCACATTGGCGGTGATCACTCTCGCCAGTTCACGCAACGCCTGATCCCCGGCCTGATGCCCGTGGCGGTCATTGAATGCCTTGAAGTGGTCCGCATCGATCATCAGCAATGACAGGGGTTGGCCCGAGCGTTGGGCGCGGAACCACTCGTGGCGCAGCGACTGGTCGAGCATCCGCCGGTTGGCGACCCCGGTCAGGGCATCGGTCGCCGCCAGTTGCGCCAGTTCGTGTTCGGCCCGTTGCCGCAGTCGCAGCTCCCGGGCCAGCAGCCAGGTCAGCCACAGCAGGCCGGCACACAGCACGCCGGTGGCGCCGCTGATCAGGATCGCCGTGCGTCGCCACGCGCCGAACACTTCCTCGCTGGACAGGGCAACGATCACCGTCAGCGGCAGATTGCCGACCCGCGAATAGGTGTACAGCCGTTGCTGATAATCCATGCTCGAAATGCTGTTGAAACTGCCATTGCCGTTGCTGTCGCGCAGAATCCGCACCACATTGGGCCGGGCAGCAAAGCTCTTGCCGATCGAATCGCTCTGCAGATAAGGCTTCTGCGCCAGCAGGATGCCGTCGTTGTTGATGATGTTGAGGGTGCTGTCGATGCCGATGTCGAGACTGTTGAACAGCTGATCGAAGTAATCGAGTTTCATCGACGCCACGGCCACGCCCAGAAACTCGCCGGTGTCCGAAGAGATGCGCCGGCTGAAACTGATCCGCCACTGGTTCGCGTCATCGCAGTCGCAGCGGGGTTTGAACGGACGGCTGATGAACATGCCGGTGTCGCGGTTGAAGGCGTGGGCGAGGAAGTAGTCGCGGTCGGCGAAATTGCCTGGCAGCGGATCGACCCGCGAGGAATCGGCGATCACCTCGCCATGCTTGTCGAGCAACAGGATGTCGCCCTTGAAGCGCGCGGTAGTAGAGCGATCGAACAACGCCAGATGGCGAATCTGCGGTGACACATCTTTCAGGTCGTCACGCTGGGCGGCAGCGATCAGCCCTTGCAGCGTCAGGTCATACAGCTCGACGGTGCGCAGCACGTCGGCGTCGATCAGCTGGGCGATGGTGGTGGCGCCGCGGGTGGCTGATTCCTGCGCGTTGGCGTGTTCGCGGATCAGCAGAAACGTCACGATGCACACAATCGCGATCACGCTCAGCAGACTGCCGAGGATCAGCAGCAGCTCGGAGCGTCCGGTCGTGCCGGGAACGGTAGGGGTGCGGCTCGCGATCATGGTTCGGTTTCGGTAAGGGATTCTTGTAAGCGTAGTCGTACCCGCTTCGCTGCCACAGGCAAGAAAAAGGCCAGCGCATCAGGCTGGCCTTTTACTGTAGCGCCGATCTTAGAAGACGTTGATCGGGTAGTCGATGATCACACGGTATTCATCTGTGTCCGTATCCAGCGCGCCGTAACCGTTGCCGCCACGGTTGGTCGCCCATTGCAGATGCACCGCGAGGTCTTTGGCCTGGCCGCTCTGCACCACGTATTTAAGATCGATGTCCCGCTCCCAATGCTTGGCGTTGCGGCCTTCGGCGCTGTACCAAAAGGCGTAACCTTTGCTGCCCGGATCGACCTTGGTCAGGTCCAGCGTGCCGCGCGAGTAAGACAGCGCCGAGGTCAGGCCCGGCAGGCCGACGCCGGCGAAATCGTAGGCGTACTTGAGTTTCCACGAGCGCTCGTTCGGGCCGTTGAAGTCCGAGTATTGCTGCGAGTTGTCGAGGTAAACGCTGTCACCCTGGCTGATGTAATCGAACGGCGTGTTGCCGTTGACCCGCTGGTATGCAGCGGTAACGCTGTGGTTGCCGATACCGACGGTGAAATGCAGGCTGTAGGTGTTGTTGTCGATATTGCCCAGCAGCGCGTCGCCGGTGTCTTGGGTGTGATAGAAGTGCAGGCCCGGGTTGAGGGTCACCCGATCATTCAGCGCCCAGGTGTAGTCGAGGTCGTAGTAGTACTGGTTCCAGATGTCCTTCAGCTCGGACGCGTACAGGCTGCTGGTCAGGCCTTCGACGCCGCTCCAGGCCACGCCGGCCCAGTTCAGGTGCTGGCTCTTGTCGCCGTCGGCGAGGGTGCCGTAAGAGGTGCCGATGCGTTTGTGGCCGCTCTGGTTGTAGGGCTTGGTGAAGCTGGCCTGGCCGCCTTCGATCATCCAGCCATCGAAGCTGTGGTTGGTCAGGCTGAGGCCGCGAAAGGTCTGCGGCAGCATGCGCGTCTCGCCACCGGCGATCACCGGGTTGGCGAGGAACAGATCGCCGGCCTTCAGCTCGGTATCGAACGCACGCATTTTCAGAGTGCCGCCCGCCGTGGAGAACGAGCCCGGCGCTTTGCCGCTGCCGTCACTGACCGGCAGGATGCTGGAGTTGTCGGTGCCGCCACCGCCATCAAGTTTGAGACCGAGCATGGCGTGGGCATCGATGCCGAAACCAACCGTGCCTTCGGTGTAGCCCGACTCGAATTTGCCGAGGAAACCTTGGCCCCACTCGATGTTGTCATCCGTCTGCTGCAGGCGGTTGCGGTTCATGTAGTAGTTGCGGGCGTTGAGGTTGAGACTCGCGCCTTCAACGAAACCCTGTTTCTCGGATTCGGCAGCGTGGGCGGCGGGGGCAATCGTTGCGGCAATTGCAATGAACAGCGGGGTGAAGCGAACTGGGTAACGCACGTGCGGTAAAGCTCCTTGGGGTCAACTGACACTTCAATGTCTTGAGGTGCGGGATGTTTCTAATTGTTAAAGACGAACCGGACAGCTTACAGACCACAACGAAAAAAGGCCGCTGAAAATCAGCGGCCTGCAAGGACGACGGTTGAACGGGAAGAGCCAAACAACCGCGTCGAGGGAAACGGAGCGGTGCGCGACTCAGCTCTCTTTCTCTGAAGCCTGAGTCTGGGAAGTTGCGGCCTGAGGGGCTTGCGTGGCGTCTTGAGCCTTGGCCATCACTTCTGCCTGATGCTGTTCGAATGCGTGAGCGCGAGCGGCGTTTTGCGCTACGAACGACTGCGATTCTTCAGCCATCGCCATCGGCGACAGGATCAATGAGGACAAAACGAAAGCGCTGGCAATACCCATACTGTTGGACATCTTGAAAACCTTCTTGCTTGGCAAGTGCTGTTTGGTGCGGGCAAAGATAAGGTTGCCGGGCGTTGGGAAACAGCGTGATTTTCATAAATGACTGTTACAGCAAAAGCAAAAGTCACCCCCTCATCGGAACGCCGCCCGCCCAGCCCTCTCCCCCAAGGGGGCGAGGGGGAAAGGGAGCCGATCTTCATGCTTTTCAAAGCCTGAGTTCGACTGGATTTTTCAGGTCGGCGTAACTCGAAAGAACAACTCGGTCAGTCCCCTCTCCCTCTGGGAGAGGGTTAGGGTGAGGGGGCTTTTCAGACCGGGAGGTGGATTCCGAAAGTATTCATCCCGCGATCACTGCGCACGAACACATCGCCGCCATGCATCAGCGCAATCGCCTTGACGATCGCCAGCCCCAGTCCGTGGTTGTTGCCGCTGTTGCTGCGCGACGCATCGACCCGGTAGAAACGCTCGAACAAGCGTGGCAAATGTTCGCTGGCAATCGGCGAACCGGGGTTGGCCACGCCGATGCTGACCTGATGTTCCTCGACCGCGATCTGCACTTCGATCACCTGACCGGGCGCGGTGTGTTGTACCGCGTTGCTCAGCAGATTGATCAAGGCCCGGCGCAGATGGGCGATCTCGATCTGTACCCGCGCGTCGCCGCTTACCTGCACCTGGACCTGCGCATCTTCGAGAATGAAGTCGAGGTATTCGAGGGTGGTCGCCACTTCATCGGCCAGCGAGGTGGACGTCAGTTTGGTGGCCTTGCTGCCCTGGTCGGCGCTGGCCAGGAACAGCATGTCGTTGATGATCGAGCGCAGGCGTTCCAGCTCTTCGAGGTTGGATTGCAGCACTTCGAAATAATGCTCGGCGGAGCGTCCGCGAGTGAGGGCGACCTGGGTCTGGCCGATCAGGTTGGTCAGCGGCGAGCGCAGCTCATGGGCGACGTCGGCGTTGAAGGATTCGAGCCGCGAATAGGCCTGTTCAACCCGCTCCAGCGTCGAGTTGAACGAGTCGACGAACTGCTCCAGCTCCGGCGGCAACGGCGACAGACGCAGGCGCCCGGCCCGCAACGGCGGCGCCAGACGCTGGGCTTCGTGGGACAGTTTGATCAGTGGTTTGAGGCCGATCCGCGCCACCCAATATCCCAATGCCGATGCCAGCAGCACGCCGATCACCGCCAGGCTGACCAGCGCGATCAGCAACTGATGCTGGGTCTGGTGAAAGGTCTCGGTATCGATGCCGATCATGAAGCGCAGCGGCGGGCGTTGATCCTTGGCTGGCAGTTCGGTGAGCAGCACTTTCAGCGGATAAGGATGGTCGGGCAGTTGCAGATCGCGCATGCCCAACGGGCCTTGGGCAAACGCGCGAATCAAGGCATCCGGCTCGCCGAACTCGTAGCCCGGATTGCCGCTGACCACCCAGAAACGGATGCGCTTGTCTTCTTCGCCCAGCAGCTTGAGCTTGGCGTTGATCTTCACCCAATGCTCGGGGGTGCCATAGCGGTTGAGCGCGGACTCAAGCACGCTGTAACGCGCATCGAGTTCCGCTTCCGGCAACAGACCCAGGCCTTTGTCCACTTGTTGATACAGCGCGCCGCCGATCAACAGGAACACCAGCAGCGCCACCAGCGTGAACATTCCGCTCAGGCGCAGGGCGATGGAATTACTGGACACCACGGCTCTCCAGCACATAACCCATGCCGCGGATCGTGTGCAGCAGTTTCTCGTCGAACGGCCCGTCGAGCTTGGCTCGCAGGCGTTTGATCGCGACTTCGACCACGTTGGCGTCGCTGTCGAAATTGATGTCCCAGACCATTTCCGCAATCGCGGTTTTCGAGAGGATTTCGCCCTGACGCCGGGCCAGCACGCTGAGCAGCGAAAATTCCTTCGCGGTCAGATCCAGCCGGGTGCCGGCGCGGGTGGCCTTGCGGCTGATCAGATCGATCCACAGGTCGGCGATGCTCACTTGGACCGGTTCATGACCGCCACTGCGCCGGGTCAGCGCTTGCAGGCGCGCCACCAGTTCGAGGAAGGAAAAAGGTTTGCCGAGGTAATCGTCGGCGCCGTCGCGCAGGCCGCGGATCCGGTCTTCGACCCGCTCGCGGGCGGTGAGCATGATCACCGGCGTCTGCTTGCGCGCACGCAATGCGCGCAGTACGCCGAAGCCATCGAGGCCCGGCAGCATCACGTCGAGGACGATCACCGCGTAGTCGCTTTCCAGTGCCAGGTGCAGACCCTCGACGCCGTCGCGGGCCCGATCCACGGTGTAACCCTGTTCCGTCAGGCCGCGGTGCAGGTAGTCCGCGGTTTTCTCTTCGTCTTCGATAATCAGAACGCGCATGACCCGCCTCAGTCTGTCGTTGCCAGCGCCGCGATGGGCGCAGGTTTGGGCTTGTGGAACAGCCGCTCAAGCCACAAGTATATGACCGGCGTGGTGAACAGCGTCAGCATCTGGCTGACCAGCAGGCCGCCCACAACCGCTATCCCCAATGGTTGGCGCAGTTCGGCACCGGTGCCGTAACCGAGCATCAGCGGCAGTGCGCCGAGCAGGGCGGCGAGGGTGGTCATGATGATCGGCCGGAACCGCGTGATACACGCCTCGAAAATCGCATCCTGCGGCGACAGCCCGCGATGACGCTGCGCTTCAAGGGCGAAGTCGATCATCAGGATGCCGTTCTTCTTCACGATACCAATCAGCAGCACCAACCCGATCAACGCCATGATCGAAAAGTCCTGGCCGCAGATCCACAGCATGATCACCGCACCCAGACCCGCCGCCGGCAAGGTCGAAATGATCGTCAGCGGATGGACGAAGCTCTCGTAGAGCACGCCGAGAATGATGTACACCGCCACCAGTGCCGCGAGAATCAGCCACGGCTGACTTTTCAGCGAGCTCTGAAACGCCTGCGCCGCACCCTGGAAGTTGCCGCTGATCGCGGTCGGCATGCCGATCTCGGCCTTGGCCTGATTGAGCAGGATCACCGCGTCGCCCAGTGCCACGCCGGGCGCCAGGTTGAACGACAGGTTGGCAGCCGGGAACATGCCGTCGTGGGCGATGGACAGCGGGCCGATGGTCGGCGCGTCGAATCGGGCCAGCGCCGACAGCGGCACCATCTCTCCGCTCAGCGGTGAGCGCAGGTAGAAATAGTTGAGGCTTTCGGCCTTGCCGCGCTGCTTGGTGTCCAGCTCCAGAATCACGTTGTACTGGTTGACCTGGGTCTGGAACTCGTTGATCTGCCGCTGGCCGAAGGCGTCGTACAGCGCCTCGTCGACATCACTCGCCGTCAGGCCGAAACGCGCGGCGGCGCTGCGGTCGATGCTGATGTGGGTGATGCTGCCGCCCAGTTGCAGGTCGTTGGAAATGTCACGGAACGCCGGGATGCTGCGTAGCTTTTCGGTGAGTTTCTGGGTCCAGGTGGCGAGGGTCGGCCCGTCGTTGCTCTTGAGCACGTATTGATACTGCGCACGGCTCGGGCCGGAACTGAGGTTGATGTCCTGGCCGGCGCGCAGGTAAAGCACGATGCCGGGGACTTTCATCAGTTGCGGACGAATACGGTCGATGAACTGGCTGGCTGAAACATCGCGGTCACCGCGTTTTTTCAGGGCGATCCAGAAGCGGCCGTTGGCGATGGTCTGGTTGCTGCCGGACACGCCCACCGAGTGGGAAAACGCCTGGACAGCCGGGTCGGCGGCGACGATTTCGGCCATTGCCAGGTGTTTTTTCACCATGTCGCTGTAGGAGATATCGGCGGCGGCTTCGGTGGTGCCGAGGACGAAACCGGTGTCCTGAACCGGGAAGAACCCCTTGGGGATAAACACGTAGCCGCCAATCGCCAGCGCAACGGAAATGCCGAACACGCCGATCATCAGTTTCTGGTGGGCGAGGGCGCGGCGCAGGCCTTTTTCGTACCAGCCGAGCAGGCGTTCGCTGAAGCCCGGTTTGTCATGGGCGTGATGCACCGGTTTGCGCATGAACAGCGCTGCCAGCGTTGGCGCCAACGTCAGCGAGACCACCACGGAAATCATGATGGTCGAAGTGGCCGTCAGGGCGAATTCCTTGAACAAACGCCCGACCACGCCGCCCATGAACAGCAGCGGAATGAACGCCGCCACCAGCGAGAAACTGATCGACACCACGGTGAAGCCGATCTCGCCGGCGCCCTTGATCGCGGCGTCGCGCATGCTGTCGCCGGCCTCGAGGTGACGGTGGATGTTTTCCACCACCACGATCGCATCGTCGACCACGAAGCCCACCGCCACCACGATGGCGACGAGGGTCAGGTTGTTCAGACTGAAGCCGAGTAAATACATTAAGGCGAAACTGGCAGTCAGCGACACGCCGAGCACCGCCGAGACAATCATCGTCGCCGACAGCTGGCGCAGGAACAGCGCCATCACCGCCACCACCAGCAGGATCGCGATCAGTAAGGTGATTTCCACTTCATGCAGCGAGGCGCGGATGGTCTGGGTGCGGTCGATCAGGGTTTTGACCTGCACCGAGGCCGGCAGCATGGCTTCGAGGCCGGGCAGGGCGGCCTGAATCCGGTCTACGGTTTCGACGATGTTGGCGCCGGGCTGGCGGGAGATCACCAGGTTCACGCCCGGTCGATCGCCGGCCCAGGCTTGCACGTAGGCATCCTCCGAACCGTTGACGACTTTCGCCACATCCTTGAGGTGAACCGGGGCGCCGTCCTTGTAGGAAACGATGAGTTGGCTGTATTCCTCGGGGTGGAACAACTGGTCGTTGGTCGACAGCGTGGAAATGCTCGAATCGCCGTACAGCGCACCTTTGGCGAGGTTGAGGCTGGTCTGCTGGATCGCCACACGAATATCGGCGAGGGTCAGGCCGATGGCCGCCAGTTTGTCCGCCGAAGCCTGAACGCGGATTGCCGGACGTTGCTGACCGGTGATGTTGATCTGGCCCACGCCGTCGATCTGACTGATCTGACGCGCGAGCAGGGTTTCCACAAGGTCGCTGAGTTCGGTGCCGGGCATTTGCGTGGAGCTGACGCTGAGGATCAGCACCGGGCTGTCCGCCGGGTTGACCTTCTTCCAGGTCGGCAGGGTCGGCATGTCTTTCGGCAGTTTGCCGGCGGCGGTGTTGATCGCGGCCTGCACTTCCTGGGCGGCGGTGTCGATGCTCTTGTCGAGGGTGAATTGCAGGGTCAGCAACGTGGAGCCCAGCGCACTGCTGGAGGTCATCTGGGTCATGCCGGGGATGGCGCTGAATTGCACCTCCAGCGGCGTGGCCACGGACGAAGCCATGGTGTCCGGGCTGGCGCCGGGCAGTTGGGCGGAGACCTGGATCGTCGGAAATTCCGCTTCCGGCAGCGGGGCAATCGGCAGGCGCGGGAAGGCAATCAACCCGACCAGTACCAGCGCGATGGTCAGCAGAATCGTCGCCACCGGGTGATCGATGCACCAGGTCGAAACGCCTTTGTGCTGCTTCATGGCTTGGGCTCCGCTTGCACCACCTGCGGCGGTTCGCTCATGACCTGCACGGTCGAACCGGGCTTGAGCCGCGACTGGCCGTCACTGACCAATAGGTCGCCGGGTTTCACGCCCTTGATGATGTCCTGGCCGCTGCCCTGATAAACCATTTGCACCTGCACGGCTTCAACCTTGTCGCCGTTGACCCGGTACACGAAGTGCTGATCGAGACCGCGTTGTACGACGGTGGGCGGAACCACCAGCGCATCTTTATCTAGCGCTGTCTGAATCTTTACCGTCACCAGCAGGCCGGGCCAGAGCTTCTGGTTCGGGTTGTCGAATTCGGCCTTGGCGCGGATGGTGCCGGTGTTGGCATTGATCTGGTTGTCGATCAGGGTCAGGTGACCTTCGCCCAGCAGGTTGCCGGTTTCGCCGTCGGTGTCGGCGCCGATGTACGCCTTGACCTGTGCGCGCTGCGGGTCGCTGATCAGGCCTTGCAGGGTCGGCAGCATTTGCTGGGGCAGGGAAAACTCGACGGCGATCGGGTCGATCTGGGTCACGGTGAACAGACCCTGGGTGTCGGTCATGCGCAGGAAGTTGCCTTCGTCGACCGTGCGAATGCCGACGCGGCCGGTGACCGGGGAGCGAATCTGGGTGTAGGAAAGTTGTACCTGTGCCGCGTCAATCGCGGCCTGATTGCCCTGGGCGGTGGCTTTGAGTTGGTTGACCAGTGCCTGCTGCTGGTCGTAGGTCTGCTTCGATACGCCGTCGTCGACGCTGAGCAGTTTGTAGCGCTTGAGGTTGACCAGGGCGACTTGCAGTTGCGCCTGGCTTTCGCCCAGTTGCGCCCGGGCCTGATCGAGGCTGGCGCGGATCGAGCGGTCGTCGATGGTGGCGAGCAGGTCCCCTTGTTTCACCAGTTGGCCCTCCTTGACCAGGAGCTTGGTGAGGATGCCGTCGATCTGTGGGCGCACCACGACGCTGTGCAACGAGAGGACCGAGCCGATGCCGCTGGTGTAGCGGGGGACGTCTTTTTCACTGACGGCGACGACTCGCACCGGGATGGCGGTGGGGGCGGCGAGTTTGGCCGGGGCGGGTTTGTATGCGTACCACAGACCGGCGGCTGCGAGGGCGATCAGCAGGGTGGCGAGCAGGGCTTTTTTCTTCTGGGTTTGCATGCTTGTGGGGCGCCAGGGGGGACGGGGTTTGGGCAGGTTTTGTCTTTATAAACTTGTTTGGGGGTCAGGAGGGTGACGGCTAACTGACGGCGCTGTCAGTTTCGGCTTTTGACTTGGCGGCCTTTGGGCCGGCCATGCTTTGGGTGTTTGGGGTGAATATCCGTTTTTTCGGGTGTTGCGGCTGGCGGTTCCGCTCTTACAGCGGGTCACTTTGGCAAACGCCCCAAAGTAACCAAAGGTCTGGGCCCCTGCGTTCGGCGCCTCGCTGTGGCTCGGCGTTCCTTCGTTCCGGGATTCATCCGGGGGCATCGCCTACGGTTTGCTTCGCTGCACCTCCTCTCGATGCATGCGGCTGCGCCGCACGGTCGCTGCGCTCCCACCCCCGTATAAATCCCTCCACTCAGCCTTCCGATGGGGCCGGCACGTCAAGAGCGGTACTCGAGCTAACGCTCATCGTTTTGAGTGGTGAAGAGCGTAGTGCGGTGCTGCTCAAAACTGGAGTTCAGCTCGGTGATTCAGGTCGGTGTATTCCGTATAAACAACACCGTCAGTTCCCTCTCCCTCCGGGAGAGGGCTAGGGTGAGGGGAGCTTTTGAGGTTGTTTAAATCTCAACAACTACACCAGATCCTTCCCACAAGGTTTTCAGGTTGTCCGTCGGAAGTGCGCTCTCTAGTCTTTGGCTGTCGCTGCCAATTCAGCGAACAGGTGTGGAAACCTGATTTCAAGTAGTTGCAAAGCATCTCCCCGTAATCGTTGCCGATGTCTTCTTTCGTCTGCAAACTGCGTCGCGGCGGCTGTGCGCAGGCAGACTTCGGTCTGGCCGGTTGCCTACTTATCGGTTTTCCACCCTGCGTACAGCTGCCACCTCTTGTCGTGTGGAAACGACAAGGGATGGCTCCATAGCCAAGTAGGAGTTTTTCATGGACAAACTGATACCCGACCCACCCCTCGAATCCACCCCACTCGAAGAGGCCATGCGCGCCGAAGACCTCGCCCGTAACCGCGAAGCCATCAAACGCGCCCTCGACTACTACCTCTGCCCCAACCCCACCAAACCGCGCCCGAGCACGATGTATATGGTCACTCCCAACGTCGACACCGAAAGCCTGCTGGCCAATGCCTGCGAGTCCCTGGCGTCGGCCAGTACCATCGCCAGCAATTTCGCCAATGAGCTTTCGGGCCCGCAGCGCAGTACGGCACTGGGAATCCAGCAGATCATCATGCTGGCGGAGCTGGCGGTGAACCGGGCGCTGGATCGGGTTGATCCGCAAACGTGATCCGCTAGTCGAAGAGTCCCGAAAAGGCACAGGTCGTACCCTTTTTGGGACTCTTTAAACTCCGCTCACGCAGGTATACTGCGCGCTTTCGCGGCTCGTCCACCGGGCCGGTCTTTTTGCTTCGCGGAGCTTTCATGACTTCCCCAATCGACAACGCTGTGAGCGATGTCCCGGCAGAGCTGGCTGAGGCCGGCGATACCAAGCCGACCATTCCTGCGTTCAAGTTCCCGTTCAAGCCAGGTGAGCTGGCGGCTGCCAAAGCGGCGAAGCAGCCGCAGTTCAAGGGCAAGGACGGTGATCGTCACGCCAAGATTCCGGGTGTGGCGCCTTCGGGTACTCGCCGTTCGATGGGCAAGCGCTGATTCCATCCCGCCTCGGCCGTCGCTGTGATTTTCGGTCACAGTGATGGCTAATTGCTCAGTTCCTGAGCCAGATCAACGTTTAACCAGTGAGTGCGCTTAGAGTCAGCAGCCCTGCCGACTCTTTCCAATAAAACGAGCGCGCTTTCCATGAAGATCAATCTCCCGGTGACCGGGCGCAATGTCGATGTTGCGCCGGATGCGAACATTCTCTCGACCACCGATCTGACCAGCGCGATCACCTACGCCAACGACGATTTCATCAGGATCAGCGGTTACAGCCGCGACGAGCTGCTGGGTGCGCCGCACAATTTGCTGCGTCATCCGGACATGCCGGCGCAGGCGTTTGCCCATATGTGGCAGACGCTCAAGCGCGGGCGGTCGTGGATGGGGCTGGTGAAGAATCGTTGCAAGAACGGTGATCACTACTGGGTCAGTGCCTATGTCACGCCGGTCACGCAGAACGGTGCGGCGGTGGAGTATCAGTCGGTGCGCACGCGGCCGGATGCGCGGCAGATGGCGGCGGCGGAGCGGGCGTATGCGCAGTTGCGTGAGGGGCGGGTGGCGCGGTGGCAGCGGCTGCCAAGCTTGAGTTTGCGGGCGA
This sequence comes from Pseudomonas sp. R45(2017), assembly GCF_002112305.1. Taxonomy (NCBI): domain Bacteria; kingdom Pseudomonadati; phylum Pseudomonadota; class Gammaproteobacteria; order Pseudomonadales; family Pseudomonadaceae; genus Pseudomonas; species Pseudomonas sp. R45(2017). Next base: position 818,388 of record NZ_NEHH01000001.1, on the reverse strand, counting down.
AGATCATGGCGTTGACCAGTTCGGTACTGGCGGTGGTGCTGGGGATTGAAGCCTGGCTGCGGCCGGAGTCCATCGGCATCGAGGCCGCTGCGCTGGTGGCCGGCAGTGGTGCGTGTGCGTTGGGCGTGGGTTGGTTGTTGCGGCCGCTGGAGCGTCTGACCGAGCGTGCCCGGCTGATTGCCGACAACCCGTTGAGTCAGGGCATTTATACCGGGCGGCGGGATCAGTTCGGGCAGATCGAGTTTGCGTTGCAGATGCTCGAAGCGCAGGTCGGCGCGGTGGTCGGGCGGATTGGTGATGCGTCGCAACGGCTGGCCGGACATGCGGCGCAACTGGTGGATCATCTGCATAGCAGTCACACCAGCACGTTGGCGCAGCAGGCGGAAACCGATCAGGTGGCGGCGGCGATTCATCAGATGGCGGCCAGTGTGGCCGAGGTCGCCAGCCATGCGCAGCAGGCGTCGGTAGCGGCGGATATGGCGGGGACGGAAACCCGTGAAGGTCATCTGTTGGTGGGCGAGAGTCGCAGTGCGGTGTTGCGGCTGGCCGAGGAGTTGGGGCGGGCGACCGAGGTGATTCATCAGCTCGAAGGTCATAGCAGCGAGATTTCCGGGGTGCTGGAGGTGATTCGCAGCATCGCCGAACAAACCAATCTGCTGGCGCTCAACGCGGCGATCGAAGCGGCGCGGGCCGGGGATGCGGGACGTGGATTTGCGGTGGTGGCCGATGAGGTACGCGGTCTGGCTCAGCGCACTCAACAATCGACCAACGAGATTCAACGGATGATCAGCACCCTGCAAAACGGCGCGCGGGATGCGGTGCTGGTGATGCAGCAGAGCAGCGAGCATGTGGATAACAGCGTCGAACAGGCGCAGCGTGCGGCCCAGGCCCTGGACGGGATCAGCGGGCGGGTCGAGCAGATTACCGAGATGAGCCTGCAGATTGCGGCAGCGGTCGAAGAACAGAGCGCGGTGAGCGAGGACATCAACCGCAACATCGTCAGCATTCGCACGGCGTGTGAGTTGACGGTGGATGAGGGGCGCCAGAGCCAGCTCAACTCACAGGATGTGGCGGGGCTGGCGGGGGATTTGCGTTCGCTGGCGCGGGAGTTCTGGGGGCGGCGGCAGGGCGCTTAGGCCGCGCGCAGTGAAATGAACGCGTAGGTCTGTGGCGGCTCGGACACCACTTGTGCCCCGGCCGCCCGTACTTGCCCGGCGATGTCGTCGCCGGAGACATGGAACAGCCATTCACTGGAAACTTCGCTCAATGGCTGCGCCGTGACCTGATCAATCACCGAGGCAAACGCGCCCATGTCCGGCAAGTAAGCGGTAAAGCCGTCGCCCTTGAGCGCGGTGGTGCGGATGCCGAGCAAGCCGCAGATCGCATCCTTGATCCGGATGTCGTCGCGATCCGCCTGACGGGAGCGCTGGATCAGCGTCACCAGTTCCTGATCCACCAGTTCTCCGCCGACGATAAGATCCGGCCCTTGCTCCCACGACTCCGGTGGGCAGTCCTTGGCCGCAGGATTCAACGGAATGTGCGGATTGATTTCGGCGGGATAGATGCGGCACACCAGCGGCCGGCGCTCGTAAATGCGGCACAGTTTGTTTTCGTCAAGATTCCGGCAGGGGCCGACGTTGTAGGCCGCGAAAGTGATCGCCACATGGGCGTCGGACATTCCGCTGCGCACCACCGCCGAACGCCGTTGCGCATGTTCGCGCTGCTGTTCCGGCAGGCCCAGGCCGTTGGCAAGAAACGCCTCCACCAGCACGATCACCTGACCGCCGTCAGCCGCCCACATGCGGGCTTCGGCCAGGGTCAGGGGCACGTGGTGATCGGTGCAGCATTTGCCGCAGCCTACGCAGGAAAAGGTCGTATTCATTGAGCGGGCAATCTTCAATCAGGGTGTGAATCGGCGACGTAAAGCCGCCGTACAGGCCCGGAGTGAAGCAAGTTGTGCGCCATGCGCTCAGGGTTTGGCGGTCGGGCGGATCGAGTCCCATTCGCTGACGAACGCGGTTTTCGACTTTTTGTTGTACAGGCACAGCTCGGTGCCTTGCTGGCCCTTCATGTGTTTTTGCGGGTACTGGCCTTGCAGCAACAGCGCGGTGTAGCCGACGCGATCATCGAATTGCGCGGCGTTGCCGACCGGTTTGGCGTTTTTCAGGCCGCTGGCCTTGGTGCAACTGGCGAGCACGGCTTTGTCGTAGGCCGCCCAGGCATCGGGGCTGGAGGCGTGGGCCAACGGGGCAATGAGGCAAAGCACGGAGAGGGCGAGGCGTTTCATGGTTCGGGCATCCTTGGAGGTTTGATCGCCAAGGTTGGAACATGCCGCAGGATTTTAGTTTGTCAGTCCGGCACCATTTCCCGGCGAACCACATACATTCCAGACATTTCGTACAAGCGCTGCGCTCGCTGATTGCTCTCCAGCACCTTCAGGTCGACAAATCCTTCGCGTCGATCCTGAAACGCCTTGAATGCATGAAGCAGCAAAGCCCGACCCAATCCACGTCCTTGGGCGCGAGGATGCACCACCAGGTTCTTGATGTAGGAACTGGTCCAGCATTGCGCCACCCCAATGACGCCTTCGGCATCGCTGGCGATGAAACACAGTGCCGGATCGTATTCCGGGTCGTTTTCAAACTGCTTTTGCCACACGTCCAGCGCCGGCACCCGGCCACCGCCTTCGCGGTAGCCGATCTGCATCAGTTCATGCACGGCGGATGCGTGTTCGGCGCTGTAGGTCGTGAGTTCGATGCCGTTCGGCCATTCGATGGCGGGCACGTCCTGGCTCAGGTCGCGCCGCATCAGGAAGCAGAACGTCTCGCTCAAGACTCAGTGACCCTGAGCAGCGACATGCTTGGCCGCTTCGATCAGGCAGTGGGTCAGCTCCGGTGAGGAGAACTTGGTCAGCACGCCGTTGGCGCCGGCGAGGCGGGCCTTTTCGCTGTTCATCGCGCTGTCCAGCGAGGTGTGCAGCAACACGTAGAGGTGGGCGAAGTCCGGGGTTTCGCGCAGGGTACGAGTGAAGGCGTAGCCGTCCATCTCGGACATTTCGATGTCGGAGACGATCAGGTTGATCTGCTGCGCCGTGCCTTGCAGGTCCAGCAGGCAGTCGATGGCTTCCTTGGCGCTGCGCGCAGTGTGGCATTGCAGGCCGAGGTTGCGCAGGGTGTGCACCGATTGCTGCAGCGCCACCTGGCTGTCGTCGACCACCAGAATCCGTGCGTTGCCCAGCACTTCGGCGTCTTCCATGCTCAGCTCGGTCGGGGCCATTTCGATCTGCGCCGGGGCGATGCCGTGGATGACTTTTTCGATGTCCAGCACCTGCACCAGCGTGCCGTCCACCGAGGTCACGCCGGTGATGTAAGCGCGCGAACCGCCGGAACCGAACGGCGGCGGTTTGATGTCGGTGGTCAGGCAATGCACGATCTTGCTCACCGCCTGCACGTGCAGGCCCTGTTTCGAACGGCTGACGTCGGTGACGATCAGGCAGCCGCCGTTCGGATCTTCCAGCGGCCGCTCGCCGATGGCGCGGCTCAGGTCGATCACCGACAGCGAAGCGCCGCGCAGGGTGGCGATGCCTTTGACGTGCGGGTGCGACTCCGGCAGCTTGGTCAGCGGCGGGCAGGGGATGATTTCACTGACCTTCAGCAGGTTGATCGCCATCAGCTTGCCGCTGCGCAAGGTAAACAGCAGAAGCGAAAGTGAATCTGCGCGGGCTTTGTTGGAAGACATAAAAACCTTCTGTGGAAAAAGGTGATGGGCGAGAGTGGAAATCGCCAGAAACTATTGATGCCGGGTTATCGGCGTCAAAAGGTTGGGCTTTAGGTTAGTTGTCGGGTGGCTTTGAGATCCAGAGCCCCTCTCCCCAGCCCTCTCCCGGAGGGAGAGGGGGCCGACCGAGGTGTCTGGCGTTGTACATCGACCTGAATGACCGAGTCGATCTGGATTCAGTAAAGATCGTTCACGTCGGCGGATTTCTGCAATATCCCCCAATCAGTCCCCTCTCCCTCAGGGAGAGGGCTAGGGTGAGGGTGTGCTTTTAGCCTTTCATCCCCAACCGCTTGGCCATCCGCGCCAGATTCGCCCGGTCCAGCCCCAGTTCGCGGGCGGCACTGGCCCAGTTGTCCTGATTGCGCTCAAGCGCCGCGCTGATCAACTGCCGCTGATACTGCTCGGTGGCGGTGCGCAGGTCACCGCTGATCAATGGCAGGGCGGCAGTCGCTTCGGACGGCACCGACGAGTTATCCACAACCTCGCGCGGCAGATCGAGGTCCATCGCGCTCAGGCTGAGAATCTTCGGCCGCACCTTGCAGTTGCCCAGCGCTTTCAGTGGACTGCGTCCGATCAAGTGTTCCAGTTCCCGCACGTTGCCCGGCCAGCTATAAGCCAGCAACGCCTCCTGGGCGTCGCTGTTCAGGCGCAGGCTGTTGAGGCCCATGCGCGAGCGGTTCTGTTCTAGGAAATAGCCGCTGAGCAGCAACACATCGCGACCCCGATCTCGCAGCGCCGGTACCCGCAACGGGTAGACGCTGAGGCGATGGTAGAAGTCGGCGCGGTAGCGGCCGCTGCGCACTTCTTCAGCCAGGTCGCGGTTGGTCGCGGCGATCAGGCGCACATCGACCTGGTGTTCCTTGTCCGAACCCAGACGTTGTAACTGGCCGCTCTGCAAAACCCGCAACAGCTTGGCCTGGACGGTCAGCGACAACTCGCCGACTTCATCCAGAAACAGTGTGCCGCCGTTGGCCAGTTCGAACTTGCCGCGCCGGTCGCTGGTGGCGCCGGTGAAGGCGCCGCGCACGTGGCCGAACAGTTCGCTTTCCACCAACGTGTCCGGCAGCGCCGCGCAGTTGAGGCTGATGATCGGTTTGTCGGCGCGCTTGGAGGCTGCGTGAATGGCCTGGGCCACCAGTTCCTTGCCGACCCCGGTTTCCCCAGTGATCAGCACGGTCAGGTCGCTGCCGCCGACCAGATTGATTTCTTCCACCAGCCGTTTGTGGGCCTTGCTCTGGCCGATCATTTCACGGTTTTGCTGACCGCTGGCCTGACGATAAACCTCGGCGCGCTGGTGTTCGTCTTCAGCGCGAATTGCCAGACGCTCGATGCGTTCAGCGGCATTCACAGTGGCCGATGCGAGACTGGCGAAGGCTTGCAGGGCGTCGAGCTCGATCGGTTCGAAACGCTCGGGATCGAGGGCGTCGAGAGTAATCAGGCCCCAAAGCTTTTCATCGACGAACAACGGACAGCCGAGGCAGTCGTGAACTTCAAGATGATCGTCGAGGCCGTCGACCAGTCCGTCGTAAGGATCGGGCAAGTCGCTGTCGGCGGCGAAACGCGTTGGCCCTTCGCCGGCCAGCAGCACTTCGAAGCGCGGGTGTTCGCTGACCTTGAAGCGTCGACCAAGAGTGTCGGTGCTCAAGCCATCCACCGCCAGCGGCACCAGCCATTCACCGTCAAGGCGCAACAGTGCGGCGGCATCGCAGGGCAGCAGGGCGCGCATGGCTTCGAGCAGGCGTCGATAGCGCTCGCCTTCGGGCAGTTCGCGGGACAGGTCGGAGACCAGTGGGAGCAGGGCGGTGAGCAATGATTTGGCGGACATAAGCTTGTAGTCAAAGAGACACGTTGTAGTCGAAGCGACTATAGAGGCACTTGTGTCGATCTGACTACATAATTTTCAAGCTATTGATTTGTATAGAAAAAATAGTTGGCACGAATACTGGAATGGATAAGGCACTTTTAGAGAAAGCTCAGGAGTCACCCTTATGCTTAGCGTCCAGGATCGTGCCATCGTCAAATCCACTGTGCCTCTGCTGGAAAGCGGCGGCGAAGCGCTGATCACCCATTTCTACCGCATGATGCTCTCCGAGTACCCGGAAGTCCGCCCGCTGTTCAACCAGGCCCACCAGGCCAGCGGTGACCAGCCCCGCGCCCTGGCCAACGGCGTGTTGATGTACGCCCGCCACATCGATCAACTCGACCAGTTGGGCGATCTGGTGGCAAAGATCATCAACAAGCACGTGGCCCTGCAGATCCTGCCGGAACACTACCCGATCGTCGGCACCTGCCTGTTGCGCGCCATCTCCGAAGTACTCGGCGAAGAAACCGCCACGCCGGAAGTGATGAACGCCTGGGGCGCAGCCTACGGTCAGTTGGCCGAGATCCTGATCGGCGCCGAAACCGCCATTTATGACCAGAAAGAGCAAGCCGTCGGCGGCTGGCGCGGGGCGCGGGAGTTCATCGTCGCGGCCAAGGTCGAGGAGAGCGCGGAAATCATTTCGTTCTACTTCGAGCCGGCGGACAAGGGCCCGATTCTCGCAGCCGAGCCAGGCCAGTACATCGGCATGAAGCTGATCCTCGACGGCGAAGAAATCCGCCGCAATTACTCGCTGTCGGCACTGGCCAACAAAGGTCAGTACCGCATCAGCGTCAAACGCGAACCGGGCGGCCGTGCCTCCAATTACCTGCACGATCAACTGCATGTCGGCGCCAGCATCCAGCTGTTCCCGCCATCGGGGGAGTTCACCTTGACGGCCAGCGACAAGCCGCTGGTGCTGATTAGCGGCGGCGTCGGCATCACTCCGACTTTGGCGATGCTGGAAGCGGCGCTGGAAACCGAGCGTCCGGTGTACTTCATCCACAGTGCGCGCAACGGCAGCGTGCACGCGTTCCGTGACTGGATCGACGGGCTGGCCGCGCGTCATCCGCAGCTCAAGCGCTTCTATTGCTACGCCGAAGATGATGGTGTGAGCCCGGCGGCGGACAAGGTCGGGTTGTTGAGCGAGGAACAACTGGGCGAGTGGCTGCCGGCGGAGCGTGATGTGGACGCCTACTTCCTCGGGCCGAAAGGCTTCATGGGGGCGATCAAGCGTCACCTGAAGGCGCTGGGTGTACCTGAGAAGCAGAGCCGGTATGAGTTCTTCGGGCCGGCTGCTGCTCTGGAATAATCCGGAACCGAGTCGCCTTCAATCGCGAGCAAGCTCGCTCCCACAGGATTTGTGTGCGACACAGATCCAATGTGGGAGCGAGCCTGCTCGCGAAAGGGGTCGGCGCGGTCCTGATTCTTAAATTCTGTTTAAAGGTTAATCGTTTCTTAACCGGTTTATCGTTTATTCCCCGATTCTGATGATAGGCGCTCGTTCGTTTACATGATCAGGATCGCCCCCATGTCGCACTTCGCCTCTTCCCGTCGTTTCAGCCTGGCCACTTTGGGCCTGTCGGTTGCCTTGTTGTCCAGTCCGTTCGCGTTCGCCGAATCCACCTTGATCGAACCCCAGACCCTGATCGTCGATCAGAGCCTGCCCAAGGCCCAGCGAGATGCAATGGAACTGGCGGCGCGGCGTTACGGCAGTTTCTGGAACACGGGTGAAGAGGCGTTGGCCACCGCCGCCCTGTCGCCGCAGTTCGTCGACAAGACCCCGCCGGAAGGCCGGGTGCAGGGGCCGACCGGGCCGCTGCTGGCGTCGAAGTTCTTTCGCACGGCGGTGCCGGACGTGAGTTGCGAGATCGAGCAAATGATCGTCGCCGGGGATCGCGTGGTGGTGCATCTGCACTTTCGCGGGCATTTCACCGGCACGTTCAAGGCTCTCAAAGGGCAGGGCCAGCGTGTAGACTTCCGGGCAACCGATATCTATCAGATCGACAACGGTCGCATCGCGGCCAATTGGCATATCGAAGACAACATCAGCCTGATGGCGCAACTGCAAGCGCAGCCGCCGGCCAGCTGAACCATGGACATGAAAGGGAAACGCGATGAGCGAGGAAACGATTCGATTGGGACGTGAGCGGCGCTATCTGGTGTTGCTGGGCATCATCTGCCTGGCGCTGATCGGCGGCGCGCTGTACATGCAGATCGTGCTGGGCGAGGCGCCATGCCCGCTGTGCATCCTGCAGCGTTATGCGTTGCTGCTGATCGCGCTGTTCGCGTTCATCGGCGCGGCCATGCGCACCCGGCGCAGCATCACGGTGTTCGAGGTGCTGGTGGTGATTTGCGCCATCGCCGGGGCCGGTGTCGCCGGGCATCACGTGTACACCCAGTTCTATCCGGCGGTGAGCTGCGGCATCGATGTGTTGCAACCGATCGTCGATGACCTGCCGCTGGCAAAGATCTTCCCGCTGGGCTTCCAGGTCGACGGTTTCTGCTCGACGCCGTACCCGCCGATCCTCGGCCTTTCGCTGGCGCAATGGGCACTCGTGGCCTTCGTGCTGGTGGTGATCCTGGTGCCGCTGCTGACCTCGCGTAACCGAAAAGCGTTGCGCTGAATCAACTTTTCGGCGCGTGCGCCGATAAAACAAACGCCTCGATTTGCGGTGACGCAGATCGAGGCGTTTTGCATTTCAGGGTCTGTGTGAAAACACCGTGACGAACGGCAAGGAAGGGTGCGACAGGTGTGCGACATGTTGTCACACAGGCCGTGTCGCAGCTCGTTTCACAGGCCCGGATTGGAGTGCTGTTACAAAAAAGGATTGGTCTGTTTCAGCGTTTTTCGGTTTTTGCACGCGTGTGCCGGATCAGGCAGTTTTAACAGACTCCGGCAGATGGCCAAAAGCCTTGGCATATCGGGCTTTGCGCGGATCGCGCCGTGGGAAAAACCCCTCGGAGCTGTCTGAACTGAGGCCGATAGACCTACATTTTTTGGTGTTTTTGTTGAGAATCGATTTCGATAACATGCGGAACTTTTGCAAAAACGGTGATGGATTGTTGCTCGGAGCGATAAAAATTATTTCGGGATAAGACATGGTGTATAGGGCGCTACCTATCTACAATCGCCCGCACTGAATTCCCGGCACTGTTCAGCCTTTATTAAGGAGGCGAGCAGGAAGTCGGGTGTCGAGCAGCCGAGAGGCTTGCGAGACACCCAGGTGTCGGTGCCTTCCAACTTTCCGCACCAAATGGAATTGGTCTGTAACAAGGCCTTTGACCACGAATTCGAATAAGAACTGACCGCTGTCCCAGGTTTTGTCGAGCGTCTGACGCGCGACGGGCGGCCCTTATTCAATCCAAAGAAAATGCCAACCCTTGGCAGGGTGAAGTGTTGGCGATCAAAACCCAACTGCATTGCGCAAGCTGCTTTAGAGGTCGTGAGATGAGTAAAAACAGGTACCCCAGATTACTAGGCCTAGTGCCGCTGCTCGGCACGTTGTTGCTGGGAGGCTGCAACATGACCTTGCTCAATCCAACGGGCCAGGTCGGCCTGGAACAGCGCAACCTGATCATCACCGCCACGCTGCTGATGCTGTTGGTCGTTGTGCCGGTCATCGTGATGACCTTCCTGTTCGCCTGGAAGTACCGTGCCTCGAACAAGAACGCCGTCTACACCCCGAAATGGTCGCACTCGACCAAGATCGAAGTGGCAGTCTGGACCATCCCGGTCCTGATCATCATTGCCCTGGGTTACATCACCTACAAGTCGACCCACTCGCTGGATCCGTATCGTCCGATCGAATCCGACGTCAAGCCTGTGACCATCGAAGTGGTCGCGCTGGACTGGAAGTGGCTGTTCATCTACCCGGAACAAGGCATCGCCACGGTCAACAAGATCGTGTTCCCGGCGCACACCCCGGTTAACTTCCGGATCACTTCGGACGCGGTGATGAACTCGTTCTTCATCCCGGGCCTGGGCGGCCAGATCTACGCGATGGCGGGCATGACCACCAAGCTGCACCTGATCGCTGACCGCAACGCTGAAATGGACGGTATCTCCGCCAACTACAGCGGCGCTGGTTTCACCGGTATGAAATTCAAAGCGATCGCAACTTCTCAGGAAGATTTCGACGCCTGGGTAAGTGAAGTCAAAAAGGCACCTAAACAGCTTGAAGCCGCTGAATACGCAGCCCTTGCCAAGCCAAGCCAGAACAATCCAGTCGAGCTCTACTCCTCGGTCACGCCGAACCTGTTCCAGACCATCGTCGACAAGTACGAAGGCATGAAACCGGGCAAGCCGCTGAAGCACGAGAAGAAAGAGAAAGAAGTGGCGGCAACGGATATGGACTCGAATTCGCATTCAGCTGCCGGGGCAGAGGAGTAAACGATGTTTGGTAAATTAAGTTGGGAAGCGATCCCTTTCCACGAGCCGATCGTGATGGTCACCATCTCGATGATCGCGCTCGGTGGTCTGGCGTTGTTCGCTGCAATCACCTACTTCAAGAAGTGGACTTACCTGTGGACCGAGTGGCTGACGTCGGTCGACCACAAGAAAATCGGCGTGATGTACATCATCGTCGCCATGGTCATGCTGCTGCGCGGTTTTGCCGACGCCATCATGATGCGTACCCAGCTGGCCATGGCCACCGAGGGTTCGCCTGGCTACCTGCCACCTGAACACTATGACCAGATCTTCACCGCTCACGGTGTGATCATGATCATCTTCATGGCGATGCCATTCTTCACCGGCCTGATGAACCTTGCAGTGCCGCTGCAGATCGGCGCGCGTGACGTTGCGTTCCCGTTCCTGAACTCCCTGAGCTTCTGGCTGCTGGTATCCGGCGTCGTGCTGATCAACCTGTCCCTGGGCGTCGGCGAATTCGCCAAGACCGGCTGGGTTGCCTATCCACCGCTGTCGGGTCTGCAATACAGCCCTGGCGTGGGGATGGACTACTACATCTGGGCGCTACAGCTATCGGGTCTGGGTACAACGTTAACGGGGGTCAACTTCCTCGCGACCGTGCTGAAAATGCGTACCCCAGGCATGAAACTGATGGACATGCCGATCTTCACCTGGACCTGCACCTGGGCAAACGTTCTGATCGTGGCTTCGTTCCCGATCCTGACCGCTACCCTGGCACTGCTGACCCTTGACCGTTACATGGATTTCCACATTTTCACCAATGAACTTGGTGGCAATCCAATGATGTACGTCAACCTGTTCTGGGCATGGGGCCACCCTGAGGTTTACATCCTGATCCTGCCGGCGTTCGGCATTTTCTCGGAAGTCATCTCGGCCTTCACCGGCAAGAAACTGTTCGGCCACCACTCGATGATCTACGCCTCGGGCGCGATCTCGGTACTGGGCTTCATGGTTTGGCTGCACCACTTCTTCACCATGGGTTCGGGTGCCAGCGTCAACGCCTTCTTCGGTCTGGCGACGATGCTGATTTCCATCCCGACGGGTGTGAAACTGTTCAACTGGCTGTTCACCATCTACCAGGGCCGTCTGCGCTTCACCAGCCAGGTTCTGTGGACCCTGGGCTTCATGGTGACCTTCGCCATCGGCGGTATGACCGGCGTACTGCTGGCCATTCCGGGTGCTGACTTCGTTCTGCACAACAGCCTGTTCGTGATCGCTCACTTCCACAACGTGATCATCGGCGGCGCGGTATTCGGCTACATCGCAGGCTTCGGCTTCTACTTCCCGAAAGCGTTCGGCTTCAAGCTGCACGAAGGCTGGGGTAAAGCAGCGTTCTGGTTCTGGATCTCGGGCTTCTTCGTCGCGTTCATGCCGCTCTACGCTCTGGGCTTCATGGGCATGACCCGTCGTCTGAACGCCACCACCAACCCTGAGTGGGTACCGTACCTGTACGTTGCCATGTTCGGTGCGGTGATGATTGCTGTGGGTATCGCCTGCCAGCTGATCCAGCTGTACGTGTCGGTGCGTGACCGCAACAAGCCGGAAAACATGTGCGAACACGGTGACCCGTGGAATGCCCATACCCTGGAATGGTCGACCTCGTCGCCACCTCCGTTCTACAACTTCGCTGTACTGCCAAAAGCAGACTGCATCGATCCGTTCACCGAGGCCAAGGAAAACGGTACTGCGTACAAGGCTCCGGCCAAGTACGAACCGATCCACATGCCGAACAACACCGCCACTGGCGTGGTGATGGGCGCACTGCTGACCGTGTTCGGTTTCGCGATGATCTGGCACATCTGGTGGTTGGCGATCGCCAGCCTGGCCGGCACTGTCATCTACTTCGTGATTCACGCAGCACGTGACGATCAGGGCTACATGGTGCCGGTTGAAACAATCGAGCGCATCGAAGCCGAGCAGCACAAGCGTCTGGTAGCGGCCGGGAAGATCCCTGCTTCCGCAACCCGTGTTGAAACCAAGTTGGAACAGGCTTAAACAATGTCGAACTTAGTGACCAATGCTGGACACGCCCATGGTCATGACCATGGGCACGATGACCATCACCACGACTCGGGCGAGATGACCGTATACGGTTTCTGGCTCTACCTGATGACCGACTGCATTCTGTTTGCGTCGATCTTCGCGGTGTACGCGGTACTGGTAAACAACGTCGCCGGTGGCCCGTCGGGCCACGACATCTTCGAACTGCCATACGTGCTGGGCGAAACCGCTCTGCTGTTGTTCAGTTCGATCACCTACGGCTTCGCCATGCTGGCGTTGTACAAAGGTAAGAAGCAGCAGGTTCTGGGCTGGTTGTTCATGACCTTCCTGCTCGGTGCAGGCTTCATCGCCATGGAGATCAACGAGTTCCACCTGCTGATCTCCGAGGGCTTCGGTCCTAGCCGTTCGGGCTTCCTGTCGGCGTTCTTCACGCTGGTCGGTACCCACGGTCTGCACGTGTCCGCCGGTCTGATCTGGATGGGCATCATGATGTACCAGGTCAACAAGCACGGCCTGACGGCGACCAACAAGACCCGTCTGAGCTGCCTGAGCCTGTTCTGGCACTTCCTGGACGTGGTGTGGATCTGCGTATTCACCGTTGTTTACCTGATGGGGACCCTGTAATGGCTAATGCACACTCCCATGACAGCCATGATGCTGGCCACGGCAGCGTAAAGTCGTACGCCATTGGCTTCATCCTGTCGGTAATCCTGACCGTCATCCCGTTCGGCCTGGTGATGTTCCCGACCCTGCCGAAGTCGACGACGCTGGCAATCGTCCTGCTGTTCGCCGTGATCCAGGTGATCGTTCACCTGTATTACTTCCTGCACCTGGACCGTTCCATCGCTCAACGTAACAACGTGATTGCGTTCGTCTTTACGGCCATCGTGATCGTGCTGCTGGTCGGGCTGTCGCTGTGGATCATGTTCAGCATCCACACCTACATGATGGCGAAGTGAGGTAAACCCGATGTCGCTCAAGCACTTTATCCAAATCACCAAACCGGGGATCATTTTCGGTAACGTGCTTTCTGTGGCAGGCGGGTTCTTCCTGGCCTCGAAAGGGCATGTCGATCTGGCCGTGTTTCTGGCAGCCATGATCGGCACTTCCCTGGTTGTGGCCTCCGGTTGCGTGTTCAACAACTGCATCGACCGCGACATCGACCTGAAGATGGAACGCACCAAGAACCGGGTGCTGGTCCAGGGCTTGATCTCCCTGAAACTGGCCCTGGTCTATGCGACCGTCCTGGGTGTCGCCGGCGTTGCGTTGCTGTACAAGGTGGCCAACCCGTTGGCTGCCCTGTTCGCCGTGATCGGCTTCATCATCTACGTCGGCTTCTACAGCCTGTACCTCAAGCGCAAGTCGGTTCACGGCACGCTGGTGGGCAGTCTGTCGGGCGCCATGCCGCCGGTGATCGGTTACGTGGCCGTGACCAACAGCTTCGACATGGCCGCGCTGACCCTGCTGGTGATGTTCAGCCTGTGGCAGATGCCGCATTCCTACGCCATCGCGATCTTCCGCTTCAACGATTACCTGGCCGCATCGATTCCGGTGCTGCCAGTGAAGCGCGGGATCCAGGTGGCCAAGAAGCACATCCTGATCTACATCCTGGCCTTCCTCGTGGCGACCTTGATGCTGACCTTCAGCGGTTACGCCGGCATGAGCTACCTCGCCGTCGCCGCGGCCATGGGCATGTACTGGCTGTACATGGCCTGGACCGGCTACAAGGCGGTGGATGACACGGTCTGGGCACGCAAGCTGTTCGTGTTCTCGATCTTCACCATCACCGCGTTGAGCGTCATGATGTCCCTGGACTTCAAGGTGCCGACCGAGCTGCTGCTGACGTACGCGCCGTAAGGTTCGAACGTTGTACGAGAAACCCCGTTCATCGAGAGATGAGCGGGGTTTTTTGTTGCTCGGATGATGGAGAAACGACGCCCTTTGTCGCGAACGGACTCTCTCCCAAAAGGGTGGGGTTATCAGCCATTCCCTCGAAACGACTAGCTAGAAATCGACAGGTTGCGGTCGATAGGCAAAAGCCCTAGATTCGGATCCAACTACATGCATCGATCTAGAGGCTGGGCGAAATGACTGAGAGGATGACCTGCGACGAGCGATTCATTGCCCTGGCAAAAGAGCTGAACTACGACATCAATGGCGAGAACACGGTGGGTGGCAATTACGCGCCGTTGATCCGTCATCGCGATGAGATCTACATCAGCGGCATGGTGCCGCGCACCGAGGGCAAGATTCAGTATCCGGGGCGGGTGGGGCAGGAGTTGACGCTCAAGGATGCGCAGGCCGCGGCGAGCATCAGCGCGATGCGGTGTCTGGCCTTTATCGTCGATGCAGTCGGTTCGCTGGACAAGGTCAGGTCGTTGTTGCGGGTCACGGTGTACGTGAAGTCCACGCCGGATTTCGTTGACCTCAGCGAAGTCGCCAATGGCGCGTCGGATGTGTTCAGTTATGTGTTGGGCGATGTCGGGCGACACACCCGCACCACCGTTGGCGTCTATCAGTTGCCGAAAAACGCAGCCATCGAAGTCGATATGATCGCCGCAGTGCATCCTTCGGCGTAATCGCTGAAAGCCGCACAACAAAAAGCCCCGCCTGAATTTCAGTGCGGGGCTTTTTTGTCAGCGCACGGTATTACTGGGCGGCGATGCTGTAGCCATCAAACGCGGTCTGCTGTTGCAGGGCGGTGATGATGTTCTTGCGATTGATGGCGTGTTCGGCGCCGGAGTTGTCGACGAACGTTTCGCCTTCGATTTCCGCCTCGTCGCCTTCGCCGACGAAGGTGAAGCCGAGGAATTCCAGCGCCTCGCGATCCACGCTCAGGCGCGAGCGCGGTGTGCGCATTGGCAGGGTCACGCTGATGCCGTCCTTGCTGATGCTGAACACTTCAACGTCTTTCTTGGCGCGTGCGGCCTTGCTCTTGCCGCCGCTCGGGTTGCTGATCGCCTGGTGGGTCTGGTTCAGAACCTTGAGGGCCAGGCCATAGACGATTTCCTGGAACGCCGGATCGTCCTTGAAGCTGGACAGGATGCGGCTGATCGGGAATTTGCTGCTCAGATCTTCGAGGGCGGCGATGTCGGCGGCTTCGGCGTCCTTCAGGCGCTTGAGTTCGCCCATCAGCTCATAGGCCTGGTCGTCATCGAAGCGGTCGTGTGCCTGACGGATCGCGGCGCGCAGTTCGCGGATCTGATCGCTTTCGCGGCTCGACTGGAACGCGTCCAGCACCATCTCGCTGATGATCTTCGCCTGTGGGATGTGTTGTGAAAGATTGATGGAGTTTTCGTATTCCGCTTTGGACGACAGAGTGACTACGGATTCAGCGGTGTTGAAATCGGACATTGAAATTTCACTACTTTTTTAACTTGAGATGAGACGAGAAAGCGCTGGGGGCTTTTTCAGGCCGACTAATTTAGGGGAGCGCGGCAGCGTTGTCACGGAGCAAGGGGCCGGTGGTGCCGATTATTTGTCCGGATGATTTGTGAAGGGCAACCAGGCACCGCGCGTGTCCTGTCTCATTCATTGGCGACAGCGTTCTCGGGTAGTCGCCGGGACGTCAGGCCACGCAGCGTCCAGTAGAGCTTCAACGAACGGGTACCGATCAGGCCGCACATGAAACCCGCAATGCCGGACTTGAGCAGCTGCATGTCCGGGGACGCGGAAATCTCCGGATTCACGTCATGCTGGTAACCGAAGTAGTAGTTCGCGGAAAAGAACATCAGGTACATGATCAGGATTTTTACCGTGCCCGGCATGATCAGCCCTGTCGCAGAGTCGTCGAGCACCACGCCCCGCCGCGAGAATACCAGCCAGGCCGAGAGACCGCCCAGCAACAGCGCGCCGAACCAGGTGCTGAAAAACAAGGCCGGGTTGATCGACAGGTTCAGGGAGTACAGCGACCATGCCAAAAACGCCGGGGGCGTTATCAGCATCGAGACACGACTCTCGCGTCGGGGAGAAAACGACTTGATGCCGAAATAAACCACCAGCAGAAAAATCAGGTAAACCCGTATCGGAGTGTTTTGCAGAATCGTGAGCATTGCGCAGCATCCATGCTGGAAAAGGAGGAGGGTGGAGCATAGTCGGGGTCACAGTAACCGTCGGCTATTTCAGTCGCAAACGCTCCATCGCGATCACCGACGTTTCAAACCCCAGGCTGGCAAAAAACGCTTCAGCACCTTCGCGCCCGGCACGCAGAACCCATGTAATGTCGGTGTTATCGCCTATCACATGTTCGACCAGCGCCCGCCCGATTCCCGCGCGCCGGTGTTGCCCGTCGACCACGACCATCGACAGGTAACCGTTGGACAAACCATCGGTGATGGCACGGGCGAAACCGACAATTTGCTGGCCGCTCAATGCCACAGCGCTGCGCTGAGAGTTCTGAACAAGCTGTGCGAAATGTTCGGCGGTGCCGGTGCGATGGCCCCAGCCGTGCGCCTCCAGAAACTGCCTTGCTGCCTCCACTTCCGTGGGCAGAAGGTCGCGTATTGAAATGTCTTTGTTCATTCGTTGATTCCGTCCTTGGTGTATTTCCAACAGTAGCCGCGTTGCTTACGGTCTGCCCCACATCTGCATGGCGAACTCGACGAAGCGACGCAGTTTCGGCAGCCGATAGCGATCCGGCGCGTAAAGCAGATGCATCGGGCGGTTCGGCGGCTGGTAGTCCGGCATCACCACGACCAGTCGGCCGTCGCGCAGGTCCTGTTCCACCAGCGCATCCGGCAGCATCACGATGCCCATGCCAGTGCGTGCGGCCTGATGCAGGCCGGCGGAGCTGTTGATCAGCATCGGGCCTTTGACGTCGACCATGATTTCCCCGTCCGGGCCGCTAAGGCGCCACTGTTTTTCCACCGATTGCCAGTCATCGCCGGCGGGGTAGGCGAAGGACAGGCAGTCGTGCTGACGCAGTTCTTCGGGCGTGAGCGGCATGCCGCGTCGGGCCACGTATTCCGGGGAGGCGCAGACGGTCAGGGTGTAGTCGATCAGCGGGCGGGCGATCAGGTTGGACTGGTCGAAGTGGCCCAGTCGGAAGGCCACGTCGAGGCCGCTTTCCAGCAGATCCGGACGGCGGTTGGTCAGGATCACGTCGAGTTTGACCTGCGGACATTGCAGGGAAAACTCACTGAGCGCCGGGGCCAGACGTTCGACGCCAAAGGTCAGCGGCGCGGTGACCCGCAGGATGCCGCGCGGTTCATCAAGCGTCTGCTCGGCGAGGCGTTCGGAGTCGGCGACCAGACCGAGTACTTCCAGACAGCGCTGGTAGTAAACGCTGCCGAACTCGGTCAGCCGCTGGCGACGGGTGGTGCGTTGCAACAGTTGCACGCCGAGCCGTTGCTCCAGCGCCCGCAGGTGATTGCCCACCATGGTCGTGGACATTTCGCACTGCAGCGCGGCCGCCGTCATGCTGCCGGACTCCACAACCTTGACGTACACGCTCATCGACTGGAACAAATCCATTATGAAGCCCGGCTTTTAAATGATTGAAGTTTTGCCGAGTTTATCCAGTTCAGGTGGATAACCATACTGCCAGCACCTCTCACCTCGCTGGAGTTTGCCGACATGACCGCCGCCCTGATGAATACCTATCAATCGCTGGACTTGAGCTTCATCAAAGGCCTGGGCACCCGACTCTGGGATCAGGCGGGCCGCGAGTATCTGGACGCAGTGGCAGGCGTGGCGGTGACCAATGTCGGTCACTCGCACCCGCGCATCGTGTCGGCGATCAGCGAGCAGGCGGGATTGTTGCTGCACACGTCCAATCTCTACAGCATCGACTGGCAACAATCGCTGGCGCAGAAGCTGACGCGGCTGGCGGGGATGGAGCGGGCGTTTTTCAACAACTCCGGTGCCGAGGCCAACGAAACCGCGCTGAAACTGGCGCGCCTGTATGGCTGGCGCAAAGGTATCGAACAGCCGCTGGTGGTGGTCATGGCCAACGCGTTTCATGGCCGTACCCTCGGCACCTTGTCCGCCAGCGATGGCCCGGCGGTGCGCCTGGGCTTCAATGAGTTGCCCGGGGATTTCGTCAAAGTGCCGTTCGGCGATCTTCAGGCGCTGGAGCAAGTGCAGCGCAAACATGGTCAGCGGATCGTGGCGATTCTGGTCGAACCGATCCAGGGCGAAAGCGGCGTGCAACTGGCGCCGCCCGGCTACCTCAAGGCCCTGCGTGAATTGTGCAACCATCACGCCTGGCTGCTGATGCTCGACGAAATCCAGACCGGTATCGGCCGTACCGGCCGCTGGTTCGCGTTTCAGCACGAAGGCATCGTTCCCGACGTCATGACCCTCGCCAAGGGCCTGGGCAACGGCGTGCCGATCGGCGCTTGCCTGGCACGGGGCAGGGCGGCGGATCTGTTCACCCCCGGCAGCCACGGCAGCACCTTCGGCGGTAATCCACTGGCGTGCCGGGTGGGTTGCACCGTGCTCGAGATCATTGAGGAACAAGGCCTGCTGGAAAATGCCAGGGTCCAAGGCGAGCGCCTGCTGACCCGCTTGCGCGCAGAGCTGGCGGACAATCCGAATGTGCTGGCGATTCGTGGACAAGGGCTGATGATCGGCATCGAACTCAAACAGCCGGTCCGCGACCTGACATTGATTGCGGCACGGGATCATGGACTGCTGATCAACGTCACTCGCGGCAAGACGATTCGGTTGCTGCCGCCGCTGACGATTGATGAGCGGGAGGTGGGGATGATTGTCAGAGGAGTTGGCCGTTCCCTGAGCCTTGTCTCATCCCCCGGTCAGTAGTGAAATCTGCAAGTTATGACGCAGATTTCGCCGTCTACGATTGCATAGACCAGGCGATGCTCGGCAGTTATCCGCCGTGACCAGAAGACGCTCATGTTGTGCTTGAGCGGCTCCGGTTTACCCAAGCCTTCAAAGGGTTGGCGCTGGATCGCTTTGATCAGAAGATTGATTCGTTTGAGACCGGCCTTATCGTTTTGTTGAAACCATAAGTAGTCTTCCCAGCCCGTTGGCGTGAACTGGATTTTTATTCTTCGAACAGCTGCCTGACTTTGGCTTTTCCAGCGCGCATTTCGCCAATCGATTTGATCAAGCGCTCGGCATTGGCCGGAGAACGCAGCAGATAAGCCGTTTCTTCCAGCGCGTTGTATTCGGCCAGAGACATCATGACTACAGGCTCGCCTTTTTGACGGGTTACCAACAATGGGGCGCAGTCTTCATTCACGCGTTCCATGGTTTCAGCCAAGTGCGCACGAGCTGTGGTGTAGTTGATAGTGTCCATCTCACACCTCGCTTGATACAAAGAACGTTCAGAAATGAGTACAGGGCGACAAGGCGATTCCTACCCGTGGTTGTGCCACAGACGGGCTGCCTGCGGTGTAGTGAGTATCACCGAAGTCTCATCGAGACGTTTCTGTGCCTTCTGTAAGCTGATTCCGACGAGCCTGCCATCCCTCTCACTCTCTACGTGAGATTTCTCTAATCAGGGTAGTCCGACAAATCCGGCGCCAGCATCCGGGTCTTCGGTGCGCCGTTCGCGTTGTGCTGGATGATGTCTTTCGGTTGCCCCTGTTGATTGAAAAACACCTGACCAATCCCCGCCGAATTCCACAGCCGTTCACCCGCTTCGGCGTGTTCCGGCACGTACGGGACGATGCGCATGCGGCGGCGTTTGGTCAGCCAGTTGAGCGGCGAGCGTGGTGAGTAGAGCCAGCGATTTAGGCGGTCGAACCATTCCAGCAGGGTGGGCGGGAACTCGTTTTTGATGCCGCTGCTGGTGATCTGCCAGATGCGCGGGCCGGCCTTGCGGTGTCGGATCAGGACTTCGTAGACGAAGGAATAATGCACGTCGCCTGACAGCACCACGTAGCTGCCCGGTGTACGCGAGTGTCGGAAAATGTTCAGGATCACTTGGGCTGCGCCGCGATGGGCCATCCAGTTTTCTGCGTCCACCAGCAGTGGATAACCGCACCAGCTGAATACTCTCTGCACGGTTTCGATCAGCTTCACACCGAAGATCGGTGCCGGCGAAACGATGATCGCTGAAGGGTGGTCGAGCAGTTCCTGCTGCAGTTCGCTCAAGGCTTCCCAGTCCAGCAAACCCGACGGTTGCTTGAGCGCCATCTCGCTGCGCCAGCGTCGGGTTCGGGTGTCGAGTACCACCAGCGCCGGACTGGTTGGCATTACGAAATGCCATTGCTGAAAGCGCAGAAGTTCCTCAATCAGTTCGTCCTGCACGGGAGTGTCAAGATAGCGGTCGTCACCGCTGGCGCTCAGGCCTCGGGTTTTCTCCAGTACAGCGCTGAATGCATCCGGATTGTTGCCCCAGCCCTGACACAACATGTAGGCGATCAGCGCGTTGCCGATGATGCGTTTGGAGAACGGGTGGCCGTAGGCCGTTTCCTCCCATTGCGCGGACAGGTTCCAGTCATCGGTGATGTCATGGTCGTCGAAAATCATGAGGCTCGGCAGATGCGCCAGTGCCCGGGCCACCTGGCCGAGGCCGGCCTTGAACCCGTCGATGCGGGTCTGTTCGAGGGCATAGCGCTTGAGGCGTTCCGGCGTCAGTGCCGGCGGCTGCGGATTGACCAGTGTCCAGGGCGTTGGCGACCACACCAGTAAATACATCGCCATGACTTCGGCAAACGTCACGAGGTGATTGTCGGCGCTGCTGCTGGTGAAAATCGGCTTGCGCGCACCCCCGAAAAAGCGCTCGCGCAATGTCTCGTTGCTTTCGAGTGCCGGCAGCAAATCCGCGCGGTGGTAGTAGCTGGCCGGGTGTTCGTAGAGTTTGGCGCTGTCGCTGACCACCGCGCCTTCGAGGTGCTCACCGAACAGACCGAGGCGCTCGATCAGGGCATGAATCGCCCGCAACATCGGACCGGCCACGTCGTCGG
The DNA here is from genome assembly GCF_002112305.1 of Pseudomonas sp. R45(2017). Taxonomy (NCBI): domain Bacteria; kingdom Pseudomonadati; phylum Pseudomonadota; class Gammaproteobacteria; order Pseudomonadales; family Pseudomonadaceae; genus Pseudomonas; species Pseudomonas sp. R45(2017). The sequence continues at coordinate 797,444 of NZ_NEHH01000001.1, read as the reverse complement.
CGTAAACCTGATCGCCGCTCATCATCAACAGGGCGGGACGTTGCTGCGGATCGGTTTCGGCGGCCAGCAACCGATCAACGCAGAGCAGACCGTCGGCGGCCGGGTGATGGGGCTTGCGGCAGGAACCGTGGAGCAACTGGTCGATGCGCGAACGCAGGACGAAGTTCGGGCTGGTGGCGTTGTCGTAAAGCAGGTGTGGCGCCCAATCGGCGATGGGCTGCTGGCCATCGTTCAACAGGTCGTAGTCGATGCGGGTGTCGCAGGGCAGGGCCGTCTCGAGGGGGACATCGATCAGGTGAACAAATGCCCGGTTGCCTACCGGAATGACCGTGCATTTCCCGGCATCCAGTGGAATGTCTCCTACGCCTTGCAGGCGCAAGGTCAACGACAGCTCGCGGCTGCCGACCAGCCAAAACACTAAGCGTGTCGGTTCCAGTCGGCGCAGCAGTGGGCCGGCCAGAACAGCAGGCAACGGGCTCAGGTCATCAGGTGTCGGAGGCATCGGGGGAAAAGCTCAAGGCGCACAGGCCGGCGATGATAGCGCAGCCGGCGCCTCGAACCCTTAAACCAGGCTTAAGAGCCCGTTTTTTCCAGCTTCAGCGCCAGCAGGCGCCATTCGGCAGGTGTCGCGTCGACTCTCGGCTGTTCCTGTACGGAGCAGTCGAAGCGGTAGGTCACGTCGTCTCCATTCATGTTCCGCGCGGTGACGGTGTTGCTGAAGGTGTAGACCTGATCCTTGAAGCGTTGCGGCGTCAGGCTTTTGCTGTCGGCAAACCGGGCAGACGCGGGGAAGCGCAAGGTGCTGGTCACGAACGGGCTGCACATGACATACGCGAGCATCGACTTGTCGCCCTGCGCGTCGGCGCGCAATTTTTTGCTCAGCACTGTCAGGGCCTTACGCCCCTCATCGTCACTCTGGTCGATCACGGTTTGCACCGACATCGTCTTCGGCGCGCGACTGGCGTAATTCGGCAGCAACGCGGAGTCCGCTGGAGAGGGTGTGTTGTCCGGCTCGATAGCGGCGAACACCGGCGCGTCTTTCAGTGAAGCAGGGCTTGCAACCGCCTCGGCTTCCGGCAGCAACGAGGTCGGTTCGGCTTCCTGCTGTGCCACGACCTTTTCAGTCTGCGCGGCGTCGTAGCGATGCGCCGACGGGAACAATGAAAAAGTGATCGCCAGCACCACCATCGAAACAATGAAACCGCCTGCTACACCGACCAGGTTGGCGTAAAACAGATTCCAGCTGCCGCGGTTTTTCACTACCCAGCGCCACATGAAACCCCAGGCCGCGACAAATGCCAGAAAACGCAGAAACTCCATTCGATCCTTTCCTTAAACCTGCTGAAGCCGGATATCAGCGCCGTTCCGATAACGAGCACTGAAAGATGGGCGGCAAGATATCAAAATAGATTTCTGGCGCCACAAGAACCTTCACACGCCGTGTCGATACAGATCACTTGAGCGCAAAAAACGCCAGAGCGGTAATGCCGGCCACTGTGCCGCAAAGGCCTGCCAGCAGCTGCCGCGCAATCAGGGGCTCGACTTGCGAGCGTCGGGCGACCAGCATCCATACGCCGACCAGCGCCGCGGCGGTCGTCATCATTTCCAGCAATGTGGTCGTCAGACCGGTTACGTGCGGACGGCTCGACCCGAACAGACCGATGTAGAACTCCGAGACCACCAGACCTACCAGCATGCCGCTGGCAGCGCCCAGCAGGTTGGCGAGGAACAGGTTCCAGGTGCCACGATGTTTGACCACCCACACCCACATGGTCACCCAGGCTAAAAGACAAAACGCTGCATCCATCGCACCCCTCCTTTTGAATCAGTTTCGTCAGGCCCATGGCTCCCGGGCCGACACTGGACGGCAAGATAGCAAAATAGTAGCTTCGCGCCACTTTCCTGATTCCTGTAATGGACTACTCATGTCAAAAGTCGCCCCTGCTCTGCGTCTGCTGTGTGCAATCACTTTCGCCAGCGCCATGACCCCGGCATTCGCCGCCTGGAAAGAGCACCCGGAAAACAGCTGGAAGTATTACCTCGCCAATTGTCAGCGCATGCAGGAAAAAATGGCCGACGTCCAGAGCGGTCGCGTGCCCGGCGCCTTTGAGGTGATGGGCGATTTGGAGAACAGCCAGGGGAGCATGAATGAGCACCGCCCAAACCTGCCTCCCCAATACCTCGCCTCCGGGGAATTCGCTCAATGCGAAAACGTGGCGGCCGAGGCCGATGCGATGATTGCCCGTGGCAAAGCCGAGTTCGCCGACAGAATGAACCAGGCCGCCGAGCAAGGCCGGATCGCCCACCAGAACTCCCCCGAATACCAACGCGCCCGTTCACTCGGCTACAGCGATGTCGGTGAAATCTCCTTCCTCAAACTTCACGAAGACATGGACGGCGAAGCGCGCCTGAAAACCATGATGATTACCGTCGATGAAGTCTGCGGCCAATACTTTCGTGCCACGCAATATGTGAAGCCGTATGTGATCTACACCGTGCGGCCGTCGGATGGCGGATGTGGCGAGGAAAAACGCGTGGCGATTGTCGGCGGCAGGTCGGTGGAGAAGGGTGATTACATCGATGAGCGGGGCGAGTTTCAGTATGTGGGCTGGAAGAAACTGGTGGGGGCGGATGGGTTTCCTACTGAGATTCGGGTGTTGAAGGCTCGGCGCTGACCGCAAAACAGTAACGCCGTCCAGTCACGTGTGGGGGAAGTAATTCACAGCAAGAAACAGCAGGGTCGCCATGCCGGCGACCAAGCCACACACCGCGCCGAGCAACTGACGTGCAACCGGATGTTCGGGTTGACGGCGATTGGCAATCCACAGCCATACCCCCGCCAGAACGCCCGCGCTGGTGATGAACACCACCAGACTGCGATGCAGGTTGGGTGTCGCCATCGACGTACCAATGACTGCGTCGTAAATCAGCGTGAACACAATGCCGGTAACCACGCCACTTCCGGCGCCGGCAAGGTTGGCCAGCAACAGGTTCCACTCACCCCGTTGCTTCACCACCCAGAGCCAGGTTCCAGCCATCACCAGCAAGCACAACACCGCATCCATTTTGGTTCATTCCCGAGTGCGCGATAACAGAGGCGGTTGACAGGCCTCTGGCGAGTGGACGGCAAGATATCAAAATAGAAGCTGCGCGCCACTTTCTTCATCTGCGTAGCTTAAAGAATGTCCTTCAAATAACCCTTGAGCGCGAGGAGCGGCTGATCCAGCTGCTCCAGCGACTGCGCCTGACTGAAGTCGGTCGACAACTTGTGCAGCTCCCGCCCCAACGGTTTCTCGACGCCACCCAACGCATCCATCGCCAGCGCCAGGCACTCGTTCATCTTGAGCTGGATCGTCTCGACATCACCCCGGCGCACCAGCAGTTCGAACACGTCTTTCTGATAGTCGCCCATGACCATGTCATCGCGCAGGATCGGGCTCAGGCCTTCCTCCTCATACGCGAGTTTGAGGGAGAACAGGGCGACGGTTTCCAGTGACGTTTCCATGGAGTGAACCTGTGTGAGATCTCGCCGGAGGGCCAGCGGCACTTTCCGACAGACGAAAAAAAAGGCCTTGCTAAGCAAGACCTTTTCTAATTTTGGTGCCCCGAGGGAGACTGTAGTAGTCCAGTAAACTCAAGGCCTCCAGAGAGGTTTGCTGTTCAGGGATACATGTAGGGATACATGCCCGCCATTGCTAGGCCGGCATGATACCCGGATGGTCGTTCCAGTCACAAACGCCACAGCTCAGATACGAGTCCCCGTCGGGAGCGATATCGACATCGTAGAACTTGCGGATTTCGCGAGACTTGCAAACCGGACAGTGATCAGTCCTGTCCTGCTCTTCACGTTTGAGAATCTGCATCATGTGGCCAACAACTGTCTGGCAAGTGTGAATGGCAATGGACGACGCTGTTTTACTGGCGCTCTTGGTGTGTGTCAGCCAATTCGATAGTTGCCAAGCCTCTTTGGCTAGGTTCTTCAAATGCTGCCGCAGTTCCTTATTGCTACCGCCACCACAGAGATGATTCATCAACAAGTCGATCCATGCGATGAAATTGGCATCTTGAGGGCGGTCGACGTCTTGAGGGATATCGCTCAGTCTTCTGACGGCGCCCATAAGCGAGACCAATGCTTCGCGCAGGAGCATGCCTACAGCTTGAAAGTCTTCAGCTTCGACTGCTGCGTCATGGCGAGCGTCTGCCTGATCCATGCGTCGAAACACTTCATCGAAAGGTGTGGGGTCTGAGCTATCGATCCGATCTGGACGACTCCGCAAGCGCATCATCAGCCCTATGTGGAAAGAGATCGTGTAGTCGAGTGTGGGGAAGTGCTTCTGGGAATAAAGATTCGTGAGGTTGGTAATGACCCACCACCGATCCTTATCCGTCGTTACGTCCCAAATTTCGTATGTGTCACCCAGGACGATTTCCTTTTTTATGCGCTCGACGTGCTGAACAACTTCATCACGTGCCTGGGTCTCAACATAGATAGCGATATCTCGCTCCGCATGGAGGTCGCTTTCCACGCTATAACGCGAAAGCTCGTCGGCCGGAACCGGGTGCGAGTGAATGGTGCATTCCCCTTCAGTCGGCAAATCCTGTTCATCATTCATCGTACTTTCCTTTCAGTCTGCACCACGAGAGCGCTGGTGAATCGAGTATGTCAGAGGAGTACGGCGGCTGAGGCACCGAAATGTGCTGGGGACCCTGAGAGATTACCGATGGTACGGGGTCGGAAACCCGCGGGATCTTGCTAGTGGGAGATGCTCCAGCTTATTAAAATTTCAACGTTGAAAATTGAAAGAATCTTGAAAAAAAGGTCAATCGTCACCGTATCGGCAATAGTGGTCCCTAGGGCAAATGCACTGGTGAACAGGCTGATCAGCGGATCCACCTGTTTACTAAGATCGAAGTTCTCCAGATGACATGGTCTGCTGGGGGGGCGACCCCTATTCCAATCTGAGTCTCAGGGGGGAGGCAGGCTCCAAATTTGCCCCTGATTCCGCTGACGGCATTCATGCTCCCTGGGGGGCGGGGAATATGCCCCGCAAATCAGGTGTTACTAATGTTACCGGTGTAACATTCAATATTAACCTGCTGTATTTGCTGAGGATTCTATGAGTAACATCGTTTTTGTGCGCTTGCAATGACAGGTGTTACCAAGCTATCTCGTGTAACAGTCGGCAATGCGTACTCGTTCTTGCCAGGAGGCGATCAGTCAACGCTCTCGTCAATTGTAAGGTGGCCTGTCGGCAGGTCCGTTTCTTGTCGGTGTAGTGGAGCAATGAATTGGATAGCTTGCGACTACTCGGATGTCTAGCTTTAGAACACGTATAGGAATAATGCTAATCTGTGGGTTAAAGCTTATAGGCAATCGGGCTATCCAGTTGGCAAATAAATTGTATTCCTCAAAAACACGAAAGTTTTAATCACTAGTTTACAAGATTGGGCGGCACCATATAGATCCGGGTTGATTGTTTGCATGAATTTGTGTTATATAGCGAAATGCCATGATAAAGGGACTTAAAAGTGATAGCTAAATTTTCCGGGAAAAATTACAAAGCATTTGAAAGCTTTGACTTGGAGTTGCGTCCGTTAACCATATTGCTAGGGGCGAATAGTAGTGGGAAAAGTGCATTAATCAATTCGCTACTGATGCTATCTCAGTCCGCTGAGTCTTCCGCAATTACCGAGTCACCGCTCCGCATGAACGGGAACAAGACAGGTATGGGGGAGACTCTTAATATTATTAGAGATAAAAATCCTCTTAATAAGCTGAGCTTTACCTTTGAGTTTGGTCCGAAAGATAACCTTAGAAAAACACTAAGCCAAATAAAGTCTGTTGCAATTCAGAATCATGAAACTGTTATTCGGTGGATGGCTCATGTCATGCACGCGACCGGAACCAAGTCGGCTAGTTTTAATCGACTTACAGCCAAAGTTGATCAATTGCTCCCGGATTTACATGATCACTCAAAAATTGCTGATTTTAAGAAAAATTATATTAAGCTAATTAAGGCATATCGCGCCGTAATTCCAAAGGAAAAGAAAGGAAGGAATTGGCCGGCTGATTTTATTTCGTTTACAGAAGAAACATCGATACAGAAAATTGAAGACTGTTTGGATGCCTTTTTTGGTGTTCAGCTTAGCAGGCTTATTCCTGCGAAAGTTACGTATTCCTTTTCATATAATAAGAGGAAAGAGCTTCTATTTGTTAGCGAGTACGCGCAGCATAATAAGTTTGGAAATCTTATTTTTAGTTTTAAAAAAGAAGGTAATAATTCAAGGATAAACTCTGAGATTCTAGGGCTGTCAATTATTGGTCGTTCTAGGTCTGAAATCTTAAAATCTTTAACTCTTGACTCGTTGCAAATTGCTGCTGGGGCAAGCGCCGCATCTAATGGATATGGGAACTTTACAAGTATATCGGGTAGTTCCAGTCCTGTTGCCAGCTTGTTGGGCGTGTATCTGAACTCTACATCCAAACACTTGCTGCAGAGCTTGGCAGGGCTGCAGGTTAACCATGTGAGTCCGTTGCGAGCTTTTCCTCAGCGTTATTATGTACTTGATAAGTCGATTCACCATCGAAAACTTAATGCTCTAGACGGCACTGAGCTAGCTGAAATTCTAAAAAACAATCCTACAATTAAAGATGAAATCAATGTTTTGTTTGCGAAATTCAATATCGGAATTGATGTTGAAAAAGTAAATGATATTATTTATAAGATTGTAGTGAATCAGAATGATGTTAACTTGGAGCTAACTGATGTTGGTTTTGGTATTTCTCAAGTGCTACCAATTTTGGTACAGGCATATTTGTCTCCAAAAAACTCTCTAACTATTATCGAGCAGCCTGAGATTCATTTGCATCCGAATATGCAAGCGTGGCTCACGGATGCGTTGATCTTAATTGCATTGCAGAGTGAGAAGCGGTTTCTTATAGAAACACATAGTGATGCATTAATTCGAAGGATTCGTCTGCGGATTGTAGATGAAAGTTCAAAGCTCTCAGAAGATCATGTGAAAATCTATTATCTCCATAGGAATAGTGCACAGAGATGCACGTCTATGGATGAAATCGAAGTTAACGACAATGGTGATGTAAAATGGCCTAGAGATTTTATGGATGTTGAGATTAAAGACACCATCGAAATTCAACAGCTAAAGTTTGCCAAGGTAAGTAAAGAAAGAGAAATTCATAAATCCTCCTCGGATCGAGACTCTGAGGTAGGCCTTCAATGAAAATGTCCCATTGCATTTGCCCTTCGTTTTTATCCAAAAATATTGGAGATGATTCCGTTTTTTATACTGTTTTCCTAGAGCGACTATTGATGTCAGAAGATCAGATAGTTCTGGACAGAGAAGAACGGTTGGCCACTTCGTATGTAGAGTCAATACAAGAGGATCGCGGAGCGCTAGAGAATTACTTTACATGGAAGAAAATGCTAGATCGTAGAGACTCTGGCAAAACACTTATATCATCTTCGGGGAATGCGACATCTTTTGGAAGTATCGTATATAGCACTATTTCAAGTGCGGCAACAGCTTTCAAGAAAGTAATTATTGCTGAAGACAATAATCACTACTCTACCTTCATTCAAGAAATAAATCGTCAGCGGATACAGCTCTATAATTTGCAGAATTTGACATCTTCCAAGTGCGCAGTGTCGAAAAAGAAACCAGATTATACCGAATTGGAAGAGGATCTGGAGTGGGTTTTACATCGATTAGGGCGCAGAGCTAAAAAGGATGATTCAGAAGATTATAATAATGACTACTTGCGAGACATGCTTTCATCTAAGGATTATGAGATAAAAGACCAAACTCGAGAAGGGAAATCCATGTCTGGATCCGGAGCGGGGGAGCTGGATTTGGTTGTGGAAGATGATGGCTATCTGTTTACTCTGATAGAGGCAATGAAGTTGACATCTGTTGATGTCGGTTATATAGAAAAGCACTACCTGAAATTACTGCATAACTACAATCCTTTGGAGGTAAAGCGTACATTTTTAGTTAGTTATTATAGCGGGTCAAACTTTTCAAGTTGGTGGGATAAGTACAAGGATTACGTCGTAGGTTTAAATATGTCAAAGCTAGTGCATCCTGATTATAGTACTTCTTCGAAAGTTGATGAGCAAGAAACTCCCTACGGCTCCGTAAAAAAGCTACATCACCATTTAAATGCCGGTGGTGAACATTGCTTGTGCACTCATTTTGCTATACGAATAGGGAGATAGATTTGTATGTTTAGCTGTCGGCTAGTTAAGTTAATTTTTTTGGGTTGACAGTCTTTCATTGCTAAACAGCTCCTAGGTTTAGTGTGGTTAAGCTGGATTTTCGAGTTGGAAATGTTGTGATGTATAGTTTTAATTAGGTTGAATATTTAAATTGCTGGAAGGTTGCCCTGGGTTATTGCCGGTTTGTGATCGTCTGACGATTAATGGTAAACTTCCAGTGGTTTTTGAGATTGGAGATTTTAATCGGGATTTATATTTGTCGCTTGTTGCTTTAAAGGATTGGTCGAGTTTTATGATTAGGCGTGAAAATGATTTTAATTTTTTTCGCGCTTTTTTTGCCATTTCATGCACGAGTGTCAGTATGGCTGTCATCCTAAACCGTAGCTTTCGGTCGAAGTTGTTCGCGCAAATCTAATAAGGCTTCTTGCTAGTGTCGCGTTAAGTGCTGAGATTTTGCGAAATAATGGTATCTGTGGGTGGGTGTATTAAGAGAATTTAATTGTGGTTAAAGATGAAATGCTGCGCGATTAAATCATACTGGGTCGCACCTTTCTACTAATGTGGCTGATGGGGGTGATCCAAAATAATAATTAAGCTATTGGAAATAAAAGTGACTTCATCTAACATCAAATTATTAGATTCAGACAATAAGATTTCTGAGCATGTGTCAGCAGAGCCAGTGCAGCTAAAACCCTATGACTATAAAGTGGGTTGCATTGATAATGATGGGGAGCTCGTAGTAAAAATTTACGCAAAATTAAAAGGATATGTGATTTATAGGACAAAGAATGCAATTCGCATTGATATTAATGATGAGCATCCGAAGTGTGATGAATATACGGATAATCATTTCAAAATTGGTGTGGAGTTGGCAAGAATATATTCTTGGCTTCCAGAAAATCTTTCTTGGTCAGAGCCTATAAATAGACAGATTGCTCGAGCGTTGTCTACCAATGCAAAAGGATACTATGAAGACGCAAAGAAGATGTTGCTACACGCTGAAGAGAGAATTATTAAGCTGAAAACGATAAAGGGGAGGCTGCAGTATGCCGCAGGCGCATTCATTCTTGCCTTAATTGTGTTTTTCATTGCGATGTATCAAAGTTTAGAGTCGTACTCAATTTTTTATTATATTGTTTTTTTTGGCAGTCTAGGTGGGGTTTTATCGATTGCAATAGGTTTTTCCACATTAGAGATAGATATAGATGCAAATCAAACAACGAATTATCTAATTGGGGTTTCGAGGATTTTAATTGCGATGACAGCAGCAGTTTTTTCCTATTTTGCAATAAAGTCTCAAGTGGCTTTTTCTTTTGTTGGGAATGTGCAGGGGGATTATGGAGTTTATATGATTGCAATGGTCTCGGGTTTTGTGGAGATGCTGATTCCTAATATAATGAGTAATGTGGCAAAGGAAAATTCATCATCAAAAAAAACTAGGCCTAGTGAGGTGCTAAAATAGAAGTGTTTCATGGGTCAAGATCTTTAATTACAGTGTAAAGCATCTGGCAAAAAGGCTAAAGGCTTTCGTGGTATTAGCGAGTGCTGCAGCTTTATATCGCCTGGTGCTGTTTTTTTAGTTTGATATGAAGGCAGATGCGTGACGTGGTCTCGAAATTGTAATGCAAGAAAGTAAGAATGAATAAAGATAAAGGCCTCAAAGGGACTTTTTATCGTGCTGGGGCTAATGTATTAGCAAGCTTTAGACGTCGTAGTTGAGCTCATTCTTAAAATTATGCAGTTTTGAGTGAGTGCCTCCTTTGGTTTCTAAATGTTTGTCGGTGTTTGGGTGTTCTTAGTTTGGGTGGTTTACAAAAAAATGGCGAAATTATTGATGCTGGAACTCAGTTGTTGATTTGCTTTCGAGTATGTTGACTATATGCATTAAACAAAGTTTATTTTGATCCAGCAATAATCGGAGCTTGGTCTCTAACTTGATTTCTTTCGTAGGGCATGATTCTTCAATTCCTCCGGTACTGAGGCTGCTCAACCAGATAATTTCTATGCTGAAAGTATCCTGAGAAGCATGTGTTTCCCTAGTGTGTTTAAAAGATACCCATCTGAACTGTATAACGGTTACCGGTTCTATCGTTAGATACGGCCTTTCAAATTGCTTTCCAAGTAACTAATTCATCCTTGATCAAATTGACGGTAAGCGTCTGGAGTGTCGTTGTTTTTCCGGTTTTAATGTCAATGTTTTTCAGCAGCGAGGCCAAATTCGCTTTGCGCGCTTTCAAAGTGTCGCTCCAGCTCTCGCTGCTTCGGAGTTGAGTGATCATGATCTTCTTCCTGAAGGTTTTCTAAACAGCCTACGTGTGTAGGCTGTTTCAGGTGGCTTAGTGAGTTAAGACGAGAGGATATTTTGTATGTCGTACTGGCCGGATCGCTCCGACAACTCTCGGCTACCCCATGCGTCGAAACCTTCACCTTCTTTAGGCAGCACCAATCTTCTTAGGCTGAGTTGATCACCGCCGAGCATCCGTTGGACAGCCCACAGCTTTGCGCCAAAATCTATCAATTCCTGGGCTTTCTCGTTCCATTGCTCTTCTAATACTTTTTCGGCGAGAAACAAGGCTGTTCTCTGAATGGCAAGGTATTCCCTTTGCGCTTCAACAATGTGCAGGTCGACTGTGGCCAGTTCCTGTTCAAGTGCAGTAATGATCAGGTGTTGACGACGATTGTGTTCGGTCGCCATAGCGAGGTTTTTCGCGGCCTTCTGCGCGTCGGCATTGGCATTCTTTTCGCCCTCGGTGTCGCCCCAGGCCACTGCCTGGGCATAAGCGGTGGCCGCATCGGTTTCGGCCTGCCGTGCCTTGGCTATGTCCTCTTCCGCTTGCAGCTGGATTTGTGCCAAGCGAGTGCTGAGGCTGCAGCGTTTTTCGTTCAGCTCTAGCTCGTCGGCTCTCCAATTCACCATCGAGTCGTTGTAACCCGCCATCAAGGTTTCATGATTAAGCAGTTGCTCGCGTCGACTGATCTTTGCATCGAGCAGCCATGCACGGTGCTTGCTGGCGTCGTATGGAACTTTCAGGCTGCTGTGCTCCTTGCGGATTTCGGTCAGCCGTTCCTCCTCGATGACTTCGTCGCCTTCCAATAGCGCCTCCAGCGGCGCCATCTTCGCGTGGTGCTGTTCAGCGTCGTTCAGGTGTTTATCGCGTTGTGCGGTCAGTTGGTTGATCTCATCGATCAACCGTTGCTTCTTGTCGCAATGACCGGTCGCGGCAGTGCTGTCCGAAACCACCTGCGTTAGCCCGGCGGGCTCTCGGGTGGCCAGCAGTTCGTGTTGTTCGGTAAAAGCTTGGAATTCGTTCATCTGTCTTGTTCCTTCAAAATTGGGTTTGGGTTGAATGAGCGGCTGGCGAGGCCGGGAGTAAGCCGGCGCTACCTCGATCAGCAGACGTGCCTTCAGGCAGCCCGAGCCTCGCTCTCATCCGTTCCTGGAATCCTCTTCACGATGTAGCAGCGCTGGGGTCCTAGGCCGGGCAATCGGACCAGACTCGATGCCTTGCCATCGCTGGCCGGCTCCAGCACGCCGCGCTGCAACAGCTCCTTGTTCACGGCGTTGATGTTCATGCCCCGGAAGATCTCGGAGCGCCATGCCTCCGGCAGCACGTAATAGGTGTTGGTGGTGTGCATGGTGTCGCCCATGCCGTGCTCCAGCGTCTTGCGAAAGCCCAGGCGGTCGATGGTGCGCGGGCCGTGCTCGTCGATCTTGGCCGCCGCCGATTCCCAGCGGGTGAAGCGGCTTTCACCGAAGCGCTCGATGACCTGGCGCAGCCGCGCCAAAATCGCATCGCCCTCGAAGTTACCGGCGCCGCCGCGCTCGTGGAGCCAGGCGTTCAAGCAAACCCGTGCGGCGGTGGTGGCCGTGCCGTCCGGCCAGCCGGTGATTCCCATCGCGGTGGCCAACTCGCCCGCGGCCGCTGCAAGGCCGAAGCGCGCCGCCGCACGGTGTGCCTGACCACTGGCAGAGGCGGGTAGCGCTTGGGCAATAAAGCCCTCCAGCGTGCGGCGCAGGATTGCCGCCCAGCCGTGGCGTTTGCCGGGTTCGCACAGCGCAGTCAGGAACGCGGTGAGCGGCGTGCCGTAATAGTTCGCTACGCGAGCCTTGAGTGCGTCGGACAGAGCGGCCGCATCTTCGAAGCCGTTGAGCGTGTCGAACATGCCAAGGCCTTTGCTGGCATCGGCCGGGACGGCGAGCATCCGCACCTCCATACCGGCTTTCAGTTCCTTGTTGGCTTCGGCCATGTGCTGGGCCAAGGTTTTCTCGCCGGTGGAGAGAAACAGCAGGCGCCATTCCTGGACCTGTCGGCCCGCTTGGCCTCGATCATTGGCGCGGGCCTTGCCGGTGCCGTTGCCGAGCATGTACACCGTCTCGCCGATGATGCGGGCATCACACATGCCGATTTCATCGAGCACCAAGAGCCCATCGGAATGCGCAGCAGCAATCGACTCCAGCGCGTTGTCGGTCGAGCGCCACGAACGCACCAGACGCGGCCCGCCGTAGATCGAAGCGGCAACTTGCAGGTGCGTGGTCTTGCCGCCGGAGCTGTCGCCGTACAGGTGAAAGCCGCCCGACTCGTGGCCGAGCATGTGCAACAGGGGGCCGGCGAAGGCCACACCGACGACAAATGCCAAACGATGATTGCCGATGCACAGCGCGCCGATCTGCTGTTGCCATTGTTCGAGCGTGCCCGCTTCGCTGATCGGCGGAAGCTGCGCGCCGGCCTCATAGAAGTGCAGGTGTTCCGCGTGCGTGCCGACCTGCTGTTCGGGCAACAGAAAGGCGTTGTCATGCCAGCCCAAACGGGTGACCAGTCGCGCACGTTGAGCACTGTCGAAGCCGCCCAGGTAACTCTGCAAATCGTTGCGAGCGTTGCGCCCCGAACGACTGCCGGCAAGACGCAACCCCATGTCCACCAAAGGGCCGAGTACATCCTTACCGAAGTCACCGGTCATTGTGCGCGCCGGGATGTTCCAGCGTTTCTTGGTGCCGTCGGGGTCATCGAACTCGACCAGCAAACCCCAGTTGTGGCCCTTCTCGTCACGGGTACGCGCAAGGATTGCCAGCGGCGAACACACCGGGCGTGCTTCGCCGTCGTCGCCGGCATAAAACACACCTTCGGGCGTCAGGCGAAAGCCACCGGGCATCAGGTCATTTTTCGATTTTGCCGGGCGCTTGGCTGCTGCTTTGGGTTTCGGTTCTGGCTCTGGTTCCGGCTTGGGTTTGACCTGGGCAACCATCGGTTTTTCTTCGATCACACCGAACAGCTCGCCGCCGCTTTCCAGCGCGGTGAAGTGGCCGGCGGTCCAGCCTTTGGAGAGTGCATCGGCGGCATCGTCGCCGTCATCCCATTGACCACCCTTGGCAAACACGGCGCGGTCGTTTTTCAGCGTCGGCTTGCGTTTGAACACCTCCAGCGCGATGACCCGGACCGAAGCGGCGCCGATTTCGCGCAGCTTTTCGGCGACGGTGGCCATGCAGGCTTTACCGCTGTCATCGTTGTCCGGCCACAACAAAACGTCGCGTCCCTTGAGCTGCGTCAGGTCGGCTTTGTGCCAGGAGTTGGAGCCGTTCGGCCAGCAGGTGGCCACGTAGTCCGGCAGCAACTCGGCGGCGGCATCTGCAGCTTTCTCGCCTTCGCACAGAATCACCGGTGCGTCAGCGCGCTGGGCCAGTTCATCAAGGCGCAGCAGCGGACGTGGATCCGGCAGACCTTGCCAGCGCCATTGCTTGGTTTGGCTATCGGCGCGCTGACACCACGTCAGCGGCGCAAAGACCTTCTTCGGCTTGCCGTCTTCATCCGGGCCAAGGTCGAAGCGATACAGCGCCATGAGCGGCTGACCCTGTACGTCGCGGTAGATCCACACCTTGGACGGCACACCGTGTTCACGGTGCTTGGCCGGGCACTTGTTCATGGCCTCGGTCGGGATCGGCTGGATGGCGTTCCATGTTGCTGCCTTGGGCTTGCTCGGAGCGGCCATAGTCTTGGCGGCACCGGGCGCAACGTTCAGCCAGTCCGCCAGCTTGTGGCACGCTTCGACGTCGGTACCGCCGTCCAGATAGCGCACCAGATCGATCAGGTCGCCGCCTTTGTCGCCGGTGGCAAAATCCGCCCAGGTGCCTTTGCTCAAACTGACCTTGAGCGAACCGGCGCGCTTGTCGCTGCGGGTCGGATTTGGAGCGGTGTATTCCTTGCCGCCATCCACGCGCTTGCCGTTGGGCAGCCAGTGCGACAAGACACGATCAATGTCTTTCAGCGCAGCTGCTTTCACGTCGGCAAAGCTCGGGCGTTTAGCGTTGTTCGGTCGTTGGCTCATGTGTCAGCCCTCGGCAGAAACAGCGCATCGTTGATGTCGTCGATCAGCGCTTTGGCCATCTCGCCCAGGTACAAGGCGGGCCAACTGAAACGCTCGCCGTGGTCGCTCATGGCCGCGTCGAAACTGAGCTGGTTCGCGTGATGCTGCAGCAATGACACCATCTCCAGTGCGTCTTCGACGGGCACACCGGCGTTGACGCGAAACAGCTTGAGGTCGGTGGCGTTAACGCGAGAAAAGGTAGCGTGACCCAGCGTGGTGGAGGTGGTCATAGCGCACCGCCTTTCTGCACCGCAGGTGTCGAAGTGTTGTCACCGTGCATGGCCAGCGTTTTGATCAGACCGAGGGTGCCGCGCACGTCCCAGAGGACGGCGGCAATGACGTGATTGGCAAGGCGTGAGGATTCGTTTTCGAAGTGGTCTTCCAGCAGCGTCAGCACCGAGTCAGCGCGGTCAATGGCGCAGGTGATGGCGTCGATGGGTACACCGGCTTCTGCGGTCGGATTCACGCAGAGCAGATCTTCGGGCAGGGCGAAACTCAGGGCGTTATTCATTGGGCACCGCCTGCGGTTTCGAGTGCTCGGGCTTTGGCCATGTGAGCGTTGTAGCGGGAGAGGCGTGTGGCGAGGCTGGAATTGGCGTGTAAAGCGGCGAGAGCCATTGCACGATGTGCAGCGGCGCGAATTTTGGACGGATTGAGGGCATGCATGGGTGGAGCTCCTTCTTAAGTGGGAACTGCCACGATTCGTCGCCAAACGAATTGGGGTGGCAGCTGTGCGCAGGTTGGCGAACCGGGTAAGAAGGAACCCGGCAGACCCGAAGGTCTCCCACGCACAGCCGCCATAAAGCAGGAATGCGGGCACAAAAAAAGCGCCTGCAATCGAGATGGGGGCGCCTGTGCGCCTTCTTAAACTCGGGTCGCCAAACCCGGTCGCTGATTTTGCAGCGACGGCCAGAGAGTAACGTCCGTTTTTCGAAAGTGCAACTGCGCTGATGGCTTGCGGATTTTTCAGGTGCGGCATAAATTGTTCGTGCATGTAGATTGACCTCAACGCCTCCGGATCGCCCCCGGAGGCGTTTTCGTTTCAGGCGTGGGCTTCCCAGCGCAGGTAGAGAAGGGGTAGAAAACCGCCGCTGAGCATGGAGTGGGCGTCTTCGTAGGCGTCGACCTGCTGGCCTTCGTCGACGACAACGGCCCCAGTCTTTTCGCAGTGGAGGGAGAGGGCGCACCAGGTGCCGTCGGCCCAACTGAGCACACTAACCACTCGACCTTGCTTGTCCTGTTGGCTGCGGTAGCGTTCAAGACGCTGCATGACGCAGGGCGAAAAGCCGACCCGACGCAAGACGGAAAAGGGGTGCATCAAGGCGTTGTTCGCGATCTCTTGGCTCATGCTGCCTCCTGCACGCTGGCGAACAGAGGTGGCGGTGTTTCGCCTTTCAGCCATGCCAAAATCTTGCTGTCCTCTACGCAGCGACGACGGTGCTGTTCAGCCATATGCTCACGGCGTTGCGCAACACACTCATCCACGTAGCCGGCTAGATCCGAGGTCAAGCGCCTGTCGTGATGAGCGCGCTCGCTCGCCGTTTTTTCAACCGCAAGATCTTGTTCGGTGATGCGTTGCCACACTGCTGGATCGTTCGCGTATCCGCCCGACTGATCCACCAGCCAATAGGTGACCCAGTCGGTCATGCCGAGAGATTTCAGCGAAGCGAGGCGGCCAATTTTCATGGCGAAGTGTCCGGTGCCATGAACACTGGCGAACTCTCTGCGCACCGCGTTACGGCGAATCAGCTCTGGCAGTTCCCACGGGTTGGCTGTCAGGGGTAGAGCGAGGCCGTCGGGATTGAAAAAGAACGCTTCCTGGTCATTGCCGTTCCAGCTCACACCCGCGATGGTGCGATGCCGCCAGTTGATCGCTCCGGGAGCGTAGAGACGAAATCCGATGGCGTAGGTGTCATGAAATGGCCCATTGAATGGGCTGTAGTTGCGCTTCATGCGGCCACCTGATCACGCGCCTCGATGCGGCTGCGTGCCCAAGCTTGCACCTCGGAAAGAACCCAAGCGACAGGGGCGCCGCGTGCGTTACTGGTGCTCAGTTTGACGGGCTGCGGAAAGCCGCAGTCGGTGCGCTGCATCAGTTTGTAGATGGTCGAACGCTTCATCCCTACGATGCCTTCCACTTCACGCATGCGGATCAACGTCGAAGATGCATCAAAAAGGGATGGAGAATCGGTGGGCGTCTTGCGGGAAAAATCGGTAACAGAGGTGTTCATAGGTATTGCTCTCGATTGATTTGGACTGACGAGAGCAATGATCTAGGCGATGAATTCTTTGAAGGAGTTCAGTTCCATTTGAAATTTCAGGTGAACTACACGTTGTGTTGTTTAAGGATCTCATCTACGCGCTTGCGGGAGAGTGCCTTGTCCGTTTCTAAGGCAATCCATTCGGGTCGTAGCTTGCGCGGCTTGGCGACTTGTTGTGTAAACCAGCGGTGTACTTCGGTTGTCACGTGGCGTCGTGACATGCCGTCCAGCTTTAGAGCACGAGCCTTTGCGACAAGGGCCGAATCGCGTTCACTCATCTCGTCGACTCGGTCTTTGCCGCTGAGGATGCCGGCCTTTCGCCGGGTCGCTTCTCTGATTGCGCTGAGTGCGAAAGGTCTCAATTCATCGCGACGTAACGCAGGCAGAACGGTGATCGGTTCTAAATAAATAGCGTACAGTTCCAGCGCATCAATGCGGTCAGCTTCGTTAACCTGACTTTCTATGTACTCGCAATAAACGTCCCGCGACAGGTCTGAAATAGATGTTCCCCTAGGCAGGGCGCTTTGCTCGACATCACGCATCCAATCATTCAAAACCTCCAAGGCTTTGACCGCGCAGGCCATGATGTACACAGCGTATGCCTGATCGTCTGTGACGAGATCGCATCGACCATATTGGCGAACAGCGCGCGCTAGAAATTCGGGAGGGGCTGACATGGCGTTTTGTGAAATCGTTTCCTCGTGCTGCGTCACCTTAATACACATGGAAGTGAGGGCGTTGTTGATGCTGGCCTGGTGAAGGCGTAGACGGCATCGATCGATCAACTGACAGGCATGCAGGATCTGTTCGCGGCAGAGGGGATACAGCGGCTGGGCTGATAGGTACTCAATCAAACCGGCCGTTGAGCTTGGCCAATGAATGCTTTCGCCGATCTCGCTCGCATTCATTGGCATTGGCGTCGCCCCAAAGCATTTGGATCAATCCCGCGCCCTGTGCAACGCAGTCTAATCCAGCGGCATGCGCCTAACCCTAGGTCTGCCCGCAGCGAGTGAAGGGTCGCTCTGGCGTTACACCTTTGGGCGGCGTCACACGTGGTGTACGGAAAGTCGCTCGTGAGTGTAACGGGCTGGAAAACCAATGAGTCCGGGCGTTTGGCCAAGATCGTTACACGAGTAACACCGGTAACATGGATTTTGAAGGGGATATGGATATGCGTAGTCATACCGCTTTCCCGAACTTGCCATTGATCACTTTTCCACTTGCTAGAGCATCAAGGTGATCTGCGTACCACTGCATCATCTTCACCCGGTGCTCAAGGTATTGAGCCTTGTTGTATACCCCAGATATTCCCTCTTCTTTGTGAGCAAGCTGCGCTTCGACATGTTCTTTCGGCCAGCCGTGCTCCCTGAGCAGAGTGCTGGCGGTGTGACGAGTACCATGACCAACCAAGCGACCTTTGTAACCAATCGTCGCGAAGACCTTATTGATGGTGTTTTCGCTAATTGTTGGATTCTTAGCACCTACACCAGGGAACAACCAGCGACTACGACCTGTGAGGGAATGAAGTTCTTGGAGAGCAGACAGAGCTTGCTTAGGGAGTGGGCACACAAAGTCCCTGCGCATTTTCATCTTGGCGGCAGGCGTCGTCCATATCGCTTTAACTAGGTCAAACTCTTTCCATTCAGCTAACCGAACCATGCCCGGTCTAGATGCGGTCCAGATACAGAGCCATGCAGCAGTTCGGGCTGTCAGCCTGCTGGGGGTGTTTTTGAGTGCTTGGAGGAACTCTGCCAATTCAGGCTCCAGCAAATGAGGATGCTGCTGAGTCTTCGGGGCTTGAGCTGCAATATCTCGCAGACGGCTACCTGGATCGTTTTCCGTAAGGCCTAGACCGATGGCTCGCCCGAATATCTGATTGATCCACGTGCGACACTTCTCGGCCACGTTGTGTGCATCCCGGGCTTCGAGAGATGCTTGAAGATCTGCACAGTCAGTACGAGTGATTTCGTCAAGGGGCCTATCTCCCAGCGCCGGGAGTATGTCTTTGTCGAGGTAGGTGCGGATTTTGTTAAGCGTGGACGGGGCGAGGCCCTTTTCTTCTTTGGCCTTGAGCCAGGCTTCAGCAGCAGCTCGGAAGGTCCGAGTCCTGGCAGCATCAATGGCTGCTTTGGCAGAGCGTTTCTGTTCGAGAGGATCGGCCCCGCTGCTAACTACCTTGCGCAGTTCCGCAGCTTTGTCTCGTGCCAACGCACCACTTACTTCCGGGTAACCCCCGAGCCCCATCCAAGCCCAATTGCCCGCCGGACGTTTGTAGCGAAGCTGCCAGGATTTACCACCATCAGGTTTAACCCTGAAGTAGAGGCCGCTTCCGTCCAGCTCTCTGTATTCCTTTAACTCCGGCTCCAATCCCGCAAGCGTAGTGTCAGCGAGAGGGCGGCGCTTGATGTCTGCGCGCTTCATCCTTGTATCCCAAAGTTCGGTATTTTTCTCAGGATACAAGCAGGGATACAGGGATACAACGGATAAGGGGAGACAGGGGTAGATAGACAGGCACAAAAAAACCGGCCAAATGGCCGGTTTATCTGGGTCTGAGAGGCTGGTAGAGACTCTCAGATACTGCTATGTGGTGCCCCGAGGGAGACTCGAACTCCCACTCCTTTCGAAAACGGATTTTGAATCCGCCGCGTCTACCAATTCCGCCATCAGGGCTCAATGGCGGCGAAGTATAGAGAGGTGCCTACCGTTGGTCAATCACGTTTCATGGTCAATTTTCGATATTTCCGCTAGACTTTCCGGCCCTGCTAGACGAACCCCATCATGCGCGTTGCTGACTTTACCTTCGAGCTTCCTGATTCGCTGATTGCCCGCCATCCTTTGGCCGAGCGTCGCGGTAGTCGCCTGTTGACCCTGGATGGGGTCAGCGGCGCCCTGGCACACCGTCAATTCACTGATCTGCTTGAGCATTTGCGCCCGGGCGATCTGATGGTGTTCAACAATACCCGGGTGATTCCGGCGCGCCTGTTCGGGCAGAAGGCCTCCGGCGGCAAGCTGGAAATCCTCATCGAACGCGTGCTCGATACCCACCGCGTGCTGGCCCATGTGCGTTCCAGCAAGTCGCCGAAGCCGGGTTCGAAGATCCTGATCGACGGCGGCGGCGAAGCCGAGATGCTGGCGCGTCACGATGCGCTGTTCGAGCTGGGGTTTGCCGAAGAAGTGCTGCCGCTGCTTGATCGCGTCGGGCACATGCCGTTGCCTCCTTATATAGACCGCCCGGATGAAGGTTCGGATCGCGAGCGCTATCAGACCGTGTATGCCGAGAAACTCGGCGCGGTGGCGGCGCCGACGGCGGGGCTGCATTTCGATCAGACGCTGATGGAAGCGATCGCCGCCAAGGGCGTCGAGACTGCGTTCGTCACGCTGCACGTCGGCGCCGGCACGTTCCAGCCGGTGCGCGTCGAGAAGATCGAAGATCACCACATGCACAGCGAATGGCTGGAAGTCGGTCAGGACGTGGTCGATGCAGTCGCCGCTTGCCGTGAGCGCGGCGGTCGAGTCATCGCTGTCGGCACCACCAGCGTGCGTTCGCTGGAAAGCGCCGCCCGCGATGGCGTGCTCAAGCCGTTCAGCGGCGACACCGACATCTTTATCTTCCCGGGCCGGCCGTTCCATGTGGTCGATGCGCTGGTCACCAATTTCCATTTGCCCGAATCCACGCTGTTGATGCTGGTTTCGGCATTCGCCGGTTATCCGGAAACCATGGCTGCCTACAAAGCCGCGGTCGATAACGGATACCGCTTTTTCAGCTACGGTGATGCGATGTTCATCACCCGTAATCCCGCCCCCCGCGGCCCAGAGGAATCCGTATGAGTCGCACCTGTCGTATGTCTTTCGAGTTGCTTGCCACCGATGGCAAGGCTCGTCGTGGTCGTCTGACCTTCCCTCGTGGCACCGTCGAGACCCCGGCCTTCATGCCGGTGGGCACCTACGGCACGGTCAAGGGCATGTTGCCGCGTGACATCGTCGCCACGGGCGCGGAGATCATTCTGGGCAACACCTTCCACCTGTGGCTGCGCCCGGGTACCGAAGTGATCAAGGAACACGGCGACCTGCACGATTTCATGCAGTGGAAAGGCCCGATCCTGACCGACTCCGGCGGTTTCCAGGTGTTCAGCCTCGGCGCCATGCGCAAGATCAAGGAGGAGGGCGTGACCTTCGCCTCCCCGGTCGACGGCTCGAAAGTGTTCATGGGCCCGGAAGAGTCGATGCAGGTCCAGCGCGATCTGGGCTCGGACATCGTGATGATCTTCGACGAATGCACCCCCTACCCGGCTGACGAAGACGTGGCCCGTGTGTCCATGGAGCTGTCGCTGCGCTGGGCCCAGCGTTCGAAGAATGCCCATGGCGACAACACGGCGGCGCTGTTCGGTATCGTTCAGGGCGGCATGCATCAGGACCTGCGCATGCGCTCGCTGGAAGGCCTGGACAAGATCGGCTTCGACGGCCTGGCCATCGGCGGTCTGTCGGTGGGCGAGCCCAAGCATGAAATGATCAAGGTGCTGGACTACCTGCCGGGCATGATGCCGGCTGACAAACCTCGTTACCTTATGGGCGTTGGCAAACCGGAAGATCTGGTTGAGGGTGTGCGCCGCGGTGTGGACATGTTCGATTGCGTGATGCCAACCCGTAATGCCCGCAACGGGCATCTGTTCATTGATACAGGCGTGCTGAAGATCCGTAACGCGTTCCATCGCCATGATGATTCGCCGCTGGATCCGACCTGCGATTGCTATACCTGCCAGAACTTCTCCCGCGCTTATCTGCATCATCTGGACAAGTGCGGCGAAATGCTCGGCAGCATGCTCAATACCATCCACAATTTGCGCCATTATCAGGTGCTGATGGCTGGTTTGCGCGAGGCTATTCAACAGGGTACATTGGCCGCCTTTGTCGATGCCTTCTACGCCAAACGCGGGCTTCCCGTTCCGCCTTTGGACTGAGTTTTCTGACCCCAAGATTCAACATTTGCAACTGGAGTGCTAAATGAGCTTTTTTATCTCTAATGCCATGGCTGACGCGGCTGCACCGGCTGCAGCGCCTATGGGCGGCGGCTTCGAGTGGATTTTCCTGGTCGGCTTCCTGGTCATCTTCTACCTGATGATCTGGCGTCCACAGGCCAAGCGCGCCAAAGAGCAGAAGAACCTGCTGAGCAGCCTGCAGAAGGGCGACGAAGTGGTCACCACCGGCGGCATCGCCGGCAAGATCACCAAAGTGGCCGATGACTTCGTGGTTCTGGAAGTTTCCGACACCGTGGAAATGAAGTTCCAGAAGGGCGCCATCGCCGCCACGCTGCCAAAAGGCACGCTGAAAGCGATCTAAGGTTCCAACTTCTACTCAATCGACGGGGCGCGCAAGGCGCCCCGCGTTCATAACGGGCGGCGTGATGCTGAACAAATATCCTCTGTGGAAATACATTCTGATCCTGGCGGTGCTGGCGATCGGTCTGATTTATTCCGCTCCGAATCTATACCCCGATGACCCGGCCATTCAGATCAGCGGCGCCAGCACGGCCCTGCAGGTCAATCAGGCCGATCTGGATCGCGTGAGCACCGCGCTCAAGGAATCCGGGATCAACGTCAAGGCATCGAGCCTGGCTGCGAACGGCAAGGGCGGTCTGATCCGTCTGACCAAGGCTGAAGACCAGTTGCCGGCCAAGGACGTTGTCCGCAAGGCATTGGGTGATGACTACGTCGTCGCGCTGAACCTGGCACAAACCACCCCGCAATGGCTGCGCAGCGTTGCCGCGCACCCGATGAAGCTGGGTCTGGACTTGTCCGGTGGTGTGCACTTCCTGCTGGAAGTGGACATGGACAAAGCCCTCGACGCCCGCCTGAAAGTCTACGAAGGCGACGTCAAGAGCCTGTTGCGCAAAGAGAAACTGCGTTATCGCAGCCTGCCGCAACTCAATGGCGCCATTCAGCTGGGCTTCAGTGATGCTGATTCCCGCGAACAGGCCCGTGCGCTGATCCGCAAGAATTTCAACGATTTCGACATTGTTCCGGCCGACCTCAACGGTCAACCGGTGCTGCGTCTGGCGATGACCCCGGCCAAGCTGGCGGAAATCCGTGAATACTCCATCAAGCAGAACTTGACCACGGTACGTAACCGCGTCAACGAGCTGGGTGTTGCCGAACCGATCGTCCAGCGTCAGGGCGCCAACCGAATCGTGGTTGAGCTGCCGGGCGTGCAGGACACTGCCGAAGCCAAGCGTATCCTCGGCAAGACGGCCAACCTGGAGTTCCGTCTGGCTGCAGAGCCGGGTGCTTCGAAAGCCACTTCCGAAACTTTCGAATTCCGCGAAGGCAATCGTCCTCCTGCCCAGATCGAGCGTGGCCTGATCATCACCGGTGACCAGGTGACTGACGCCAAGGCCGGTTTCGGCGAGCACGGCACGCCTGAAGTGAACATCCGTCTGGATGGCCACGGTGGCGAGCTGATGAGCCGCGCGACCCGCAGCAACGTCGGTCGCAGCATGGCGGTGATCTTCATCGAGCAGCGCCCGGTCACCACTTACACCAAGCAAGTGGTCGATGGCGTCGAGAAAGACGTCGCGGTGCAGACCTTCAAGGAAGAGAAGAAGATCATCAGCCTGGCGACCATTCAGTCGCCGCTGGGTGCTCAGTTCCGTATCACCGGCCTGAACGGCCAGGGCGAGTCGTCCGAACTGGCGCTGCTGCTGCGTGCCGGTGGTCTGGCTGCTCCGATGTACTTCGCTGAAGAACGCACCATCGGCCCGAGCCTGGGTGCGGACAACATCACCAAGGGTATCGATGCATCGCTGTGGGGCATGCTGTTCGTCTCGCTGTTCATCATCGCCATCTACCGTTTCTTCGGCCTGATCGCCACCGTTGCTCTGGCGGTGAACATGGTGCTGCTGCTGGCGCTGATGTCGCTGCTGGGCGCCACGCTGACCCTGCCGGGTATCGCCGGTATCGTGTTGACCATGGGTATGGCGGTCGACGCCAACGTACTGATCTTCTCGCGGATTCGTGAAGAGATCGCCGCCGGCATGACCGTGCAGCGTGCAATCAACGAAGGCTTCGGTCGGGCATTCACTGCGATTCTCGACGCCAACCTGACCACCTTGCTGGTCGGCGGCATCCTCTTCGCCATGGGCACCGGCCCCGTGAAGGGCTTCGCAGTAACCATGTCCCTCGGGGTTCTGACTTCGATGTTCACGGCCATCATGGTCACCCGCGCGATGGTCAACCTGATCTTCGGCGGTCGTGACTTCAAGAAGTTGTGGATTTAAGGGGCTGCCATGTTACGTACAATCAACTTCATGGGCGTCCGCAACTTTGCGTTCGGCGTCACTGTATTTCTGACCTTGCTGGCAATCTTCAGTGTGTTCCACAAGGGCATGAACTGGGGTCTGGACTTCACCGGCGGTACGCTCATCGAGCTGACCTACGAGCGTCCGGCCGATGTCACCAAGGTGCGCGAGCAACTGGTTTCTTCCGGTTATCACGAAGCCGTGGTGCAGAACTTCGGCGCGACCACCGATCTGCTGGTGCGCATGCCGGGTGAAGACCCGCAGCTGGGCCATCAGGTGGCGGAAGCGCTGCAGAAGGTCGGCGGCGACAACCCGGCGACCGTCAAGCGCGTCGAGTTCGTCGGCCCGCAGGTCGGTGAAGAGCTGCGCGACCAGGGCGGCATGGGCATGCTGCTGGCGCTCGGCGGCATCCTGATTTACCTGGCTTTCCGCTTTCAGTGGAAGTTTGCGGTCGGCGCTATCGTGTCGCTGATTCACGACGTGATCGTGACCGTGGGTATCCTGTCGTTCTTCCAGATCACCTTCGACCTGACGGTGCTGGCGGCGGTACTGGCGATCATCGGTTACTCGCTCAACGACACCATCGTCGTGTTCGACCGGGTGCGTGAGAACTTCCGTGTTCTGCGCAAGGCCACGCTGATCGAGAACATCAACATCTCGACCACCCAGACCCTGCTGCGGACCATCGCGACCTCGGTTTCGACCTTGCTGGCGATCGCGGCACTGCTGTTCTTCGGCGGTGACAACCTGTACGGCTTCTCCCTGGCGCTGCTGGTGGGTGTTCTGGCGGGTACCTACTCGTCGATCTACATCGCCAACGTGGTGCTGATCTGGCTGAACCTGTCGACGGAAGACCTGATTCCGCCGGTCAACACCGAGAAGGAAGTCGACGACCGTCCATAACGGCCATCGTTTTCCCGGTTGTCAGTCAAAAAAGACGCGAGTTGAACTCGCGTCTTTTTTTTTGCTCCAAGGCTGGGAGAAGCGCGGGCGCGTCCCGCATGTGATGGTCAGGAGGTTCATGTGAACAAGTCGTTGCTGGTTGGTGCGGTATTGGGTGCTGTCGGTGTGACTGCCGGGGGTGCTGTTGCCACCTACAGCCTGGTTAAAAGCGGCCCTGAGTATGCGCAAGTGCTGGCCGTAGAACCGGTCAAAACACAGATCAAGACTCCACGTGAAGTGTGCAAGGATGTGACAGTGACCCGGCAGGCGCCGGTGAAAGATCAACACCAGATCGCCGGCACCGTGGTCGGTGCGCTGGCGGGTGGTCTGCTGGGTAACCAGATCGGCGGCGGCACCGGCAAGAAGATTGCCACGGTGGCCGGTGCAGTCGGTGGTGGTTACGCCGGTAACAAGGTTCAGGAGGGTATGCAGGAGCGTGATACCTACACCACGACTCAGACTCGCTGTAACACGGTGAATGACATCAGCGACAAGGTCGTGGGCTATGACGTCCGGTATTCGCTGGACGGCAAGGAAGGCAAGGTGCGGATGGATCGTGATCCGGGCAACCAGATTCCGGTCGACAAGGAAGGCAAGCTGATCCTGTCGCAGAACGAGCCGGGCCAGTGACTGGTTGATGGCTTATAAGAAAAGCACCCCTCGGGGTGCTTTTTCATGCCCATAAAAAAACACCCCGAAGGGTGTTTTTTTGGTTTCGCGAAGCGCTTAGCGCTTCAGCGAGGCCGGCAGGTGCGGCTGGATCGCCGTCAGAACTGCCTTGAAGCATTTGGTGTTGCCGGCAACGACGTGGCCTTTTTCAAGGAAGTCGTGACCGCCGGTGAAGTCGCTCACCAGGCCGCCTGCTTCCTGAATCAGCAGGGCGCCAGCAGCCATGTCCCACTCGGACAGACCCGACTCCCAGAACGCGTCGAAACGGCCGGCGGCCACGTAAGCCAGATCCAGGCTTGCCGAACCGGCGCGGCGGATGCCGGCAGTCTGGCCAACCAGGGCGCGGAACATGCCCAGGTAGTTGTCGAGGTTGTCCATCTGGTCGTCACGGAACGGGAAGCCGGTGCCGAGCAGAGCGCCGTCCAGGCTTGTGCGACCGCTGACACGTAGGCGGCGACCGTTCAGTTGAGCGCCGCGACCACGGCTGGCGGTGAATTCTTCCTGGCGAACCGGATCCAGAACAACGGCGTGTTCCAGGCGACCACGGTATTTACAGGCAATGCTGACAGCGAAGTGAGGAATGCCGCGCAGGAAGTTGGTGGTGCCGTCCAGCGGATCGATGATCCACAGGTATTCTTCGCCTTCGATGCCGGTGCCGGCGTGCAGGCCGGTCTCTTCACCCATGATCGAGTGATTCGGGTAAGCCTTGCGCAGGGCGTCGATAATTTTCTGTTCGGCGGCGCGATCGACCTCGGATACGTAATCCTTGGCGTCTTTTTCGTCGACCTTGATGGTATCCAGGCGCTCGATGGAGCGGAAGATCAGTTCACTGGCGCTGCGGGCGGCGCGCAGCGCGATATTCAGCATGGGCTGCATGGATGTGTCACCTAAGGTTGTTAAAGAAAGCCGCGCATTCTATCAGAACTTTTCTTCAGGTGAAGGTCGCTGTTCGCTTTCATAGCTTAACGGTAGGCTGTTCTGTAAGATTTGCACCCCTTTGCCGAGTCCGAGAGCGCCCGCCGTGCTGCAAAATATTCGTGTCGTCCTGGTCAACACCAGCCATCCGGGAAACATCGGCGGGACCGCGCGCGCCATGAAAAACATGGGCCTGTCGCGCTTGGTGCTGGTTGATCCGCGCGTCTTTCCGCATCACGAAGCCGATGCTCGTGCTTCCGGTGCCGGTGACATCCTTGAAAACGCGCAAGTCGTCGCCACCTTGGAAGACGCCTTGGTCGGTTGCAATCTGGTGCTTGGCACCAGTGCCCGTGACCGGCGTATTCCCTGGCCATTGCTGGACCCGCGCGAGTGCGGGACCAAAGTGGTCGAGGAGGCAGGGCAGGGCGCGGAAATCGCGCTGGTGTTCGGTCGTGAAGATTCCGGACTGACCAACGACGAGCTGCAGCGATGTCACTATCACGTGCACATCCCCTCCGATCCTGAGTTCAGCTCGCTGAACCTCGGGGCGGCGGTGCAGGTGTTGAGCTATGAAGTGCGCATGGCGTGGCTGGCTGCACAAGGTCAGCCGACGAAGATCGAGAAGGAAGAAGTGGCCTCCGTGAAAAGCGCAGAGCTTGCGACCATGGATGAGCTGGAGCGGTTCTATGAACACCTGGAACAGACCCTGGTGGCCATCGAATTCCTCGATCCGGAAAAACCGCGGCACTTGATGGCGCGCCTGCGCCGGTTGTACGGACGCAGCTCGGTCAGCCGGGCGGAAATGAATATTTTGCGTGGCATCCTCACGGAAACCCAGAAAGCGGCCCGTGGCGAGCTCCTTAAGCGGAAGGATTAATGATGTTCGAGCGTTTGCGTGAAGATATCCAGAGCGTATTCCACCGAGACCCGGCGGCGCGTAACGCTTTTGAAGTCCTGACCTGCTACCCCGGCATGCATGCAATCTGGATTCATCGACTGGCCGGCATGCTCTGGCGCAATGATCTGAAATGGCTGGCGCGGCTGGTGTCGAACTTTGGTCGCTGGCTGACCGGGATCGAGATCCATCCGGGTGCCAAGGTCGGTCGACGCTTCTTCATCGACCACGGCATGGGCATCGTGATCGGCGAAACCGCTGAAATCGGCGATGACGTGACGATCTATCAGGGCGTCACCCTGGGTGGTACCAGCTGGAACAAGGGCAAGCGTCACCCGACACTCGGCGATGGCGTCGTGGTGGGGGCGGGCGCGAAGGTGCTCGGTCCGTTCACTGTGGGTGCCGGCGCCAAGGTCGGGTCCAATGCCGTGGTCACCAAGGAAGTGCCACCGGGTGCCACCGTGGTGGGGATTCCGGGCCGGATCATCGTCAAGTCCGATGACGAGGCTGACGCCAAGCGCAAGGCGATGGCCGAGAAGATCGGCTTTGATGCCTACGGCGTCAGTGAAGACATGCCCGATCCGGTGGCGCGCGCCATCGGCCAGTTGCTCGATCACCTGCAAGCGGTGGACGGGCGTCTGGAGGGAATGTGCGGCGCGCTGAAGGATCTGGGCAGTAATTATTGTGCGAAAGATCTGCCCGAGCTGCGTGAAGAAGACTTCGCCTGCGTCAAGGGCAAGGACGAATCCAAGCTCCACTGACGCACTTGCAGGGCTGCTGCCGACCGGTGTGCCATTAGGCCGCAGACCCTGCTATCATTCGCGCGCTCTTTTGCGGGTAAACCCGACTAAAGCACTAGGTCTTATAGTTGACTTAAATGCTCGGGAATTGCATACTCCCGCCCATTCCGAACTCCGTGGTAATTGTCCATGCGACTGACTACAAAAGGCCGATACGCCGTGACCGCCATGCTTGACCTGGCGTTGCACGCGCAACACGGGCCGGTGTCCCTGGCCGATATCTCCGAGCGCCAAGGCATCTCCCTGTCCTATCTCGAACAGCTTTTCGCCAAGCTGCGCCGCAGTAACCTGGTTTCCAGTGTTCGCGGTCCGGGCGGTGGCTACCAGTTGTCCCGCGACATGCAGGGCATTCAGGTGGCTCAGGTGATCGATGCGGTGAACGAATCGGTCGATGCAACAAAATGCCAGGGCCAGGGCGACTGCCACTCCGGTGACACCTGCCTGACCCATCACCTGTGGTGCGACCTGAGCCTGCAGATTCACGAATTTCTCAGCGGTATCAGCTTGGCCGACCTCGTAACTCGCCGTGAGGTGCAGGAAGTGGCCCAGCGTCAGGATCAGCGTCGTTGCAATGGCAAGGCGCCGCGCCTGGACAAGATTGAAGCGTCCGCCGTCGAATGACAGCCAGAGAGCTAGCGGCACGCCAGCCAGCCTGATTTAGGAGATAGTCCATGAAATTGCCGATTTACCTTGATTACTCTGCGACCACCCCGGTCGATCCGCGCGTTGCGCAAAAAATGAGTGAATGCCTGCTGGTCGACGGAAACTTCGGTAACCCGGCGTCCCGTTCCCACGTGTTCGGCTGGAAAGCCGAAGAGTCCGTCGAAAACGCCCGTCGTCAGGTGGCCGATCTGGTCAACGCCGACCCGCGTGAAATCGTCTGGACCTCCGGTGCCACCGAGTCCGACAACCTGGCAATCAAGGGTGCGGCACATTTCTACGCCTCCAAGGGCAAGCACCTGATTACCTCCAAGATCGAACACAAGGCTGTCCTCGACACCATGCGCCAACTGGAGCGTGAAGGTTTCGAAGTCACCTACCTCGATCCGACCGAAGATGGCCTGATCACCCCGGCCATGATCGAAGCCGCGCTGCGCGAAGACACCATCCTGGTATCCGTAATGCACGTGAACAACGAAATCGGCACCGTCAACGATATCGCTGCCATCGGCGAGCTGCTTCGTTCCAAAGGCATCCTGTTCCACGTCGACGCCGCTCAGTCCACCGGCAAGGTCGAAATCGACCTGCAGAAACTGAAAGTCGACATGATGTCGTTCTCCGCCCACAAGACCTACGGCCCTAAAGGCATCGGCGCGCTGTACGTCAGCCGCAAGCCGCGTGTGCGCATCGAAGCGACCATGCACGGCGGCGGTCACGAACGTGGCATGCGTTCCGGCACCCTGGCGACTCACCAGATCGTCGGCATGGGCGAAGCGTTCCGTGTGGCCAAGGAAGACATGGCTGCCGAAAACGTCCGCATCAAGGCGTTGAGCGACCGTTTCTACAAGCAGGTCGAGCACCTGGAAGAGCTGTACGTCAACGGCAGCCTGACCGCCCGCGTTCCGCACAACCTGAACCTGAGCTTCAACTACGTTGAAGGCGAGTCGCTGATCATGGCGCTCAAGGATCTGGCGGTTTCGTCCGGTTCGGCCTGCACCTCGGCGTCGCTTGAGCCTTCGTACGTACTGCGCGCCCTGGGCCGCAACGACGAACTGGCACACAGCTCGATCCGTTTCACCTTCGGCCGTTTCACCACCGAAGAAGAAATCGACTACGCCGCGCAGAAAGTCTGCGAGGCCGTTACCAAGCTGCGCGCTCTGTCGCCGCTGTGGGACATGTACAAAGACGGCGTCGATATCTCGAAGATCGAGTGGGCGGCACACTAAATATAGAAGCCGCCGGATACAGATCCTGTAGCGACGCGGCGGTTTACGCAGCGCAGTTGCAGGGTCTCAAGAGCGGCCCTGATGAGTGAGGATTGAGAATCATGGCTTACAGCGAAAAGGTCATCGACCACTACGAAAACCCGCGCAACGTCGGCAAGATGAACGCGGAAGATCCTGATGTCGGCACCGGCATGGTCGGCGCTCCGGCGTGCGGCGACGTGATGCGTCTGCAAATCAAGGTCAACGATCAGGGCGTTATCGAAGACGCCAAGTTCAAGACCTACGGCTGCGGTTCGGCTATCGCCTCCAGCTCCCTCGCTACCGAGTGGATGAAGGGCAAGACCCTGGACGAAGCTGAAACCATCAAGAACACTCAGCTGGCCGAAGAACTGGCCCTGCCACCAGTGAAAATCCACTGCTCGGTTCTCGCTGAAGACGCCATCAAGGCGGCCGTTCGCGATTACAAGCAGAAGAAAGGCTTGATCTGACTTTCAAGATTTGGCGACGAGTAAGGAGTCAACGATGGCTATCAGCATGACAGAAGCGGCTGCTCGACACGTGCGGCGCTCCCTCGACGGGCGCGGCAAGGGTGAAGGGATTCGTCTGGGTGTTCGCACCACGGGCTGTTCCGGCCTTGCCTACGTGCTGGAGTTTGTCGACGAGGTGGTTGCAGAAGATCAGGTGTTCGAGAGTCACGGCGAAAAAGTGATCATCGACCCGAAGAGCCTGACCTACCTCGACGGCACCGAGCTCGACTTCGTCAAGGAAGGGTTGAACGAAGGCTTCAAGTTCAACAACCCCAACGTACGCGGTGAATGTGGCTGCGGCGAAAGCTTCAACATCTGAGGCTTGTCGTGGGTATTCCTTGTCATTTCGCTTTATTCGAGCTGCAACCGGGCTTTCGTCTGGATCTCGAGCAGTTGGCCACGCGCTATCGCGAGTTGGCGCGCGGCGTTCACCCTGACCGCTTTGCCGATGCTTCCGAGCGCGAGCAGCGGTCGGCGCTCGAGCAGTCTGCGCGGCTCAACGATGCCTATCAGACGCTCAAGAGTCCGGCCCAGCGTGCACGCTACCTGCTGACCATCAGCGGGCATGAAGTGCCGATGGAAGTCACCGTCCACGATCCCGAGTTTCTTCTGCAGCAGATGCAATGGCGCGAAGAGCTCGAAGATCTGCAGGACAGTGCCGATCTGGACGGTGTCGCGGCGTTCAAGCGTCGCCTGAAAACCGCCCAGGAAGAGCTCAACGAAAGCTTCGCAGCCTGTTGGGATGATGCAGCGCAACGCGAGCAGGCCGAACGCCTGATGCGGCGCATGCAGTTCCTCGACAAGCTCACCTACGAAGTGCGCCAGTTAGAAGAGCGCCTCGACGATTAACCCAGTGCCGCTCCGGTCGCACGCCTGATATACAGATAAGTCCTGATCACGATGGCCCTACTGCAGATCGCCGAACCCGGCCAAAGTCCTCAACCGCACCAGCGTCGTCTGGCTGTGGGGATCGACTTGGGTACTACCAATTCGCTGGTCGCTGCGTTGCGCAGTGGTCTTTCCGAACCGCTGGCCGATGCCGAAGGGCGGGTCATCCTGCCTTCCGCCGTGCGTTACCACGCCGATCGCGTCGAAGTCGGCGAGTCAGCCAAACTGGCTGCGTCCTCTGATCCCCTGAACACCGTGCTGTCGGTCAAGCGCCTGATGGGGCGTGGTCTGTCCGACGTCAAGCAATTGGGCGATCAACTGCCGTACCGCTTTGTCGGTGGCGAATCGCACATGCCCTTCATCGACACAGTGCAGGGCCCGAAAAGCCCGGTCGAAGTCTCCGCCGATATCCTGAAAGTATTGCGTCAGCGCGCTGAAGCCACCCTTGGCGGTGAGCTGGTGGGCGCGGTGATCACCGTTCCGGCGTATTTCGACGATGCTCAGCGCCAGGCTACCAAGGACGCGGCGAAACTCGCCGGTCTGAACGTGTTGCGTCTGCTCAACGAGCCGACCGCTGCGGCGGTGGCATACGGTCTGGATCAACATGCCGAAGGCCTGGTCGCGATTTATGACCTGGGCGGCGGCACATTCGATATTTCGATTCTGCGCCTGACTGGCGGTGTCTTCGAAGTGCTGGCCACTGGCGGCGACAGTGCGCTGGGTGGCGATGATTTCGATCATGCGATTGCCGGCTGGATCATCGAGAGCGCCGGTTTGTCCGCCGACCTCGATCCGGGCGCACAACGCAGCCTGCTTCAAACCGCCTGCGCCGCCAAAGAAGCCCTGACGGACTCTGACAGTGTTGAAGTTGCCTACGGTGACTGGAAAGCGCAACTGACCCGCGAAGCCTTCGATGCGCTGATCGAGCCAATGGTCGCCCGCAGCCTGAAAGCCTGCCGCCGCGCCGTCCGCGATTCCGGCGTCGAGCTGGAAGACGTGCACGCCGTGGTCATGGTCGGTGGTTCGACCCGCGTTCCGCGTGTTCGTGAAGCCGTCGCCGAAGCCTTCGGTCGTCAGCCGCTGACCGAAATCGACCCGGATCAAGTGGTGGCCATCGGTGCCGCGATCCAGGCCGATACGCTGGCTGGCAACAAGCGCGATGGCGGCGAACTGTTGCTGCTCGACGTGATTCCGCTGTCCCTGGGGCTGGAAACCATGGGCGGCCTGATGGAGAAGGTGATTCCGCGTAACACCACCATCCCCGTCGCTCGCGCCCAGGACTTCACCACTTATAAAGATGGCCAGTCGGCCATGGCGATCCACGTATTGCAGGGCGAGCGTGAGCTGATCAGCGATTGCCGCTCCCTGGCTCGCTTCGAATTGCGCGGCATCCCGGCGATGGTGGCCGGTGCGGCGAAAATTCGCGTGACCTTCCAGGTCGATGCCGACGGCCTGCTCAGCGTCTCTGCCCGTGAACTGGGTTCGGGCGTCGAGGCAAGCATTCAGGTCAAGCCGTCCTATGGCCTGACCGACGGCGAAATCGCCAAGATGCTGAAAGATTCGTTCCAGCACGCCAATGACGACAAGGTCGCCCGCGTTCTTCGCGAGCAGCAAGTCGATGCTCAGCGCCTGATCGAAGCGGTGCAGGGCGCTCTTGAGGCGGATGGCGAGCGTTTGCTCGACGCCGAAGAGCGCATGGTCATCGATCTGCAGGTGCAGGAACTGACCGAACTGATGAAAGGCACCGATGGCTACGCCATCGAGCAGCAGACCAAGCGTCTGTCGCAAGTGACCGATGCTTTTGCAGCCCGTCGTATGGATCAGACGGTGAAAGCCGCTCTGTCGGGGCGCAATCTGAATGAAATCGAGGATATCTGATGCCGCAGGTCATTTTTCTGCCCCACGAGAAGTTCTGCCCTGAAGGCATGGTCGTTGACGCTGCGCCTGGCACGTCGATCCTCGAACTGGCTCACGAACACCACATCGAGATGGAAAGCGCCTGCGGCGGCGTCTGCGCCTGCACCACTTGTCACTGCATCATCCGCGAGGGTTTTGACTCGCTGGAAGAAGCTGACGAGTTGGAGGAAGATTTCCTTGATCGTGCCTGGGGTCTGGAAGCCCAGTCGCGCCTGGCTTGTCAGGCGATCGTCGGTGAAGAAGATATCACCGTAGAAATTCCGAAATATTCGCTTAACCATGCGGCCGAAGCGCCGCACTGACTGGTAAGACTGTCATGAGCTACGGTTGGAATGATGTTCAACGTATTGCAGAAGAGCTGGCGGAAGCCAAGCCGGGTGTAGATCCGTATTCTGTCAACTTCGTCGAATTGCAGCAGTGGATCAAGGAACTGCCGGATTTCGACAATGCCTCTGGTCGTGTTGGCGAGAAGGTGTTGGAGGCGGTTCAGACTCTCTGGGCTGATGAATTGGACTGATCGTCCTCGCAGGTTAGGCAATACCCAAGAACCCGCGTATAATTCGCGGGTTTAATTTTTCGCAAATTACCGTTTCTGGAGTTACACCATGGCTGTTCAACGTACTTTCTCCATCATCAAGCCTGACGCCGTTGCTAAAAACGTGATCGGCGAGATCACCACTCGTTTCGAAAAAGCCGGCCTGCGCGTTGTAGCTTCGAAACTGAAGCAACTGTCCAAAGCCGAAGCCGAAGGCTTCTACGCTGAGCACAGCGCTCGTGGTTTCTTCGGCGACCTGGTTGCCTTCATGACTTCGGGTCCTGTTGTTGTTCAGGTTCTGGAAGGCGAAAACGCCATCGCTCGCAACCGTGAGCTGATGGGCGCTACCAACCCTAAAGAAGCTGCTCCAGGCACCATCCGTGCTGACTTCGCTGAATCGATCGACGCCAACGCTGTTCACGGTTCGGACTCCGAAGCCGCTGCTGCTCGCGAAATCGCTTACTTCTTCGCAGCTACTGAAGTAACCACTCGCTAAGCATTGGCTTAAGAGTGAAGGTGAATCCATGACGACATCGACTGTTAAAACCAACCTGCTGGGTCTGACCCAGCCGGAAATGGAAAAATTCTTCGACTCAATCGGGGAGAAGCGTTTCCGTGCCGGTCAGGTAATGAAATGGATTCACCACTTTGGCGTCGATGATTTCGACGCCATGACGAACGTCAGCAAGGCCTTGCGCGAAAAGCTCAAGGCTGTTGCTGAGGTCCGTGGTCCCGAAGTGGTCAGCGAGGACATTTCCAGCGACGGCACCCGCAAGTGGGTGGTGCGCGTGGCGTCCGGCAGCTGCGTCGAGACCGTTTACATTCCCCAGGGCAAACGCGGCACTCTGTGCGTTTCGTCCCAGGCAGGCTGTGCCCTGGACTGCAGTTTCTGCTCCACCGGCAAGCAAGGCTTCAACAGCAACCTCACCGCCGCCGAAGTCATCGGTCAGGTGTGGATTGCCAACAAATCCTTCGGCAGTGTTCCGGCTACCATCGACCGCGCCATCACCAACGTGGTGATGATGGGCATGGGCGAACCGCTGCTGAACTTCGACAACGTCGTGGCCGCCATGCATCTGATGATGGATGACCTGGGCTACGGGATCTCCAAGCGCCGCGTGACCCTGTCCACGTCGGGTGTGGTGCCGATGATCGATGAGCTGGCCAAGCACATCGACGTATCCCTGGCGTTGTCCCTGCACGCACCGAATGACGCATTGCGTAACCAATTGGTGCCGATCAACAAGAAATATCCGCTTAAGATGCTGCTCGAGTCGTGCCAGCGCTACATGTCTGAACTGGGCGAGAAGCGCGTGCTGACCATCGAGTACACCTTGCTCAAGGACGTCAACGACAAGCTTGAGCACGCCGTGGAAATGATCGAGCTGCTGAAGAACATTCCGTGCAAGATCAACCTGATTCCGTTCAACCCGTTCCCGCATTCCGGGTACGAGCGGCCGAGCAACAACGCCATCCGCCGGTTCCAGGATCAGCTTCACCAGGCCGGTTTCAACGTCACCGTGCGCACCACCCGTGGTGAAGACATCGACGCGGCTTGTGGTCAATTGGTAGGGCAGGTGCTGGATCGCACCCGTCGCAGCGAACGTTACATCGCCGTCCGCGAATTGAGCGCCGACAGCGATCTGGCACAGAACGCCGCGAACACTAACTAAGAGAGGATCTCTATGTCCCTGCGCTTTGCGCTGCTGTTGCTGTTGGCCAGCCTGTGTGCTGGTTGTGTCCTGTCGGGCGATTACAACCCGATGAAGACCAGCAAGGGCCGTGACGAAGCGCGGGCTGCCTACGTGCAGCTGGGGCTGGGATACTTGCAGCAGGGCATGACCGAGCGGGCCAAGGTTCCACTGAAGAAGGCCCTGGAGCTGGACGGTTCGGATCCCGACGCCAATGCCGCGCTGGGGCTGGTGTTCCAGGCTGAAATGGAACCTGCGCTTGCTGACGAACACTTCCGCAAAGCCTTGTCCTCCCGTCCCGCCGATGCGCGCATCCTCAACAACTACGGCAGTTTTCTCTACGAAGAACAGCGTTACAAGGAAGCCTACGAGCGTTTTGAACAGGCGGCCGCCGATACCCTGTATCCTGAGCGTTCGCGGGTGTTCGAGAACCTCGGCATGACGGCGGCGAAGCTTGGGGAGCGTGATCTGGCGCAGCAGCAGCTGGAAAAAGCGCTGCGTTTGAACCGTCAGCAGCCACGTGCATTGCTGGAAATGGCTGAGTTGTCATTCGAAGACAGGCATTATGTGCCCGCGCGTGACTATTACGACCGTTTCAGCCAGCTCTCCGAGCAAAATGCACGTAGTCTGTTGCTCGCCGTTCGGTTGGCAAAAGTATTTGAAGATCGCGACAAGGCCGCCAGTGCGGGCCTGCAATTAAAACGACTCTATCCCGGTACGCCGGAATATCAGCAATACCTGTCGGAGCAATGATGAAAGCGGCGCATCCCGAAGTTGTAGCAGCGAATCGCGTTAACCCCGGTGAGACCCTGCGCCAGGCCCGCGAAAGCAATGGCTGGTCGCTGGCCGAAGTGGCCCTCAAGCTCAACCTCACCGTGACTTCCCTGAGCAATCTTGAAGCCGGCGCATTCGACAAGTTGCCCGGGCATACCTTCGCTCGCGGTTACATTCGCGCCTACGCCAAATTGCTCGGCATGGATCAGACCGTTCTGGTCCAGCAATTCGATCAGTCTACCGGCACCGATTCCCAGGGCAGCAACGTCCACGCTCTGGGCCGTATCGAAGAGCCGGTACGGGTTTCCCACACCATTTTGCGTATCGTCAGCCTGTTGCTGCTGATTGCGGTCATCGGCGGTGGATTCGTCTGGTGGCAGGATCAGACTTCGCAGCGCACCAAGGACCTGATTGGCCTGGCCCCGGAGCACGTCGAAGTCGAAGGCGCCGACGGCACCACCCAGATTCATCCGCTCGACGAGCCGGAAGACCAGGCCGTCGCGGAAGGCGAAGCCGAGGGCTCGACCGCTCTGGCACTGCCTCAATCGGAAACCACGGCTGAATCGACTGGCGCCGAGACCGAAGCTGCAGCTCCAGCCACCGCACCGGTTGCTCCGGCACCTGCTGCGCCAGCCGCTACTCCGGCTGCACCGGCTCATACGCCGGCGCCTGTGGTTGCTGCTCCAGCGAATCCGGCGCCAGCCGCTCCGGCCACGCCTGCACCGACCGTCACTGCCCCGGCAGCCCCGGCCGTCGCTGCACCCGCGCCGACAGCGCCCGTTGCTCCGGCCGCAGGTCAAGGCCAGGTTCAAGTGCAGTTCATCGCCGATTGCTGGACTCAAGTGACCGATGGCAGCGGCAAAGTGCTGTACAGCGGCCTCAAGCGTAAGGGCGACAGCCTGTCTGTCGTTGGCAAGCCTCCGTTTGCCGTGCGTCTGGGCGTTGCCCGTGGCGCGCAGGTCAGCTACAACGGCCAGCCGGTCGATGTCGCTCCGTTCACCAGTGGCGAGACCGCTCGCCTGAAGTTGGGTCAATAAGTCATGCACGGCGAATCTCCAATCAAACGTCGCGAATCGCGCAAGATCTGGGTCGGTAACGTGCCTGTGGGCGGCGATGCCCCTATCGCTGTGCAGAGCATGACCAACAGCGACACCAATGACGTCGCTGCCACCGTCGCACAGATCAACCGTCTGGAAGCCGCCGGCGTCGACATCGTCCGCGTGTCGGTACCGGACATGGATGCCGCCGAGGCGTTCGGCAAGATCAAGCAACTGGTCAAGGTGCCGTTGGTTGCCGACATCCATTTCGACTACAAGATCGCTTTGCGCGTGGCCGAACTGGGTGTGGACTGCCTGCGCATCAACCCGGGCAACATCGGTCGCGAAGACCGCGTGCGTGCGGTGGTCGATGCCGCCCGTGACCGCGGGATCCCGATCCGCATCGGCGTCAACGCCGGTTCCCTGGAAAAAGACCTGCAAAAGAAATACGGCGAGCCGACCCCGGCCGCGCTGGTCGAGTCCGCCCTGCGTCACGTCGAACACCTCGAACGCCTGAATTTCCAGGACTTCAAGGTCAGCGTGAAGGCTTCCGACGTGTTCATGGCCGTTGAAGCCTACCGTCTGCTGGCCAAGGAAATCGTCCAGCCGCTGCACCTGGGCATCACCGAAGCCGGCGGATTGCGCTCCGGTACAGTGAAATCCGCCGTGGGCCTAGGTATGCTGCTCGCCGAGGGGATTGGCGATACTATCCGCATCTCGCTGGCGGCCGACCCGGTCGAGGAAGTGAAGGTCGGTTACGACATTCTCAAGTCTTTGCATCTGCGTTCCCGTGGCATCAACTTCATCGCCTGCCCGAGTTGCTCGCGGCAGAACTTCGATGTGGTCAAGACCATGAACGAGCTGGAAGGGCGCCTTGAAGACCTGCTGGTGCCGCTGGATGTCGCGGTGATCGGTTGCGTGGTCAACGGCCCCGGCGAAGCCAAGGAAGCCCATATCGGCTTGACCGGCGGCACGCCAAACCTGATTTACATCGACGGCAAGCCGTCGCAGAAACTGACGAATGACAATCTGGTGGACGAGCTGGAAAAGCTGATCCGCGAGAAAGCGGCCGAGAAGGTCGAAGCTGACGCAGCGGTTATCGCGCGCGGCTGATCGAACGAATTAAGGAAATTCTGTGAGCAAGTCTCTGCAAGCCATTCGTGGCATGAACGACATCCTGCCGGAACAGACGCCGGTATGGCGTTATTTCGAAGGCACCGTTTCGCGTCTGCTGGATAACTACGGTTACAAGCAGATCCGCATGCCGATCGTCGAGTTCACCGAGCTGTTCAAGCGCTCGATCGGTGAAGTGACCGACATCGTCGAAAAAGAGATGTACACCTTCGAAGACCGCAACGGCGACTCCCTGACCCTGCGTCCGGAAGGCACGGCTGCGTGCGTGCGTGCGGTGCTCGAGCACGGCATCACCGGCGGTGGCCAGGTGCAGAAGCTCTGGTACATCGGCCCGATGTTCCGTCATGAGCGTCCACAGAAAGGCCGTTATCGCCAGTTCCACCAGATCGGTCTGGAGGTGTTCAACCTCGACGGTCCGGACATCGACGCCGAACTGATCATCATGACCTGGCGCCTGTGGGGCGAGCTGGGCATTCGCGATGCGGTCAAGCTCGAACTCAACAGCCTCGGCACCAGCGAGTCCCGCGGCCGTTATCGTGAAGCGCTGGTCGAGTACCTCTCGGCGCACCACGACAAACTGGACGAAGACAGCCAGCGTCGCCTGAAAACCAACCCGCTGCGCGTGCTCGACACCAAAAATGCCGACACCCAGGCCGTGCTGGTCGATGCGCCGAAAATGGCGGATTACCTGGATGACGAATCCCGTGCCCACTTCGAAGGGCTGAAGGCCCGTCTGGATGCCGTCGGCATTCCTTACGTGCTCAACCCGAAGCTGGTGCGTGGTCTGGATTACTACAGCAAAACCGTATTCGAATGGGTCACCGACAAGCTCGGCGCCCAGGGCACTGTCTGCGCGGGTGGGCGCTATGACGGTCTGGTCGAGCAGATGGGCGGCAAGCCGACCCCGGGCGTCGGTTTCGCCATGGGTATCGAGCGTCTGGTGCTGCTGCTGGAAACCCTGGAGCAGATCCCGGAAGAAATCTCCCGTCAGGTCGACGTCTATCTCTGCGCCTTCGGCGAAGAAGCAGAGCTGGCCGGTCTGGCCCTGGCCGAGCGTGTACGCGACCAACTGCCCAACCTGCGCCTGCAAGTCAATGCCGGCGCCGGCAGCTTCAAGAGCCAGTTCAAGAAAGCCGACAAGAGCGGTGCGCTGTACGCACTGATCCTCGGTGACGACGAAATGGCCCAGCAAGTGGTAGGTTTCAAACCCCTGCGTGGCCAGGGCGAACAACAAAGCATTGCCTGGGATGCGCTCGCTGCACACCTGGCCACCTGCGTCGTGCAGGGTTGAAGCTGTCCAAACAGCCGATTTAGCGATTAAGGAGTATTGGGGTGTCGAGTACCGAAGACGAACAGTTGGCGGATTTGAAGGACTGGTGGACACGCAACGGCAAACCTCTGGTCACCGGCGGCCTGTTGGCGCTGGTCATCGTGTTCGGCTGGCAGGCTTATCACAAGTATCAGAGCAACCAGTCGCAAGGCGCCTCGGTGCTCTATCAGCAATTGCTGGAAACCACGCTGACCCCGGATGGCAAGCCTGACGCCGCGCGTGTTGCGGATCTGGCCGGCAAGCTCAACAGCGAATTCGGCGGTTCTGCCTACGCGCAGTACGGCAGCCTGTTCGTGGCCAAGGTCGCGGTCGACAGCGGCAAGCTGGACGACGCGGCGACCGAACTCAAGGCCATCGTTGCCAAACCGGCCAACCCGGCGCTGGGCGAAATCGCCCGTCAGCGTCTGGCGCAGGTACTGGGCGCACAGAACAAGGCCGACGAAGCCCTGAAACTGCTCGAAGGCGATGCCGACAAGTCGTTCCTGGCCACTCGCGAAGAACTCAAGGGCGACCTGCTGGTACAGCTGGGCCGTACCGACGAAGCGAACGCGGCGTATCAAAAAGCCAAGGCGGCACTGTCGGATGAAGCGGCGGTCGGTGGCCTTCAAATCAAGCTGGACGACCTGGCCAAAGGGGATGCGTGACGTGATCCGTTGGAAGCATGCAGCATTGCTGGCTCTGGCCATTCTGGCCGCGGGTTGCAGCAGCAACAGCAAAAAAGAACTGCCACCGGCCGAGCTGACCGACTTCAAAGAAGAAGTGGTCCTGCACAAGCAGTGGAGCCGCTCGATCGGTGACGGTCAGGGCGAAACGTACAACATGCTGGTACCGGCGATCGACGGTGACACCATCTACGCAGCCGACGTGACCGGTATCGTGATGGGCCTGGATCGCGGCAACGGCGACGTGAAATGGAAGAAAGACCTTGAACTGCCTGTGTCCGGCGCCGTTGGCGTGGGTTACGGTCTGGTCATGGTCGGCACCCTGCGCGGTGAAGTCGTTGCCCTCGACGCCATCAACGGTGAAGAGAAGTGGCGCTCGCGCGTCAACAGCGAAGTCCTCGCGCCACCGGCCAACAACGGTGACGTGGTGGTGGTACAGACCCAGGACGATCGTCTGATCGGTCTGGACGCGTCCACCGGCAATCAGCGTTGGGTGTATGACAGCACTCCGGCCGTACTGACCCTGCGCGGCACCAGCGCACCGATCGTCACCAACCGCCTCGCGGTGGCGGGCCTGTCGACCGGTAAAGTGGTCGCTCTCGACATTTCCAACGGCGTGCCGGTCTGGGAACAGCGGATCGCGATTCCACAAGGTCGTTCGGAACTGGAGCGCGTGGTCGACATCGACGGCGGTCTGCTGTTGTCCGGCGGTACCCTGTACGTCGCCAGCTATCAGGGTCGCGTTGCGGCACTGGATCTGGAAAGCGGCCGTCAGCTCTGGCAGCGCGACGCGTCGAGCTACGCCGGTGTTGCCCAGGGTTTCGGCAACGTCTACGTAAGCCTGTCGTCGGGCACCGTTGAAGGCGTCGACGAGCGTTCCACCACAGCACTGTGGAGCAACGACTCGCTGGCCCGTCGTCAACTGTCGGCGCCGGAAGTGTTCTCCAGCTACGTTGCAGTCGGTGACCTGGAAGGTTACCTGCACCTGCTGAGTCAGGTGGACGGTCGTTTCGTCGGCCGCGAGCGCATCGACAGCGACGGCCTGCGTGCCCGTCCGCTGGTGGTGGGCGACACGATTTATGTGTATGGCAACAGTGGCAAACTGGAAGCCCTGACCATCAAGTAACAACTATGCTTGGGGTTAACTCCCCAGGCGGCCTTGCTTCTGCAGGGTTTGCAGCACCCACGGGTGTTGCCCCGAGCACCAGCCGCTGCCTCGCAGCGGCTTTTGTATTTTCTGAAATAACGAAGTGGAGAGCCGCATGGTTCCCGTAATCGCCCTGGTGGGCCGACCGAACGTCGGCAAGTCCACCTTGTTCAACCGCCTGACCAGGACTCGCGACGCCATCGTCGGCGACTTGTCCGGTCTGACCCGTGATCGCCAGTACGGTGAGGCCAAGTGGCAAGGGCGTTCCTACATTCTGATCGACACCGGCGGTATCTCCGGTGACGAGCATGGTATGGACGAAAAAATGGCCGAGCAGTCGCTGCTGGCCATCGAAGAAGCGGATGTCGTTCTGTTCCTGGTAGATGCCAAGGCCGGTTTCACCGCCGCCGACCAGATGATCGCCGAACACTTGCGCAAACGTAACAAGCGTTCCCACGTGGTGGCCAACAAGGTCGACAACATCGATCCGGAAATGGCCCGCGCCGAATTCGCCCCGCTGGGCATGGGCCACGCGATCCCGATCGCCGGCGCCCACGGTCGCGGCATCACGCAATTGCTGGAAGCCGCCCTGAGCGACTTCCCGCGCGATGATGACGAACCGGCCGAAGGTGAAGAGGAAGAAGTGGTCGCCGAAGGCGAGGAAGCCAAGCGCATTCCTGGCCCGAGCGAAAAAGACGGGATCAAGATCGCCATCATCGGCCGTCCGAACGTCGGCAAGTCGACCCTGGTCAACCGCATGCTCGGTGAAGACCGGGTTATCGTCTATGACCAGCCCGGCACTACCCGCGACAGTATCTACATCCCGTTCGAGCGTAACGACGAGAAGTACACGCTGATCGACACCGCCGGTGTGCGCAAGCGCGGCAAGATCCACGAAGAAGTCGAAAAATTCTCCGTGGTCAAAACCCTGCAGGCGATCAAAGACGCCAACGTGGTGATCTTCGTGATGGACGCCCGCGAAGGCGTGGTCGATCACGACCTCAACCTGCTGGGCTTCGCCCTTGAAGCAGGTCGTGCGCTGGTGATCGCGATCAACAAG
This sequence comes from Pseudomonas sp. R45(2017), assembly GCF_002112305.1. Classification (NCBI taxonomy): domain Bacteria; kingdom Pseudomonadati; phylum Pseudomonadota; class Gammaproteobacteria; order Pseudomonadales; family Pseudomonadaceae; genus Pseudomonas; species Pseudomonas sp. R45(2017). Next base: position 754,486 of record NZ_NEHH01000001.1, on the reverse strand, counting down.
TGGGACGGCATGACGCCGAGCGAGCGTGACTTCGTGAAGGTCGAGCTGCAGCGTCGGTTGTTCTTCGTTGACTTCGCCGATATCCACTTCATCTCGGCACTGCACGGTACCGGCGTGGGCAACCTTTACGCCTCGGTGCAGAACTCGTTCAAGTCCGCGGTCACCCGCTGGCCGACCAGCCGCCTGACGCAGATTCTCGAAGACGCGGTCAGCGAGCACCAGCCGCCGATGGTCAACAGCCGCCGGATCAAGCTGCGTTACGCTCACCTGGGTGGTGCGAACCCGCCGATCATCGTGATCCACGGCAACCAGATCGAGAAAGTGCCGAAGTCGTACGTGCGCTATCTGGAAAACACTTACCGCCGTGTGCTCAAACTGGTCGGTACGCCGATCCGTATCGAGTTCAAGGGCGGCGAGAACCCGTACGAAGGCAACAAGAACACGCTGACCGACCGCCAGGTCAACAAGAAGCGTCGCTTGATGTCGCACAACAAGAAGGCTAGCAAGAAGCGTCGCGACAAGAAGTAAAAAGAGCAGCTGCGGGTTTCGAGCTGCAAGCTTCAAGTTAAAGTGTGGAAGTAAAGAAGGGCTCTGTTCAGAGCCCTTTTTTGTGGGCGATGGATTGATGCTTGAAACTTGTCGCTTGCAGCTTGAAACTTGCAGCTCACCTGCAAGGGGCTCCCGATGATCACCAGCAAGCTGCCGAATGTCGGCATCACTATTTTCACGCAGATGTCTCAGCTCGCGGCGCAGACCGGAGCGATCAACCTTTCCCAGGGTTTTCCCGATTTCGACGGCCCGCAGGCACTGCGCGACGCGGTTGGTCGACACATTGCCAGTGGCCATAACCAGTATTCACCCATGACCGGCCTGCCGGCGCTGCGTCAGCAGATCGCGGCGAAAATCGCCCGCAGTTATGGCGCCAATGTCGATGTCGATAACGAAGTGACCGTGACCCCGGGCGCGACCCAGGCAATCTTCTGTGCGATCCAGGCGGTTATCCACAGCGGCGACGAAGTCATCGTGTTCGACCCGGCTTACGACAGCTACGAGCCTGCAGTAGAGCTGGCCGGCGGGCGCTGCGTGCATGTGCAGTTGGGCCTGAAAGATTTCTCCATCGACTTCGACAGACTCAGCGCAGCCCTGAGCCCGCGCACGCGGATGATCATCCTCAACACCCCGCATAATCCAAGCGGTGCATTGATCAGCCGTGCCGAGCTGGATCAACTGGCAGCGTTGATCCGTGATCGCGACATCTACGTGATCAGCGACGAAGTCTACGAACACCTGGTATTCGACGGCGTGCCGCACGTCAGCGTGCTGGCCCATGAAGAGCTGTATCAGCGCGCCTTCGTGGTCAGCTCGTTCGGCAAGACCTATCACGTCACCGGCTGGAAAACCGGTTACGTTGTGGCTCCGCCGGCCCTGACGGCGGAGCTGCGCAAGGTGCACCAGTACGTCAGTTTCTGCGGCGTGACCCCGTTGCAGTTTGCTTTGGCCGATTACATGGCCGAGCATCCGGAACACGTCGAAGAGCTGCCGGGCTTCTATCAGGCCAAGCGCGATCTGTTCTGTGATCTGCTGGCGCCGTCGCGATTCAGCTTCACCCGTGTCACCGGCACCTATTTCCAACTGGTCGATTACTCGCAGATTCGCCCTGACCTGAACGATGTCGAGATGGCGATGTGGATGACCCGCGAGCACGGCGTGGCGAGCATTCCGGTGTCGGTGTTCTACCAGAATCCACCCGAAGGCCAGCGCCTGGTGCGCCTGTGCTTTGCCAAACGTGAGGAGACGCTGCGGGAAGCGGCGGCCAAACTATGCGTGATCTGAGTGCGTTGCCCGATCTCAATCTGGCGCTGATCCAGACCAGCCTGGCCTGGCATGATCGTCAGGCCAATCTCGAGCATTTCGACGCTTTGCTGGAGCAGGCGCGCGGTGCGGATCTGATTATCCTGCCGGAGATGTTCACCACCGGATTCTCCATGGAGTCCGAAACCCTGGCCGAAGCCGAAAACGGCCCGACCAGCAAATGGCTGCGGATCCAGGCGGCAAAACTGAACGCGGTCGTCACCGGCAGCGTGATCATCCAGGCCGCCGACGGCAGCCACCGCAACCGTTTGTTGTGGGCGCGGCCGGACGGCGAAGTGCTGCATTACGACAAGCGTCACCTGTTCCGCATGGCCGGCGAGCACAACCACTACACCCCCGGCGAGCGCCAGGTGCAGTTTGAGCTCAAGGGCTGGCGGGTGCGGCCGCTGATCTGCTACGACCTGCGCTTCCCGGTGTGGAGCCGTGATGCGCAGGACACCGACCTGCTGCTGTACACCGCCAACTGGCCGGGTGCGCGGCGTCAGCACTGGAACCGGTTGCTGCCGGCCCGGGCGATCGAAAATCTGTGCTATGTGGCGGCGGTCAACCGCGTTGGCACCGATGGCAAGGGTTTCGCGTACACCGGCGACAGTCAGGTGCTGGATTTTCAGGGCGAGACGTTGCTTGCGGCGGGGGAGGCTGACGGGGTGTTCAAGGTGGTTCTGGAAGCGGCCTCGCTGGCGGCTTACCGCGAGCGGTTTCCGGCGAATCTTGACGCGGACACCTTCGAGTTCACTTAATAGCCCAAGTCGCCCAGATCGTTCCCACTTCGAGGCGTCGAACCGTCCGCGTGGGAATGCCTCAAGGGACGCAGAGCGTCACGAGCTGCATTCCCACGCAGAGCGTGGGAACGATCAGAAATTGCAGGCAAAAAAAAGGCCCCGGAGTTCGCACTCCGGGGCCTTTTGCATTGCAGCGGTCAGTTACGCCGCTTTGGCTTCCGGCTGGCTCAGCGAGCGATTCAGCGCGCTGAACAGGGCCTTGAAGCTGGCGGTGGTGATGTTTTCATCGATGCCCACGCCGTGCACCGCACGTTCGCCGTTCACACGCAGCTCGATGTAGGCCGCCGCCTTGGCGTTGGTGCCCGCGCCGATGGCGTGTTCGTTGTAGTCCATGATCTCCACCGGAATCGGCAGACCGGCCACCAGCGCTTCCAGCGCGCCGTTGCCCTTGCCGCGCCAGTGCAGGTTGGTTTCGCCCTGACCCTTGCTCGCCACTTCCACTTCGACGGCGCTGTTGCCGTTTTCTTCCTGCAGGCGATGGCTGACCAGCGCGTACGGGGTGTTGGCTTGCAGGTATTCGCTGTGCAGCAGCGCGTGGATTTGCTGCGCGGTCATCTCCAGGCCCAGGCGATCGGTTTCACGCTGCACGACCTGGCTGAATTCGATCTGCATGCGACGTGGCAGGCTGATGCCGTATTCCTGTTCCAGCAAGTAGGCGATGCCACCCTTGCCCGACTGGCTGTTGACGCGGATCACCGCCTCGTAGCTGCGGCCGATGTCGGCCGGGTCGATCGGCAGGTACGGTACTTCCCACAGTGCATCGGACTTCTGCTGGGCGAAGCCCTTGCGGATCGCGTCCTGGTGGGAGCCGGAGAACGCGGTGTGGACCAGGTCGCCGACGTACGGGTGACGCGGGTGAACCTGGATCTGGTTGCACTCTTCGACGACCTTGCGCACGCCGTCGATGTCGGAGAAGTCCAGTTGCGGGTCGAGGCCCTGGGTGTACATGTTCAGTGCCACGGTGACGAGGTCGACGTTGCCGGTACGCTCGCCGTTGCCGAACAGGCAGCCTTCGACGCGGTCGGCGCCGGCCATCAGGCCCAACTCGGTGGCGGCCACGCCGGTGCCACGGTCGTTGTGGGTGTGCAGGCTGATGATCACGCTGTCACGACGGTTGATGTTGCGGTGGAACCACTCGATCTGGTCGGCGTAGACGTTCGGGGTCGCGCATTCAACGGTGGCCGGCAGGTTGAGGATGATCTTGTGCTCAGGCGTCGGGTTCCAGACCTCGATCACCGCGTCACAGACTTCCTTGGCGAATTCCAGCTCGGTGGCGCTGAAGGTTTCCGGCGAGTATTCGAAGGTCCACTCGGTGTCCGGCTGCATGGCTGCGTATTTGACGAACAGCTTGGCAGCGTTCACGGCGATGGCCTTGATCCCGTCCTTGTCCTGGTTGAAGACGATGCGACGGAAAGAAGGAGAGGTGGCGTTGTACAGGTGAACAATCGCTTTCTTCGCCCCGCGCAGGGATTCGAAGGTGCGCTCGATCAGGTCTTCACGGCCCTGGGTCAGCACCTGGATGGTGGTGTCGTCCGGGATGTGGCCGTCCTCGATCAGGGTACGCACGAAGTCGAAGTCGGTTTGCGAAGCGGCCGGGAACGAGGCTTCGATTTCCTTCACGCCCACCTGCACCAGGGTTTTCCAGAAGCGCAGCTTTTTCACCGCGTCCATTGGCTCGATCAACGACTGGTTGCCGTCACGCAGGTCGGAGCTGCACCAGATCGGCGCGGCATCGATGGTCTTCGACGGCCAGGTGCGATCCGGCAGGTTGATCACAGGAAACGCGCGGTATTTCGAAGACGGGTCTTTGAGCATGCTCATCGGGAAATTCCTTATTGTCTGGGCCGAAAAGAGGCGGCCTGCCGGTGGAACGAACGTTCTTGGAAAAGCGTGGGACGAGGCGCAGCGATTCAGCCCGGCAGTCGTGCGCTGACAAGGCACAGGCTGCGGTGCTGGCGAAGCTGAATGAGGGTGTGAGAGGTTTTCATGCCCTCAACCCTAACCGCGGGGGGAGAGGATGGCAAGCAGTCGAAAAAAATTGAGAGGAATACCCGGAAAGCGGTTTTTTCCGAGATTTTATTCTTGATATGGCACTAATTGTTGGTGGGGGTTGCGCGGACCATTCGTCGTGCGCAATCCCTGCTGGAAGGGCTTCAGCCTGAAATCAAGGCTGGAAAGCCCCAATGAAAATCGCCGGATCGACCCGCGCGTCGTTCAGGCTGACGTTCCAGTGCATGTGCGGCCCGGTCGCCCGACCTGTAGCGCCCACCTTGCCCACCACCGCACCGCGCGCCAGTTGTTGGCCGTTCTGCACATCAATCTTCGACATGTGACAGAACATGCTGATAAAGCCCTGGCCGTGGTCGACGAACACGGTGTTGCCATTGAAGAAGTAGTTGCCGATCAGGATTACCTTGCCGGCTGCCGGGGTCTTGATCGGCGTGCCGGCCGGCACCGCGAAGTCCAGACCTGCGTGCGGATTGCGCTCTTCACCGTTGAAGAAACGGCGCACGCCGAACTTGCTCGACAGCGGCCCGTTGACCGGTTTGTCCAGCAGCAGATTGCTCGGCGTATTCGGACTGAAACTGCGGTAGGCCTTGATCTGCTCGGCCAGTTCGCCCTCGATGCGCTTGAGGTTGGCCGGGTTCGGATTGACCTGCTGGGTGTTCTTCAGGGTGATGTGCTGTTCCGGGTATTTCTTGTTACCGACATTGAAGTTGAGGTTGCGGCCGCCACTGCTGATCTGCTGAACGCCGGGTTTGACGGTCAACGGAACGCCGACAATCGCCAGCCAGTTGTTCTGTTCCTTGACCACCAGCACCGGTTTGCCCTGATACGTGGCTTTCGGCGCTTGCGCAGCGGTCCCAAGATCGACGACAGCCACGCCGCCCGGCACCGGTTTGTTCAGCAGGCGGGTGATGTAACTGTCGGCGTGGGCGTTGAAGGTCAGGCAGAGCAACAGCAGCGGAGCGAGAAAACGCGGCATGGATCAGTCCAGTAAAGAGAGAGTGACAGGCGTCAGGTGATTGTCCTCGACGCGCACTTGCAGTTCGCCTTCGCCCAGTCTGGCCTTGAGGCGCTGGCCGGTGTGGGTCTGCGCGGCGTTGCGGATCGCGTTGCCACGCTCATCCAGCAGAATGCTGTAGCCACGGCCGAGGGTCGCCAGCGGGCTGACCACGTGCAGGGTCTGCATCTGGCTTTGCAGTTGTAAACGGCGGCGTTTCAAACCTTCGTTCATGGCACGTGGCAAGCGTTCAGCGAGACTGTCCAGGCGCTGGCGCAACAGGGCCAGTTGGCGTCCCGGATGTTGCCCGGCGAGACGGGTTTCCAGGCGGATCAGGCGTTCGCGGCGGGTATTGAGCTGGCGCTCGAACGCTCGGCGCATGCGCATGTCCAGATCATCCAGACGTTGTGCCTGCTGGCGCAGACGCTCGCCGGGATGGCGCAGGCGGCGGGTCATGCCTTCAAGGCGCAGGCGATCGCGCATCAGGCGGTCACGCATGCGCATCACCAACCGACGATGCAGGCTTTCGACCTGCCGGATCAGGTGGCTGGAATCCGGGGCAAGCAGTTCAGCGGCGGCGGACGGTGTCGGTGCGCGCACGTCCGCCACGAAGTCACTGATCGACACATCGGTTTCATGGCCGACCGCACTCACGATTGGCGTAACACAGGCATCGACCGCCCGGGCCACGGCTTCTTCATTGAAGCACCAGAGGTCTTCCAGCGAGCCGCCGCCGCGAGCCAGGATCAGCGCGTCGAAACCACGGGCATCCGCCAGTTTCAGGGCGCGGACGATCTGTGCGGTGGCTTCTCGGCCCTGAACGGCGGTCGGAATCAACGTCAGTTGCACCTGCGGCGCGCGGCGGCGGAACACGCTGATGATGTCGCGTATCACGGCGCCGGTCGGCGAACTGATGATGCCGATGCGCTGCGGGTGTGCCGGCAGCGGCACCTTGCGCTCGGCACTGAACAGGCCTTCGGCGCTTAACTTTTCCTTCAAGGCATCGAAGGCCAGGCGCAGGGCACCGTCACCGGCAGGCTCCACGGTGTCGAGGATCAACTGATAGTCGCCACGCCCTTCGAACAGCGAGACCTTGCCGCGAACCTTGACCGCCAGACCGTCCTTCAGCGCCTGACGCACCCGCGCGGCATTCTGGCGGAACAGTGCGCAACGCACCTGCGCGCCGCTGTCCTTGAGCGTGAAATACACGTGGCCGGACGCCGGGCGGGCGAGGTTGGAGATTTCGCCTTCGACCCAGATGTTGCTGAACACGTCTTCGAGCAACACTCGCGCGCGGCCGTTGAGCTGGCTGACGGTCAGGACTTCGCGGTCGAGGCCGAGTCTTGCAAAGGGATCTTTAATCATGGGGCGCAGTTTAAAGGCATTCGCCGGTGAATGTCTGGAGGAAGTGTTGCACCAGAGGTGTGGGATTTTGCCGAGATGCGAAGGCGACAGTGCTCTGGCAATCGCCGCTCAGCGGCAGAAATCTCACACCAGCGGGCGCGATGTCCTGCATTGATTCCGGCAGAAGAGCGATGCCAAATCCGGCCTGGATCAATTGCAATTGCGTGGTCTTGCGCGACATCACCCGCGCAGCCTGGGGGAAGAAGCCGTGACGCATGCACAGGTCGGCGCACAAATAACTCAGCCCGCCGCGCTGCGGATGCGGGATGGAGATGAACGCTTCGTCCTTCAATTGCGCCAGATCGACCGCCTCCGCCAACGCCAGTCGATGATCCGCCGGCACGGCAAGCAGCAAGCGTTCGGTATAGAGCGGCACAACCTGAACACCCTCGCGCTGGCGCAGCACCGGTAGGCGCAGAAGACCGATATCGAGCCGGCCCTCGGCCAGTTCTTCAAGTTGTGCCTCCGAGGAGAGCGTGCCGATGTCCAGCGAGACACCGGGTTGCTGCTGCAGATATGCGCTCATGTCGCGCAACAGTCGGCCGCTGATCGGCACGGTGCTGGAGTGACACACGCGCAAAGTGCCGCGCTGCCCTTGGCCAATTTCCGTGGCCAGGGTGCTGGCCTTGTTCAGTTCATTGAGCAGGTTTCTCGCCCGGGGCAGGAACGCTTCGCCAGCGGCGGTGAGCCGGGGCTGGCGCGCGGTGCGTTCGAACAGTGACGTTTGCAGGCGGGTTTCCATGTCCTTGATCTGCCGGCTCAAGGCCGATTGAGCGATGAACAGCCGTTCAGCTGCCGCACTGAAGCTGCCGCTCTCGGCGATTTCCACGAAGTAGCGCAATTGACGGGTTGAAAGCACGAGGCATGCCTTTTTGAGATGGCTTGGCGGTTTGGATAATATTAGTCGCAACCCTCGGCGCTGGCTAAAGTCATCGCAGGCTTATAAAGGAAGCGAGCGAATGAGCGTGGCGGGGTTGTTGAGCGAATGGTCGTGGGGTGCGCAGGGCTGGGTGGTGATCGGACTGGCCATCGCGCTGGCCTACATCGTGTTCGGGATTGCCGGTTTCGGCACGGCGCTGGTGGCGGGGCCGATCCTGATCCTGTTCATGCCGCTGTCGAAGATCGTGCCGTTGCTGGTGCTGCTGGATTTCGTCGCGGCGTTCGGCAATCTGCTGCCGTCGCGGCGTGACGTGGCGAAACCGGAATTGCTGCGGCTGCTGCCGTGCATGGCGGTGGGTTGCACGCTGGGGGTGATTTTCCTGCTTAACCTCAAGTCCGATCTGCTGTTGCTGCTGATGGGGCTGTTCATCAGCGTGTACGCGATCTACAGCTTGTGGATCAAGGCGCGACCGGCGCAGTTGTCCGCCGTATGGGCGTTGCCGATGGGCACCGTGGGCGGGCTGTTCGGCGCGCTGTTCGGCAGTGGCGGCTTTCTTTATGCGATCTACCTCAACAGCCGACTGCCGAAGGACGCAGCCCGGGCCACGCAAAGTGCGCTGATCAGTTGCAGCACGGTGGTGCGTTTGAGCCTGTTCGCCATCGCCGGGGTGTATGCCGAGCTACCCTTGTTGATGCTTGCGCTGTGCCTGTTGCCGGCCATGGCGCTGGGCTTGTGGGTCGGGCGGCGGTTGACCATGCGCCTGTCCCGCGAGGCCTTCGTGCGGTTGGTGACCTGGCTGGTGCTGGCGAGCGGGATTGCGCTGATCGGCCGCTATTTAAGCACTTGACCGGATTTTGTCAGGGATTAAGCTGCCGGCCGCGTTTGTCGCAGAACATCCTTTGACGCAGCAGGCTTGCATCATGAACTCCCAAAGCATCATCGTCCCGAAAATCTCCAACCTGCCGGTGCACGAGCCCCGGGCCCGGGCGATCCTGCGCTGGCTGGTGCGCAAGAACATCGTCAAGGAAGAGCTGAGCACGTGCGGACGTACCGGCAATCGCATGGCCTACGCCATCGCCGATGGTGCCCGTGCGGTGGTGCTGCACCCCGAGGCGCTGCCGTTTGGCGAGCCGATCAACGGTCTCGAGGTCATCACTAAGCGCTGCATCTATACCCCGGCCAAGGGGTTTCTCGGAGAAGCCGGGTGCGCCGAATGCCGTCAGGAGATCGGCGAAGCGTTGTTCGAAAGCCTGGAAGACTGGATGCCGGGCCGCACCGACAACTTCACCTGTCCTGAGTGCGGGCATGAAGACGACATCAACGGTTTTCTGTATTTGCAGGAATGCGGGTTTTCCAACCTCGGTTTCATCTTCAACAACTGGCTGGAGGCGGGGTTCAAGCAGAGTTTCATCGACGAATTCGCCGACTGGCTGGATCAACCGGTGAGTTGGGTCAAGGTCGAGTTGTAAGGGGTGTTTTTTCCGTACATCAGCAACATTGATATAAGACAAGTTTTACATTGAGCCCGGTAGGGTGTCTGAGTATAATGGCGCGCTTCCATTTTCCCGCTCGGGAGCCCCCGCGATGCTGCGTATCAGCCAAGAAGCTCTGACCTTCGACGACATTCTTTTAGTGCCTGGTTATTCCGAGGTGCTTCCTAACGAAGTCAGTCTGAAGACCCGCCTTACCCGTGGCATCGAGCTGAACATTCCTCTGGTTTCTGCCGCCATGGACACCGTTACTGAAGCCCGTCTGGCAATCGCCATGGCTCAGGAAGGTGGCATCGGCATTATCCACAAGAACATGACCATCGAGCAGCAAGCTGCCGAAGTTCGCAAGGTCAAGAAGTTCGAAGCCGGTGTGGTCAAGGACCCAATCACCATCGAGGCTGACGCCACGGTTCGTGATCTGTTCGAACTGACCCGCATGCACAACATTTCCGGCGTTCCGGTTCTGCACGATGGCGACCTGGTCGGCATCGTCACTTCCCGTGACGTGCGTTTCGAAACCCGTCTGGAAGCCACTGTTCGTGAAGTGATGACGCCCAAAGAGCGTCTGGTCACTGTTCGCGAAGGCGCCGACAAGAACGAAGTCCGCGAGCTGCTGCACAAGCACCGCCTGGAAAAAGTCCTGATCGTTGACGACAAGTTTGCCCTCAAAGGCATGATGACCGTCAAAGACATCGAGAAAGCCAAGGCCTACCCGCTGGCCAGCAAGGACGATCAAGGTCGTCTGCGCGTCGGCGCTGCGGTCGGTACCGGTAAAGACACTGGTGACCGCGTTGCCGCCCTGGTCAATGCCGGCGTGGACGTGGTGGTGGTCGACACCGCTCATGGTCACTCCAAAGGCGTGATCGACCGCGTTCGCTGGGTCAAAGAGAATTTCCCTGAAGTGCAGGTGATCGGCGGCAACATCGCCACCGGCGCAGCCGCCAAGGCTCTGGCCGAAGCTGGCGCCGACGCGGTCAAGGTCGGTATCGGCCCTGGCTCGATCTGCACCACCCGTATCGTCGCCGGTGTCGGCGTTCCGCAAATCAGTGCCATCGCCAACGTTGCCGCTGCCCTCGAAGGCACCGGCGTTCCGTTGATCGCCGACGGCGGCATCCGTTTCTCCGGTGACCTGTCCAAGGCCATCGTTGCCGGTGCTTCCTGCGTGATGATGGGCTCGATGTTTGCCGGTACCGAAGAAGCACCGGGCGAGATCGAACTGTTCCAGGGCCGTTCGTACAAGGCTTATCGCGGCATGGGTTCGCTGGGCGCCATGTCCCAGGCTCAAGGTTCCTCCGACCGTTACTTCCAGGACTCCTCGGCAGGCGCCGAGAAACTCGTTCCGGAAGGTATCGAAGGCCGTGTTCCTTACAAGGGCACCCTGAGCGCGATCATTCACCAGTTGATGGGCGGTCTGCGTTCCTCGATGGGTTACACCGGCAGCGCCAACATCGAAGAAATGCGCACCAAGCCCGAGTTCGTGCGGATCACCGGTGCCGGCATGGCCGAATCCCACGTCCACGACGTGCAGATCACCAAAGAAGCGCCAAACTACCGCGTAGGTTGAGGCTTCAAGCAAAACGTTAAATGACCGGGGCTGTTTTATTCAGCCCCGAGTCGTTTCTGAATCAAAGACTGTTTCTGAATTACTTAGACGAGACTGAATCATGGCCCTCGACATTCACGCTCACCGCATCCTGATCCTCGACTTCGGTTCGCAATACACCCAACTGATCGCCCGCCGCGTGCGCGAGATCGGTGTGTACTGCGAACTGCACCCGTTCGACATGGACGAAGATGCGATCCGCGAATTTGCGCCAAAAGGCGTGATCCTCGCCGGCGGTCCCGAGTCCGTGCACGAAGCCAACAGCCCGCGCTGCCCGCAAGCGGTATTCGACCTGGGCGTACCGGTCTTCGGTATCTGCTACGGCATGCAGACCATGGCCGAGCAACTGGGCGGCAAGGTTGAAGGCTCCGAACTGCGTGAGTTCGGTTATGCCCGCGTTGACGTGGTGGGCAAGAGCCGCCTGCTCGACGGCATCGAAGACCACATCGACGCCGACGGCCTGTTCGGCCTCGACGTGTGGATGAGCCACGGTGACAAGGTCACCAAGATGCCAAGCGATTTCCACATCCTGGCCAGCACCCCGAGCTGCCCGATCGCTGGCATGTTCAACGACGAGCGCGCTTACTACGGCGTGCAGTTCCACCCGGAAGTGACCCACACCAAGCAGGGCGGTCGCATCCTGTCGCGTTTCGTTCTCGACATCTGCGGCTGCGAAGCCCTGTGGACTCCGTCGAAGATCGCCGAAGACGCCATCGCCAACATCCGCGCACAAGTCGGTACCGACAACGTGCTGCTGGGTCTGTCCGGCGGTGTGGACTCCTCGGTGGTTGCGGCGCTGCTGCACAAGGCCATCGGTGATCAACTGACCTGCGTCTTCGTCGACAACGGCCTGCTGCGTCTGCACGAAGGCGAGCAAGTGATGGCCATGTTCGCCGAGAACATGGGCGTCAAGGTGATCCGCGCCAACGCGGAAGACCAGTTCCTGAACAACCTGGCCGGCGAAGCCGATCCGGAGAAGAAGCGCAAGATCATTGGCCGCACCTTCATCGACGTGTTCGATGCCGAATCCTGCAAGCTGGACAACATCAAGTACCTGGCTCAGGGCACTATCTACCCGGACGTGATCGAGTCGGCTGGCGCGAAAAGCGGCAAGGCCCACGTGATCAAGTCGCACCACAACGTGGGCGGCCTGCCGGAAGAAATGAACCTGAAACTGGTCGAGCCACTGCGCGAACTGTTCAAGGACGAAGTCCGTCGTCTGGGCCTGGAACTGGGCCTGCCGTACGACATGGTCTACCGTCACCCGTTCCCGGGCCCGGGCCTGGGCGTGCGCATCCTTGGTGAAGTGAAGAAGGAATACGCCGACCTGCTGCGTCGCGCCGACCACATCTTCATCGAAGAACTGCGCAAGGCCGACTGGTACCACAAGGTCAGCCAGGCCTTCGTAGTGTTCCAGCCAGTGAAATCGGTTGGCGTGGTCGGCGATGGCCGTCGTTACGCCTGGGTCGTGGCCCTGCGTGCCGTGGAAACCATCGACTTCATGACCGCGCGTTGGGCACACCTGCCTTACGAGCTGCTGGAAACTGTCAGCGGCCGCATCATCAATGAAATCGAAGGCATCTCCCGCGTCACTTACGACGTGTCGAGCAAGCCGCCGGCGACCATTGAGTGGGAGTGATCCTGCACAAGCCCTGATGGCTTGAGGTCAGGACCAACAAAAAGCCGCGTGAAACGATGTTTCACGCGGCTTTTCTGTTTCTGGCTTTCAGTGGCTGATTACAACGGTCTGGACCAACCCGCCAGTTTCATGCCTCGCTCATCAAGCGCCTTGAGCAGCGCCTTGATACTGGCGAAGCGCTTTTCATGGACGCTGGGCCATTCGGGGCGCTCGATGAAAACGCGGTTGGATTCGAAGTGGATATCGGTGCGCACGATCGCATTGGCGCGGCTGCGATGAACCAGAAAGGTTTCCCGCAATTCCCTTTTCAAGGTGTACAGACCCGGTCGGGAAAGTAGCCGTTCGATGTCTGGGGTCGTCCGGGCGTACCACGGTGTTTCGACTTGCAGGCGCAGGTCACCTTTTACGAATGCCTGGTTCTTGCCCATTTGATCGGCAAGACTTTTACCGGGATCCGCTTCGATACCGCCGGATTGACCTTCAGCAACATCTTCGGCGCGCAGACCGACGACGCCTTCCAGCTCGCTGACACCGGCAACGCCTTCGAACGTGTTCGAGTGGGAGTTCCCCATCAGTGCCACCCAGTTATGCGGCCCGCGAGCCGCCTGGTCAGCCTCGATCACGGTGTGAGCGTAGTAGTTCATCATTCTCTGGCGTGCCGACGGATCCGCCGTTCTCATTCCTTCAACCCGATAACTGGCCAGGCAGTCGATGGCCTGAACGCGTATCCCGTTGCGATTGGCTTCCTTGACCAGATCGAGAAAGGTGTAGCGTTGCAGCGGATCGGTCACGTGACCACTGTCGAGCTGAATCAGATAGTTCTCCAGATCCCGCGGCATGACCGATGTCCTGGCGTAATTATCCAGCGCGGCCTGATGGAAGTCCGTGAGCAGGTGCTCGGAGTAAAGCGTCTTCACACCCTTGTTGGCCAGGGTTTGCATATTGTCCATCAGCCATTGCTTGCTGCCGATTTCGGCATGGCTTTCGCCAATGACCAGACCGCGAAACTCTGTGAATACCCGCTCGATGAATGCTTGTCCCGACAGTCCTGCTGTCAGCGAATCCATTGATGGGCGTACGGGAAGATGCAGCTCGGCATAGAAACGTATTGCTGCTTCATGCAGTTGTTTTCGCAGCGTCTTGAATGTATCGAGGGGTGAATTGCCGCCCCATGAAGCGACGGAGTCGTTCAGCAGAGAGGCGTCATTGCCCCGCGCCACGTTTTTCAGTTCGGCCCGGGCCTGCACCGCAATCTCATACGGCGAGGTGAAACGGGGTGGATCCTTGATCATCAAATCCGGGGCGGGTGGCGCTTCAATCGCCGGGATGGACGGCTGAATGTCTGGCAGTTGACCGGGCGTAGCGGTGGGATCAATGCGCACGTGTACCTGCGTGAGACCTTCATGTTCTATGGCTTCCAATAGTTCATGCAGGCTGTCGAAGTGGCGCCCGCTGATGGCTGACCATTTCGGCCGGAGGATGGAGAAACCGGCGCTGTCCTGCTGAATCGGTGTACGCACCAGACTGCCATCGCCACTGCGGTGAACAAGGGTGGAGGGCTCCTGCACCATGAACATGCCGCGCCTGGGCAGCGCCTCTTCAAGCGAGCGAGCTGTTGCCGTCGCGGGCGGTGCGCTCAGTTGCAGGCGAAGATCGCTTTTCAATTCGTCGAAGGGACGTCCCAGGATGTCTTTGACTTTTTTGCCCGGGTCAGCTGTAAGCCCCTGAGCCTGACCCACTGCACTTTCATCAACGCGCAATGCCACCGCCCCTTCCAGCTCACTCAGCCCTGCAACGTTGTCGAAGCTGCTGGCGCGGGCCTCATCAACCAGTGCGATCCAGCGATGAGCACCTCGTGCGGCCTGGTCGGCCTGAATCACGGTGTCCGAGTAGTAATTCATCATTTTTCGGCTGCTGGCTTCGGTAGTACCTTCCATCCGTGGAAAGCGCCGGGTCGCCATGCTGTCGATCGCTTGTACGCGGATGTGATTCTTCTGTGCGCCTTTTACCAGCTCGGTGTAGGAATACGGTCCGGCAGGGTCGGTCTTGAACCGCGCATCCAAAGCCTTCAGGTACCGCTCGAGAGCCGGCGGCATCTTGCCGCTCTGGTGAAAAACATCCAGATCCGCTTGATGGAAATCCGTGAGCAAGTGATCCAGGTAAAGGGTCCTGACCTTCTGTTTGTTCAGCACTTTGAGATTGTCGACAAGGGTCTGTCTAGCACCGATGGCAGAACTGTCCTGACCGATTACGAGGCCGGTGCCGTCCTTGAACAGGCGCTTGGTCATTTCGGCAAACGGCGTCGTGGGTTTGAAGAGTGGGACGGCCGGACGCGGGGGAAATTCGGTGGCGGCATAGGCGTTGATGGCATCGTCGTAGAGCCCGCGACGCAGGGTTTTGAAGTCTTGATAGAAACGGTCGCTGCTGTCCTGTGGATCCAGCGGGAAATCATCGACCTGAGCTTCGGCAACGGGTTGCAGCGCCGATCGCGATGCTTGCGGCACATCGTACGTCAGTGGTTGCATCTCCACTTCCGGCAGTGGGTCGGCCGTGTGTCCGAAGGGCCACTTGCCGAAAATTTTCATGCCACCCTTGAGTCCGGGACGGGCCACCGGTTCCCACCTGAGCGCTTCGTTCAAGCGAACCGGGACGTTGCGGTAAAACGAGAAAGGATTGGCCGGATCAATAATGACCCAGCCGCGTAACTGCTCGACATAACGCACCTGATAAAAACCGTCGCTTCCTGCGCGGCGCATGTAAATGTAACGCTTGCCCGACGCGGCCAGGATGATCTCCTGCAGTTTGGAATCACCGGTTTCAACGCCGGTGCCTTCGGTGATTTCAGTCTTGAATGAAGCAAGGAAGTCCTCGGGCTGCGCGGGCAGGACGCGCGTCGGGGCGATTTCCTCCAATGCAGGCAACGGGGGGCGGGCAATCGCCGCTTCGACAAGTTTTTCTTCCGGTGCGAAGACCGTGCTGGCCTCGGCTATTTCCGGGAGACGGCCACTGCCCTTGAGGAAGGTGGCGTTGAAAAGGGTATCGATGGTCGCGAAGATGGCGCCCGTCACTGCAGACTTGCGTTCACCGGGTGTTTTGCCATTGACCGCCTGATCAATCTGCAACCCGACATTGGCGATGCCGGCACCCACGACGGCCAGTGCCACGGGCCAGCCGACAGCGGCCATCGGACCGAACATGCGACCGAAAGCGTTGAGATAGCCGATCCACAGCTTTTTCCGCAGATCGCCATTGGTGTGCATCATGAACGTGGCGTCGCTGATCATCCTGGCGTGAGTGGCGCTGGCGAGGAAGGTGAAGGCGTCGCTCTTGAACGTCTCGCTGGTGTGTTCGATCAGGGAGTGATCGGCGCAGTCCCAGGCGCTGACCAGCAGATCCAGGACATGATTGAGCCCGACATTTTCGACATGCGGCGGGCGGAATATCTCAGTGAGCAGATATGTCCCGGGACTCAACAGGGGGAGCCACCCCGGTTTCGCAGCGTCGCGCCATGAGGTGTCTTCCATGATGTCGTGATCGGCCACTTGAAAATGCGCGAGGAAACGTTGGCGGTCAGCCGGTTTACGGGTTTGCGACAACACCCACCAATGCAGGTCCTCCGCTGTCTCGAAGGCATGCAGGCCCCAGACTTCCCCAGGGGTGTAGAGGATCTTTCGGCCATTGACGTCGGTGATGCACAGAATATCGGTCGCTACATAACCCCCCACCTTCAGCAGGCTCAGATGCATTCCCTTGGCGGGCGCCGCATCCTCCTCCAGCATCTGCAACGTGACGGGCCAGCTCACATTGCCGGCGACAGCCTTGACCACGGTTCGGAAGTTTTCGTCCGACAACCGGCCACCTTCGCGATCCTCCATGGCCTGGGCAATAAAGGTGCACTTGGCCAGGCTGCGAAATGTCCTGGTGTGTTTTTTCCAGAACGAGGCGACCTTTTGATTGAACCGATCGGCGAAATTGATCGCCCAGAAGTCCTTCAGTACCTCGTTTCCATGCAACCGCACTTCATTGGTCTCGTCGAAGTCCTCGGCATCCGGTCCGGTCGTGTAAAAGCCCCCATCGACATCGAGCATGTCCGAGTTGTCCTGATCACCGACGCGGAACCGCTGGATCACCAGTTGCGGCAAGGTCATGGACTCGGTTGGCCGGGCACCATGATGTTCCCAGCCCGTGAAGGCTTTCCAGCTGCTGCTGGAGAACTTGAAGCGGTGCCAGTAAACCTGTTCAGGATCCAGATGATCCACGCCATGTTTGCGCAGGATATCCCTGGCGATATCACTGGCCATTTCGTACATGTCGGGGCAGGCCTGAACCAGTGCGGGTACCAGATTTTTCAGGGCCAGTTTGTCGGCAACATTGGGTAGTGCAGTGTTTTCGGATGTGTCCACGGTCTTTCCTTGAGGTGGTACGGATGGGACCGGATCATTTCAGGCGGGCGTAGGAAGGGTCTGTCGGCTGCTGTGTGTAACGGGTGTCGGAGCAATAGGTATGACGTATGGGAAAAGGATCAGGATCCAGTACGAAAACCCGGCAATTTGCAGCAGTTGAGTCCTGCTTTTCGCTCTGAGGAACTGCGGCCAGTCGCCGCGCTGCCCTTACTGTTTCTCATCTGCGGGTGTATCGTATTCGCCCTTTCGGGCCTGCGGGCCCGCCGCAGATACGTGAGGTAGTTGAGTTCATGTCCTTTACCCGTCGCCAAATCCTCGGTGGCCTGGCCGGTCTTGTTGTCGTTGGCGTAGGAGCGGGGGGCGCGTCGCGTTACTGGCTGGGCAAGATGGCCGATGCCGATGCGGGGCATGACTACGAGCTGATCGCCGCGCCACTGGACGTCGAGCTGGTGCCAGGGCACAAGACCGAAGCCTGGGCGTTTGGCCCATCGGCGCCGGGCACCGAATTACGCGTGCGTCAGGGCGAGTGGTTGCGGGTGCGCTTCATCAACCATCTGCCGGTGGCGACCACCATTCACTGGCACGGCATCCGCCTGCCGCTGGAGATGGACGGCGTGCCGTACGTTTCGCAATTGCCGGTGCTGCCGGGCGAATACTTCGATTACAAATTCCGTGTGCCGGACGCCGGCAGCTACTGGTATCACCCGCACGTCAGCAGCAGTGAGGAACTCGGTCGCGGGCTGGTCGGGCCGTTGATTGTCGAGGAGCGCGAGCCGACCGGGTTCAAGTACGAAAAGACCCTGAGCCTGAAGAACTGGCACATCGACGACGAAGGCAACTTCGTCGAGTTCAGCATTCCGCGCGAAGCGGCCCGTGGCGGTACGGCGGGGCGGCTGTCGACCATCAACGGCGTGCCTACGCCGGTGATCGAGTTGCCGGCCGGGCAGATCACCCGGGTTCGTCTGCTCAACCTCGACAACACCCTGACCTATCGCATCAACATTCCTGGTGTCGAAGCGCAGATCTATGCGCTGGACGGCAACCCGGTCGAGCCGCGCCCGTTGGGCAAGGAATACTGGCTGGGTCCGGGCATGCGCATCTGCCTGGCGATCAAGGCACCACCGGCCGGGGAGGAACTGTCGCTGCGCAACGGCCCGGTTCGCCTGGGCACCCTGCGGTCGGTGGCCAACAATGACGCGCCGACCGACTGGCCGAAAGCACTGCCGGCCAACCCGGTGGCCGAGCCGGACCTGGCCAATGCCGAGAAACTCAACTTCAATTTCGAATGGGTCGGTTCGGTGTCGGTGAATGTTGACAACGGCAAGCCGCCGAGCCTGTGGCAGATCAACGGCAAGGCCTGGGACATCACCGACAAGACCTGCGCCGACCGGCCGATCGCCAGCCTGAAACTGGGCCAGAGCTATATTTTCGAACTGAAGAACATGACCCAGTACCAGCACCCGATCCACCTGCACGGCATGAGCTTCAAGGTGATTGCGTCGAACCGGCACAAGATCGTGCCGTATTTCACCGACACGTATCTGCTGGGCAAGAACGAGCGCGCGCAAGTGGCGCTGGTGGCGGATAACCCGGGGGTGTGGATGTTCCACTGCCACGTGATCGACCACATGGAAACCGGCCTGATGGCCGCCATCGAGGTGAAGTGATGCGCCAGATTCGCCCCGCGGCGATCATCGACCGCAGCCGTGATCGCGATTTCATGCGTGAGGCGCTGGAGTTGGCAGCACAAGGCGCGGCCCTCGGCGAAGTGCCGGTGGGCGCGGTGCTGGTGCAGGATGGCGAGATCATCGGGCGCGGTTTCAACTGTCCGATCAGTACCAGCGACCCGAGTGCGCATGCGGAAATGGTCGCGATTCGCGCCGCTGCACAGGCTGTGAGCAACTATCGTCTGCCGGGCAGCACGCTCTACGTGACGCTGGAACCGTGCAGCATGTGCGCAGGGCTGATCGTGCATTCGCGGGTTGCGCGGGTGGTGTATGGCGCGCTGGAGCCCAAGGCCGGGATTGTGCAGAGTCAGGGACAGTTCTTCACTCAGGGCTTTCTCAACCATCGAGTGTTGTATGAAGGCGGGGTGTTGGCGGAGGAGTGTGGGGCGGTGTTGACCGAGTTCTTCCGAGCTCGCCGAACCAAAAGCCCCTCACTCTAACCCTCCCGAAACGTCGGACCGCCCGGAGGGAGAGGGGACTGACCGGGTGACAGATGACGTTACGCCGTCCTGAGATTTTTGAGTCGAACTCAAGTTTTGAAAAGCTCCAGGATCGGCTCCCTCTCCTAGGGGAGAGGGCTGGGGTGAGGGGGGGGGCTCACCGCGGAGTTTGGGAGAGCGGGTTATTTCTTCGCGACAATTACGGCCCGCATCGGCGCCGGCAACCCTTCAATCGTCTTGCTGTGATCTTCCGGATCAAGGAAATCACTCAACGACTGATACTTCATCCACTCTGTCCCGCGCTGCTCTTCAACAGTGGTGGTGCTCACATCCACACATTTCACGTCAGTAAACCCGGCACGACGCAGCCACAATTCCAGCGCCGGCACCGACGGCAGGAACCACACATTACGCATCTGCGCATAACGATCTTCCGGCACCAGCACCTGATGCTTGTCGCCTTCGACCACCAGCGTCTCCAGCACCAGTTCACCACCTTTCACCAGGCAATCCTTCAGCGCCAGCAAATGTTCGATCGGCGAGCGACGGTGATAGAACACACCCATCGAGAACACGGTATCGAAGCCTTCCAGATTCGGCGGCAGGTCTTCGAAAGGGAACGGCAGGTGCCAGGCATTCGGTTCTGACAGATAACGCTGCACCGCCTGGAACTGGCAGAAGAACAGCCAGTTCGGATCGACACCGATCACGCTGTCGGCGCCGGCACCGAGCATGCGCCACATGTAGTAGCCGTTACCGCAACCGACATCGAGGATGCGTTTGCCCTTCAGATCCAGATGCGGAGCGACCCGCGACCACTTCCAGTCCGAGCGCCATTCGGTGTCGACGTGCACGCCGAACAGATCGAACGGCCCTTTGCGCCACGGCGACAGGCCCATCAGTGCGGTGCGCATTTGTGCGCGGGTTTCGTCGTCGCAATCGGTGTCGAGTTTCAGGCCGTCGAGCAGGTCGACTTCGGTCGGCTGGATCTTCGGCAAGGCGTCCAGCGCACTTTGCCAGCGCTCCAGATCGCCGTGACCTTTCTCCATTTTCTTGTCGAGCTGCACTTGCAGGGTGTTGGCCCATTCGGCCAGCGGCGTGCCGGCCAGACGGCGGGCGAGGGGAGACAGATCAATCATGGCAAGGCAATCAACGAGGCAAAGTTAAGACACTGGAACCACGGCACGACTTTCGAGAACCCGGCAGCCAGCAGGCGCTCACGGTGTTCTTCGAGGCTGTCGGGCTTCATGACATTTTCGATGGCGCTGCGCTTCTGGGCGATTTCCAGTTCGCTGTAGCCGTTGGCGCGCTTGAACGCGACGTGCAGGTCGGTCAGCAGCGCGTGTTCTTCGGCATCGTTGAAACGCAGCTTCTCCGACAGAATCAGCGCGCCGCCTGGCAGCAACGATTGGCGGATGCGTGACAGCAACGCCGTACGCTGATCCGGGGCAATGAATTGCAGGGTGAAGTTCAACGCCACCACCGAGGCCGGTTTGAAGTCGAGGGCGAGGATGTCGCCTTCGATCACTTCGACCGGCAGCAACTCCTGGAACATCGAATCCTGACCGTTGAGGTACTCGCGGCAGCGCTCGACCATGGCAGCCGAGTTATCCACCGCGATCACACGGCAACCGTCGGTGCGTACGTGGCGGCGAAGGGCTTGGGTCACCGCACCGAGCGAAGCTCCGAGGTCGTAGAGCACGCTGTTCGGCTGGGCGAACTGCGCCGCGAGCACGCCGAGGTTCTCGACGATGGTCGGGTAACCCGGCACCGAACGCTTGATCATGTCCGGGAACACCCGCACCACGTCTTCGTTGAAGGCGAAGTCAGGCACCTGGGCCATCGGCTGGGCGAAAATGCGATCGGGTTCTTTGCTCACGGCGGTTCCGGCGGTGTCGATGAAAAGGCCGGCATTTTAGCCAAACTGGCGCGCAGATGCGCGGGTTGTCTGATAAACCGTGTGTGGGGCGTGGGAGGGAGGCCTTGTGTGAATCGGGTTCATTCTGCTGTTTCAGGACATCACACGTCGTCAGACTCAGGCTCTTGCAACCGCAGGGCTTGCGGCCTGAGTCTGACGTTTATATCAGGGAGAGTTTTTTGATTATCGACTGCGCGAATTGGTGGTGCTCCACTCCACGTCGAACAGCCCATTTACTCTGATACCGGGGTTGTTGCCACCTGCGTAATCCTCTTTCGTCTGAATGTCGTACACACCGTAAATGTGCTGGGACGAATGATCGACCGTGAGGTTCAGGGTCATGGATATTGGGGTGTAACGGATATTGGCCCAGCCAGTAAGTACTCCGACTTGAACTCCAGGGCTACCGAGCGAGTATTGTCCGCTCTTGATAGCGGGATTAAATTTAAAGATGATTTGCTCAAGTTGATGCTCGAAGTCGTTCCGTGCCCCATAGATTTCGAGATCCCTCCCCGAGTAACCATTCGCATAGAAAAACTTGTCTGCCTCACCGCTATCAATTTGGTAAGTGAACGAATTGGCTGCCGCATTGGATGAAGCGCTCTGAGTGCCCATATTCAATTCCTCTGATGTGCGACAGAAGGAAGTACAGTCGCTGACGCAGTTTAGGAATGGAAAAGATCGGCTGGTAACTGTCAGAACTTACAGTTTTTAATTCTATTTAGTTATTGATGGCGGATTTTTAGTTCATTCTCTCAATTTTTATTTGGAAAGTGGAGGCGGTAATACCCCATTGCCCTAACCAGTAACTGAGGATGATGACGTATGGCGCACCGTGGAATGGTGAGACGAAACGGTCGATACCGATTACGCTGTCGGAAAACACGAACGCCACCGCGCCGCCCGCCGCCAGTAATGCCGAACGTTGTGGTACGCCGCTGCCGAGTCGGGCGAGAGCGCGCCAGAGCATGGCGCTGATGGCCGTTCCGTAGACGATCACTGGCACGGTCAACGGGCCGAGTCCGCTGCTGATCAATATGCCCATCAACACGGCACCCACGCTGAGGGCCAGGATCAGCGGCAGCAGGGCCAGGCGTCGGCAATCGCTGAGGTAAGCCTTGAGATACGCCAGATGCGCGACCAGAAACGCGCCGAGACCGAAGACGAACAAATCCCCCGGCCACGCCAGCAACACATCGCCGATCAACGAGAAAATCAGACCGAGGCTGATCCAGCGCCGATAGTCGCTCGGTGGCGCATCGTGCAGCCAGCCGAGCAACGCCAATACCGGCAACGGTTTGACCAGCAGGCAAAGCAGCGCCGCGTGGGTGCTGACGCCATAGAGAAAGGTCACGGCGCCCATCAGCGCGAGGATCAGCCAGCCCACGGTCAGTTCACCGAAATGGCGCAATCAAAGGTTTCCACCGGCAACACTTCCGGCGCCCAAGGCTGTTGCGAAGTCAGGCGCAGACGGCCGGTGCCGGGGGCGAACGCCTGGAAGCGCCAGGTCGAGAGACCGGCCGCGCCGACCACGCCGGCATCTTCCGGATTGCTGTAGACCTCGGGGCTGAGGGCGCGCAATACGCCGCCGGCGGAATCCTGGATGGCCCAGCGGTAACCGGTGGTGGGGTTGCTCGGGAGCATGACGATCAGGTTTTGCCCGTTGGTGAGGCGCACCGGGCATTCGCTCTGTTTTTCCACGGTCACGTTGGTTTTCGGTTGCGTGGCGCAGGCGGCCAGCAGGACGAGGGACAGGGGGACAAACAGGCGAAGGGGGGACATGGATTCAGTGGCTCCGGCGTGGGCGACGAACGGCGAGCATAACTGAAGATGAGACAAAGTGTGACAACGCCACCCCTCACCCTAACCCTCTCCCAGAGGGAGAGGGGACCGACCGAGGTGTCTTTTGGGATACATCGACCTGAAAGATCGAGTTGATTACGGATTCAGTGAAGAGCTTTCAGGTCGGCGTATCTCTTAAATATCCCCCACTCGGCTCCCTCTCCCTCCGGGCGGTCCGACGTTTCGGGAGGGCCGGGGTGAGGGGCTGCGATGCCAGCCCCCCTCAATACCTCAAGACGAAATCAAAAAAGCACCTTCGCTACATCCGCAAACTTCTTGGCGAAATGCACGGTAATGCCTTCCTTCAGGTAGTCCGGCAACTCTTCAAAGTTTCCGCGATTCGGCTCCGGCAGAATCAACTCGAAGATCTTCTGCCGCCGCGCCGCAATCACCTTCTCGCGCACTCCGCCAATCGGCAGTACATGCCCGGTCAGCGTCAATTCACCGGTCATCGCCACGCCTTTTTTCGGCGCCTGATTACGGGCGAGGGAGAGCAGGGCGCTGGCCATGGTCACGCCGGCGCTCGGGCCGTCTTTCGGTGTCGCGCCTTCCGGCACGTGCAGGTGGACGAAGGCTTCGTCGAAGAACTTCGGATCGCCACCAAAAGATTTGAGGTGCGAACTGACGTAGCTGTAGGCGATCTCCGCCGACTCCTTCATCACATCGCCCAGTTGCCCGGTCAGTTTGAAACCACGATTGAACGTGTGAATCCGCGTGGCCTCGATCGGCAAGGTCGCGCCGCCCATGCTGGTCCAGGCCAGACCGGTGATCACGCCGGTGCCGGACAGCACTTGCTCGTTGCGGAACACCGGATGACCAAGGGACGCTTCAAGGTCTTTCGGCCCGATCTTGATCACCGCTTTCGGATCGTCGATCAGCTTCATCACCGCTTTGCGCACCAGTTTGCCCATCTGTTTTTCCAGCTGGCGCACGCCGGCTTCACGGGCGTAGCCGTCGATCAAGGCTTTGAGCGCCGTGTCGCTGATGCTCAGGCTGCCCTTGGACACGCCGGCCTTTTCCAGCAGTTTCGGCCACAGGTGGCGTTTGGCGATGGCGACTTTTTCTTCGGTGATGTAGCCCGACAGGCGAATCACTTCCATCCGGTCCAGCAGCGGGCCGGGGATCGAATCCAGGGTGTTGGCGGTGCAGACGAACAGGACTTTCGACAGGTCCATCCGCAGGTCCAGATAGTGGTCGAGGAATTCGACGTTCTGTTCCGGGTCGAGGGTTTCCAGCAGCGCCGAGGCCGGGTCGCCCTGGTAGCTCTGACCCATCTTGTCGATCTCGTCGAGCATGATCACCGGGTTCATCACTTCGACGTCTTTCAACGCCTGCACGAGTTTGCCCGGCTGCGCGCCGATGTAGGTGCGGCGGTGGCCCTTGATCTCGGCTTCGTCGCGCATGCCGCCGAGGCTAAAGCGGTAGAACGGCCGACCAAGGGATTCGGCGATCGATTTGCCGACGCTGGTTTTACCCACGCCCGGCGGGCCGACCAGCAGCACGATGGAGCCGCTGATCTCGCCTTTATAGGCACCGACCGCGAGGAATTCGAGGATCCGGTCCTTGATGTCGTCGAGGCCGGCGTGGTGTTTGTCGAGCACCTTGCGCGCGTGCTTGAGGTCGAGTTTGTCCTCGCCGTACACGCCCCACGGCACCGAGGTTGCCCAGTCGAGGTAGTTGCGGGTGACCGCGTATTCCGGCGATCCGGTTTCGAGGATCGACAGCTTGTTCATCTCTTCTTCGAGGCGCTTCTGCACCTGCGTCGGCAGCACTTTGCCTTCCAGGCGCTGCTCGAACTGTTCGAGGTCGGCGCTGCGGTCGTCCTTGGTCAGGCCGAGTTCCTGCTGGATGACCTTGAGCTGTTCTTTAAGGAAGAACTCGCGCTGGTGCTCGCCGATCTTGCGGTTCACTTCGGCGGAGATTTCTTTTTGCAGGCGCGCGACTTCGACTTCCTTGCGCAGCATCGGCAGGACTTTTTCCATGCGCTTGAGCATCGGCACGCAGTCGAGCACTTCTTGCAGCTCATTGCCAGTCGCCGATGTGAGGGCGGCGGCAAAGTCGGTCAGCGGCGACGGATCGTTGGGGCTGAAGCGGTTGAGGTAGTTCTTCAGCTCTTCGCTGTACAGCGGGTTGAGCGGCAGCAGTTCCTTGATCGCGTTGATCAGCGCCATGCCGTAGGCCTTGACCTCGTCGGTCGGCTCGGTGGGCTGGTGCGGGTATTCGACTTCCACCAGATACGGCGGGCGATGGTGTTTGAGCCAGGTCTTGATGCGCACGCGACTCAGGCCCTGGGCGACGAATTGCAGTTTGCCGTTTTCGCGACTGGCGTGGTGCACCTTGACCAGGGTGCCGTATTGCGGCAACGCCTTGGTGTCGAAGTGGCGCGGGTCTTCCTGGGGTGTGTCCATGAAGAACAGGGCCAGGGAGTGGTGTTCGGATTTGCTGACCAGTTCGAGGGTTTCGGCCCAGGGTTCTTCGTTGACGATGACCGGCAGGACCTGGGCCGGGAAGAACGGGCGGTTGTGGATCGGGATGATGTAGACCTTGTCCGGCAGGTTCTGGCCGGGCAGGGCCAGGCCTTTGCCGGGGACGTGGTGTTCGATGTGTTCGGCGTCGGTTTCGGTGATGTCGTCGGGGTTCTCGGGGAATTCTTGCTGGTCGCTCATGGGGCACCTGCGCAATTGGGTATGGCTGTTAGATGGGGCAGGGTTTGGGTGGTTTCAATGGGGGTGGGTGTTTCTGCTTGTGTGTTCAGGGTTTTGACAGGGTTTTGGGGTTGGGCTTGGCGGCCTTTGGGCCGGCCATGCTGGGGATTTATCGAGTACATATCCGTTTCTTCGGGTGCGCCCGCTGGCGGTTTCGCCCTTACGGCGAGGCACTTTTTTCAAACGCCAAAAAAGTACCCAGAAAGGCTCGTCCCGGCGTTCGGCCCTCGCAGGCTCGGGTTCCTTCGCTCCGGCGTCCCTCCGGGGGCATCGACTTCGTCGATGAGTTCGGCTTCGCCAAACGGCGCTGCGCGCCAATCCCCGGATGAACACCTCCACTCAGCCTTCCGAAGGGACGGGTGGATCAAGATCAAGAGCTTTGTCGAGCTAACGCTCATCCTTGAGAGGTGTGGTTTGTGGGCTTTGCAAACTTGAGGTCGACTCGGACTTTCAGGTCGATGTACATCGATTGATCAACTCGGTCAGTCCCCTCTCCCTCCGGGAGAGGGCTAGGGTGAGGGCAGCGTCATGACTGACTCACCACAAGCCTGACTCCCGCAGAGACCTCATCAGCATTTATGCCGGATATCGACTGACCTCAACGTTATCCAGCACCCGATTCACCGCCAGTTCCGCCAGCATGATCACCTGCTGAATGCCCAGGATCCGGTGCCGCTGCGGCGTATCGACAAAAGCCGCTACATCACTGGCCATGACACTGGCGGTAGCCAGGGACTCACAGGCATGGGCCAACAGGCTTTCATCGTCCATGTCTGGCGAGACCTGGAACATCTGGCTCGGTCGGCGACCGGGGCATTTTTTGGGGATGGGATTGAAATGGTGGTCGAGCGCGCGTTCGGCGGCGTCGTGGAGTTTCTTTGAATCGGCGGATTCGTAGGGCGAGGTGTCGTTTGATTCGGGGGGATTGGGTGTTGGCTTTTTCATTTTTTACTCCTCAGGAATGGGTCCATTCCTCTAATTGCCGCGACGCAAAAAGAGGGGTGGCAGCTGTACGCGGGTTCGCGGACCGACCTGAGGCATTCGGCATACCCGAAGGTATCCCGCGCACAGCCACCATATACAAGCACTTGAGGTGCTGCTGTTAAGCGGCGGCAATTATGCCTCAGAAGTTGGGCCGCGACGCCCGTTCGCTGAATTTGCAGCGACCCCCAAAGCCTATCCACCCCATTTCCGACCCACAACCGACGCGACATGTCAGAAACATCCCCCGCAAACACCCCTTCTGTAGGACATAAACACCTCGTTTAATAAAACCGCAGCCCACAAAAAAAGGCGACACCCCTCACAGGGCATCGCCTTTTTCCTTACCGCCGCTAAAACTTATTCCGGCAGTTTGTACGCAATCACATAATCACCCATCTTGGTGCCCAGCGAGCCGTGACCGCCCACCACGAGCAGGACGTATTGCTTGCCGTCCTTGCCGGTATAGGTCATCGGAGTCGCTTGACCACCCGCGGGCAGACGCGATTTCCACAGTTCTTTACCGGTGTTCACGTCGTAGGCGCGCAGGTACTGGTCGAGGGTGCCGCTGAGGAAGCCGACGCCGCCGGCGGTGACGATCGAGCCGCCCATGCTTGGCACGCCCAGGGTGAAGCCGATCGGGATGGGCGAGCTGTCGCGGCTGGTGCCGTTTTTGCGTTTCCAGACGACTTTGCCGGTGGTCAGGTCGATACCGGCGACGTAGCCCCAGGCCGGGGCCTGGCACGGTACGCCCAGTGGCGACATGAACGGGTGCATGATCACCGCGTATGGCGCGCCGGTGTTCGGTTGCACGCCAGCGGTTTCGCTCTCGCGTTTGCTGCCGGCCGCGACTTTTTCGCGTGGCACCATTTTCGAGACGAAGGCCATGTAGTTCGGGCTGGTGAACAGCATCTGGCGAACCGGGTCGACCGAGACGCCGCCCCAGTTGAACACGCCGACGTTACCCGGATAGATCAGGCTGCCCTGTTCCGACGGAGGCGTGTATTGGCCTTCGTAGCGCAGTTCCTTGAACTGGATGCGGCACAGCATCTGGTCGAACGGGCTGGCGCCCCACATGGCTTTTTCGGTCAGTTCCGGGGCCAGCAGGTTCAGGTCCGAACGGGCCTGGGTCGGGGCTGTGTGGTCGCCTTTCACGGCGCCTTGCGGAACCGGGATCTCGCGGATCGGGATGATCGGCGTGCCGTCGCGACGGTCGAGGACGTACAGGCTGCCCTGCTTGGTCGGGGCGATCAGCGCAGGTTTGATGCCATCGGCGGTTTTCATGTCCAGCAGGGTTGGCTGGCTGCCGACGTCCATGTCCCACAGGTCATGGTGGGTGAACTGGTAGTTCCAGCGGACTTTACCGGTGGCCAGGTCCAGAGCCACGACGCCGGCGCTGAATTTCTCGGCGCCCGGGGTGCGGTCGGCGCCCCATTGGTCCGGGGTCTGGTTGCCCAGTGGCAGGTAAACCATGCCGAGTTTTTCATCGACGCTGGCCAGCGACCACATGTTGGCCGAGTTGCGGCTGTAGGTCTGGCCCGGGGCCAACGGTTCGGTGGCGTCAGGGTTGTTGCTGTCCCAGTTCCATACCAGATGACCGTCGCGCACGTCGTAGGCGCGGATCACGCCGGACGGTTCGTTGGTCGACTCGTTGTCGGTGACGTGACCGCCCATGATTACCAGATCACGGGTGATAGCGGCAGGCGAAGTCGAGTAGTAACCACCGGCGGTGAACGGGCCGATACCCTGGGTCAGGTCAACCACACCGTTGGTGCCGAAGCCTTCGCAGATCTTGCCGGTGTCGGCGTTCAGTGCGATCAGGCGAGCGTCGGCGGTCGGCAGGTACAGGCGACGCGGGCAGGCCTGGGCGACGGCTTTGCCAGCCTCGGAGATGACGGCGGACGCAGCGTTTTCAGACTTGGCGTAGGCGGCTTCGTCGTAGTACGACACGCCACGGCAGGTCA
This sequence comes from Pseudomonas sp. R45(2017), assembly GCF_002112305.1. Classification (NCBI taxonomy): domain Bacteria; kingdom Pseudomonadati; phylum Pseudomonadota; class Gammaproteobacteria; order Pseudomonadales; family Pseudomonadaceae; genus Pseudomonas; species Pseudomonas sp. R45(2017). The sequence continues at coordinate 725,832 of NZ_NEHH01000001.1, read as the reverse complement.
TGTGGGCGAAGCCCTTGAAGCCGACCGGGCTTTTGATCTGTGGGTCGAAGCGCCACAGTTCCTTGCCGGTGTCCGGGTCCAGTGCCAGCACTTTGCTGTGGGCGGTGCAGGCGTAGAGCATGCCGTTGGCTTTCAGCGGGGTGTTTTCGTTGGTCAGCTCCACCGGGTCATCGGCAGTCGGCAGGTCGCCGGTCTGGATGCGCCAGGCTTCCTGCAGCTTGCCGACGTTGGCCGGGGTGATCTGCTTGAGTGGCGAGTAGCGGTCACCGAACTCGGTACGGCCGTAGGCCTGCCAGTCGCCGTCCGGCATTTGCGGGGCGGTGCTGGTGGTGTCGGCGGTGTCGCGACCCAGTTCGCCAAAGATTTCGCCCGGATGGGTGAACAGGCTGGCCAGGGCGGTGACGCCGGCCAGAATCACGGCCACGGTCAGGCCGCCGGTGCCCATCGGCGCCGGGCCTGCGAGCAGCAGCGGGCGACGGAACCACGGCAGCAGCATCACGAAACCGAGGACAAACCACAGTGCCAGGCGCGGCACCAGTTGCCACCAGTCCAGGCCGACTTCCCACAGCGCCCAGACGGTGCTGGCGAACAGCACGATGGCGTACAGGCCCAATGCTGCGCGACGGCGCATCAGCATCAGAATGCCGGTCAGCGTGATGCCGATACCGGCCAGCAGGTAATACAGCGAGCCGCCGAGCGTACTCAGCTTGATTCCCCCGGCCAGCATGGCCAGGCCCATCAGCAGAAGCAGAATGCCGAGCAGGTTCGGCAGAAGACGGCTTCGACTCGAAGCACCTTCAGTGCTCATAGTGTGGTTCTCCGTGACGTTTCAAGTAGTCCCGCGCTGTAGTCACTGTAGATGACGATCGGGCGCGGGCATGGTTCAGATAAAAACTTGTCTAGCTATCGAATTTCATCTGCAGGCCTGAGCGGCCTGCATTGGGTCAGAACGACGACTGGATCTTGATCCCGCCGATCAGCGCGTCATCGACCTTGTCCACACCGCCCGGATGGCGGATGTATTGCAGGTTCGGGCGCACGGTCAGCCAGTTGGTGACGTGCACGCCGTAATAGAGTTCGGCGCTGTATTCGGTGTCCTGCGGCGGCAGGAAGGACGGATCGTCATAGTCGTAGACGGCGCGGGCCTGGTTGGTCGCCTCGGCGTTCTTGCGGTAGGCCGGGTTGACGTGGACGCGGGCCAGGGCGAAACCGATGTCGTCCTTGGCGCGGGCGTCGAACAGGCCTTTGTAGACCACGCCGGCCTGGACGTAGTTGTCGATGGCGTTGGTCTTCTTGTCGTGCATCGTGCCGTTGGCGAACACGCTCAGACCACGGGAATTGTCGCTGGCGACGCTGGTGATCTGCTGCTGCACGCCGAGCCACACGCCGTGTTTGCTCGAAGCGCTGCGATAGGCTTCGCCGCTCAGGGCAGCCGGCTGGCCGTTGCTGTCTTTATAGGCGTCAGTGGCTTTGGCGTTGCTGTAGTAGTAACCGGCGCGGTATTCGCCCGGCAGGCCGTTGAGCTTGGGCTTCCACACCAGTTCGATCGGCAGGATCGCGCCCTGGGTGCCGCTGCCGCTGAGCTTGAAGCCGTTGCCGCGATCAAGGTTCGACGGGTTCTGCTCGTAGGCGCCGACTTGCGCGTACAGCTCCGGCGTCAGGTGATATTTGACGCGCAGCGCCCATTGGCTGACCGGCCAGTTGTACCAGATGCCGCCGACCCAGTTGCCGACCTGCGAGCCGCAGAACGCCAGGTTCTGGAAGTCGCACGGGAAGGTGTTGAAGTCTTCGCCTTCGCCGAAGCGGCCGACCTTGATATCGAGCTTCTGGTCGAAGAATTTCTGCTGGTACCACATCTGCGTCAGGCGGGTGGTCTGGCCACGGCCCCAGACTTCCTGGGCCGAGGTGAAGCCACCGACGCGCGGGTCGTTGATGCGGTCGTTGCTGATGTTGTTGCCGCTGCGCTTGGTCACGGTCAGCTGGAATTCAGCGTCGTTCCAGCCCAGCAGTTTTTGCAGGTCCAGATGAGTGCCGAGGCCCCATTGGTCGCTGTAGCGCGCGGTGCGATCGTGGTCGTAGCCGCCGTGCAGGTTGCTGCCCATTTCGCCGGTGTAGTCGAGCTTGAAGTCGATACCTTTTGCCGCGAGTTCGTTGCGGGTGCCGTTCCAGTCACCGAGCATCCACGGTGATTCACTGTCGAAGGCCGGGGCGGCCTGGGTGCAGGTGGCGAGGCCAAGGGCGGTGCAGCCGCCGATCAGGCGCAGGGTGGAGATAGCGCTGTCTCGGGAGAACGGAAAATCGGGCATGAATAGGGTCTTTCTTGATCTTTTTGGGGGATAAGCTGGCCGCTACGATTTGACGCAGGCAGTGAAGCGATTCAGCAGAAGGGCGGCAGGATAATGTCCTGTTACAAAAACACAAAGTGCTTTTGCAGACATGAACCCTTTCGGATTCGGTAACAGTGCGGCAATACGGCGCATTGCGGGCGTTGGCGCAGGCTGCGATCTTCTCCGGTTGGCCTACATTTAACCCAAGGCCTTCCACCCGCCCATGCCCTCGGCTAAGGTGCGCGGCTTCTGCATTTTCACTTCGCCCAAAGGCCCGGCATGAACGACCACAATCCCGATCCGCTGCACGGCGTGACCCTCGAACAGATCCTCAATGCACTGGTGACCCACTACGAATGGTCGGGCTTGGCCGAGCGCATCGACATCCGTTGCTTCAAGAGCGATCCGACCATCAAGTCGAGCCTGACCTTTTTGCGCAAGACGCCATGGGCGCGGGAGAAGGTCGAACGTCTGTACGTGAAACTGATGCGCACCAAGCGACCGCTCTGAGATGGACGCCGTATGGCGGCGACGCCTGATTACTTCGGCCGCGGTGCTGGGCTGGGCCGGGCTGGGGATTCAGCTGTACCTGATTTTCTTCGCCCGGCTGAGCGTCGGCGCCAGTCTGCTGGGCGGGCTGGTGAGTTTCTTCAGTTACTTCACCGTGCTCACCAATACCCTGGTGGCGGTGGTGCTGACCTGCGCGGTGACCGATCATGAATCCGCTGCACGACGCTGGTTTCTGCAGCCCTGGGTCAGTAGCGGGATTGCCGTGAGCATTGCGGTGGTGGGCCTGGCCTACAGCATTCTGCTGCGACATCTGTGGCACCCGCAGGGCTGGCAGTTTATCGCTGACGAATTGCTCCACGACGTGATGCCGCTGCTGTTTCTGGCTTATTGGTGGCTGTGTGTGCCGAAGGGCACCTTGCGTCTGAAGCACCTGCCGCTGTGGCTGATCTATCCGCTGGTGTACTTCGCCTATGCGCTGCTGCGCGGGCATTTGCTGGGGGCTTACGCCTATCCGTTCATTGACGTGGCGCTGCTGGGTTATCCACAGGTGTTCATCAATGCCGGGGGGATTCTGCTGGGGTTTGTGCTGATTGCGTTGCTGGTGATCGGGATTGATCGCTGGCAGGGGCGGCGCCTTTAGCAGCGCCGCCGCTCGTATTCACTCTTCTTCGGAGCCTTCGGCGCGCCAGTAACCGACCGCTTTGACGAACTTCTCGTCGAGTCCGTGCTCATCGAGCAGCACCCGACGGATCTGCCGCGAAACCTTGGTCTCGGTCGCCACCCACGCATACAGATTGCCCTTGGGCACCTGCAATTGTTTGACGGTCGTCAGCAGGTTGTCCTTGCCGCCCTCGCGCAGTACCCAGATCACATTGACCTGCGCCGCGCTTTCCAGGGTTTGCTGCTCCTTGCCGTTTTCCACTTCGATCACTACCAGCGCCTTGCGATTGGCCGCCAGGCCTTCGAGGCGGCGGGCGATGGCGGGCAGGGCGGTTTCGTCGCCGATCAGCAGGTAGCTGTCGAAAATGTCCGGCACGATCATCGAGCCACGCGGGCCGCCGATGTGCAGGAACTGCCCCGGTTTGGCCTGCTCGGCCCAGGTCGAGGCAGGGCCGTCGCCGTGCAGGACGAAATCGATGTCCAGCTCTAGCTTGTCGAGGTCATAACGACGCGGGGTGTAGTCGCGCATCTCGGGCATCGGTACGTCGCTCTTGCCGGCACCCAGCACCAAAGTTTCCAGCGCGGCGGCCTGTTCGGCGTTCTGCGGGAACAGCAGTTTGACGTGATCGTCGGTACCGAGGCTGATGAAGCCTGCAAGCTCCGGCCCGCCGAGGGTGATGCGGCGCATGCGCGGAGTCAGGTCGACCACTCGCAGCACTTCCAGGCGGCGACGTTTGATTTCATGCATGACGCGGTGAATGGTTTGGGTATCGACTGCGGTCATTCGGCTTTCTCCGGGGCAGATTGAACGGCGGGGCCGTCGACGATGGCTTTGGCGGTGTCATTGAGCAGGTCGCGTACGCGCAGGATTTCTTCCGGGCTCCAGCGTCCGTGGTGCATTTGCAGGGCATGACGCAGGTTGTGCACCGCTTCATGAATTTCCGGCGGCCGGTCGTGGCCGCGCAGCGAGCGCTTGCTGACGTCGATGCGCATGCGCACGCCGTCCAGCGCCACCGCTTGTTCGCTGAGGGATTGGCGGCCCGCATCGGTCACCGCGTAGCGCTTTTTGCCGCCCTCGGCATCGCCGGTGATCATTTCGCTTTCTTCGAGAAATGTCAGGGTCGGGTAGATCACGCCGGGGCTGGGGCTGTAGGCGCCGTCGAACATGGTTTCGATCTGGCGGATCAGGTCGTAGCCGTGGCACGGCTGTTCGGCGATCAGCGCCAGCAACAGCAATTTCAGATCGCCCGGGGCGAATACCCGCGGGCCGCGACCGCCGCGCTCGCGGCCGTGGCGTTTTTCGAAGCCGTCACGGCTGTCGCCGTGGTCGCGGTGGGGGGAATGATGGTCTCTCATTTCAGTCTTCTCTCGTCGTGTTTAGATACAACTTAAGATATATCTTTACGGCTGGGCAAGAGCTTTTTGCCGCAGAGCTGACGAGTGGTCAGCGGTGAGCAAGACGCGCTGACGGAGGAACCGCCCTACCTGGTTGATCGAGACAGGAATAACCGGAAAGTTAAAGCTATCACTCTATTAATACTTGAGCGTATATTCTAAAAAGATTAGAAAGTGCTGGCTGGTATTGTCGAAACTGCTGTAACGGTTTTTGTAAATAACTGTAGGTAGGGAATGCCTTACAGTCACTTTTGTATATTCTGATTTTTTGATGTTTTTTCTTTCATGTTGCGAGGTTGTTTAACTACAAGTTCGTGGGAAGTTGCCTGCTTACATTCTTGAGACAAGGGTTGATCATGCCCCGGCATTGAACTTCCATGTTTTCGGTACTTATCGACCGGTATGACATGAACTTCAATGTTTCGATTCCCTTAAAAAGAAAACAGGTACTGACCGATGTTCAAGAAAATCGCAATCACCGCTTCTCTCGCTGCCCTGGCCCTGAGCTCGTCCGCGGTCTTTGCCGCCGGTGAAGCCCGTCACTCCATCAGCCTGATCGCCCACGTACCGACCAACGGTTTCTACGTGGTGCCGACCGACTCCGATCTGGTCAACAAGGATCAGGACATGAGCTTCCAGCCAAGCACCGGCAAGATGCGTGAAGTCAATGGTTTCTTCGACGTGCGCAATAACAACGGCTCGGTTCATGCCAGCCTGGAAAGCCAGCCAAAACTGATCGCCGGCAACACCGCCATCGACCTGCAAGTGCTGTTCAACAACAAGGAACTGACCCTGACTCCGCAAATGGTTGTGGGCGAGTCGGAATCCGACGTCAACTTCCGCGCCCCCCTGAAGATCAGTGCCAAGGGCAACAACTTCCAGCCGGGTGATTACACCGGTGTTGTCGCCATGACCTTCGACGCCGTGCCGCCGATCGGTGGTGGCAAGTAATCGGTTGATCCGCACTCAACGCAGCTTGCCAGAGTCGCGTTCCCCGGCGGGATAAACAGCCTTGTCTGTCCCGCCGGACTTCAACTTTTGTAAATCAGAGTACGAGTTCATGTTCCCGATGACACCCATCGCGGCTGCGCTTGCGCTGTTGTTTTGTGCCAGCGCAGCGGCCGCTTCCGAACCCGCCGGCACGACTCCGCGCAGTCTGTTGGCGCAGGCCAAAGGTTTGCCGGCGGATTTCGAAGAGCACTTTTTCGATGTGCCGCTGGCGGTGCGGGTCGAGCTCGATCAGCAACCGCTGGGGGAGGCCATGGTGGTGTTGTCCCGTGATGATCGCGTGACCTTGCTGGAATTCACCGACACCAGCGAAAACCGCTACACCCCCGCCGAACGCGAAAAGTGGGCGGCCTATCTCAAGCCCGGCGTGCCGCTGGGCGCGTGTACCGGCTCCTGCCCTGATCAGGTGCTGGCGGTGCATTACAACCTGGAAAATTCGTTGCTCTCGATTCTCACCGAGAACGCCGAGCGTGACCTGGAAACCAAGCGTTTTCACGATCAACCCGAAGGCGGCAGCAGCGGCCTGATGGTGCGTAACCAGCTCAACCTCAATGGCGGCCAGGATCAGGATCTGGGCGGGCGTTTTGGCCTTGAAGCCAGCGGCAGCCTGGGCAACTGGAGCCAGACCGTCAACATGCAAATGGCTCGCCTCGGCGGCCCGGACGACAAGCTCTATCACGCCGTCCACGAGCTCTACACCCAGCGCGAACTGCAAGGCAATTTCTTTCGCCTGGGCTACTTCACCCCCAATTCCGAAGGGCTGACCCGCCAACCGCGCACGTTTGGCACCAGCCCTGATACCGCCGTCGGCGTGATGTACGGCAGCTCCGACAGCCTGGCTATCAACAACGCCGCGCCCAGCGTCTACCCGATCTACGTCACCGCCAATCGCCAGGGCTCGGTGGAGATCTGGCGCGATGGCCTGCTGATCAACACCCAATCGATACCCGCCGGTTTGCAGACCCTCGACACCCGGCCGCTGCCCGGCGGTATTTACGAGGTGGAAGTGCGGCTGATCGAAGACGGCCAGATCACGTCCAGCACCCAGGAGTTGGTGTACAAGCCCAGCAACTGGCGCAACCTCGACGAGCGCTGGCGCTACAACCTGTTTGCCGGCGAAGAAAAGAAACTGCTGAGCAACTGGGATCAACAATCCAGCGGCAGTCCTACCGCCGGTGCCTCGCTCAACTATCTGTTGCACCCGCGAGTCATCCTTGGCCTGTCGGCACGGCAGATCCGCGAAAAGCTGCAATACGGCACGTCCATCGACTGGACCCTGGCCAATCACATCAGCCTGTATGCCAACGTCTACAAGACCGAGGATCACGGCACCGGTCTGGATTTGCAGAGCCTGTACAACTACGGTTCCGGCAGCCTGGTGATCAGCCACAACCGCAGCTGGCTCGACACCACCGACCAGTACGAAACCCTGCCGGACGGCACCCGGGTGCGCCAGCGCAATGTGTTCATCGGCGAAACCAGCAACTCGTCGCTGGCGCTCAACCACCGGCTCAACAGTCGCAATTCGCTGAATGCACGGGTCTCCCACAGCGAAGGCAACGTCGAAGGCGTCGGCGTGGATCTGGGTTGGACCCGGCGCAGCGAGCTGTTCGGCAATGACGCCAACTGGCGTCTGTCGTTGTTCGACCGGCCGGGCAGTTTCAGTAGCGGCGACGCGCGTAACCGCGGGGTCGATTTGAGCCTCAACATGGCACTGGGCGCCCCCGGCGAGCAGATCACCGGCAGCATCGGTTCGCGCACCGACCGCGATGGCGGCCGCGACAATAACGCCTCCATCGGCTGGCGCAAGGACCTCAAAGGCCACGTGCTGCAGAACGTCTCGGTCACCGCGCTGACCGACACCTACGGCATCGGAGCTTCGGGCCTGGCCAACTTTCGAACCGATACGGTCAACGGCGACGGCTTCATCCAGCGCTCGTCCTACAACGGCAATTTCACCGGCGGTCTTAACCTCGACAGCACACTGGTGGTCGGTGGTCAGCAGATGCTCATGACCAGCGAGTACGAAATGCGCGGGGCGGGGATGATCGTCGATGTCGAGTCGGATATCGAAGGTATTGCCTTGCGCGCCGACGACTTCAGCGGTGGCAGCGCCGCGCTGAAACCGGGGCGCAACTTCATCCCGATCACTGCCTATCAGAACAGCTCGGTGAGCTTCGACTTCGAGGGCAATAACGTGCCCGCCGCTACCATCGAACCGGCGCGCACCCGTTACCACCTGAACAAGGGCGGCGTGGACTACCGCAAGATCCGCGTGATGAAAACCCTGACCGTGCTCGGACGGCTGGTCAACGAACAGGGCCAGCCGCTCAAGGGGCATCACGTGATCAACCACGCCAGTCGTGGGGTCACCGAAGTCGACGGCTTCTTCTCGATGGAAATGAACGCCGGTTCGCCAACCCTCGAGGTGCGCCAGGATAACCGCCTGCTGTGCCAGTTCCGCCTCGACGCCGATCAGCATCGCAGCGAAAACAACGTGTTGATGATCGGGGACCTGCGCTGCACGCCGGACACCCTGGCCGATGCAACCATTACCGATCAAAAGGCGGGCTGAGCGTGAAAAAGCTGACCAGATATTTGAGCTTGTTCGCCGCGCTGAGCCTGCCGCCGGCCGAAGCGGCAAATCAGGAAATCCGCGCGCTGTTTCAGCCGGATCCGACACAGCCAAGCAAGAACGTCTTCATCAACAAAACGCCGAACAGCGGTTATTGCGCAGATTACCCGGACGAGTGCGCCCATCAGGGCATGTTCAGTCTCCGGGTACCGATCCGCTTCTCGACGTTCACGCCTATGTTTTCGACCAATGGCGTGTGGGTGAAGGTGCCCGCGGATTGGCGAGTCGTAAATGTCATCAATCAGCAGACTCAGCAGACTCATCCGGTGGAGGTTCGGATCAGCGGGATCGGTTCGCGATATCGCTTGAGCAAGCCTGTCACCGAACTCACGGGCGAGCCAAACGAAGCGGAGGCGCATCGTAAATTGTGGGTGGGCAGTTCGTGGGTTTATGCCGCGCCTCCATGCGAATACAGCGGAGTCGGCTTTCCGGGCGCCACCACTTACCAGTTTTTCTGGAAGACCCCCGTGCTGGGCAGCTGTAACAAGGTGGCACTCTTCGACATCGGGCATATGGAATTCGAGTATCTGGATATCGCCTACGAATTGCGTACTCCCAATCCGCTGAGCATGGCGACCGGTGTGTACACCGGTTCACTGCCCTACAGCGTCGGCCCCGGCAGCGCGGATTTCAACATGGGTCCTTTCTTTCGGGCGGATGACGCCAACCTGACTCTGGATTTTGTGCTTGATGTGCAGCACGAACTGAAAGTCAGCCTGCCACCGGGCGGCGACAAGGTCACCATGGAGCCGCCCGGCGGCTGGCGCAGCTGGATCGAAACGGGGCGTATGCCCACCGATATCTATCGCGATCAACTGTTTCACATATCGGCCTCGTCGCGCTTCAAGGTGATGATGATCTGCAACTCACTGGGTGGGTCTGAATGCGGCATTGGCAACAATGAAGTGGGCTTCTCCAAGTTTGAGGTCAGGCTCACGCTACCCGCAGGCATCGTCGGTCCGGGTAACAGTGACGGCTGGTCCGGAACGTTGATGCACAACACTTGGCTCGGTCCGTTCGAGCCCACCCGCTACGTCGATCGCAAACCCGGCAACCTGCGCTTTCAGATTCCGCGGCGTTGGATCGAATCCCTGCTCAAACCCGGCATGAACGGCACGCTTTGGGGCAACGTCACCGTCATTTTCGACTCGGAAGTATGAAACTCCGGGGCAGGTCATTTTTCATTTTCATGAGGTTGAGCTCCATGACTCGAATGTTTTTGCTGTTGCTGTCCGGGATGTTCTGCATGACGGCCCATGGCGGGCCACAGATCAATGTCGGCACGGTGTACGACTATCTCGACGGCGACAAAAGTACCTATCTCAAACGGGTCTTCAACAGCGGTGACAGCACCGCGTTCGTCAAGATCAACGTGCTGGAAATCGTTTATGACGCCGATGGCAAGCCGCAGGAAATTCCCGTCGCCAATGCGGATGACGGCGCTTCGCGCAATGGCGTGATGGCCAGCCCGGCGCGTTTGATCGTACCGGCGCAGGGCGTTCAGGGCACGCGCTTGCTGTACATGGGAGAGCGGGATCGCGAGCGCTATTTCCGGGTGCGCTTCGTGCCGGTGGTGCCGGAAAAGGAAGATGAGTTCGTGGTGTCCCAGGATGAACGCGAAGACTACAAAAAGTCGCTGTCGGCCGGGGTCAACGTCATGACGGGCTTCGGCATCGTGTTCTTCGTGCGGCCCAAAGATGCGCGTTTCGCCACGGTGATCAACGACAGCCCGGAGCGTTACGAGATCCGCAACGACGGCAACACGGTGATGGTCATCGACGAGTTCAAGAACTGTTCGCTGAGCGATGAAAGCGATTGCGGCGCGACTACCAAACATCACGTCATGGCTGGCAAGAGCTTCGCTTTCGACAAGGAAGCCGGTCGCGAATACCGCTTCAAACTGGTTGAAGGCGATAACAAGAAAGACCTCAGGGTGGCACGCCGCTAAGGCCTGCACCAATGACGCGCCAGGTATCGATCATGAACAAGCAATGCGCCATTGCCGCGCTGATGGCTTTAACCGCACTGACAAGTGTCCCGGGCTGGGCGGCTCGGGAGGAGTTGAACTTCGAGGTGTTTCTGACCATTCCCAGTCGCACCTTTTACGTCATTCCGGCAGAGTCCGACTGGATTCACCGCCCGCAGCGGTTGCTCTGGGACTACAACACATCGACCTTGCGTGGCTTGCGCAAGTCGTTCGACGTGCGCCACGACAGCAGTGCCATCGAAGCGCGTCTGGAACGTACGGGCTCGATGTCCAACGGCCGGACGGGCGAGGAGATTCTGTTGCATGTGAAATTCAACGGTGTGGTGTTGAGTCAGGACACCCGCCCGCGTGAAGTGCTGTCACAGGCCGAGGCGGCAGCGGGCAAGCGGGTTTTGCTGGAAATCGACCCGATCAAACCGCTCGGCGGATTCAAACCGGGGGAGTACGACGGCACGGTGATGTTGTTGTTCAACGCCCGGGCACCGGGAAGTTGATCGCGCACCGTCATCCACGCAGAGGTTCCTGAGATGATCAAGCAAGTCGCTATCGCGCTGTGCCTGGGCCTGCCGGCGTCGGTTCATCCGGCAGTGTTCGCCGCCCAGGAAAAACATACTTTCGAGGTGTCGGTAGACATCCCGACCCTGGGTTTCTACGTGATTCCCAGCGAAGCCGACTGGATTCATCGCGAGCAGACCCTGCCATGGGATATCCACAGCTCGACGTTGCTCGGGTTGCGCAAGAGCTTCGATGTGAAAACCGACGGCAGTGCCATTGAAGCGCGGCTCGAGAGCTTCCCTTACCTGACCGCCGGTGGCGATTCACGCGACAACATCGTGTTGCATGTCAGTTTCAACGGCAAGGAACTCACTCAGGACCCGACGCCCCGGCAGGTGGTGTCGGCCGAGGAAGCAATGGCGGGCAGTCGCGTGCAACTGGAAATCGTCCCCCGCGAGCAACCGGGCGGCTACAAGCCGGGTGAATACAACGGCACCGTCAATATCGTGTTCAACGTGGCGGCGCCGACAGGATGAACAGCGCACGCCGGACAAGGACAACCGACCTGACAGGCAAGGAAACAGCCAATGGTTTCAGCTGTACGCAAGTGCTCAAGGATCAGTGCGTTTTGCTTTTGCGGAAGTATTTTTTCCGCGCCAGCGCTGGCAATTACTCAGGAGATTCGCGCCACCTACGTTCCCGATCCCGCCAACCCGCAGAGCAACACATTCATCAACCAGACGCCGCAGAGCGGCTACTGCGGCCAATACCCCAATGATTGCCGACGCTACAACCTGATGGGGGTCTCGCTGCCGCTGCGCTTCACCTCGGTGCAGGCCATTCGGCCGGAAAGCGCCGAGCGCGATGGCGCGATGTTCAGGATGCCGGCGCAGTGGCGTGGCCTGACGGTGCGCAATATCGTCACCGGTGAAGCCGAGACGGTAGAGGTGCGGATCGGCGGATTTGGCTCGCGTTATGTCCTTAGCGATACGGCAAGTAACCTGACCGGTGTCTCGGGCGAATATGAGTCACATAACGCGCTTTGGGTCGGGAGGGGGTGGGGCTGGGCGCCCAGACCTTGTGAAGACGGGGCAATGGCCTCATACGGACCGGAGTTTTACCGGTTTTTCTGGTTCACGCCGTCCGACGTCGTGTGCAGCAAACCGTCCGCGTTCGAAATCCCGTGGATGACTTACGATTATCTCGACGTGGCCTATGAACTTCGCACACCGAACCCGCTGGGCATGTCGGCGGGAATTTTCGCCGGTGAGCTCACCTATGGTGTGGGTCCAGGTCAGGACATCGATGCCGGCAACAACCTGTTGCCTGATACCTCCAGCCTGACTTTCCGGATTCTTCTCGACGTGCAACATGTGCTGAAGGTCGATATCCCGCCCGGCGGCAACAGAATTGCGCTGGTACCCCAGGGCGGCTGGCAAGCCTGGCTGCAGCAGGGCAGTAAACCGACCCGGTTGTTTCGCGACCAGACCTTCAATATTTCGGCGTCCTCACGCTTCAAGATGTACTTCGAATGCGAGTACGCCGCCGTCGCCTCCTGCGCATTGCGCGACACGGTCAGCGGAGCGACCGACGCGCAGGTTTTCCTGAGCGTCAGCCTGCCCGACAGCATTGCCGACATGGCGGACCACCCGGTCAAACGCCGTCCATTGAGCAACAGTCCCGATGCCATGGCGTTCCAGCCGACCCGTTTCATGCAACGCGCGCCGGCCACGTTGCACTTCGAGATTCCGGGTGCCCATGTCGAACAGATGCTCCAGCCCGGGAAAGGCAAACGCTACGTCGGCAACGTCACGGTGATCTGGGATTCGGAGGTCTAGAACGTTGCAATGCCCTGAAGGTTTACCTTCAGGGCACCGTACTCAGATCCCGGCCCGGCTCATGGCTTCGCGGGTGAGCTGTCGGCTCAACTGTTTTTCCTGGTAGCCGATGTCACGCAGCAATCGCTCATAGGTGGCATCGCTCATGGCTTGCCCGGTGAGCACTTCCTTGTGTGGCACCGACAGTCTGTCGGCCAGATCCGTGAGGTTCTTTTTGAGAACTGCACGTTGTGCCGACGGCAGGTCAGCCGCTTGCACCCACTGTGTCTGGGCTGTTCGCAAGTCATCCAGCCAGTCGAATTTTTCCAGGTGCATGCGCTTGTTGGATTCGATTTCGCCCGGCCAGTTGTCGCGCAGATAGCGTTCCCAGAACGGCTGTTCAATCATCTGGTTGACCAGTCCGTCGCCTGCCTCGCGTTCGAGCACGGTATCGCGAGCGGTGGTGATCGTCTGGTTATCGACGCCGGCGGTGGGGCGAAACATCATGTCTTCAGACTGCCAGGGCAAGTCGAGACTTTTCGCCAGTCCGGTTTCATAGGCCAGGTGCACTTCGACCTCATCGGGATTGCCTCCGCGAGTGCGAATGTCGGCGCGGGCGATTTCGCCTACCTGATCAAGTCGCGATGCGCTTTTGGCCAGCGTCACCAGTTTGCGTTCAAGCTCTGCCCGGTTGGTCGAGTATGAGTAGGCTTCAGAGGCCAGTGTCTTGACCCCCATGTTGTTGAACAGCTGTGCGCCGGCGTCAGCGCAGCCTTCGGGATCGGTCGACATCAGGAACAGCTCTTCGCGCAATGGCGTGTCGATGTCCATGGCGCCGATCATCCGCCACACGCGGTCGGTCAGTTGATCATTGGCTTTGCCACCCGCTGTGTAGTCGGCCGAGTGGGTAAGATCTTCGATGATCGTGAAGAAACCGTCGGAATTCGGCTCCTCGGCGAGCTCGTGCCAGGCTTCGGGCCGATAGGTGCCAACGCCGGCCGTTTCATTGCGCAACGAGGTATCGACGAAAACGGGCCAGCGTTCCAGCAGATCTTCCGCCGCCCGGGAATAAGTCATGCGCGAAGGGATGCCGACAGATGTCCTGTATTGCTCGTACCTGACACGCACCGCGTCAGAGAGTCTGTCGGCATAGACGCGGCTGCGGGCAATCAACCGTGCGCTGTCGGAGCCCAGCGGTACATTCGGGATGCGCTTGAGCGAGTTGGCGCCCAGATCAAGAAAAAAGCCGCGTGGCCGGGGCTTGTCGAACAAGCCCGATGGCCAGCCTTCGAGGCCGGTGTCGATCAGGCTCAGCACCTTGAGTCGGGGCATGCGCTCGACATTCGGCGCAATGCCCAGTGGATTGTGATCGAGCCTGAGGGTTTCCATGCGCGTCATGTTGCGCAGTTGTTCGGCGGTGCTCGGGGTCAGTTGAATCTGGTTGTCGTTAAGGCGCAGGGTCTCCAGTTGCTGCATATGGCCGATGGTGTCCGGCAGAGAACTCAGCCCACAGTTTCTGGCACTTAATTGGCGGATATGCCGCAAGTCCTTCAGCAGACCATTCGGTCTGGTGGAGAACGTCGAGCCGTCCAGATTCACGGTCGTGATCTGTTCGAACCAGGATTTGAGTTCTTCCGGCAGTTGTCGCCACCAACGCTCGATATCCTTGGGCAGCCATTCGCTGGACAGGTCCAGCCGATAACCTTCCTGCATGCTGAGACTGCGCTCGCCGAATACTTCGGACTTGCGTTCGAAACACTCCAGCAGACGATCGGCGAGAAACTGTCCGCCGTTGCGTTGATAGTCCCAGTAAGTGCGCGGGATAGTGCTGTCCGGACTTTCAGGATCCCACTCGGTCAGATAGCGCTGACGCCAGGTTTCCAGTGTCTGCCTGAGCCGTTGAAGCTGCTGTTCCAGCAGTTTGATCTGTGAGTGGGGATCACCGTTCGCTTGCAGGGAACGGGTGAAGGCGAGTGCTTCGGCCTGATCGAAATGCGGATAGAGGTTTGCGACTTTCTCCTCTACGCTCAGTGCCGTTTTCGAGTGCCCCGGCCCGCGCAGCAGCAGCTCGGTTTGCAGAGGAACCCGAGGGCGGATGGGCGGCCGTGCGAGCAATGTCCTTCGTTCGGCAGGACGTTCGCTCATGACTTGCACCCACTGTTTGAGCGATTGCCCCTGGCCGAGGCGGTAGCCCAACGCGGCCCGCTTGTCGGCGGGCACGGCCAGCAGAATGGCTTCATACAGATCTGCAGGCGGATGCAGACTGTTGTCCCGGTCATCGCGCACTTCATAGCGGCCACGCTGATCCCTGATCAGTACACGCACGGTACTGGCCTTTTCGTTGCCGACACTGCAGCGAAGCGCGCCGTCATGAAAAAGCTCACGTACTTCAATGCGCAGATCAGCGAAGGCATCGGTGCGTTGCCTCAGGGCGCCAAGAATCAATCGCTCGGTATCGGGCAATCGTAATGCCGGCTCATACAATCCTTCAGTGGCACGCGCCGCGCTGACTTCAAAAGCACTTTCCCGGGCCTGGTCTTTCAGGCGCAGCGGGATACGTCGTTCTTCGCGGATGATGGTCTGCTCGGCCGGTGTCGCGTCCTTCAGCAGCGCCTCGGCAACCCGGGAGGGCAGCTGTGGAAACTGTTGTTGCAGCAAGTGAACCTGGGCATCGCCAAGGTGATCATTGACTTGATATTGATAGTTGAAAATTTCCGGGGTGCGCGTCTCCACTGCATCCGCCAGTTGGTTGCGCAGTGTCTGAGCCCGTTGCGCTCTGGGGTAGCTGCCGCCGAGCAACGACTGCATCTCGGCGTCGTCGAGAAAATCCGTCAGCCGCTCCGGCAGCCTGCCAGCCAACAGGTCAGGCATGCCAATGCTCAGCGTCTGTCCGGCTGTCGCTTGCGGGTTGCCGTACAGGTGAAAATTTCCGTTCAAGTCAGCGCTTTCAAAAAACTTCAGCGCTTTGTCGGCAGGCCAGCCTGGCATGTCCGGGACCATTCGGCTGAACCAATAGGCGGTCGGGGCCAGTGGTTGTCCGGAGCGAATCAACTGGCCGACGTTGCGGGTTTCGTCCCACGTCCGAAAACGAGTCAGGGTATCGGCCAGCAGTGCCGGTGGCGGCGCGTTGTCCATATACATCCGGCGCAGTGATTCTGGCGAGGTGCCGCTGATGCTGCGCAGGTGTTCCAGTTCGGTGTCGCTGTAGCCGTCCACGCTGTGACCCAACCGGCGCATCAGAATCGAACCGTCCCAGTCCTGTGGTTTTTCCCCCTCGTGTACCCACGCGCCCTGTTCGTTGTGGCGCAATTGTGGCGCGTACGCCTGCGGGCGAGTGGGATGCTGGACGCGATGGCGGCCGTTGCTGCGATCGAATTTCACTGCGTAATGCCGACCGTCGAGAGGCAGCAAGGTTTTGCCCGCAAATCGATACAGCCCGGAGGCAGAAGGTTTCGCTGCCGGCGGTGGAACAGTGTCTGTTTGCGCGTATGGCGTGAGGTCGGTGTGCCACAAGCGGATTTTTTCGTCGTGTCCCGTCACCGGTTTCATGCCTTCGACCAGTGGCGAGAGTTTCAGAATTTTTTTGGCGGCCAGGCCCCCGACGACAAATGCCGCCAGTTGCACCACATCGATGACGATACCTACGACATGCTCCGCCGCTTCGACCCAGTTTCTGTAACCAAGATCCACTGCGCTTTCGATGACTTCATTGGTCAACTGGAACGCCGTGTAGACCAGCATCGCAACGCCCAGATACGGCACGAACGGCATCAAGACGAACAACGACACGTTGAGAATGTCGCCGGCAATCTTCAGGACATTCTCCCACCAGGCCCAGCGTGCCTTGTCGTCGGCGTCGGCGGTCGCCACTGCAATCACGCGTGCGTCGTTGAGAATCTTGTTGAGTCGCTGCTCGAAGAGGTACTTCCACAGCGGCGAGCGGATCGGCGGTGCGCTGAATTGCAGTTGCGGTTTCTCCACCGGTGTTTCCCGCCATGATGGACGCGAATCGCCCGCTTCTTGCGGATACCATTTTACGTAGCTCAGACGTTGTTCGAGCCCGGCAAAAAAATGCCCACGCTGTTCATGATCGACAAACTGGCTGAAAAACTGCCGGTAGCTGAGCCCGGAGGAGGGTGATGTCGCATTGGCCCGAAGTTGCCGGGTCAGCTCTTGCATGAAGTCCAGGGTCGAGGCGTATTCCTTGAGCGGGTGATCCGGGTCGTGGGGAACATAGGCAATCATTTTCGGTGAGTGAGGCGCCTGTTCCGGATCCGGCCGAATGATCAGGATGCCGGTGAAAGTCAGATCCATCATGCCCAGGTCGCAAACCAGCATCGGCTGGCCGTCCAGTGTGAGAGTCTGACGGCCAAGCAACACTTCGCGGATCAGCGCATGGGCACTGTGACCGATGTCCTTTTTGAGCCGCGCCATCTGCGCAGCGGCCTTTAGCGTCGCTTTTTGGCTTTGCTCGACCCGTGTGCGCAGGTACGTTTCTGCTACCGGTTCCTTGTCCAGCAGGACTGTTTCGAGATGGCGCCTGTAGCGCGCACCAAGGTCCAGTTCCCGGCACAACGTCTGAAACTGACTCACGCTGATTGTCCGGTTGATCGGCGAGGAGTCGAACAAGTCGCGTGCGACGTCGGTTTTGGTAATGAAAGTCGAATAGTTTTGATAGTGCTCGTCGTGTGCGAAGTTATGCAATGCCGCATCAAGCATCGAAACCGTTCTGGCTTTGGAGGCTTTGTTGAAGTTATGGACGTACCAGGGCGTCTGAGCCGAAGCGTATAGCCTCAGATAGGTATTCTTGACGTCGACATCGATCTGGAACTGTTCGAGCAGCCTGGCCTTGAGCAAGGGCTCGGCGAAAGCGTAGATATCCTGAAGACGCCCGAGCAGGCGGTCGATTCGGTTCTGTGCACCCCACGCCCGACGGTTATCAGCCGACATGCGTTCCAGCTCGCCGGCCGACGCATCGGTCATCCAGGATTCAAGCTGGAGGGGCGTATTGCCTAGCGCATGGGCACGGTGTAACTGCATATCGCTGAAGACCGGATCGATACGCGATTTAATTAAGTCGTAATGTTGCCCTTTATATGTGGATGTTGCAGTCATTGTGCAGGCCTTGAATAAGTAAAGAATTCTCAGCCTAACGTCCAATGAGCGGATTAATTAGTTTAAAAGCCTGTTGCCGAAGTGTCGGGTTAATGTCTGATTTATTGAATATTGGAATGCATAAAACACATAACTATTACCCTTCACAGGTTCAGTTAGTGGTCGATGCCACAGTCGCTGTTTGCGGCGCCAGACACTGCGAATCACTGCCCGGTTGCAGATATGGCATCAGAATCGGTGCCATCCCCTTGAGAACCTGCACCGGCAGGGCAGAAGTGAACTTGAAGTTCTCCGCCGAGCGCCCCGGCACGAACGCGGTGAGCGTGCCGA
Source organism: Pseudomonas sp. R45(2017) (assembly GCF_002112305.1). Taxonomy (NCBI): domain Bacteria; kingdom Pseudomonadati; phylum Pseudomonadota; class Gammaproteobacteria; order Pseudomonadales; family Pseudomonadaceae; genus Pseudomonas; species Pseudomonas sp. R45(2017). Next base: position 707,553 of record NZ_NEHH01000001.1, on the reverse strand, counting down.
AATGGTGGTCACCGATGTAAAACACGAAGGTGGCCGTACGGTTGATCGATTTCGAGCTGAGAATCCGCCCGCCGGAGCCGATCGCTTCGATCCGGTTGTCACCGGTGCCAGTCTTGCCACCCATGACCAACGGTGTTCCATCGTTCAATTTGAAACTGCCGGAAACACGTTTGGCGGTCCCCGAGTCCACCACTTGCGACAACGCTTCGCGCATCGCCGTGGCGACTTCGGACGGCATCACCCGTTTGCCGACGTGAGGGTCATTGACCAGTTTCGTTTCGTAAGGCGTGCCGGCGGCAAAGTGCAGGCTGTCGATGCGCAGGGTCGGCATACGCACGCCGTCGTTGAGAATGGTGCCGATCAGCTCGGCCAGCGCAGCGGGGCGGTCGCCGGAGCTGCCGATGGCGGTGGCCAGCGACGGCACCAGGTGATCGAACGGATAGCCGACTTTCTGCCAGCGCTGATGGATCTCGAGGAACGCTTCGATCTCCAGCATCGTGCGGATCCGGCTGTCACGGGCGCCCTTGTGCTTGCTCTTGAACAGCCAGCTGTAGACTTCCTGACGCTCGAACTGGCTGGCCTTGACGATGTCCTTGAAGGTCGCGTCGGGATGGTTGAGCAGGTAGCCGATCATCCACAGGTCCAATGGGTGAACCTTGGCGATGAAACCCTGATCCGGCAGGTCGTAGGTACCGGGACCGTAGGCCAGGTAGAGCCGTTCCAGGCGTTCGTCGGTGAGTTTTTCGGTGATCTTCACGCCCTTGAGGTGCGAGCGCACAAAGGTGTTGAAGTCTTCCTGGCTGGCGTTGGGCAGCAGGTAACGGTGCACGGCGGCCATGCGGATCGGCGTCGGGCGCATGCTGTCGAGGAAGGTGTCGAGCCGGGCCTGGGTGTCCTTGTTGCGGTACTTCTTCCAGAACTTGAGCAGGAACGAAGTACCTTCGCGGTCGGCGAACGAGGCGAGGTATTCCTGACGGCGCGGGTCGCGATCGTCCTTGAGCAGCTCGGCGCTGTTGTTGGGACCGGAGTAGGTGGTGTAGCGCACCAGATCGCGCATCAGGCGAATGAACGGCAGGTTGATCGATTCACGCAGGGCATCGCGCAGGGTCGGCAGGCGGCCGTTGTCTTCCTTGCGAAAGTTATGGAACACGTGCAGGCCGCCACCGGTGAAAAACGCTTCACCTGGGCTGGCCGAGTATTTGCGGTCGAGGGCGGCGCCGAGCATTTTCGACAGGTCGTGATCCTTGTTCTGAATCAGGTAATCGATCACCCACTGGCTCAGGCGATCCTGATCCGGCACCTCGACTTTCTTCAGTTCCGGCACGGTCATGGCGCCGTATTTGTCATGCAGCTCCGCGATGATTTGCAGGTAGGTGGTCAGCACTCGCATCTTGGCCGTGGAGCCCAGTTCCAGCTTGCTGCCTTCGTTGATGTCGAACGGCTGGTCGGTGCTGTCGGTCTGCACCCGCACACGTGAACCGTCCGGGGTCAGTTCGAACAGGGTGAAGCTGTAGCGCACCTGGGTGGTGCTGGTGGGCGTCAGCAGGCGTTCGCCCATCAGGCCGACTTCGGTGGCGTAGGCCGGGTCGGCGAGTTTTTTCAGGTAGGCGGTGGCCTGGGTTTGCAGCTCGCCCTGCAGGGTGCTGGTGGCCGACAGGTCGAGACGGTCGAGGTCGTACAGCGGACGGTTGAGCATCGACGCCAACCGGCTGCGGGCGACGCTGATGCCCTTGTTGGTTTCGATCGGCTGGATCGTCGGCTGGGTCTGCCAATCGCGATAGCTGATGGTGCTGGCCAGCGCGGCATCGGCCAGGGCAGCGTCGATCACGCCGTTCTGCTTGAGCAGGCGCAAGTGGCTGTTGGTCAGTTCGACCAGTTCTTCACGGCCCTTGGTCAGGTAATGCGAAGGACGGCGCTGGGCGATCATCAGCGAGAGCATTTCGCGCAGGGCCAGACCTTTGTCCGCCATGGACTGCGGATCGGTCGCTGAGCTGGATAGTTTGCGGTTGGCCTCGTTGAAATCGGCGCCGTACCAGACCCGCAGGCCCTCGGCCATGCCGTGCACTTCGCCATGCCCCGGCACCGCCGACAGCGGCACGCTGTTGAGGTAGTCACGAATGATGTTCTGCCGCGCCGGCAAGGTGTCCGGGCCGCCCTGATAGGCGCGCACGCTGGCGGAAATCATCTGGCGGATCTTCTCCGCGCCGGACACCGTCAGGCCATCGGGTGAATGGCGGTATTTCTCAAGCTGGGTGGCCAGGGTACTGCCGCCGGCCGACTGCCCTGGCAAGTGCAGCAACTTGGCAACCTGCGACCACGCGGCCATGCCGAAGCGCGGCCAGTCCACCGCCGGGTTGGCCAGCGGTTGCCTGGGGTCGAGCAGGAAGCGGTTTTCGATGAACAGCAGGCTGTTGACCACCACCGGCGGGATCGAGTCGAAGCTTGCGTACAGCTGCTGCGGATAGTTGTACTGATACAGCGGCGCGGCGCGGCAATCGGTGATCGACAGCCCGGCCTGGATCTTTTCGGAGTAGGGCACGAACAGGCCCTTGTCGGTGTAGTTGAGCAGGGCCGGGGAGAAGCGCGTCTGCTCGGTGATGACGTAGTTGCGCTTGATCAGCCGCGGCAGGAATTCGTCCAGCGAGCTGTAGCCCAGACGCAGGTCGAATGGCCCGTTGCCCGGATAGCGGATCGCTTCGCTGGGCCCCGGTTGCAATTCGTACTTGAGTTTGGCGGCGTACTGGCTGACCTCCCGGGACTGAAAACGCGAGGTGCGCATTTCCTTCATCGCAGCCAGGCCCACGACAATCGCAATGATCACCAACAGGAGCCAGAAAGCCTTCCACCCATGCCGGTTACGACGGGGTTTTTCAGGTACAGGCGCTTCATCCACACGTTCAGTCGGAACCACTTTTTCACTCGAATCGGTTTGCCACAAAGCGCCCATAGTCGATTGATCCATTCACGCAGATTGATCGGACTTGACTGAAGCTTAGTCGGTGGTTGGCGTCGGTGAAAAAATTGTGAAGAACGGTGGCCGGCTTCATCTGAACAAATCTTCAAACCCGGTTGCGGCATGACGTTGCACCATTGCTGTGCAATACTCGGCGCCCATTTGCGCGGTGAATAATCCTCGAAATGCAGGATGGTTTGTCTCGTAAACCTGTGAATTGACGAGGTTTACGTCTGAATCAGATGCCTTATAGAGTGAAAAAACCTGTCGCAAGCTTTTTATACTGCACGCCCCGCTGATCCCGCAGGTTGCTTCTGCGGGACGGTTCTGCCCACGAAGCAGGGCCGGTATTTACCCAGGCGCAGGCTTATCGGCCGACGCTTGAACACTCGGTGGTCACATCCAATAACAAGACGAGGAAGTCCCCCATGCCAGTCGGCAATCACCCGCCCCATGGCGAAACCGCTCAAGGCGGTCCGCTCAAACGCGAACTCGGTGAACGGCATATTCGCCTGATGGCGCTCGGCGCCTGCATCGGTGTCGGTCTGTTTCTCGGTTCGGCCAAGGCCATCGAAATGGCCGGCCCGGCGATCATGCTGTCTTACATCATCGGCGGTCTGGCGATCCTGGTGATCATGCGCGCCCTCGGCGAAATGGCCGTACACAACCCGGTCGCCGGCTCCTTCAGCCGTTATGCACAGGATTACCTCGGCCCGCTGGCGGGCTTTCTGACCGGCTGGAACTACTGGTTCCTGTGGCTGGTGACCTGCGTCGCCGAAATCACCGCCGTGGCGGTCTACATGGGCATCTGGTTCCCCGATGTCCCGCGCTGGATCTGGGCGCTGGCGGCGCTGGTCAGCATGGGCTCGATCAACCTGATCGCGGTGAAGGCCTTCGGTGAATTCGAGTTCTGGTTCGCCCTGATCAAGATCGTCACCATCATTGCCATGGTGCTTGGCGGCATCGGCATCATTGCTTTCGGTTTCGGCAACGACGGCGTGGCGCTGGGGATTTCCAACCTGTGGGCCCACGGCGGCTTCATGCCCAACGGCGTGACGGGCGTGTTGATGTCGCTGCAGATGGTGATGTTCGCCTACCTCGGCGTGGAAATGATCGGCCTGACCGCCGGTGAAGCGAAGAACCCGCAGAAGACCATCCCGAATGCGATCGGCTCGGTGTTCTGGCGGATCCTGCTGTTCTACGTCGGCGCGCTGTTCGTGATCCTGTCGATCTACCCGTGGAATGAAATCGGCACCCAGGGCAGTCCGTTCGTGATGACCTTTGAACGTCTGGGCATCAAGACCGCCGCCGGCATCATCAACTTCGTGGTGATTACCGCAGCGCTGTCGTCGTGCAATGGCGGCATCTTCAGCACCGGACGCATGCTCTACAGCCTGGCGCAGAACGGCCAGGCGCCGGCCGGTTTCGCTCGCACCTCGAGCAACGGCGTACCGCGTCGGGCGTTGCTGCTGTCGATCTTCGCGCTGCTGCTGGGCGTGCTGCTCAACTATCTGGTTCCGGAAAAAGTCTTCGTCTGGGTAACTTCGATTGCCACCTTCGGCGCGATCTGGACCTGGGTGATGATCCTGCTGGCCCAGCTCAAATTCCGCAAAGGCCTGAGCGCCAGCGAACGGGCCGGCCTGAAGTACAAGATGTGGCTGTTCCCGATCAGCTCGTATCTGGCGCTGGCGTTCCTGGTGCTGGTAGTCGGTCTGATGGCGTACTTCCCGGACACTCGCGTGGCACTTTATGTAGGTCCGGCGTTCCTGGTGCTGCTGACCGTTTTGTTCTACGTGTTCAAGCTGCAACCGAACGATGCGTCCCAGGGCGCGGTGCGTTCGGCTTCGTAATTCGTTGTTGCTGAAACTCGAAAGCCCCGGTCGAAAGTCCGGGGCTTTTTCGTCGGTGCGAGGTTGATACCGCTGGTCTGAAAGCGCCGCAAAAAACGACTTCTGATCCAGAGTCATGTTCGAAGGTTTAGCTACGTTGTTTCCAGCGCAGCCGTGAACAGAGGCGCAGGTATGAGGATGAGCGATTTTCTCGTACGAGAACTCGGCCGCCGTCAGGTCGTGCTGTTCTTCCTGCTCGCCACGCTGCTGTACATCCTGCCGCTGATTCTTGCCGACTTCCCCTACATCGACGATAACTGGCGCACGCTGGCCGCCGGCAACGCTTGGGCCGGGCAGGGGCGGTTGTTCATGGACTGGTTGTATCAGGCGCTGACCTTCACCGACGCTGCGCCGAATATTTTTCCTCTGCCGCTGTTGCTTGCCGCCGTAGCGATGTCGTTCGCTTTGACCCGGCTGACCTTCCACTATTTTCCCGAACCGACGCTGGCCTGTTGTCTGGTGGCGTTGCCGCTCTGGTACAACCCGTTTCTGTTGCAGAACCTGTCCTATCAATACGACGGGGCCGGCATGGCCCTGAGTCTGGTCGCGGTGATTTACGCGATCACGTTTTGCGGCGCTTCGCGCATTCAGCGATGGCTGGTGCCGTCGGCGTTGCTGGCGCTGGCGATCGGGTTGTATCAGATCAGCCTCAATGTGTTTCTCGGGCTGTGTTGCCTTGAATTGCTCAGGAATGTTCACGGGCGAATGCCGTGGTCAGCGCTCTGGTGCCAGTCAGGCTGGAGGCTGGCGCAGCTGCTGCTGGCGGTGTCGATCTACAGCGTCACGGCCTATCCGTTCACGGACCACGGGCGCACGCAGTTGCTGAATGCGAGCGCTGATCCGTTGCTGCAGATCGGCATCAATATCGGTCGGGTGATAGAGAAAGTTGCGCTGCTGTTTCACGGCGGCTACACGGCGATTTTTATTGTGCTGGTGCTGTGCGCCGTGTTCGGCGCCGTGCAGTTGGGGCGGCAGATTCGCGAGCGCAACATGTCCCGCGCCAAGGGTTTGCTCTTGAGCTTCAGCTGTCTGCTGGCGTTGCCGTTGATTGTGCTACTGGTGCCGGGCATGACGCTGCTGTTTCGCGACTTCAACGAAGGCGCGCGCACCCTGATGGGATTCGGTGTGCTGCTGATGTTGCTGTTCTATCTGGTCTGGCTGGGGTTGATGCCGCTGCATCAACGGTTGCCTTTGGTGTTGGCGATTCCGCTTCTGGCCACGCTGTCGCTGTCCTTCGCTTATGGCCGGGTGCTGACGATGGAGAAAACCTTCGCCAGCAGTGCGCTCTACAGCCTGAGCCACGACATTTCATCTCATCGCGAGCTGCGCGAAGCCAAACGGATATATATCTCGGTGACGTACTCCGATCGCTGGCTGGCGGGAACGGTGGGTACGTTCAAACAGTTGCCGGTGCTGCACTATCTGCTGAACATCGATTACTTCATGCTCGCCGAAAACCTGCCCTCGGCCGGCATTACCAACGTGGTCGCCGAGCGCGAACGGCGCAACGCGACCCACGTCGGTCTGATGGGCTATCCACCTTTGGTGGACAGCCTCTATTACCGCCTCTACCTGATTGGCGACTACGGCTTCATCGTGATGAAGGAACCGCCCCACGGTCGCTTACTGCAATGGTGACCGTTCAGAGTCTAGGCCGCCGCGATTTCCTGCGGTTCGAAACTGTCCGCCCGCGCCATCTGCCACATCCGCGAATAGAACTCGCCGTTCACTTCCCCGGTGAGCAATTCCCCTGGTTTCAGGAACACGTGCAACTGCGAGAACAGTTTGATTTCGGTCGCCGACATGCGCCGCACCAGATGCTTGGCCGACAGTTGCGACGGATGATCGAGTCCGGCGGCGGCGAGCATTTCCGCCAGGGCCTTGAGCGTATTGCGGTGGAAGTTGTAGACCCGCTGGGCTTTGTCCGGCACCACCAGCGCGCGCTGGCGCAGGGTGTCCTGGGTGGCGACGCCGGTCGGGCATTTGTTGGTGTGGCAGCTTTGCGACTGAATGCAGCCGATGGCGAACATGAAGCCGCGCGCCGAGTTGGCCCAGTCGGCGCCGATGGCCAGCACGCTGGCGATGTCGAAGGCGCTGACGATCTTGCCGCTGGCGCCGAGCTTGATCTTGTCCCGCAGGTTCAGGCCGACCAGGGTGTTGTGCACGAACAGCAGGCCTTCGCGCATCGGCACGCCGATGTGGTCGGTGAACTCCACCGGCGCGGCGCCGGTGCCGCCTTCCTTGCCATCGACCACGATGAAGTCCGGCAGGATGCCGGTTTCCAGCATGGCCTTGGCGATGCCCATGAACTCCCACGGATGGCCGAGGCAGAACTTGAAGCCCACCGGTTTGCCGCCGGACAGTTCCCGCAGTTGCTGGATGAAATGCATCATCTCGATCGGCGTGGAGAACGCGCTGTGGCGCGACGGCGAGATGCAGTCTTCGCCCATCAGGATGCCGCGGGTGTCGGCGATTTCCTGGGTGACCTTGTGCTTGGGCAGAATCCCGCCGTGGCCGGGTTTGGCGCCCTGGCTCATCTTGATTTCGATCATCCGCACTTGCGGGGTCTGCGCCTGGGCGGCGAAGCGTTCCGGATCGAAGCGGCCGTCACTGGTGCGGCAGCCGAAGTAGCCGCTGCCCAGTTCCCAGGTCAGGTCGCCGCCGTGTTCGCGGTGATAGGGGCTGATGCTGCCTTCACCGGTGTCGTGGGCGAAATTGCCGAGTTTGGCGCCCTGGTTCAGCGCGCGGATCGCGTTGGCGCTGAGCGAGCCAAAGCTCATGGCCGAGATGTTGAACACCGACGCCGAGTACGGCTGGGTGCACTGCGGGCCGCCGACGGTGACGCGGAAACTGCTCGGGTCGCTCAACGGCGCCGGACGCATCGAGTGGCCAATGAATTCGAAGCCGGACTGGTAGACGTCGATCAGGGTACCGAACGGTTTGTCGGCGGTTTCATTCTTGGCTCGCGAATACACCAGCGAACGCTGGGCGCGGGAGAAGGGCAGGGCGTCGCTGTCGGATTCCAGCAGGTACTGGCGGATTTCCGGGCGGATGCCTTCGACCAGATAACGGATGTTGCCGAGGATCGGATAATTGCGGCGCACCGCGTGCGGGCTCTGCATCAGGTCGAACAGGCCTATCAGGCTCAATACGCCGGTAACGGCGGTGATCGGCCACAGCCAGTCGTGTTCGAGAAAGGGCAGGCTGGCGAGGGTGAAAATCACGCAGACGGCAAAGAAGGCGTAGCGGCTCAGGAGTGACAGGCTCATACGGTTTCCTTGGTTCGGACGGTTTTTTGCGGCAGTCAGGCGTTCTGCGCCTGCAGAAAGATCGAAAACAGCTCCGACTGGGATTTGATCCCCAGCTTGCTGTACATGTGTTTCTTATGGACTTTCACGGTTTCAACAGAGATTTCCAGCTTACGGGCGATTTCTTTACTGGAGCAACCGCTGAGCATCAGGCGCCCGACGTCCAGTTCCCGGGCGGTCAATTGCGCGCCCTTGAGTTGCTGCACCGACGCTTCGAGCTGCACCCGCCAGTCCGGTTGCGCAGGCGCCGGGGCCAATGCCACGGTTTCGTTGATTTCATAGGGCAGGCGCTGGCGCAACAGGCCGAGCACCCACGGCTGGATCAGCGACAGCAGGGCAATCTGCTCGCCGGTGAAGCGTTGCTGGCTGCCCAGCGACAGGCACAACGTGCGGTCGCCTTCGAGTTGGCAATTGAACTGGATTTCGTCGGCCACCACATTCAGACGAAAGTATCGCTGGTAATACTCGGTCAGTTCGAAGTGCTCCGGCGCGACCTCCGACAGGCGATACAAACCGGTGCGCGACTGCTCACGGCAGGCGATGTAGAACGGGTCGAGCAGATAAAGACCGCGCAGATAATCCTGAAACAGCTGGTCGGGACTGCCGTCGGCGCCGGGGCATTCGGCGAACACCTGCGGGTGGCGGTCGGCGCTGAACAGCAGCGCCACCCAGCTATCGAACGGCACGTACTGGTCAAGCAGGCGCACCAGTTGCGCCCAGAAGTTCGGCTTGTCGAGGGCGTCGATCAACTGCCCGACGGCGCGGTGCCAGGTGATGTCGTCAAACGAAAGAGTCATGCCTCTACCCCTATCGGGTTACCCCGGCCGCGTAATTCCCTGGCCGGTCGAATGCGAAGCATACTGGCCCACAGACAGCCGCCGGGCAATCTTTCGGCGCCCGGCGCTCATAACAAGGACTCCCCATGAAAGTCGAACTCGCCCAGCTGGCGGGCCGTGACAAAGACACGGCGTACAACCTCGAACGCGCCCTCGCCGCGATGGCGGCCTGCGCCGTCGACACGCAATTGATCGTGTTCCCCGAGACCCACCTGATGGGCTTCCCGACCGCCGACACCGTGGCGCAGATCGCCGAACCGCTGGACGGCCCGACCGTCAGCGCCGTGCAGGTCGCCGCCCGTGAACGCAACCTCGCCGTGGTGATCGGCATGGCCGAGAACGACAACGGCCGCTTCTACAACACCACGCTGCTGATTACCCCCGAAGGCATCGCCCTGAAATACCGCAAGACCCACCTCTGGGCCTCGGATCGCGGTGTGTTCGAGGCCGGTGACCGTTACGCCACCTGCCTGTGGAACGGCGTGCGGGTCGGTCTGCTGATCTGCTACGACATCGAGTTCCCGGAGTCGGCCCGGGCCCTGGCGCAACTGGGCGCCGAATTGCTGATCGTGACCAACGGCAACATGGACCCATACGGTCCGACCCACCGTACCGCGATCATGGCCCGGGCTCAGGAAAACCAGGCGTTTGCGCTGATGGTCAATCGGGTGGAAGCCGGGGATGACGGGTTGATGTTTGCCGGCGGCAGTGCGCTGGTGGACCCGCTGGGCACGGTGCTGTTCGAGGCCGGGCGTGAGGACGGGCGGTTCAGTGTCGAGCTGGATTTCGGCCAGCTGGAGCTGGCGCGCAAGGATTATCGGTATCTGGATGATCAGCGGTTGAGGTTGCCGGGGGAGGTGGTGGAGCGGGATGGTGGTGTTCGGGAGCTTTTGATTCCTGCCCGATGAACCGCTGCCCTCACCCTAACCCTCTCCCGGAGGGAGAGGGGACTGACCGAGGTGCTCGCTCAAGTTACGTCGACCTGAAATTCCGAGTGAACTCAGGTCTTGAAAAGCATGGAGATCGGCTCCCTTTCCCCCTCGCCCCCTTGGGGGCGGTCCGACGTTTCGGGAGGGCTGGGGTGAGGGGGTAAGGATCTCCAGTCGAACAAAAAAACAAGCAACACCCGAAACATTCGCCGAACTCGGCCTCTGCCATAAATCCAATAAAATCCGGAGTAAGTCGCCCATGGCTCGTTTGCAACGCACCCTTTCGCTAGGGGCGGTGGTGCTGTTCGGCATCGCCTACATGACGCCGATCATTGTCCTCGGCACGTTCGGCATCCTCGCCCAGTCCACCGCCGGCATGGTGCCCGCCGCGTATCTGGCGGCGCTGGTGGCGATGTTTTTCACCGCCATGAGTTATGGCCGAATGGCCGCCGCGTTCCCGGTGGCCGGCTCGGCCTACAGCTACGTGCGCAGGGCCATCAGCCCGAAACTCGGCTTCATCGCCGGTTGGGCGGTGCTGCTCGATTATCTGTTTCTGCCGATGGCGATCTGGCTGATCGGCGCCGCGTACCTGGCTTCGGCGTTCCCGTCGATCCCGCAGTGGGTCTGGGTACTGGCATTCATCGGCATCACCAGCGCGATCAACATCATCGGCTTGAAACTGGCCAACGGCATCAACGCCTTGCTGATGCTGGTGCAGTTTCTGGTGCTGATCGCCTTCGTCGCACTGTGCGTGCATTACGTTGGCGGCGATGCCAGCACGCCGTTGTGGTCGATCAAACCGTTCTTCAACGGCGACATGCAGATGCCGCTGATCATGAGCGGCGCGGCCATTGCCTGCTACTCGTTTCTCGGCTTCGATGCGGTCAGCACCTTGACCGAAGAAACCCGCGATCCGCGCCGCACCATCCCTCGGGCAATCATGTTGATCACCCTGATCGGCGGGCTGATTTTTGTCGGTGTCTCGTACTTCGTACAGATCGCCCACCCCTCGTTCCAGTTCGACAGCGTCGACTCGGCGGCCTACGAGATTGCGCGCAACATCGGCGGCGACCTGTTCGTGTCGATCTTCCTGATCGGCCTGATCGTCGGTCAGTTCGCCTCGGGCCTGTCGGCGCAGGCCAGCGGTTCGCGCTTGTTGTTCGCGATGGGCCGTGATGGTGTGCTGCCCAAGTCGTTCTTCGGCACCTTGCACGAGCGCTTCGGCACCCCGGTCAACAGCATCCTGCTGTGTGCGGTGGTGGCCTTGCTGGCGCTGAAACTCGACGTGACCACCTCGACCTCGTTCATCAACTTCGGCGCGTTCCTGGCGTTCAGCCTGGTCAATCTGTCGGTGATTTTTCACTATTGGATCGGCGGCGAGAAAAAAGGCCTGCGCGAATTGATCCTGTTCCTGATCTTTCCGTTCATCGGCCTGGCGGCGGACTTGTGGCTGATGGTCAGCCTTGATCACCTGGCGGTGTATCTGGGCCTGAGCTGGCTGGCGATTGGCGTGGTGTACCTGGCGGTGCTTACGGGTGGTTTCCGCCGGCAGCCGCCGGAGATGGATTTCCAGGAAGCGACCTGAGGTTCCGGCCGAGTCTTTGCTCATGAACGGCGGGCGTGTGATGCTTGCCGTTTTTTGAGTCAAAGGCTTTCCGTTCATGTCGACCACAAATAATTCCATCATTCGCATTGCTGCCGCATTGCTGCTCAACCCCGACGGCCAGACCCTGCTGGTGCGCAAGCGCGGCACTACGGCGTTCATGCAACCGGGCGGCAAGATCGAACCTCATGAACTGCCGGTGCATGCATTGGCCCGTGAGCTGGAAGAAGAACTGGGACTGGTGATCGATCCGGCGCAGGCGAGCTTTCTCGGCCAGTTCTCGGCGCCCGCCGCCAACGAGCCGGGATTCGTCGTGCAGGCCGAGATCTTTCAGTTGACCATCGATGCTCAAGTGTTGCCGGCTGCCGAGATCGAAGAGGTGATCTGGATCGACCCGGCCACCGACGGCAATGTAATTCTCGCCCCATTGACACGTGACCTGATCCTGCCGTTTTATCGAGCCTCGCTGACCGCGATCGCCTGATCATTCGTGTAAAGGACTTCGTCATGATCCCGCTTCAAGACCTGCTGATTTTTGCCGCCGCTGCACTGCTGATGGTACTGACGCCGGGGCCGAACATGATCTACCTGATCTCGCGGTCGATCTGTCAGGGACGCCGTGCCGGGGTGACCTCGCTGCTCGGCGTGGTGGCGGGTTTCTTTGTGCATCTGTTCGCGGCGGCCGCCGGTTTGACCGCGGTGTTTCTCGCGGTGCCGATGGCCTATGAAGTGTTGAAGTGGGCCGGCGCGCTGTACATGTTGTGGCTGGCCTGGCAGGCGGTGAAACCCGGCGCCCGCTCGCCATTCGAGGCGCAACAATTGCCGGCGGATTCGTCGCGCAAACTGATCACCATGGGCTTTCTGACCAGCGCCCTGAACCCGAAAATCGCGGTGTTCTACCTCTCGGTATTCCCGCAGTTCATCACCCCCGAGCACGGCTCGGTGTTCACCCAGAGCATCATCCTCGGCCTGACCCAGATCAGCGTCAGTTTCAGCGTCAACCTGCTGATCGCGCTGTTCGCGGCGGGCATCGCGTCGTGGTTCGTCAACAACCCGACCTGGCTGGCGGCGCAGCGTTATTTCATGGGCTTCGTGCTGGGCGGCCTGGCCGTGCGGCTGATGCTTGAACAGCGCAAGGCCGCCTGAACATGTGGATCGAACGGCTGGACGCCAGTCATGCGCTGGCCTATCGCGAATTGATGCTGGAAGCCTATGACCGGCATCCGCAGGCGTTCACCTCCAGCGTGCGCGAGCGCGCAGTGATGCCGCTGAGCTGGTGGGAATCACGCCTGACCAGCAAGCTCGACGCGGTGTTCGGCGCGTTCGAAGACGGCCGGCTGGCGGGCATCGTCGGCCTGGCGTTCGAGCCTCGGGAAAAGGCCCGGCACAAGGCAACGGTCTTCGGCATGTATGTGTCGGCCGACTTTCGTCAGCGCGGGCTGGGGCTGAAATTGATGGAGGCGGTGCTGGGTGAGGCGCAGCAGCACCCGGCGCTGAAAGTCATTCAATTGACCGTCACCGCCGGCAATGACGCGGCGTTCCAGCTGTACCAGCGCTGCGGCTTCATCCAGTTCGGCCTCGAGCCGATGGCGGTGCGGGTCGGCGAGGACTACTTCGACAAGATCCACATGTGGTGCCCGCCTTCTGTGCCGACCGCCAGCCTCAACGAACCGCGCTGACCCCATCCAGGGTCGAGAACGAGGTGTCCTTGGCCGTCAGCAGGAAATCGCGCATGTACGGCGCGTCCAGCATGTCGGCGCGGATCGCCGCGTACAGCGTCGCGAACAGACCTTTCTCACCCAGCCGCTTGCCCTTCACGTAACCGCGCGAGCTGTATTCATGCAGCGCCCAGTGCGGCATGCCGCACACGCCACGACCGCTGGCCACCAGTTGCATCATCATCACCGTCAGCTCTGAGGTACGCACCTGCGCCGGTTCGATGTCGGCCGGTTCGAGGAAGCGGGTGAAGATGTCCAGCCGATCCCGTTCCACCGGGTAGGTGATCAGGGTTTCGGTCAGCAGGTCTTCGGGAACGATGTACGGTTTGCTCGCCAGCGCATGCTGATTGGCGACCGCGAGCATGGCTTCGTAGGTGAACAGCGGCACGTAGGTGATGCCGGCGATTTCCAGCGGGTCGGACGTCACCACCAGATCCAGATCACCCCGGGCCAGAGCCGGCAGCGGGGCAAACGAGAAACCCGAAGCGAGGTCGAGTTCGACTTCCGGCCACGCATCGCGGAACTGGTCGATGGTCGGCATCAGCCACTGGAAGCAGCTGTGGCATTCGATCGCCATGTGCAGACGCCCGGCGGTGCCCCCGGCCAGACGCCCGATATCACGCTCGGCGGCGCGCAGCAGCGGCAGGGTCGCGTCGGCCAGTTGCAGAAGGCGCAGGCCGGCGCTGGTGAAGCGCACCGGTTTGGTCTTGCGCACGAACAATGGCATGCCCATGCGCTCTTCCAGTTCCTTGAACTGGTGGGACAGCGCCGACTGGGTCAGGTGCAGGCGGTCGGCTGCATCGACCAGGCTGTCGGCTTCGCGCAGGGCATGCAGGGTTTTCAGGTGACGGATCTCAAGCACCGCAGGCTCCATGAGAAAAATTTGTGATCAACACGAAAAGGTTGAGTTTGTCTCATGTTGCCCTGGCTGTCGACAATGGCGCCATCTTTTACGCAATGGAGAACACTCGACATGGCCGTGGCACACACCCTGGGTTTCCCGCGCATCGGCGCCGACCGTGAACTGAAAAAAGCCCTCGAAGCCTGTTGGAAAGGCGATCTCGATCAGGCCGCTTTGAATCAGGTCGGCCGCGAGCTGCGTGCCAGACACTGGCAACTGCAGAAGGATGCCGGCATCGACCTGCTGCCGGTCGGCGACTTCGCCTGGTACGACCAGGTGCTGACCCACTCGCTGACCTTCGGTGTGATCCCCGAGCGCTTCGACGGTGTGCGTGACGAGCGCGGCCTGCCGACCCTCGACACCCTGTTCGCCATGGCCCGTGGCGCCACGTCGTCCTGCTGTGGCGGCGAGCACGGCAAGACTCAGTACGCACAAGAGCTGACCAAGTGGTTCGATACCAACTACCACTACCTGGTCCCGGAATTCAGCGCAGGCCAGCAATTCAAGCTGAGCTGGGAGCAGTTGTTCGATGAAGTCGAAGAAGCCAAAGCCCTCGGTCACAACGTCAAACCGGTGATCATCGGCCCGCTGACTTACCTGTGGCTGGGCAAGGCGAAAGGCAACGACTTCGACAAGCTTGATCTGCTTGAGCGCCTGTTGCCGGTGTACAACGAAATCCTCGGTCGCCTCGCCGCACAGGGCGTGGAGTGGGTGCAGATCGATGAGCCGATCCTCACCCTCGACCTGCCGCAAGCCTGGAAAAGCGCCTTCGAACGCGCCTATCACATCCTTCAGTACTCGCCGCTGAAGAAACTGGTGGCGACCTATTTCAGCGGTCTGCAAGACAACCTCGGTCTGGCCGTCGGCCTGCCGGTGCAAGGTCTGCATATCGACGCCGTGCGTGCACCGGATCAACTGGGTCAGGTGCTCGATCGCCTGCCGACCTACAAGATTCTTTCGGTGGGTCTGGTCAACGGTCGCAACGTCTGGCGCTGCGAACTGGAGCAGGCGCTGGCACAACTGCAACCGGCGCAGGAGCGTTTTGGCGACAACCTGTGGGTCAGCAGTTCCTGCTCGTTGCTGCACAGCCCGGTGGATGTCGAGCGTGAAGACAAGCTCGATCCGGAACTGAAAAGCTGGCTGGCATTCGCCGTGCAGAAGTGCAGCGAAATCTCGGTTTTGCGTGATGCGCTGAACGACCCGCAAGCGCCGAAAGTGCAAAGCGCACTGGCCGAAAGCCGCGCGATTCAAGAAAGTCGCGCCCGTTCACCGCGTATTCACAAGGCCGCCGTGCAGGCGCGGATCGAGGCGATCAATGCCAGCGACAGCCAGCGTCATTCGCCGTTCGCCAAGCGCATCGCCGCACAGCAGGCGCGTCTGAAATTGCCGACGTTCCCGACCACCACCATCGGTTCGTTCCCGCAGACCGGCTCGATTCGTCTGGCCCGTCAGGCGTTCAAGCAGGGCAAGCTGTCGGCCAACGATTACCACGACGCCATGCGCAGCGAAATCCGCCACGCGGTACAGGTGCAGGAACGTCTGGGGCTGGATGTACTGGTGCACGGTGAAGCCGAGCGCAACGACATGGTCGAGTACTTCGCCGAGCAGCTCGACGGCTACCTGTTCACCCGCTTCGGCTGGGTCCAGAGCTACGGTTCCCGTTGCGTCAAACCGGCGGTGATCTACGGCGACCTCAGCCGTCCGAACGCCATGACCGTTGACTGGATCACCTACGCCCAGAGCCTGACGGACAAGGTGATGAAAGGCATGCTGACCGGTCCCGTGACCATGCTGATGTGGTCGTTCCCCCGTGAAGATGTGTCGCGCAAAGTCCAGGCGCAACAACTGGCGCTGGCCCTGCGGGACGAAGTGGTGGATCTGGAAAACGCCGGAATCAAGATCGTGCAGATCGACGAGGCGGCCTTCCGCGAAGGCTTGCCATTGCGCCGTGAACAATGGCAGGAATACCTCGACTGGGCGGTGGAAGCGTTCCGTCTGACAGCGTCGGGCGTGAAGGATGAAACCCAGATCCACACCCACATGTGCTACAGCGAATTCAATGACGTGATCAAGGCGATCGCCGACATGGACGCCGACGTCATCACCATCGAAACCTCGCGCTCGGACATGGAATTGCTCGAAGCCTTCGAAGCGTTCGACTACCCGAACGACATCGGCCCGGGCGTCTACGACATCCACTCGCCGCGGGTGCCGGACACTGCCGAGATGGTGAAACTGATGAGCAAGGCCGTGAAGCGCATCCCGGCGCAGCGCCTGTGGGTCAACCCGGACTGCGGCCTGAAGACCCGCGCATGGCCCGAGACCGAAGCGGCGCTGGTGAACATGGTGGCAGCGGCGCGGCAGTTGCGCAGTCAGTTGGCGTAACGGCAGCACCGGATGAAGAGTGTCGACCGCTCGGCACTCTTCATCAAACTGTCATCGAACTGTGGCAGCGCGCTTGAACAAACTTCATCAGACTCGCGCTCTACTGGGGTTCTGCGTTTCGGTGTTTTTCATGTTCAAGGGATTTTTTGCAATCGCGGCGTTGTTGGCCGCGGTTTTTTTCGTTCCGGCCTCCAATGCGGCGTCGCGTTGCGACGTCAATGTACCGACCGAACGGGTCGATCTGGAGCAGGTGAGCCTGGCCTACGAGAGCGTCGGTCGTGCGTCGGATCCGGCGCTGTTGCTGGTGATGGGCCTGGGTGGGCAGTTGATCCACTGGCCGGATGAAGTGGTGGTTGCGCTGTGTCAGCAAGGCTTTCGGGTGATCCGTTATGACAACCGCGATGTCGGTCTGTCGACCTGGCGCCAGACGCCGGTGGAAGCCAACCTGACTTTTGAGGTACTGCGCTACAAGCTCGGCCTGCCGGTGGCGGCGCCTTACAGCCTGACCGACATGGCCGATGATGCGCTGGGCCTGATGGATGCGTTGCACGTCGAGCAATTCCACGTGCTCGGCGCGAGCATGGGCGGGATGATCGCCCAGCACATGGCGGCCATGGCGCCGCAACGGGTCGAGAGCCTGACGCTGATCATGACCAGCTCCGGCGCCGAAGGGTTGCCGGCGCCGAGCGCGGCGTTGGTGCAGTTGCTGGCACGACGTGGCGCGCCCAATCGCCAGATCGCGCTTGAGCAACAGGCCGATCTGCTGGCGGCGCTGGGCAGTCCTTCAGTCAGCGATGATCGCGAGGCGTTGCTGCATCAAGCGGCGCTGTCCTATGACCGAGCGTTCAATCCCGAAGGCGTGAAGCGCCAGATCATGGCGATCCTCGCCGAACCGAGCCGGGTGGCGTTGCTCAATCAACTACGCGTCCCGACGCTGGTAGTGCATGGCACGGCGGATCCTTTGTTGCCAGTGATGCACGGCGTACATCTGGCGGCACACATTCGTGGTAGTCAGCTGCGGCTGATTCCGGGGCTGGCGCACCGTTTTCAGGAAGCGTTCAAGGAGCCGTTGCTGGCGGCGGTGTTGCCGTATCTGCGCGAGCACCGCGAAGACACGTCGCACTGGGCGCAGATCGAGCCGGTGGCGGAAGGGAATTTGTTGTAGGGAGAGTAGGGCGAAGCCTCGGGGGTGTCAGTCGCCAAGGCTTCTCCGATCCGCGCGTTTGTCGTCTTGCCAATCATCCTGCGATCTTATAAAGCCAGGCTCGTCGTTCTCCGTAAGCTGAGATGCCTAAGTCAGAACCCATACTGGAAAGCCACATCGCCCAAGCGTTCGGACTCCAGGAACCATCGGGGTTGTAAAGAACATTTTCTTTTGACCAATACAGTTCGTTTGGCAAGCCCATTCTTTGGGTCGCGGTACCCGCCGGGCCGCGGTACGTTCTCCTGACGACTTCCAGCTCCCCTAGCGTCAATCCGTAGTTTGCCAGGTTGGGTTGGTCCGGTGGGGTCCAAGTGGTGTAACCGAATTCGAGTCGTTGAACATTGTAAAAAGTGATGGCGTAAAACGCAGTGCCACCTGCACTGTCATAAACCCAGATTATTGCTGTCCCGTTGCCCGTCGCATGCACTCTTCCGGTGTTTATATCTATCCAGGCGACCGACGGATTTGAAGAGTAGTACCGGAATGGTGGGGTGCCTCCTGTGGCGGATCGATGGTAAATGCCTTGCGCCAGTGGTGATTGTGGATTGACTCCCCGGAAGTTGTAACAGCCTTGTGCATTCTGTGAGTGATTCTGGCCCAGGCTCAAAGGCGCGACAACTTTGAACGTCCACGTGTTCGAGAGTGGGTTGGTCCCGGACAGCGCTTTGGCCATTATTTGATAAGTATTTGGTGCAGCGACTACAAAGGTGAAGTCCCATTTGCCGGTCGATCTTGCTGTCGTATTACCGAGCGGTGTGCTTCCGTTCAGAATCTGCAGGTTTTCGTCTTCCGACGAGCTGCCGCTCACGGTCACACTGACTGCCGTCGTGGTACCCCCATTGAGTACAGGCTGGTTTGTCTGAGTGTTGATTGTTGCGGTAATTGTAGGCGTCTGCGTTTGTAAGGCACCGATCTGAAGCAGCAACAGCTCGGACTGCACTGAGGGCGTTCCCGGATTTTCGATTTCGTAGGCAACGATCAATCGCTTGCTTGCGAACCGTTTGGTGTAGTCGGCTGGCACTGTGAAGACAACCTCCTGGGTTGCATCGACAATGAATTGTCTGAACATATACATGTTCACCACCCCGTCTGATCCGGTTATCTGCCAGAACATTGTCATCTTTGCATCGTTGGCCAAAGGCCAGTATTTGGGGATCACGACATGCGCCAGCGTGGTGTCCGCAGGTAGTTCGTCTCCTTTCTGTTCGGTAATGGTCGGGGCAGCGGCGGGGTTTTCGGATTTGCTTGCGCTGACGGTAACGGTAGCGGACTTGGAGCTCTGAGTGATCGTGCCGCGTTTTTTCGTGTAGCTGAGCGTAAACAGACCTTTGATGACGTTTCGAATGAGCTCGTTTGGCAACGGTATTTGCAAAAGCCGGCTGTTGGCCTCCATCGTCCTTTCGATCACATGTTCGACCCGGTCACCCCGGGAAGTAAACAGGACAATGGTGAGTAGTAAGTTATCGCCAATGCTGAATTGGTCCGTCAAAAGAACTGTTGCCGCAGCGCCGGCTAGGCTGCTGTAGTCGAGATTGTTTGCAGCATCCGTTTCATCTACCTGGGGGGGCGGGAGAAGCACAGCGGTAGGCTTCAGGGACAGCATGACTGCGCTTGACCATCCACTGGCGTTGTGCACCCGGTCTTCGAGTTCATAACTGAGCGCCACCTTGTCGGTGTTGGGCAGCCTGGCCAGAAATTCGGGAAGCAAGTCAAAAAATACCTCCCCCAAAGCGGTGACCGTTACGCTCAGGACAAGCGGGCCAACCATCAGATAAACCGTGTCGCCGATTGCCTGATACCGGTACTGCGGCACAGTGACGGTCATGCCATTGTCCAGCACGGGTTTGTCAATTACCGTCTCCGAGGGAATTGGCAGTGCCAGTCCCTGGTTGTTGGGCAGGTCGGGCCGTGTATCTGCTTCACCGGGACCGAAGGGTTTGAACAGCAGAGGCAGGGGCGGAGAGGTATTTGTATTTCCGCTCGGACGTGTGACTTTGAACACCAACGGCAACGCATCAGGCATGGGGATGGGGGAGGAAAACAACTGATTCAGAAGATCAGACGGCAGGTAAAACGGTACCGGTTTGTCGACGTTAGATCCTACCGAAATGGGGTCGCCGACAGGTCTGGGAGGTGTCCCGATGAGTAACTGTATGAAGTCCAGACTGTCCATGTCCGAGTACGGGAAAAAGTAACCCAATAGTCCCCGTCGATCGCTATTCACCATGTTTCGATTCACGCCGTAGACGTTATTTGCCAGCGCTTTCGCCCCCGGAATGAACGGCGGGACATCCGCCATTATGCGCAAGGGGTCGTGATCCGTTGAAAAGACAAGTTGCTGAGTCGAAGCGTTAGTGTTGCTCGATAGGCTGACCATGTTTTTGCCTCAAGTAAGGTAGCGCTGCAGTCCCCTGCGTATAGGGAGATTGAGCAGCTACCGATGAGGTCCGTCTACTGTCAGATCTAACAGGTCATCGTGATTTTCAGACGAGCGGTGCACCGATACCTACGTCTGATTCAGGCGTGAAGCCGCACCCACACCGACACCAGCACCGTCGCCGCCATCAGCCACGCCACCGCCGCGACCGCCAGCGAAGCCTCTAGGCGCATGCGGTCGACCATCACGTACAAGGTCGCCAGATAGACGAAGTACGGAATGATCGACCACATGCCGAAAACGATGGTGGTCTTCAGGTCGTCGATCGAACGGCCCTTGCCGACAATGTAGTGGGCGATCAGGGCGAAGGTCGGGAACAGCGGCACCAGCCCTGCGATGTAGTAGTTTTTGGTCTTGGCCAGCATGGCGAGGATCACCACCACGGCCGCGCCGAGCATTGCCTTGAAAATCAGATCCACGTCGTTCTCGCTTAATGGCTCAGGCCGTATTTTTTCACTTTGTCGAACAACGTGGTCTTGGCCATGCCCAGTTCCAGGCTGGCCTGGGTCAGGTTGCCGCCGCTGCGTTGCAGGGCGTCGCTGAGCAGGTTGCGCTCGAACGCTTCCACCGCTTCGGCGAAGGCCAGTCCCTGACCTGCGCTACCCGCGCCGGTTTTCTTGAACGCTGGCAGGCCGAGGGCAAAACGCTCGGCGACGTTACGCAGTTCGCGCACGTTGCCCGGCCAGTCGTGGCTCATCAGGCTCGACAGGGTCTGGTTGTCCAGCTCCGGCAGCGCGCGGTCGAAACGCAGGGCCGATTGCTGGGTGAAGTGTTCGAACAGTTGCAGGATGTCTTCGCGGCGCTCGCGTAGCGGCGGCAGTTCCAGCGTTACCACGTTGAGGCGGTAGTACAGGTCACTGCGAAATTCCCCGGCCTTGCTCGATTCGTCGAGGTCGGACTTGGTGGCTGCGATCACCCGGCAATCCACCGCCACGCTCTGGTTCGAGCCGAGGCGTTCGAGAGTGCGCTCCTGCAACACCCGCAGCAGTTTGATCTGCAACGGCAGCGGCATGCTTTCCACTTCATCGAGGAACAGCGTGCCGCCGTCGGCGTGTTCGATCTTGCCGATCCGCCGCTTGCCGGCGCCGGTGAAGGCGTTGGCCTCGTGACCGAAGATTTCGCTTTCGAACAGGTTTTCCGGCAGCCCGCCGCAGTTCAGCGCAACGAACTGTTTGCTGTGACGGCGGCTGAAATCATGCAGGCAACGGGCGACCAGTTCCTTGCCGGTACCGGTTTCGCCTTCGATCAGCACATTAGCCGAGGTGTCGGCGACGTTGGCGATCAGTTCGCGCAGGTTCTGCATGGCTGGCGAACGGCCGATGATCCGACCTTCAAGGGAATCGCGTTCGGCCAGTTGCCGGCGCAGGGACGAGACTTCGCGATTCAGGCTGCGTTGTTCGAGGGCTCGGCGGGCCACGTCCACCAGTCGTTCTGGGGAGAACGGTTTCTCCATGAAGTCGTAGGCGCCTTTCTGCATCGCGCCGACGGCCATGGAGATGTCGCCGTGTCCGGTGATCAGCACCACCGGCAGGCTGCGGTCGCGTTGCTTGAGCCGGGTCAGCAGTTCCAGGCCGTCGATGCCCGGCAGGCGAATGTCGCTGATGACGATCCCGGCGAAGTTGTCACCGACCTGCTCCAGCGCTTCTTCGGCACTGCCCACGCCGATGCAGGGAATGTCTTCCAGCGTCAGCGCCTGCTGGCAGCCGAGCAGGACATGGGGGTCGTCTTCGACGATCAATACACTGAGGTCGTTGTTCATATTGGCTCGGCAGGAGTAGGGCTTACCAACGGTAAACTGAGGACGAAAGTGGTACCACCGCTGGCCGGGTGTTCGACACCCAGATGCCCGCCGGTGGCGGCCGCCAGACTGGCCGACAGGGTCAGGCCGAGGCCCAGGCCCTGTTCGCCGGGCTTGGTGGTGAAGAACGGTTCGAACAGATGCTTGCGGGCTTCGGCGTCGATGCCGTGACCGTTGTCGCGCACCCGCAGGCGATATTTGCCGTTGAATTCTTCGCCTTCCAGCCACAGCTCCGGCAGCGGTTGCGCCTGCATGGCGTCGAGGGCGTTGCCGATCAGGTTGACCAGAATCTGTTCCAGGCGCGTCTGGTCGATCTGCACCTGCACGTCGTCGAACTGGCGATGCAGTTGCAGGGAGGCACTTTCGACGCGGGCGCCGAGCACTTGCAGCGCGGCATCCACCGCTTTGCCAAGGCTGGCGCGACCCTTGTCGTCACCGCGCCGGGCGAAGGAGCGCAGGCTGGCGGTGATCCGGCCCATGCGGTCGATCAGGTCGTTGATGGTCTTGAGGTTGGTGCTGGCGACATCGAGCTGGCCGCGTTCAAGGAAGCGGATGGTGTTGCCCGACAGTGTGCGCATCGCCGCCAGCGGCTGGTTCAGTTCGTGGGCGATGCTGGTGGACATCTGGCCGATCGCCGCGAGTTTGCCGGCCTGCACCAGTTCGTCCTGGGCACGGCGCAAAGTCTCCTCGGCCTGACGCCGTTCGCGGATCTGGCTCTTGAGCCGGTCGTTGCTGGCGCGCAGGTCGGCGGTGCGTTCGGTAATCCGACGTTCCAGCTGATTGTTGGCTTCCTGCAGGGCTTCACGGGCGGCGAGGCGGGTGGCGATGACCTTGCGCCGTTCGTTCCAGGCGATCAGCAGGAATGCCACGAGCGCAAAGGCGACTGCCACCAGAATCCCCTGATTGATCGCCTCGCGCCGCAGATCCTGCAACGGCGTGAGCAGAGTGAAATTCCACGGGGTATCGCTCAGCGGTCGGGTTTGCGCCAGATAGCTGATGTTTTCCTCATCGCCATCCTGTTGGCTCGGCACTTCGCTGTTGGCCGGGAAGGTGAGTTTCTCCACACCTTCGGACAGGGTTTCGCGGGCCAGCGGTTGCAGTTCGTTCAGCGGAAACCAGTAGTACTGCAGGCTGCGGGCGAGTTTTTCCTTGGTCTCGTCGCTCAGCGGAATGACCGATTTCAGGCGCCGGGCCGGATCGCTGGAGAGAATGATGATGCCGTTTTCATCGCTGACGAAGGCTTCGAGGCGCGCCCGTTGCCAGCGTTCTTCCAAGGCTTCCAGGCGCACCTTGACCACCGCGACGCCGATGATCTTGCCGTGTTCTTCGAGGCCGTGGGCCAGGTAATAACCGGGTTCGCCGTTGGTGCTGCCGATCCCGTAGAAGCGTCCGGGCTGGCCGCGAATGGCGTTCTGGAAGTAGGCGCGGAACGACAGGTCTTCACCGAGATAACTGTCGACGTCGCGCCAGTTGCTGGTGGCCATGACGCGGCCGGTGGTGTCCATGACGTAGATGGCCCGACTGCGGCTGCGCCGGTTCAGGCCTTCAAGGTAATCGTTGACCGTTTGCCGGTGTTCCGGGGTAGGGTCGTCCAGCAACTGCGAAACGCTCGATTCGAGTTCCAGCAGGCTGGGCAGGTAGGTGTATTTGCTGATCTCGCTTTCGACCGCGCGGGCGTGCAGTTCCAGCTGGCGCTGGCCGTTTTCGCCGAGGCTGCGGATGCCGAAATGTTCACTGGTCCAGAAGCCGATGTAACCCAGTCCGACCATCAGGGCGATGACCAGCGGCGGCAGGAACAGGTGGCGGATCAGACGGGGTTTCACGGCAAGTGATGGCGGCGTGGCGCGATAGAGAGTGGGGTCGCATTTCATCACAGATGCCTTGGGTCAACCACCTGCATTCCCCGACAGAGGATGTCGGGGAATGCAGCCGTTTTTAGTGCTGCAGGATTTTCTCGAGGAAATGCTGCGCGCGTTCGGAGCGTTGGCTGATGTCGCCAAAGAACTCTTCTTTCTTGCAGTCTTCGATGATCTTGCCGGCGTCCATGAAGATCACGCGGTCGGCCACTTTACGGGCGAAGCCCATTTCATGGGTCACGCACATCATGGTCATGCCTTCGTGGGCCAGCTGCACCATCACGTCGAGCACTTCGTTGACCATTTCCGGGTCGAGCGCCGAGGTCGGTTCGTCGAACAGCATGACGATCGGGTCCATCGCCAGCGCACGGGCGATCGCCACACGCTGTTGCTGACCGCCGGACAACTGGCCCGGATGTTTGTGGGCATGAGCCGACAGGCCGACGCGCTCGAGCAGTTGCAGGCCTTTCTTGGTCGCCTCTTCCTTGCTGCGGCCCAGCACCTTGATCTGCGCGATGGTCAGGTTTTCGGTGATGGTCAGGTGCGGGAACAGTTCGAAGTGCTGGAACACCATGCCGACGCGCGAGCGCAGTTTCGGCAGGTTGGTCTTCGGATCGGCAATCGACGTGCCGTCGACCACGATGTCACCTTTCTGGAACGGCTCCAGTGCGTTGACGCACTTGATCAGGGTCGACTTGCCCGAACCGGACGGACCGCAGACCACGATCACTTCACCCTTTTTGACCTCGGTGCTGCAATCGGTCAGCACCTGGAAGTCCCCATACCACTTGTTGATGTTCTTGATAGAGATCATACGGCGAACCTTTTTTGCAGACGCTTGACCAGCACCGAGGCGGCAAAGCTGATGGTGAAGTACACGAGACCTGCGAAGATCAGGAACTCATTCGAGCGGCCAATAATGTCGCCACTGGCGCGCGAGGCGTTGAGGAAGTCCACCAGGCCCACGGTGTAGACCAGCGAGGTGTCCTGGAACAGGATGATGCTCTGCTGCAGCAGCAGCGGGGTCATCTTGCGGAACGCCTGGGGCAGGATGATCAGGCGCATCATCTGGCCGTAGGTCATGCCCAGTGCCTGCGCCGCGCCCATCTGGCCTTTCGGGATCGACTGCACGCCGGCCCGGACGATTTCGCAGAAGTACGCCGCTTCGAACATCATGAACGCCACGATGCACGAGGTGAACGCGCCGATCGGGGTGTCTTCGCCGGTGATCCAGCGCAGCACGAACGGCACTGCCAGGTAGAACCAGGTGATCACCAGCAGCAGCGGGATCGAACGGAAGTAGTTGACGTACGCGCCGGCGATGCTCGACAGCAGTTTGCTGTGGGACAGGCGCATCAGCGCGAGGATGGTGCCGAGGATGATCCCGCCGACCACGCCCAGCGCCATCAGCTTGAGGGTCATCAGCATGCCGTTCCACAGGCCGGGAATGGCCGGAACGATGCCACTGAAATCGAATTCCATTATTTACCCCCCACGGAGATCAGGCCGGGCACGGCGACTTTCTTCTCGACCATGCGCATCAGCAGCATCAGGCTCATGTTGAGGGTGAAATAGATCAGGGTCGCCAGGGTGAACGCTTCAAACAGGTTGGCCGAGAATTCGGCGGTCTGTTTGGTTTGCGCCAGCAGCTCCATCAGACCGATCAGGGACGCCACGGAGGAGTTCTTGAACACGTTCAGGAATTCCGAGGTGAGCGGCGGAATGATGATCCGGTAGGCCTGAGGCAGCAGCACGTTCCAGTAGATCTGCGGCAGCTTGAAACCCATGGCGCGGGCAGCGGATTCCTGGCCGCGTGGCAGCGCCTGGATACCGGTGCGAACCTGTTCGCAGACACGGGCGGCGGTGAACAGGCCCAGGCAGACGACAACGCTCAGGTAGGCCGAAGTGGTCGGGTTCAGGTCCTGCTTGTACCACTCCTGCAGATCCGGCGGCAGCAGATCGGGCACCAGGAAGTACCAGATGAACAGCTGAACCAGCAGCGGCACGTTACGGAACAGTTCGACGTAGCAGGTCGCGATGCCCGACACGATGCGGTTCGGCACGGTGCGCATGATGCCCAGCAGCGAGCCGAGTATCAGGGCGATGATCCAGGCCACGATGGCGATGGCGATGGTCCAGCCCAGACCGGAAATGAACCAGTCGAGATAGGTCTCGCTGCCCACGCCGGTGGACTTGAAGAACACGCCCCAGTCCCAGTTGTAATTCATTAGGGTCTCCCCTCGATTCGATCGATGTACAAGTGCCCGCCTGGGGAAGCTCCGTTCCCGCCCTGATTGTGAAAATCAGGCACACGCGATCGGCTCGACAGCCACCGGTTCGAGTGTTTCCAGAAAATGCCAGCAGGGAGTGACCATCCCCTGAAAAGGCAGGCGCCTCCTCAGGGGATAAGGTTAGTCAGAAATCAGGATTTCTTGTCGTCAGCCGCTTTGTCGGTCGGATTGGCGATCAGGGCCTTGAGCTCGTCGCTCATCGGGAAGTTCAGGTTCAGGCCTTTTGGCGGAATCGGCTGCATGAACCATTTTTCGTAGATCTTGTTGATCTCGCCCGAGGCGTAGGTCGCCTTGATGGCGTCGTCGACAGCCTTTTTGAACGGCGCATCGCCCTTGCGCATCATGCAGCCATAGATTTCGTACGACTGTGGCGTGCCGGTTACAGCCCAATCGGAGGCTTTCTTGGCCTTGGCGGCTTCGCCGGCCAGCAGGGCGTCGTCCATCATGAACGCAACGGCACGACCCGATTCCAGCATCTGGAAGGATTCACCGTGGTCCTTGGCGGAGATCACGTTCATGCCCATCTGCTTGTCGGCGTTCATCGCCTTGAGGATGCGCTCGGAAGTGGTGCCGGCGGTGGTCACGACGTTCTTGCCTTTCAGATCGTCGAAATCCTTGTACTTGGAGTCAGCCTTGGACAGCAGACGGGTACCGATTTCGAAGATGCCGACGGAGAAATCAACCTGTTGCTGACGCTCGACGTTGTTGGTGGTGGAGCCGCACTCGACGTCCACGGTGCCGTTCTGCACCAGCGGGATACGGGTTTGCGAAGTCACGAGGTTGTATTTGACCTGCAGGTTTGGCAGGTCCAGGTCTTTCTTGATCGCTTCGACGATGGCCAGCTGGATATCGTGGGAGTAGCCGACCGGCTTGCCGGAAGCGTCAGCGATGTAGGAGAAAGGAATGGAAGCGTCACGGTGGCCCAGGGTGATGACGCCGGACTCTTTGATCTTCTTAAGGGTGCCGGTGAGTTCGGCAGCGAAAACTGGTGTGCTGATCAGAGCGGCAGCAATGGCTGCGCCCAGGATATGGGGAACGATGCGCATCAAATTTTCCTCGACATTGTTTTTTTTATGGAGCCGGTTGAGCGGGCCCTTTGTACTTCGAATGCCTGACGGCTCCTGTTGTGTTGGCGCAACGGGCATTCGTCGAAGGAGTGTAGAGCATGAGTCGTGCCAGACCAGTCAGTACAGGTTAATTCATTGATTTATAACGTTATTAAAGTTTTGTGATGGTGTTTTTCCGTCAATCTGATCCGGTTAACCGAATTGACCGTCAGGTCGCGTTCGGAAAACCGAACGTCCTCATTGCGCCTTGTTTCAGCCTGAATGCAAAAAGCCCCTGAATCTTTCGATTCAGGGGCTTTTTGTTCAGCGACGAACGGATCAGGCCGCTTCGATCTTGCTGCGGTTCTGCTCGACCTTGTTCAGGTATGCCGCCAGTCGCTCTTGCTCGTTCGACGTGGTGAACAGGCCCAGTTTGCTGCGACGCCACAGGATGTCGTGCGCCGTGGTGGCCCACTCTTCAGTGCACAGGTAATCGACTTCACGGGTGTAGAGCCCGCCACCGATGTGTTCACCCATGTCGGCCAGGGTGTCGACGCCTTCGAGCATGCGCCAGGTGCGGCTGCCGTAGGTGGTGGCCCAGCGGCGTGCAATTTCGGTCGGCACGAAGTCAAACTTGTCGCGGATCAGCGCGCTCAGGGCCTGTGGCGTGGTCATGTCCTCGCCGCCGGGCAGGGTGGCGGTGGCCGTCCAGCTCGGGCGCATCTGGGTGAAGTACGGCATCAGCTGCGCCATCGCTGACTCGGCGAGCTTGCGATAGGTGGTCAGCTTGCCGCCGAACACCGACAGCAGCGGCGCTTCTTCGGTGCTGCCGGACAGCGCCAGAGTGTAGTCGCGGGTCACGGCCGAAGGGTTGTCGGACTCGTCGTTGCACAGCGGACGTACGCCCGAGTAGGTGTGCAGGATGTCGTCACGGCTGATCTGCTTCTTGAAGTGAGCGTTGACCACTTTCAGCAGGTAATCGGTTTCGCCGTCGGTGATCGCCACTTTGGCCGGATCGCCGGTGTATTCGCGGTCGGTGGTGCCGATCAGGGTCAGGTTGTTCAGGTACGGAATGGTGAAAACGATGCGCTGATCTTCGTTTTGCAGGATGTGCGCGTGATCGCCTTCGTACAGTTTCGGCACGATGATGTGGCTGCCCTGGATCAGACGGATGCCGTACGGCGACTCCATCTTCAGGTCGTCACGGATGAACTTGGCGACCCACGGGCCGGCGGCGTTCACCAGCGCTTTGGCGGTGATCGAAAACAGGCTGCCGTCGGCGCGTTCCAGGTTCAGGTGCCACAGGCCCTTGGCGCGGCGGGCGCTGACGCAACGGGTCTGGGTGTGAATGTGCGCGCCTTTCTCGCGGGCGGCCATGGCGTTCAGAACCACGAGGCGGGCGTCGTCGACCCAGCAGTCGGAGTATTCGAAGCCTTTGCTGATTTCACTTTTCAGTGCGCTGTCGGCGCCGAACTTCAGGCTTTTCGAGCCTGCGAGTTTTTCGCGCTTGCCGAGGTGGTCATAAAGGAACAGGCCCGCACGGATCATCCACGCCGGACGCAGGTGCGGGCGGTGCGGCAGCACGAAACGCATCGGCTTGACGATGTGCGGGGCCTTGGCCAGCAGCACTTCGCGTTCGGCCAGGGCTTCGCGCACCAGACGGAATTCGTAATGTTCGAGGTAGCGCAGGCCACCGTGGATCAGCTTGCTGCTGGCCGACGAGGTGTGGCTGGCCAGATCGTCCTTTTCGCAAAGGAACACCGAAAGACCGCGACCGGCGGCATCCGCTGCGATCCCCACGCCATTGATCCCGCCGCCGATGACGGCGATGTCGTAGATCTCGGAGATAGGGGGCGTACGCAAGGTAGATGTGGACATCGGCTGGCCTCGGGCTCTTTTGATTTTCTGTCTTGGAAATCGAACATGAATGTTCATTTGCGAAAATGGTAGCCCATAAAGACGCGCGCAGCCAGTCGACTTCGATTGAAAAAACTCATCGAAGGACGGGTAAAAGAAAATTTTCGAACATAAGATGCGCGTTAGAGCACTGATCGTTGCACGCAGAGCGGACTGATCGTTCCCACGCTCTGCGTGGGAGTGCATACATTGACGCTCTGCGTCGGCTTCTGAATGGGACGCAGAGCGTCCCCGGCGGCATTCCCACGCAGAGCGTGGGAACGAGAATTCACCGGGAGGGAGTTATATGCGGGAGGGGGGTTAAACGACTTCCAGACGAATCTTGTGCTGGCTCAGCAGTTGCGCCAGGGCTGGCACCGGCTGCTGATCGGTCACCAGGCAATCGATCAGACTGATCGGGCCGAGGCGGATCATCGCATTACGGCCGAACTTGCTGGAGTCCGCCGCCAGGATCACCTGCCGGGCATTGGCGATGATCGCCTGGGACACCCGCACTTCCTGGTAATCGAAGTCGAGCAGGCTGCCGTCTTCGTCGATACCGCTGATGCCCACCAGCGCAAAGTCGACCTTGAACTGGTTGATGAAGTCCACGCTTGCCTGACCCACCACACCGCCGTCGCGACGCACGTTGCCGCCGGTCAGCAACACATCGAAATCATCCTTGGCGCTGAGCATCGAAGCAACGTGCAGGTTGTTGGTGATGATCTTCAGATGGCTGTGATTGAGCAGGGCGCGGGCAATCGATTCGGTCGTCGTGCCGATGTTGATGAACAGCGAGGCGTGATCGGGAATCTGCGCGGCGATGGCTTCGCCGATGCGTTGCTTTTCATCGCGCATCTGATCGGCGCGCATCGCGTAGGCGGTGTTTTCGACGCTGGAATCATAGGCGGCGCCGCCGTGGTAGCGACGCAGCAGATTGGCTTCCGCCAGTTGATTGATATCGCGGCGGATGGTTTGCGGGGTAACAACGAACAGCGTGGCCATTTCCTCGATGCTCACATAGCCGCGTTCGCGAACCAGCTCGAGGATTTGCTGCTGACGGGGAGGCAGATTCATGGGGCTTCCTTTGGGCTGCCGTGCAAAATTTGCCCATGATGCCGCAGGAATCCGCTCCCTACCAGTTACAACAGGTTACGAGTACTCAGCTTGGCTTATTCAGCGTCTTCACGTTCCCAGTCGCGGGTGCGGCTGACGGCTTTTTTCCAGCCTTTATACAGTTTCTCTTTTGCCGCTTCGTCCAGGCTCGGTTCGAACTCGCGTTCGATCACGGCCTTGCCGCGCAGTTCTTCCAGGCTGCCCCAGAAACCGCACGCCAGGCCTGCCAGATAAGCTGCGCCGAGCGCCGTGGTTTCGCGCATTTTCGGACGCTCGACCTGGGTGCCGAGGATGTCGGCCTGGAACTGCATGAGGAAGTTGTTCGCTACTGCGCCGCCATCCACGCGCAGGGCCTTGAGGCGTTCGCCGGAGTCCTGTTGCATGGCGTCGAGGACGTCGCGGGTCTGGTAGGCGATCGATTCCAGTGCGGCGCGGATGATGTGATCCACACGCACGCCACGGGTCAGGCCGAACAGGGCGCCACGGGCATACGGGTCCCAGTAGGGAGCGCCGAGGCCGGTGAAGGCTGGCACCAGATAGACGCCGTTGCTGTCCTTCACTTTATTGGCGAAGTATTCGGTGTCGTGGGCGTCGTTGACGATTTTCAGTTCATCGCGCAGCCACTGCACGGTCGAACCGCCGTTGAACACAGCGCCTTCCAGTGCGTAAGCCACTTCGCCGCGTGGGCCGCAAGCGATGGTGGTCAGCATGCCGTGCTGGGATTTCACCGCTTTGTCGCCGGTGTTCATCAGCAGGAAGCAACCGGTGCCGTAGGTGTTTTTCGCCTGGCCCGGCTCGACGCACATCTGGCCGAACAGCGCGGCCTGCTGGTCGCCGGCTATACCGCCGATGGCGATGCCGCTTTTGGTGCGACCGTAGATTTCCGAGGAGGCTTTGACTTCCGGCAGCATCTCGCGCGGGATGTCGAGGATCTCCAGCATCTTCGCGTCCCACTCAAGCGTGTGGATGTTGAAGAGCATGGTGCGCGAGGCGTTGGTGTAGTCGGTGACGTGGACCTTGCCGCCGGTAAATTTCCAGATCAGCCAGCTGTCGACAGTGCCGAACAGCAGTTCGCCGTTGCGCGCGCGCTCGCGGCTGCCTTCGACGTTGTCGAGGATCCACTTCAGTTTGGTGCCGGAGAAGTACGGGTCGGTGACCAGACCTGTGGTGTCGCGGATGTAGTCTTCATGACCGTCGCGCTTGAGCTGCTGGCAGATCTCGGTGCTGCGGCGGCATTGCCAGACGATCGCGTTGTACACCGGACGGCCGGTGGTCTTGTCCCAGACCACGGTGGTTTCACGCTGGTTGGTGATGCCGATGGCAGCGACCTGATCGTGATGCAGACCGGCCTGGGCCAACGCTTCGACCATCACCGCGCTCTGGGTGGCGAAGATTTCCATCGGATCGTGTTCGACCCAACCGGCTTGCGGGTAATGCTGGGCGAATTCGCGTTGTGCGGTGCAGACCACGTTCGCGTCGCGGTCGAAAATGATCGCGCGGGAGCTGGTCGTACCCTGATCGAGGGCAATGATGTAGTTCTTATTCTGAATGTCGGTCATGTCGATTGCCTTGGACGAAATAAGGGAGAGTGGGCCGTGGCGCGGGCTCTAAAGGGCAGGAGCCCGCGCCGACTGTTTCAAGAAGTTCTTGGTTTGCCGTCAATGGCCGGTTCTGCATCCTTTGTAGCAGGTGTGGCGCCGGTCAGGTGACGGGCAATCAGCCCGCGATACCCGGCAGCGCCGAGGCAGGCACCGACAATCGGTGCAAAAATCGGAATCAGGAAGTACGGGATTTCACGTGCGCCGGTGAAGGAAATTTCACCCCAGCCGGCGAAGAAAGTCATCAGTTTCGGACCGAAGTCCCGGGCCGGGTTCATCGCGAAACCGGTCAGCGGGCCCATCGAACTGCCGATCACGGCAATCAGCAGACCGATCAGCAGCGGCGCCAGCGGGCCTTTCGGCAGGCCGTTGTTGTCGTCGGTCAGGGACATGATCACGCCCATCAGGATCGCGGTGATGATCACCTCGACCAGGAACGCCTGGGCAGTCGACAGCGCAGGGTTCGGGAAGGTGGAGAACACCGACGCCAGTTCGAGGCTGGCTTCAGTGCCACGAACCATGTGGTGAGTCTGTTCGAAATCGAAGAACAGGTTGCTGTACAGCGTGTAAACCAACAGAGCGCCGCAAAAGGCGCCGGCGACCTGGGCCAGAATGTAGAACGGCAGTTTTCGCTTTTCGAAGTCGGCGAAAATGCTCAGGGCAATACTGACGGCAGGGTTCAGGTGCGCGCCGGAGACGCCGGCGGTGAGGTAGATCGCCATGCTGACGCCGACGCCCCAGATGATGCTGATTTCCCACAGACCGAAGCTGGCGCCCGCGACCTTGAGCGCGGCGACACAACCCGTACCGAAAAAGATCAGGAGTGCAGTACCCAGAAACTCGGCCAGGCATTGGCTCGAGAGCGAGGGTTGCTGTAACGCAGTTGTCATTGAAAACCTCGGTTTTTGTTGTTGTCTGGCGCGTTGCCGACAGGGCAAGGCGCGATTTTCGCCGAGGCAGGATCCCCATCCTGTTCCCGGTTTACTGCTGGGTGCTGCGATGACGATAATTCTTACATTATTCAGATTCGAAAAAATATAGACAAGAAACAAACCTGTCAAAGGTCGAAAGTGAACCGTCAGTCACAAATAAACTATCAGTCACGTGAATGATCCTGCGGGTCACCCGTCTCGCACGATTGTTATCGGCCTGCAAACCCCGGGAAACGTGGCGCGTGGTAGAGCCTTTTGCACAGCGATGGCCTAAAATCCGCCGCAGGTTTTTTTGCCACTGCCGAGCCCGGAGCTGCCATGACCCCTGCGTTGGACTTGTTGAAAAAAGTTCGTGCCGAACATCGCGTGCACAGTTACGAACATGACCCGAAGGCCGCGTCGTATGGCCTGGAGGCCGCGGAGAAACTGGGGCTCGATCCGGCGCAGGTGTTCAAGACGCTGCTCGCGGCGAGTGAGAAGGGTGAGTTGCTGGTGGCGGTGGTGCCGGTCGTCGGAAGTCTCGACCTCAAGGGGCTTGCCCATGCCGCCGGCGTGAAAAAAGTCGAGATGGCCGACCCGGCCGCCGCGCAACGTTCCACTGGTTACCTGCTGGGCGGCATCAGCCCGCTGGGGCAGAAAAAACGCCTGCGTACCTTCATCGATAACTCGGCCCAACCTTTTGCGACCATTTATGTCAGCGCCGGTCGGCGCGGGCTGGAAGTGGAACTGGCGCCGGCGGTATTGGCGGAACACACTCAGGCGAAATTTGCCGACATCGGTCGCCCTTGAAGTCTGTATGAAGAAAATTGGCCGGCACTGTCACTGGCGCTGATCCGGCCGGCGCTGCATGCTCGTTCGACTGACACAGGGAGAAGGTTATGCAGCTCGAGTTTCATCAGGTCGACGCGTTCAGTGATCGACCGTTCAGTGGCAATCCGGCAATGGTCTATCGGCTCGACGCGTGGCTCGCGGACGAACTGATGCAGAAGATCGCCGCCGAGCACAATCTGGCGGAAACCGCGTTTCTGGTGCGCGAAGGGCAGGCGTGGCACATCCGCTGGTTCACGCCGACCACCGAGGTGCCGCTATGTGGTCACGCGACCCTGGCCAGCGCCTATGTACTGTTCGAGATCTATAAGGAAAGCGCCGAGCGTCTGGACTTCACCTGCAAGTCCGGGCCGTTGAGCGTCAGCCGCGAGGGTGGCAGGTTGTGGCTGGATTTCCCGGCCATCGAAGCGGTGGAGAAAGGCGTCACCGTGGAGATCGAACGGGCGCTGAAGGTTCAGGCGGTGGATGTTCTGAGTTCCAACGAGCTATTCGTGGTGCTGGAGTCCGAGCAGGCGGTGCTTGATTGCCAGCCGGACATGGTCGCCCTCGCCAAGCTGCCTTGGCTGGGTGCGATCGTCACCGCCCGGGGCAATCAGCATGATTTTGTCTCGCGCTATTTCGCCCCGGCCATCGGCATCAATGAAGACCCGGTGACCGGCTCGACACATTGCAGCCTGATTCCGTACTGGTCGAAACGTCTGGGCAAATCCAGCCTCACTGCATGCCAGCGTTCGGCGCGGGGTGGTGAACTGTTCTGTCGGCTGGAAGGCGAGCGGGTGAAGATCGGCGGGAATGCGACGCTGGTGGCCAGCGGCACATTGATGCTGGGCTGAAGCCAAAAAACAAGGGAGCCATCAAGCTCCCTTATTATTTGTGTGCAGATCAGTGCGCGGTGCTGTAACGGCGAACGCCGTTTTCCACCGCCGGAATCTGTGCAGCGGTGCTGCCGGAGGCCTGGAACAGCACCAGATGTTCCGCTGCCACCCGAATCCCGACATCTGCCCCTACCTGATGGTCGGCATGGCTCGGGAAGATCGATTCCAGCTGTGCGCCGGTCGGCAGTTGCAGGCGATACAGGGTCGAGGCGCCGAGGAAGGTCTTGCCGACGATCCGCGCTTTCAGCGCACTGTCCGGCGCGTAAACGATGTCGTCCGGACGCAGCAGCACATCCACCGCGCCACCGATCGGCCAGGTGTAGGCGCGATTGCCGCGCAGTTCGCCGAGTTCGGTCTGCACCGATTCCGGGCTGCCCAATTGGCCGCGAATGAAGTAACCCTGACCGATAAAACTGGCCACGTACGGCGTCGCCGGCTCGTGATAGAGGTTGTACGGCGTGTCCCACTGCTCCAGCCGGCCTTCCTTGAACACGCCGACGTGGTCGCTGACGGCGAAGGCTTCTTCCTGGTCGTGGGTCACCAGAATCGCGCTGGTGCCACGGGCTTTGAGGATGTCGCGCACTTCATGGCTGAGCTTGCGGCGCAACTCGCCATCGAGGTTGGAGAACGGCTCGTCGAGCAGCAACAGTTGCGGCTCCGGCGCCAGGGCGCGGGCGAGGGCGACACGTTGCTGCTGGCCGCCGGACAGTTCGTGGGGGAAGCGCTTGCCGAGGTTCTTCAGGTTGACCAGTTCCAGCAGCTCTTCGGTGACGCGCTCCTTGTTCGGGTGCTTGCGGATACCGAAGGCGATGTTGTCCGCGACACTCAGGTGCGGGAACAGCGCGTAGTCCTGGAACACCATGCCGATCCGGCGTTTTTCCGGGGCGAGGGTAAAACCGGCGCTGGAGATGACCTCACCGCCGAGAGAAATTTCCCCTTCGTGCACCGGTTCGAAACCGGCAATCGCACGCAGGGTGGTGGTCTTGCCGCAGCCCGAGGAGCCTAGCAGGCAACCGATGTCGCCGGCGTTGAGGTGCAGATTGAGGTTCTGCACCACACGTTGATCTTGATAGCCGCAAGCGAGGTTGCGCAGGTTCAGCAGTAATTCATGACTCATGCGTGGTGATATGCCGGTTCGACGAGGAACTCGAGCAGGGCCTTCTGTGCGTGGAGACGGTTTTCTGCCTGATCCCAGGCGACGGAGCGCGGATCATCGAGCAGGTCGAGGCTGATTTCCTCACCGCGGTGAGCGGGCAGGCAGTGCATGAATAGCACGTCATCGGCAGCCAGGTCGAGCAGGGCGCGGTTGACCTGAAACGGCGCGAACAGTTTGAGGCGCTTGGCGGTTTCCTCTTCCTGACCCATGGAGGTCCAGACGTCGGTGCTCACCAGATGCGCGCCGCGCACGGCGTCTTTCGGGTCGCGGACGATGGTTACGCGATCACCGGCCTTGGCCACGAATTCAGGGTTTGGCTCATAGCCTTCCGGGCAGGCCACGCGCAACTGGAAGTCGAACTGGATCGCCGCTTCTATATAGCTGTTGCACATGTTGTTGCCGTCGCCGATCCAGGCCACGGTCTTGCCCTGGATCGAGCCGCGGTGTTCGAGGAAGGTCTGCATGTCGGCCAGCAACTGACACGGGTGCAGGTCATCGGACAGGCCGTTGATCACTGGCACGCGGGAGTTGGCGGCGAATTCGGTCAGGGTGCTGTGGGCAAAGGTACGGATCATCACTGCGTCGAGCATGCTCGACATGACGATGGCGCAGTCGCCGATCGGCTCGCCACGGCCCAGCTGGGTGTCGCGCGGCGACAGGAAGATCGCCTGGCCACCGAGCTGGATCATGCCGGCCTCGAAGGAGATCCGGGTACGGGTCGAGGATTTCTCGAAGATCATCCCCAGGACGCGGTTTTTCAGAGGCTCGAACAGTACGCCGCGGTTACGCAGGTCCTTGAGCTCAACGCCTCGACGGATCACGCTGACCAGCTCTTCGGGCGTGCAATCCATCAGGGAGAGAAAGTGCCTTGCGCTCATCATTGACTACCTTTTTGCTACAAACCGCAGATGCTCAAAGCCTTGTTTATCGGAACAACGGGCGAGACCTGCGGCGTAAGCCGCACGGGGGCGACGAAATAGGGGAAGGCGCGATATTGACACTAAATGTCGCGTTTTTCCAATAGGCTACGGTTTTTGCAGAAATGTGCCGGAGTGAGAACAGTGCGAACACTGTGATTTCCGGTCAGTTTTCGAGAGGGCAGCGAGGCATTTGTACACTGGCCCCACCGGGCTTGGCAATCAGGCGCGGCGGGGATGGCACAGCCCTGGTCGGTTTGCGACCGATGAGCCACTGGTTCGCTTGGTCGGATGCGCAGGTTGAAACATTTGCTAAAGCAAAGTGCTGGGTTATAAATAAATCACGAGCGACGCAGGAAGCCTCCGCATGGAATCGAAAGAAAAACTGTTAATGGAACTGCTGGGCCACACGGCACGCTCATTGACCCACCTTACCGCCTCGATGACCTCGATGTCCTTCGAACTGCTGCGCAGCGATGACGACGTGGTCAAGGCCGCCAGCCGGCAGATGATCGACCGCATGGCGACCATCAGCGCCGGGCTCGACGAGCATTGGCGACTGATCGGCGAACTCACCGGCGTCCACGTCGCCCACGAGCAGATCGAGACCATCCAGGAAATCCAGCTGGCCGCACCGCCCCAGCTTCCGGCGAACTGACGCGTCTATCGGCGGGCCTGATGGCCGCCGATTCACAAGACGAACGTCGCTGGCGCTGCACCGGGTCGCGGGCCATAGTTTTGTTCCCGCAGGCGTGATTGCCTGCCCAGAACAAGACAGAGACTGGCCATGACCAAGACTCTCCATCACCGTGCCTGCCACCTGTGTGAAGCCATTTGCGGCTTGACCATCGAAACCACCGAAACCGACGGTCAGGTGCAGATCACCTCGATCAAGGGCGATGCGCTGGACACGTTCAGTCGTGGACACATCTGCCCCAAGGCCGTGGCGCTGCAAGATATCCAGAACGATCCGGATCGCCTTCGCCAGCCGATGCGCCGGGTCGGCAGCGAATGGCTGCCGATCGAGTGGGACGAAGCGTTCGAACTGGTCGCCGAAAAACTCTCGGCGATTCAGGAGCGTCATGGGCAGAACGCGGTCGCCGTGTATCAGGGCAACCCCAGTGTCCACAACTATGGGCTGATGACCCACAGCAATTACTTCCTCGGCCTGTTGAAAACCCGCAACCGCTATTCGGCGACGTCGGTCGATCAACTGCCTCATCACCTGACCAGCTACTTGATGTACGGCCACGGCCTGCTGCTGCCGATCCCGGATATCGATCACACCGATTTCATGCTGATCCTGGGCGGTAATCCGCTGGCGTCCAACGGCAGCATCATGACCGTGCCGGATGTCGAGAAGCGTCTTAAGGCGATCCAGGCCCGAGGCGGCAAAGTGGTGGTGGTCGATCCACGGCGCAGCGAGACGGCGGCGATGGCCGATCAGCATTTGTTCGTGCGCCCCGGTGGCGATGCGGCGTTGTTGTTTGGTGTGCTCAACACGTTGTTCAGCGAAGGGCTGACGTCTGACAGTCATTTGCCGGTGGACGACCTGGATGAGGTTCGCGCTGCGGTGGCGGGGTTCACCGCTGAAGCCATGAGCCCGTTGTGCGCCGTTCCCGCCGAACAGATCCGCCAGCTGGCCCGGGACTTCGCCGCTGCACCAAGCGCCGTTTGCTACGGCCGGATGGGCGTTTCCACTCAGGCTTTCGGCACGCTGTGCCATTGGGTCGTGCAGTTGATCAATCTGGTCACCGGCAACCTCGACCGCGTCGGCGGTGCCTTGTGCACCGAGCCGGCGGTGGATCTGGTGGCGTCGACTTCGGGTGGACACTTCAATAAATGGCAGAGCCGCGTGTCCGGGCGTCCTGAGTACGGCGGCGAGTTGCCGGTCTCGGCGCTGGCCGAAGAAATGCTCACAGAAGGCGAGGGGCAGATTCGCGCGCTGGTTACCGTGGCTGGCAATCCGGTGTTGTCCACGCCCAACGGCCGGCAGCTGGAGCAGGCGCTGGACGGGCTGGAGTTCATGGTCAGCGTCGACCTGTATATCAATGAAACCACGCGCTATGCCGACCTGATCCTGCCATCGACCTCGGCGCTGGAGAACGATCACTACGACACCACCTTCAACCTGTTCGCGGTGCGCAACGTCACCCGGTTCAACCGGGCAATCCTCGCCAAACCCGAAGGGGCGCTGCACGACTGGGAAATTTTCGTCGGCCTGGCCAAGGCCTTTGCCGCGAAGACCGGCAAGGAGCTGAAGCCAACGATGCCGCCGGCGAAGATGATCGACATGGGGTTGCGCATGGGTTTGTATGGCGATGCATCCGAGCACAAATTGTCGCTGGCGACGCTGTTCGATCATCCTCACGGCGTTGATCTGGGAGCGCTGAAACCCAACCTGACACCGCGATTGAAGAGCGCCAATCAACGAGTTCAGGCGGCGCCGCCGGAAATCCTCGCTGACTTGGCGCGCTTTGCCGCTTTGCAGGCACCGGCCGCCGATGAGCTGTTGATGATCGGCCGCCGTCATGTGCGCAGCAACAATTCGTGGATGCACAATTACCATCGTCTGGTGAAGGGCAAGCCGCGTCATCAGCTGTTGATGAACCCGGACGATCTCGCCAGTCGCGGGCTCAGTGATGGTCAGCTTGTGCGCGTGAGTTCACGGGTCGGGCAGATCGAGGTCGAAGTGCTGGGCAGTGCGGACATGATGAAGGGCGTGGTCAGCCTGCCGCATGGATGGGGCCATGCCCGGCCGGGCGTGCAGATGGCGATTGCCAGCGGTCAGCCGGGCTCCAGTGCCAATGACCTGACCGATGAATGCCAGCTCGACGAGCTGTCAGGCAACGCGGCGCTCAATGGCGTGCCGGTGACGGTGGCGGCGGCTTGAGCATGTCTGTCGGGGAGACCGAGCAGCGCGCTCGGGATTCCGTTACAATGCGCCACCGTGCCGACCCATGAGTCGGAAAGTTCAGCCGAGGTGCTCCATGGATATCATCGAAACGATTAAAGAGCAGATTGCCAACAACACCATTCTGCTTTACATGAAAGGCTCGCCGAATGCCCCGCAGTGTGGCTTCTCCGCGAAAGCTGCGCAGGCTGTGATGGGCTGTGGCGAGAAGTTCGCCTACGTCGACATCCTGCAGAACCCGGAAATCCGTGCCAACCTGCCAAAGTACGCCAACTGGCCGACTTTCCCGCAACTGTGGGTCGGCGGTGAACTGGTCGGCGGCAGCGACATCATGGCTGAAATGTTCGCCAACGGTGAGCTGCAGACTCTGGTCAAGGAAGCATCCGCCAAGGCTGCTGCGGCCAAGTCCGAAGCCTGATTGGCTTCTGCCCGGGTTTCAGCCAGTCTGAAATCCGGGCAATAAAAAGCCCCGCCTCTTGAAAGAGGGCGGGGCTTTTTAGTGTCTCGAGTTTAGCGCTGGCTAATTACTCGTCTTCGCCCATCTGCGATTGCAGATAGTTCTCAAGACCGACTTTATCGATCAGGCCCAGTTGGGTTTCCAGCCAGTCGATGTGTTCTTCCTCGGATTCGAGGATGTCTTCGAGCAGTTCGCGGCTGCCGAAGTCACCGACGGATTCGCAGTGGGCGATGGCGGCCTTCAGATCGGCGTGGCCGGTCTTCTCGATACGCAGGTCGCACTCCAGCATTTCCTTGGTGTGCTCGCCGATGTGCAGCTTGCCCAGATCCTGCACGTTCGGCAGGCCTTCGAGGAACAGGATGCGCTTGATCAGCTTGTCCGCGTGCTTCATCTCGTCGATGGATTCGTGGTACTCGTGTTTGCCGAGCTTGTTCAGGCCCCAATCTTCATACATGCGTGCATGCAGGAAGTACTGATTGATCGCGACCAGCTCATTGGCAAGGATCTTGTTGAGATGCTGGATGACTGTTACGTCGCCTTTCATGATGGGAGTCCTGCCCTAAGTAACGGTATATAAGGCAGAGTTTGAGCTTGGTATTTATAAGTGTCAAACCTAAGTTATTGAATAATAAATGAAAATTAATCGGAATAAGAATGTTTGTGTTCCGCGTCTGGGCGCTAAGCAGTTGATTTTCAGGCATAAAAAAACCGGACTTAAGTCCGGTTCTTCGAAATCGGGGTAATTATGCGGCGGTAAATTCTGCCGGGTAGGGGATCGCAGCCTGGGCGGTTTGCAGCTTGGTCAGGGTTTCGCGAACCACTTCCTTCGCCAGGCACGCACATTTGCCGCATTGGCTGGCTACGCCGGTGGCCTGGCGGACTTCTTTATAGCTGCAGCAACCTTCATAGATCGCTTCGCGGATCTGTCCGTCGGTGACGCCAGTGCAGAGGCAAACATACATAAGTGAGAACCGTCGCTGGTTGTGACTCAATTGCGATGGATCTTAATGTTAACGAGAATGATTGTCAAAGTGCTTTCCCAGTGGTTTTCATCGCCAACGCCTGTGACTGACGAACGGTGGTACATGGCCGGATGCCAGCCGGGATTTCGCGAAAAACCTTTGAGGACAGTCGAAAAACGCAGTGTATGATGGTCGGCCCTTGCGAAGGGGGTTCGTGTCACAGGGCTGTCGCCTGAGGGTGGCAGGCTGGCCCGAACCCTGAACTTCAAGTTTCTACACCAGGAGATATCAATGAGCGTACTCGTAGGCAAACAAGCCCCTGACTTCACCGTCCCGGCCGTACTCGGCAATGGCGAGATCGTTGACAGCTTCACCCTGTCCTCGGCCATCAAAGGCAAATACGGCCTGGTGTTCTTCTACCCGCTGGACTTCACCTTCGTCTGCCCGTCCGAGCTGATCGCTCTGGACAACCGCATGGCCGACTTCAAGGCACGCAACGTAGAAGTGATCGCCGTGTCGATCGACTCGCACTTCACCCACAACGCCTGGCGCAACACCCCGGTCAACAATGGCGGCATCGGCCAGGTGAAATACACCATGGCTGCCGACATGAAGCACGACATCGCCAAGGCCTACGACGTTGAATCCGAAGGCGGCGTGGCTTTCCGTGGCGCGTTCCTGATCGACGACAAAGGCGTTGTCCGCTCGCAGATCGTCAACGACCTGCCGCTGGGCCGTAACATGGAAGAGCTGATCCGTCTGGTCGACGCTCTGCAATTCCACGAAGAGCACGGCGAAGTCTGCCCTGCCAACTGGAAAAAAGGCGACAAAGGCATGAACGCTTCGCCAGAAGGCGTTGCGGCTTACCTGACCGAGAACGCTGCTGCCCTGTAAGGCGCAACGTCGAGGTACAAAAAAACCGGCCCATGTGGCCGGTTTTTTCATGAATGGAAGAAACCCGACGAGTATCAGTCGTCGAAGTCTTCCCAACCGCCCATCTGTTTCCACCGGTTGACGATGCCGCAGAACAGCTCGGCCGTCTTCTCGGTGTCGTAGCGCGCGGAGTGCGCTTCACGGCCATCGAAGTCGATGTCGGCTGCCTGACAGGCCTTGGCCAATACGGTTTGACCGTAAGCCAGACCGGCGAGGGTCGCAGTGTCGAAGCTGGAGAATGGGTGGAACGGGTTGCGCTTCATGTCCAGCCGCGCGACGGCGGCGTTGAGGAAGCCCAGGTCGAAGCTGCTGTTGTGGCCAACCAGAATCGCCCGCTTGCAGCCGTTGGCCTTCAAGGCCTTGCGCACGCCACGGAAGATGTCGGTCAGCGCTGTTTCTTCGCTGACGGCCATGCGCAACGGGTGATCGAGCTTGATCCCGGTGAACTCCAGCGCCGCCGCTTCAACGTTGGCGCCTTCGAACGGCTCGACGCGAAAGAAGTAGGTGTGATCCGGGTAGACGAAACCCTTTTCATCCATGGCGATGGTGGTCGCGGCAATCTCCAGCAGAGCGTCGGTGGCCGAGTTGAAACCACCGGTTTCTACGTCGACGACAACCGGCAGGTAGCCGCGAAAACGTGCTGCCATTGGATGGCGCGAACCGCCGCCACCTTGACCGTCCAGTTCGTCGTCGAAATGGTCTTCACTCACGCGTGTTCCTCCAGCAGGCGCCAGCGCAGTTTTTCACCGGCGCGCAGCGGGATAACGGTCAGCTCGCCGAAAGGCAGGCTGGTCGGGGCGGTCCATTCGTCACGAACCAGGGTGATGCGATCGGTGTTCGCCGGCAGGCCGTAGAAACGCGGGCCGTTGAGGCTGGCGAAGGCTTCGAGCTTGTCCAGCGCATTGCGCTGTTCAAAGGCTTCGGCATACAGCTCGATGGCGGCGTACGCGGTGTAGCAGCCGGCGCAGCCGCAGGCGGCTTCCTTGGCGTGCTGGGCGTGCGGCGCCGAGTCGGTACCCAGGAAGAACTTCGCGCTGCCACTGGTGGCCGCGTCGAGCAAAGCTTCCTGATGGGTATTACGCTTGAGGATCGGCAGGCAGTAGAAGTGCGGCCGGATCCCGCCCACCAGCATGTGGTTGCGGTTGTAGAGCAGGTGATGCGCGGTGATGGTCGCGCCGACGTTGGCCGAAGCCTCGTTGACGAACTGCACGGCGTCGCCGGTGGTGATGTGTTCGAACACCACTTTCAGCGTCGGGAAACGCTCGACCACGCGACGCATGTGCTCGTCGATGAAGATTTTTTCGCGGTCGAACACATCGACGTCGCCACGGGTGACTTCACCGTGGATCAACAGCGGCATGCCGACTTCGGCCATGGCTTCCAGCGCCGGGAAAATCTTGTCGATGCTGGTGACCCCGGAATCGGAGTTGGTGGTGGCGCCGGCCGGGTACAGCTTGGCGGCGTGCACGAAACCGCTGGCCTTGGCCTCACGGATTTCTTCGGGCTGGGTGC
This sequence comes from Pseudomonas sp. R45(2017), assembly GCF_002112305.1. Lineage (NCBI taxonomy): Bacteria > Pseudomonadati > Pseudomonadota > Gammaproteobacteria > Pseudomonadales > Pseudomonadaceae > Pseudomonas > Pseudomonas sp. R45(2017). The sequence goes on along the minus strand of NZ_NEHH01000001.1, from coordinate 664,303 downwards.
GGTCGGTGAGGTACAGCACCATCAGCGGCTCGAAACGACTGCCGGCCGGGCGGGCAGCGAGAATCCGCTGGCGATAGCCGTCGGCTTCAGCGGCGTTGCGCACCGGAGGTACCAGGTTGGGCATGATGATGGCGCGACCAAAGGTGCGCGCGACATCCGCAACGGTATTGGTCAACACGGCACCATCGCGAAGATGAATGTGCCAGTCGTCGGGACGCAGCAGGGTCAGGCGGTCGGACATGAGGGGATTCCAGGCGGGTCAAACTGAGGCGAATGCTACCGGAAAAGACTCTTGCAGGCACTCGCTATCAAGTTTTGCGACGAGCGTCCGATATCCCATAGGTATGCCGTAAAGATGTATGTCTCGGTCTTTTTTGTTGTAGAAGCCAATGGAGCCTCCCGTGCGCCAGCGATATTTAGCCTTGCTCAGTGTGTTTGCCAGCCTTCCCGCGATGGCACTGACCTACCAGACCCGTCTGGAGAACATTGAGTGGACGGTCGAGGGCGACAAGTTCGAGTGCCGCCTGACGCAGCCGATCACCGACTTCGGCTCGGGGCAATTCGTGCGCAAGGCCGGCGAGCAGGCGACCTTCCGCCTGAACGCCTACAACGCCATGCTCGGCGGCGGTTCGGCGACCCTGCTGGCAGCGGCTGCGCCGTGGCAGCCGGGACGTGGCGACATCAATCTGGGCACGGTTCGACTGGGCAGCGGCAACGTGCTGTTCAACAGTTCTCAGTCCCAGGCCGGGCAACTGATCAGCGGGCTGATGGACGGTCGCAGCCCGGTGGTACGCCGGGCATCGGGCGATGGTCGGGTGTCGGAAGTGCGCCTGTTGCCGGTCAAGTTCAGCAAGGCGTTCAATGACTATCAGACCTGCGTGGCGAAACTGCTCCCGCAGAATTTCGATCAGGTCAAACAATCGCAGATCGGCTTCCCCGGCGAAGGCATCGAACTGGACGCCGCCGCCAAGGCCAAGCTGCAAGTGATGCTCGAGTATATGAAGGCCGATCCGACGGTCAATCACATCGAACTCGACGGCCATTCCGACAACAGCGGCAATCGCCTGACCAATCGCGAACTGTCGCGTCGCCGCGCGCTGGCGGTGGTCGACTTCTTCAAGGCCAATGGCATCCAGGAATCGCAGATCACCGTGCGTTTCCATGGTGAGCGTTATCCTCTGGTGCCGAACACCAATGCCGCCAACCGGGCCAAGAACCGTCGGGTCAACGTGCATCTGGCGCGGGTGGCACCGACGACTGCTCCGGCACCTCAGGCCAGCACGCCTGCCAACACTGCGGCGACTTCCTGACCTGCCGGTCATCGTCGCCCTCTCGACAGATTCTGTCGCTTTGTCGTCTTAAGCTGTCGCGCCTCTGTAAATTATCGCGTTTGAGCGGTAGACTCCTCGGCTTTCCGTAGAACCCCGTGGAGTGATGGCATGGCGGACGTAAACAAGGTCGTTCTGGCGTATTCCGGCGGCCTGGACACTTCGGTGATCCTCAAGTGGCTGCAGGATACTTATAACTGTGAAGTCGTGACCTTCACCGCTGACCTGGGTCAGGGCGAAGAAGTCGAGCCGGCTCGCGCCAAGGCGCAGGCCATGGGCGTCAAAGAAATCTACATCGACGACCTGCGCGAAGAATTCGTGCGTGACTTCGTGTTCCCGATGTTCCGCGCCAACACCGTTTACGAAGGCGAGTACCTGCTGGGTACTTCCATCGCGCGTCCGCTGATCGCCAAGCGTCTGATCGAAATCGCCAACGAAACCGGCGCCGACGCCATTTCCCACGGCGCGACCGGCAAGGGCAACGACCAGGTGCGTTTCGAACTGGGTGCCTACGCACTCAAGCCAGGCGTGAAAGTGATCGCCCCTTGGCGCGAGTGGGACCTGCTGTCCCGCGAGAAGCTGATGGACTACGCCGAGAAGCACGCGATCCCGATCGAGCGTCATGGCAAGAAGAAATCCCCGTACTCGATGGACGCCAACCTGCTGCACATCTCCTATGAAGGCGGCGTGCTGGAAGACACCTGGACCGAGCACGAAGAAGACATGTGGCGCTGGACCGTCTCTCCGGAGAAGGCTCCCGACACCCCGCAATATCTGGAACTGACCTACCGCAACGGCGACATCGTTGCGCTGGACGGCGTTGAAATGACCCCGGCCACCGTGCTGGCGACGCTGAACAAGATCGGTGGCGAGCACGGCATCGGCCGTCTGGACATCGTCGAGAACCGTTACGTCGGCATGAAGTCACGTGGCTGCTACGAAACCCCGGGCGGCACCATCATGCTGCGCGCTCACCGCGCCATCGAATCGATCACCCTGGACCGCGAAGTCGCTCACCTCAAAGACGAGCTGATGCCGAAGTACGCCAGCCTGATCTACACCGGTTACTGGTGGAGCCCTGAGCGTCTGATGCTGCAACAGATGATCGACGCCTCCCAGGTCAACGTGAACGGCGTAGTGCGCCTGAAGCTGTACAAGGGCAACGTGATCGTGACCGGCCGCAAGTCCGACGATTCGCTGTTCGACGCCAACATCGCGACCTTCGAAGAAGACGGCGGCGCCTACAACCAGGCCGACGCGGCGGGCTTCATCAAGCTCAACGCGCTACGCATGCGCATTGCTGCCAACAAGGGCCGAAAGCTGTTCTGAGTCCATCGGGACTGATGTGAAAAAACGGCCTTGTCTTAATGACAAGGCCGTTTTTTTTGGTGTTTCTTTTTCGACCTGATTGATATCGGACAGCGTTCCCGTCTTCATCGGCTGTAGATCTTGCATTGCATGGATGTCGCGCTCCGCGTTCTATTTTTTAAAACTTTCCCAATACGGAAATGTTAGATGACTGGGTGTTGTAAATACTAAAGTACGTTGTTCCTTGTGGCGTTTTCGCCTGTTTTGCTGATCTGGCGACATGTTCATTGAGTAAAATGTCCGACACCGCGTCAGTTAAAAAAAGGAATAATCGGGGCGAATGCTTGTTTGGGTGTGGGATTTTTTCCAGTAGCTCCTCTATTTTCAGAGTCGTGTTTTTCTGTCGAGCATCAATGATGTACACCTCGCTCAACGGTTTCGGTAGTTTTATTGGGTATGACCCGCTATTGACGTGTTCGCAGGGTATTTCTGGTGGGTGGGTAGTTGTTTCATCGAAAGCCTTCAGGAAATTCTTGTCATTATCAAAATCCGAAGGTGCATATAGTGCGCGATAGTTAAAGTTGAGTGTGATGAAAAATAGAAGCAGCAGGTAGAAAGGAAAGGTGATCAGAAACCAGACGTAGATTTCCCGTTCATTGTTATTGAGGAATGGCAGGGAAACGGCAGCGGAAGTCTCTGATATAAATGCAAAGATGGCGATAACGCTGATCGGGTTGGGTATCTTCTTGTTGAGTTTTAGCATGTTATTTACTCATGGTTTTAGTCTTTCTCATTGTCTTGGGTTGGGTGGGTGTGAAATGACTGGGTCAGTCTGAGGTGTGTTTTTTGTGTTTATATTAATTCTCGTGTTTGCGATACCGATAAGTTGTATCTGCTGTTTTTTTTGTGCTCGATAATAACTCGTGTTTTTTTTCCTTTTTGGATTTGCGGGCGCTCTCTTAAGCAGGGTGGCAGGCGTTCGTCGTACTGAAAAAATTTTATGTTTTTGTGTGGGTGAGTCATTTCTGTAGGAATAGTCTTTATTGGCTGTAGGAGGCGTCTCTCGCTACCCGTGTAGAGGAACTTCTCTATGCCATGTAGGAAATGACTACGTTATTGTGCCGGTTCTAAAAATTCGAACAGCGAAACTGGACTTGCCCATGAATAAAGTGCTGATCGTGGATGATCACCCCGTCATTCGTCTTGCGGTACGTATGCTGATGGAACGTCATGGCTACGAAGTCATTGCAGAAACCGATAATGGCGTAGATGCGTTACAACTGGCTCGTGACCAGATGCCGGATATCGTCATTCTGGATATCGGCATACCGAAACTGGATGGACTGGAAGTCATCGCGCGCCTTACAACAAGTGCAATGCCGTTGAAAGTGCTCGTGCTGACGTCCCAGTCACCGGGACACTTCTCCATGCGATGCATGCAGTCGGGGGCGGCGGGATATGTTTGCAAGCAACAGGATCTGACGGAGTTGCTGAGTGCAATCAAGGCGGTACTGTCTGGATACAGCTATTTTCCGAACCAGGCGTTGCACACCGTGCGAACCAGCCTGGGGAATGCCAGCGAGGCGGACATGGTTGATCGCCTGTCCGGGCGCGAGATGATGGTGTTGCAGCAATTGGCGCGCGGCAAGACCAACAAGGAGATTGCCGACGGAATGTTCCTCAGCAACAAGACCGTGAGTACCTACAAGACTCGGTTGTTATTGAAACTCAATGCGCGCTCGTTGGTGGATCTGATTGAACTGGCGCAACGAAACGGCCTTGTCTGAGCGTTTCAGTGGCTGACGGATCATGGGCGGATCGGAATCAGCGTGTGACATAAAGAGAAAAGCCTCCGTTTCAGGAGGCTTTCAAATGTCAGAGATCAAAATCGTAATCGGCCAATTGCTTCTGCAGTCGGCGCTCCTCGAGCAGGTTGTCGATGGTTCGGCGTTTGCTCAAGTTGGTCTTGGCGACTTCAACCACAGGTTCGGCATCATCGGCCTCCGTGGCGATAAAATCGTCATCCGCTTCTAATTGCTCTTTGCTGGTGCTCATAAGGTCGACTCCAGGCTAAGACTGCCTTTGGCGCTCCTTATATCGATATTCCAGCAGATGGTAAAAAAGATTTTTTCAATCGATAAATCAATAAAACCCATAGCCGCTCAATCGTCGGAAGTTTTGTGCTTGTAATCGCACAGATCTTCGATCCGACAGCTGCCGCAACGGGGTTTGCGCGCCAGACACACGTAGCGTCCGTGAAGAATGAGCCAGTGGTGGGAGTCGAGCAGGTATTCCTTTGGCACAAATTTCATCAGCTTCTTTTCCACCTCGACCACATTTTTACCCGGTGCAATCCCGGTGCGGTTGCTGACCCGGAAAATGTGGGTGTCCACCGCCATGGTCAACTGGCGGAACGCGGTGTTTAGCACCACGTTGGCGGTCTTGCGGCCAACGCCGGGCAAGGCTTCCAGTTCTTCGCGCGTCTGCGGGACTTCGCCATTGTGCAACTCGACCAGCAGGCGGCAGGTCTCGATCACGTTTTTGGCCTTGCTGTTGTAGAGGCCGATAGTCTTGATGTACTCGGACAACCCTTCGACGCCCAAGGCGTGAATGGCTGCCGGCGTGTTCGCCACCGGGAACAGCTTGGCCGTCGCCTTGTTTACCCCGACGTCCGTTGATTGCGCGGACAGAATCACCGCGATCAACAGTTCGAAAGGCGACGAGTAGGCCAGTTCGGTCTTGGGTTCGGGGTTGTCCTCGTGAAGCCTGCGGAAGATCTCCAGACGTTTTGCGGCATTCATGGGTGATGCGTTTCCTCGGGTAGGTCGGAGGGGCGAGCCCAGGCCTGACGGGCGGCCAGTAACAGTCCAAGCAATATGAAGGCGCCGGGCGCCAGCGTCGCGAAATGCAGGCCGTCGCCGAACAGAATCAAACCTTGCCAGTGTTCCGACAAATGATGGCCGATGCTGCCCTGACCGATCAGCTCACGCAACACCGCGAGCACAATCATCAGTGCGGCAAACAGGCCGCACAGTTTCAGTCGATTACGGACAGACCGGCGAAAAAATCCATTGTGCTCCAGCACGACGCACTGCAAGCCGATCAGCCCGGCATAAAGACTGATCAGTTGATGCCACTGCAGCGCACCGCGTTGCAGAACAATATCGGCGCTGCCGGCCAGGGTCGCGGCCAGTACCAGGCTGACCGGCAACAGGCTCTCGTTGCTCAGGCGCGAGCGCAGCGGTGCCATGCACAAACCGTAAATGCCCACGACAACCGCAAATATCAACAGAGTCGCCAGCGCGCCCGCCACAGAGTCGGTGGCACCGATCAACAACACCAGCATCATTGAGTTCGCCAGAGTCGCTGACGTATTCATGGCGTGCTCCCGAGCAGGGTCGTCCGGTGTTCATCAAAGTAACGCAGGGCATCGTGGATGGCATTGATGGCCGCGCGAGAGGTAATGGTTGCGCCCGCGATCTGGTCGAATTGCCCCTGATCCTTCTTCAAGGCCCATCCGGCGTCCGTCGGTTGGTTGCTCGATTTTCCGCTAAAGGTCTGAAGCCAGCTATTTGGCCAGTCGCCGATATGTCCACCCAGCGAAGGTGTTTCGTTTTGCTCGAGGGTTTTTACACCGAGCAATCGGCCGTTAGCGTCGATGGCAATCAGCAACTCGATATTGCCGGCATAACCTTGGGCCTGGCTGCGCAACAGGACTGCCACGGGTTGGCCGCCTTTGCTCGCCCGATAACCGCCCAGCAACAGACTGTGGCTCAGGTTGATGTCGGTCAGCGCCAGAGGTTGTTCAAGCGGCTGATTGTCGTAAGCGTCGACCGGCAGCACGTCCAACAGCTTGCGACTTTCAAGCAGACGCTGTTCGGCGGCGATCTGAGGTGCGTTGCTGCGTTGCACCAACCACGTCACGCCGATGCCCAACGCAGTAATCAACGCCAGTGTGATCAGGCTGTTCGTCCGGTTCATGGCGCCACCTGCGCCTGACGGGCCATCGCGAAGCGCTCCAGCGCCGGCACGCACAGGTTCATCAACAGCACCGCGAACGCCACGCCATCCGGGTAACCACCCCACGTGCGAATCACGTAAGTCAGCAAGCCCACGCCGACGCCGAACAGCAGGCGGGCGAGCGGACTTTTTGCCCCCGATACCGGTTCAGTGACGATGAAAAATGCCCCCAGCATCGTCGCGCCGCTCAGCAGGTGAAACAGTGGCGAGCCGTGGGAGTCGGATCCCGAACCGTTCCAGCACAGCAGGCTGATCACGAACAGGCTGGCGAGCATGCCGACCGGCGCATGCCAGCCAAACACTCGACGCTGCAACAGGAACAACCCACCGGCGAGGAACGCCAGGTTCACCCATTCAACGCCGTGCCCGCCAAAGCGCCCGAATGCCGGATTGCCGGCAAACAGTTCGTCCATGGTCAGGCTTTTATTGATGCGCAGACTGTCCAGCGTGGTGGCCTGAACCCAGGCATCCGGTTGCGCGCCCAGATTGAACACCTGGCCAAAAGCCGCCGCCAGATCCATGCCATGGCCCGGCCAGTGGGTCATCGGCTGAGGAAACATCACCATGGCCAGCGCGAAGCCGAGCATGGCCGGATTGAACGGGTTTCGGCCCACACCACCGTACAGATGTTTGCCCAGCAGCAGGCCCGAGGCGATCGCCGTGACCGTCAGCCACCACGGGCAATAGGGCGGCAGCGCGATCGCCAGCAGCGTGGCGCTGACCACTGCGCTGCCATCGGTCAAGGTGGCCTGCAGAGGTTGCCGACGCAGATGAGTCACGGCAGCTTCAACGCCCAAGGCCGTGACAACGGACAGGATCAGGTTGATCAGCACGCCCCAACCGTAAAACCAGAACAACGCCAGCCATCCCGGCAATGTCGCCAGTAAAACCAGCTTCATTGCCTGTTGCAGGCGCTCGTCTCCGGTTTCAATGGATGACATGGGCTTTTACCTGCTGCTCTGCTTCTTGCAGGCGGGCGCGGGCCTTTTCGAGGATATCGGCGGGCGTGCCGTCGCGCCGTTGCAGTTTGTTCAGGTCGGCGCGAGCGTAGGCCAATTCGGTTTTCAGTTTACGAAGGTGGTCGTCGATCGGACGTTTCTCGACACGCACAAGCTCGGGCGCCGGTTGATCGCTTGCCGCTTCGGCGTTGTGCAACGCCTGTTCGGCGTCACGCAGCGCTTGCTCCAGCGCGGCGATCTCGGCTGGCGGAGCCTCTGCGGTTTGCGCCTTTTTCAGCTCGGCGCGGCGCATCGCCAACTGGATCTTCGCCCGTTTCAGATCGGCGTCCTTCGCCGGAGCGGCCACGACTGGCGCAGGTGCCGCGCTGTTTTCCAGCTTCGCCAGTGCCTGTTCGGCCGCCTCGAACTGCTGTTGCAGGAGGATGAGTTGCGATTGCTGATCGAAGGTCGGCGGATGACCGAACGCCTTGAGCGACTTGTTCAATTGCGCCCGGCTCATGGCCACGTCGATCTTGGCTTTTTTCAGCGCGGCATCGGCGGTCGCGGCCTTTTGCGCGCGCACCCGTTCCAGCGCCGCCTGCACCGGATCGAGCGTGGTGGCGGCGACTTCGACCTGTGCCGCGCGCTGTGCCCGGGCCTCGCGCTCGGCCTGCTTCTGCTGTTCTTCGCGTTGCAGGCGAGCATTGCGCCGTTCAAAGCGTTGTCGGGCGTGATCGCGTTTGGCCGCGCGGGCCTGTTGTTCTTCAAGGCTGGCGGCCAGACCGCCTACCACCGGCAGTGTGCCCAAAGGCAGCGGGTGCATCTCGATGCAATCGACCGGGCAGGGCGCCACGCACAGATCGCAACCGGTGCATTCGTCGATGATGACGGTGTGCATCAGCTTCGCCGCGCCGACAATGGCGTCGATCGGGCAGGCCTGAATGCACTTGGTGCAGCCGATGCATTCGGCTTCGCGGATGTAGGCCACTTGCGGCGGCGCCGAACCACGACTGATGTCCAGCTCCAGCACCGGGATTTTCAACAGTTCGGCCAGCGCCGCGATGGTTTCGTCGCCACCCGGCGGGCACTTGTTGATCGGCTCGCCTTCGGCAATGCCTTCAGCGTAGGGTTTGCATCCGGGATGGCCGCACTTGCCGCATTGGGTCTGCGGCAGCAGGGCATCGATGCGTTGAATCAGACTCATGTTTTGATCAGTCCACTGAATCCGAGAAAAGCCACGGCCATCAGTCCGGCGCCGATCAACAGGATCGGCAGGCCACGAAAGGGCAGGGGAATATCGTTGTCGGCCGTGCGCTCACGCAAATCGCTGAACAGGCTCAACACCAGCCAGAAACCCAGACCGGCGCCAAGGCTCAGCGCTGTCGCATGAAACAGGCCTTTGTCCGCTTGCGCGTTGATCAGCGTCAGCCCCAGCACACCGGCATTGCCCAGCAGCAGCGGCCACAAACCGTCGAACGGCATATCGGGTCGCCAACGCGTCAGCAACTTCAGCAACGGCGTGATCAGCAGGACGCTCAGCGGCAGGAATACAAACAGCCGCAGGAATTCCAGTTGCAACGGCACCAGTAGCCAATGCCAGATCGCATAACCCGCCACGCCGACAATCAGCATCAGGCACAACGTTGCCAGCCCCAGCGCATGTACCTGACGGCGCTCGCCGGCCAGCGACGGATCGACGCCCAGCGGCCAGTGCAACACAAAGTTGTTGATCAGCGCAGCACTGAAGAGCGTAAGCACGAGTTCGGTCATGGTTCTGCCGGTGGCAACGGGGGGTGTCACTTAAGGTTAGGCATTATCCGGCAGCCGTGGAGGGCGGGCCAGATATGAAAAATCCCACAGGCGCACGGAGCACGCCTGTGGGATCTGTCAGGGCAGAACCTTACTTGATGCGCTGACCCGGCTTGGCGCCGCTATCCGGGCTCAGCAGGTAGATTTCTTCACCGCCAGGGCCAGCCGCCATCACCATGCCTTCGGAGATGCCGAACTTCATTTTCCGTGGCTTGAGGTTGGCGATCATCACGGTCAGGCGACCGTCGAGCTTGGACGGATCCGGGTAGGCGCTCTTGATCCCCGAGAACACGTTGCGTTGCTCGTCACCGATGTCGAGGGTCAGACGCAGCAGCTTGTCCGCGCCTTCGACGTGTTCGGCCTTGACGATCAGCGCCACACGCAGGTCGACGGCGGCAAAGGTGTCGAAGTCGATTTCCGGCGACAGCGGATCCTTGGCCAGTTCGCCGTTGCCGACAGGCGCGGCGGCGCCGGTGTCGGTCTGGCTGGCGGTCAGGTCTTCTTTCGAGGCGTCGGTCATGGCTTGCACTTTTACCGGGTCGATGCGGGTCATCAACGGTTTGAATTCGTTCAACTGGTGGTTGGCCAGCAGGGTGGTGTGGTCGTTCCAGGTCAGCGGGGCGACGTTGAGGAACGCCTCGGCATCGGCGGCCAGCACTGGCAACACCGGTTTGAGGAAGATCACCAGCTGGCGGAACAGGTTGATCGCCGTGGCGCAGACCGCCTGGACTTCATCCTGCTTGCCTTCCTGCTTGTTCAGCGACCATGGCGCCTTGTCGGCGATCCAGGCATTGGCGCGGTCGGCCAACGCCATGGTTTCGCGCATGGCACGGGCGAAGTCGCGGGCCTCATAGGCGTCGGCGATGCTCGGCGCAGCAGCCAGGAACGCTTCGGTCAGTTCCGGCGCGGCGTTGGTGTCCACCAGCAGACCGGCGTTGCCCTTCTGGATGAAACCGGCGCAACGGCTGGCGATGTTGACCACTTTGCCGACCAGGTCGGAGTTGACCTTCTGCACGAAGTCTTCGAGGTTCAGGTCGAGGTCGTCCACGCCACGGCCCAGTTTGGCCGCGTAGTAGTAGCGCAGGTATTCCGGTGACAGGTGATCCAGGTAGGTACGGGCCTTGATGAAGGTGCCGCGGGACTTGGACATCTTCTGACCGTTGACCGTCAGGTAGCCGTGCACGTTGATCCCGGTCGGCTTGCGGAAACCCGCGCCTTCGAGCATCGCCGGCCAGAACAGGGCGTGGAAGTTGACGATGTCCTTGCCGATGAAGTGATACAGCTCGGCGGTGGAGTCCTTGCCCCAGAACGCGTCGAAGTCCAGCTCCGGCGTGCGGTTGCAGAGGTTCTTGAAGCTGGCCATGTAGCCGATCGGCGCGTCCAGCCACACGTAGAAGTACTTGCCTGGCTCGCCCGGGATCTCGAAGCCGAAGTACGGCGCATCGCGGGAGATGTCCCACTGTTGCAGGCCGGCGTCCAGCCATTCGGCGATCTTGTTGGCCACGGCGTCTTGCAGGGTGCCGCTGCGGGTCCAGGCCTGCAGCATTTCCTGGAAGTCCGGCAGCTTGAAGAAGAAGTGCTGGGAATCCTTGAGCACCGGGGTGGCGCCGGAGATTGCCGACTTCGGATCCTTCAGGTCGGTCGGCGCGTAGGTTGCACCGCATTTTTCGCAGTTGTCGCCGTACTGGTCTTCGGTGCCGCATTTCGGACAGGTGCCCTTGATGAAGCGGTCGGCCAGGAACATTTTCTTTTCCGGGTCGAAATACTGGGTGATCGAACGTTGGGCGATGTGCCCGGCGTCACGCAGCTTCAGGTAGATCTGGCTCGACAGCTCACGGTTTTCTTCGGCGTGAGTGGAGTGGAAGTTGTCGAAGTCCACCAGGAACTCGGCAAAGTCGGCGCTGTGTTCGGCCTGGACGTTGGCGATCAGTTGTTCCGGGGTGATGCCTTCCTTTTCCGCGCGCAGCATGATCGCCGAACCGTGGGCGTCGTCGGCGCAGACATAAATGCACTGATTGCCGCGATGCTTCTGGAAGCGCACCCACATATCGGTCTGGATGTATTCCAGCATATGGCCAAGGTGGATCGAACCGTTGGCGTAGGGCAGGGCGCTGGTGACGAGAATCTTGCGTGGTTCGGACATGTGGGGCTTCGCTACTTGATGAAACGGAGGTCGGCCACTATAAAGCGCCGGGAAAGATATTTCACCTCTGCAAATCGTTGCCGGGCATGCCGTCCGGAGGACAGAAGGGGTAGGATACCCGCCATCTTTTCCCAGTCTTGTTATCGGAGTTGCCCATGAGTGCCGTCACTCGCGCAGCGGTGGAAGCCGTCCTCAGCCAATACACCGACCCTTACCTGAATCAGGATCCGGTCAGCGCCGGTTGCGTGCGCAACATCGAAATCACCGGCGATCGCGTCAGCGTGCAACTGGAAATCGGTTATGCCGCCGGTCTGTTCAAGAGCGGCTGGGCGCAATTGCTGCAACTGGCCATCGAAAACCTCGACGGCGTGGTGTCGGCCAAGGTTGAAGTCAACAGCGTGATCGCCGCGCACAAGGCCCAGGCACAGATCCCAGGGCTGGCCAACGTCAAGAACGTGGTCGCCGTGGCATCGGGCAAGGGCGGTGTGGGCAAATCCACCACCGCCGCCAACCTGGCGCTGGCGCTGGCTCGCGAAGGTGCGAAGGTCGGGATTCTCGACGCCGATATCTACGGCCCGAGTCAGGGCATCATGTTCGGCATTCCCGAGGGCACCCGACCGCAGATCAAGGATCAGAAGTGGTTCGTGCCGTTGCAGGCCCATGGCGTGGAAGTGATGTCGATGGCGTTCCTGACCGACGACAACACGCCGATGGTCTGGCGCGGGCCGATGGTCTCCGGCGCGCTGCTGCAGCTGGTCACGCAAACCGCTTGGGGCGACCTGGATTATCTGGTGATCGACATGCCGCCAGGCACCGGCGACATCCAGCTGACCCTGGCGCAGAAAGTCCCGGTGGCCGGTGCTGTGATTGTCACGACACCGCAGGATCTGGCGCTGCTGGACGCGCGTAAAGGCGTGGAGATGTTCCGCAAGGTCAACATTCCGGTGCTGGGCGTGGTGGAAAACATGGCCGTGCACATCTGCTCGAACTGCGGACACGCCGAGCATCTGTTCGGTGAGGGCGGTGGCGAGAAGCTGGCGACCCAGTTCGGCGTCGAGCTGCTGGCTTCGTTGCCGCTGTCGATGCTGATCCGCGAACAGGCCGATGGCGGCAAGCCAACGGTGATTTCCGAGCCGGACAGCCAGATCGCCATGGTTTACCAGGAGCTGGCCCGCCACGTCGGCGCGCGGATCGTGTTGCAGGAAGCGGCTTCGCCGGCGATGCCGAACATCACCATCAGCGACGATTGATGCCTGTGGTTTAAACAAAAACGCCCCGGTGCCTGTGCACCGGGGCGTTTTTCATTACGCGACAGAGGTCAGATGCGCAACCCGCCATCCATCTCCAGAATCCGGCCGGTGTAGTAGTCGTTCTCGAAGATGTACGCCGCCGAGTGGGCGATCTCTTCCGGCTTGCCCATGCGCTTGAGCGGAATGCCCGAGGTCATTTTTTCCAGCGCTTCCGGCTTCATGCCCAAGGTCATTTCGGTTTCGATGAAGCCCGGTGCGATGCCCGCCACGCGAATGCCGTAGCGCGCCAGTTCCTTGGCCCAGGTCACGGTCGCTGCCGCCACACCGGCCTTGGCGGCGGAGTAGTTGGTCTGGCCGACGTTGCCCGCGCGGGAGATCGACGAGATGTTGATGATCGCGCCGCTGTTTTTCAGCTCGACCATTTTCGCCGCCACTTCACGGGTGCAGAGGAATACGCCGGTCAGGTTGACGTCGATCACCGCCTGCCATTGGGCCAGGCTCATCTTGGTCATCTCGCCGTCCTTGACCTTGAGCAGCAGGCCGTCGCGCAGGATCCCGGCGTTGTTGATCAGGCCGTGGATCGCGCCAAAGTCTTCGGCGACCTGGGCAACCATGTGCGTCACCTGCTCTTCGTTGGCGACGTTGCACAGGTAGCTGCGCGCCTCGACACCCTTGGCCTTGCAGGCCGCGACCGCGTCGTCGAGTTTTTCCTGGTTCAGGTCGACCAGCGCCAGCTTCGCGCCCAGGCCTGCGAAATACTCGGCCATCGAGCGGCCCAAGCCTTGGCAACCGCCAGTGATAATGATTACTTTGTCGTTGAGTTGCATTCGCATGCCCCCGAGAGCAGGTCAGAGTGGTCCTTACAGGTAGCCTCTCGATCTGCACCGGCCAGCAGCCTGTTGCACATGAGAACTGCCCGATGGCGAGTGGGACAAAACCCATGCGCCTGTCCGTTTTGTCGACGGATTCTATTTAAGGAGTCATAAATTGAGCGTTGAAGCGGCTAAGAATGCCCGAGAATTGCTTCTCAAGGAATACCGTGGCGTGCTGTCGACCCACTCCAAATCAATGCCCGGTTTTCCATTCGGCTCTGTGGTTCCCTACTGCCTGGACGACCAGGGCCGGCCGCTGATCCTGATCAGCCGCATCGCCCAGCACACCCATAACCTGCAGAAAGATCCGAAATGTTCGCTGCTGGTGGGCGAGCGCGAGGCTGACGATGTGCAAGCCGTTGGTCGCCTGACCTATCTGGCCGAGGCGGAAAAACTCGAAGACGCTGCCGCCATCGAAGCTGCCGCCGAGCGTTACTACCGCTATTTCCCCGATTCGCAGAATTACCACAAGGCCCACGATTTCGATTTCTGGGTGCTCAATCCGGTGCGCCATCGCTACATCGGCGGTTTTGGCGCGATCCACTGGGTCGATCACCTGACCCTGGCCAACCCGTTCGCCGGCAAGGCCGAAATCAGCATGGTCGAGCACATGAACAGCGACCACGCCAAGGCCATCGCCCATTACGTCGACCTCGCCGGTCTGCCGAAAACCGTACCGGCGCAACTGGCCGGGATCGACACCGAAGGCATGCACCTGCGCATCGGTCAGGCGCTGTACTGGCTGCCGTTTCAAGCGCCTTGTCATACGCCGATACAAGTGCGCGAGGCCTTGGTTTCTCTGGCTCACGCCGAGGTCTGGCCAAAAAATGCGGTGGCCGACGCTTGAATTCACGAAAGGGCGACGTCATCTAAGGCTTACTGCAAGGCATTTCTTGCGTTGAGGAAACTTTGATGCGCCCTTTTTTGTTGCTCTTTCTGCTGTTCCCGGTGTTGGAGCTGTTCGTATTCGTCAAAGTGGCAGGATCGATCGGATTTTTCCCGGCCCTGCTGCTGATCATTCTCGGCTCGATGTTCGGCGTGTTTGTGCTGCGCGTCGCCGGTCTGGCCACCGCACTGCGTGCCCGTGAAAGCCTGAACCGCGGCGAACTGCCTGCGCAAACCATGCTGGAAGGCCTGATGCTGGCCCTGGCCGGTGGTCTGTTGATCCTGCCGGGCTTCATCAGCGACGTGGTCGGTCTGGTGCTGCTGTTGCCGTTCAGTCGTCGACTGGTCGCCAACAAGATGCGCCAGCGTGCCGAAGAACAGGCCATGCGCCAGCGAGCGTTCGCCGATGACCTGCAACCTCGCGGCGGCCCTGCACCGCGCCAGCCTCTTGGCCGCGAAGGTGATGTGATCGAAGGCGAATTCGAACACCGAGACACCAAGTAACTTCTACGTCGACACGGCACCTTCGGGTGCCGTGTTCGTTTGTGGGGCGAATTCATGCAATGTGCGTGAAAATTTTTTAGCCCCCGCCCTTGTAATAAGCTTATGCGCCCTTATGTATCGGTCACCGAAAGGTTTCCGACATTTTGAGTCGGACAGACTTCCGCGGTTCGCTCGACGAGCCGCAACCGGCGCAGGCCGGATTCGTTAAACCCGCCGGGACTACACCGGCCGATGAAAACCACAATTAGGAGAGATCGACAATGAAGCTTCGTCCTCTGCATGACCGCGTCGTCATCCGTCGCAGCGAAGAAGAAAAGAAAACCGCTGGCGGTATCGTCCTGCCAGGTTCGGCTGCTGAAAAAGCCAACCACGGTGAGATTCTGGCTGTAGGCCCGGGCAAGGCACTGGAAAGCGGTGAAGTGCGCGCACTGTCCGTGAAGGTAGGCGACAAGGTTGTGTTCGGTCCGTACTCCGGCAGCAACACTGTGAAAGTCGACGGCGAAGACCTGCTGGTAATGAGCGAGAACGAAATCCTCGCCGTTATCGAAGGCTGATTACCCCCGTTCATTTTCCCGCTACTACAAAGTATTTAAGGAATATCGATCATGGCTGCTAAAGAAGTTAAATTCGGCGATTCCGCCCGCAAGAAAATGCTGGTTGGCGTAAACGTCCTGGCTGACGCGGTAAAAGCGACCCTGGGCCCGAAAGGCCGTAACGTGATTCTCGAGAAGAGCTTCGGCGCTCCGACCATCACCAAGGACGGCGTTTCCGTCGCCAAGGAAATCGAACTCGAAGACCGTTTCGAAAACATGGGCGCGCAGCTGGTCAAAGACGTTGCCTCCCGTGCCAACGATGACGCTGGTGACGGTACTACCACCGCTACCGTTCTGGCTCAGTCGATCGTCAACGAAGGCCTGAAAGCCGTCGCTGCCGGCATGAACCCGATGGACCTGAAGCGCGGTATCGACAAAGCGACCATCGCGATCGTCAAAGAACTGAAAGCCCTGTCCAAGCCATGCGCCGACACCAAGGCTATCGCTCAGGTAGGCACCATCTCCGCCAACTCCGACAACTCCATCGGCGACATCATTGCCGAAGCCATGGAAAAAGTCGGTAAAGAAGGCGTGATCACCGTTGAAGAAGGCTCGGGCCTGGAAAACGAACTGTCGGTTGTAGAAGGCATGCAGTTCGACCGTGGCTACCTGTCCCCGTACTTCGTCAACAAGCCGGACACCATGGTTGCCGAGCTGGAAGGCGCGCTGATCCTGCTGGTCGACAAGAAGATCTCGAACATCCGCGAAATGCTGCCAGTGCTGGAAGCCGTTGCCAAAGCCGGCCGTCCACTGCTGATCGTTGCCGAAGACGTTGAAGGCGAAGCCCTGGCGACTCTGGTCGTGAACAACATGCGTGGCATCGTTAAAGTCGCAGCCGTCAAGGCTCCAGGCTTCGGCGACCGTCGCAAGGCCATGCTGCAGGACATCGCTGTTCTGACCGGCGGTACCGTTATCTCCGAAGAGATCGGCCTGAGCCTGGAAAGCACCACCCTGGAACACCTGGGTAGCGCCAAGCGCGTGACCCTGTCCAAGGAAAACACCATCATCGTTGACGGTGCTGGCGTTCAAGGCGACATCGAAGCCCGTATCGCTCAGATCCGTGCCCAGGTTGCCGAGACTTCCTCGGACTACGACCGTGAAAAACTGCAAGAGCGTCTGGCCAAGCTGTCCGGCGGCGTTGCAGTGATCAAGGTTGGCGCCGGTTCCGAAGTTGAAATGAAAGAGAAGAAAGCCCGCGTTGAAGACGCCCTGCACGCAACCCGCGCAGCCGTTGAAGAAGGCGTGGTACCTGGCGGTGGCGTTGCGCTGATCCGCGCTCTGGAAGCCCTGACCGAACTGAAAGGCGACAACGCTGACCAGAACGTCGGTATCGCTGTACTGCGCCGCGCTGTTGAAGCGCCGCTGCGCCAGATCGTTGCCAACTCCGGCGACGAGCCAAGCGTGGTTGTCGACAAGGTCAAGAACGGCGAAGGCAGCTTCGGCTACAACGCTGCTACCGGCGAATACGGCGACATGATCGAAATGGGCATCCTGGACCCAACCAAGGTCACCCGTTCGGCTCTGCAAGCTGCAGCCTCCATCGGCGGTCTGATCCTGACCACCGAAGCTGCTGTTGCTGACGCACCGAAGAAAGAAGGTGCAGCTGGCGGCGGTATGCCAGACATGGGCGGCATGGGTGGCATGGGCGGCATGATGTAAGCCAGCCTCACCCTGTAACGAAAAACCCCGTCTGCGAAAGCAGACGGGGTTTTTTATTGCCCGCGTTTCAGGGTTTCAGGCGTTGACCGGACTGGCCTGCGTGTTTGTTTCAGCCTTGACTGCTGGGCGATACAGAATCCAGTAATACGAACCCAGACAGATCAGCCAGCAAAAGATCGCCGTCCACACGTTGTGGGAAAAGAAGTGCGCGCCCTGCATCATCCGGCTGATCGAGAACACCGAACCCAGCGCGAAGGCAAAGATGAACGCCTGACGGGCCAGCCGCGGGCGACGGTCACGCAGCACGAAGAACAGCGCAAACAAGGTGAAACCGGTGGCCGCATGACCACCCGGCCAGCAACGACCGGGCTTGTCGGTCGGCGGGCGATGATCCAGCAGTTTGCTGTAGGTTTCGTGACCGCCAAACTGTTCGAGGCTCCATGGGCATTGCACCGCCGTCACGGCTTTCACCGGCGTGACAAACGAGGTGGCCAGACCCAGCGACAACACCAGGCAACCCAGTTCACGCTTGAATGGTTTGAGCCGTTCGATGAAAAAAGCACCGATGAACCCGAGGATGGAGAACACCGAAAAGGCGATCACCACTTGTTTGGCGCGGTCGTGGAGGATGTCTTCGAGAAAGTAACTGTGGCGGCCGATGAAGTCGCCCGCGACCGGATCGTAAAACAGCCGGGCCAGATCCATGTCCAGGTCGGTCAGCTCCAGCAACACCAGAATGACCGCCGCGACGGCGGGAATGCCCAGGCAAAGCCATACATTCAAAGGCCTTGAAGCAGGGCGGGCAGAGATCGAAACCATGGCAATTCCTTCATCGGTAAGGTCTTCAAAGAAGCACAACCGTGTGAGTCTGCGCCCGGTTCTGTCGGCGATTTGTCGGTCGCTCGTGAAAAACTCGTCAAGTCCGGCGATCCGTGCAATTAAGTCAAATCAACCCACTCGGTGCCTAGCCGTGAGCCACACTTGGCCGTAAGCTGCGCGGGCCAAGACGGCCGCTACTGTGTACGTAGGAGGTGCCCATGCGAATTCTATTGGTCGAAGACAACCGCGATATCCTGGCCAATCTGGCCGATTACCTGGGGCTCAAAGGCTATACCGTCGATTGCGCCCAGGACGGTCTGTCGGGCCTGCATCTGGCCGCCACCGAGCATTACGACCTGATCGTGCTCGACATCATGCTGCCAGGCATCGACGGCTACACCCTGTGCAAGCGCCTGCGCGAAGACGCCCGTCGCGATACGCCGGTAATCATGCTCACCGCTCGCGATCAGCTCGATGACCGCTTGCAGGGCTTCAAGTCCGGGGCCGACGATTACCTGGTCAAGCCGTTCGCGCTGTCGGAACTGGCGGCCCGGGTCGAAGCGGTGATGCGCCGCACTCAGGGCGGCGGTCGTCGGGCCCTGCAGGTCGGCGATCTGAGCTACGACCTCGATACCCTAGAAGTGACCCGCGAAGGCAAACTGCTCAAGCTCAATCCGGTCGGCCTCAAACTGCTGGCGGTGCTGATGCAAAAGAGCCCGCATGTTTTGCGTCGGGAAATTCTCGAAGAAGCGCTGTGGGGCGATGACTGTCCGGACAGCGACAGCCTGCGCAGCCATGTCCACCAATTGCGCCAGGTGATCGACAAACCATTCGCCAAGCCACTGCTGCACACCGTGCACGGCGTGGGTTACCGCCTGGCCGAGGGCCGCGATGGAGTTTAAGCAAAGCCTTGCCCAGCGGATCATCATCGCCTTTGCGCTGATGAGTGCGCTGGTGGCCGGGGCGTTTGCCATGGGCATCGTCGCGACCGTGCACCTGGTCGAGGAAAAACTGATTTCCGCCGGGTTGGGCGGGGATCTGCAACGCCTGCTGCTGATGGACAACGTCTCGGACTGGAGCCATCGGCCGGAGCCGGATCAACTGTTCTACTTCAGCGGCGGGCCGGGCGACTTCGAGCTGCCCAAGGACCTGCGACACCTGGATTCGGGGTTCCATGAAGTCTTTCGCGAGCAGCTGTCGTACCACGCGATGGTCGAGGTGGTCGACGGTCGCCGCTACGTGCTGCTGCAGGATCAAAGCGATTTTGAAGAACGCGAGCGCGTGCTGTTCGCCGTGGTGCTGGTGGGCTTCGTGCTCAGTCTGGCGCTGGCGGTGTTCCTTGGCTGGGTGCTGGCGCGCAAAGTGATGGCCCCGGTGGTGCGTCTTGCCCGCCAGGTGCGCCATCGCGACCAGTTGCTCGGGCTGGCACCTCCACTGGCGCCGGACTATGCGGCTGACGAGGTGGGCGAACTGGCAGTGGCGTTCGATGCCACGCTTGGGCGCCTGCGTCAGGCGCTGACGCGGGAGCGCCTGTTCACCAGCGACGTCAGCCACGAATTGCGTACACCGCTGATGGTATTGGCCAGCTCCTGTGAACTGCTGCTGGAAAATCCGGGCATCGATCAGCGCGGCAAGGCCCAGGTTCAGCGCATTGCGCGGGCCAGTGAAGAGATGCGTGAGCTGGTGCAGACCTTCCTGATGCTCGCTCGCGCCCAGCGTGAAGACGCAGGCGCGGCGCCCCAGCATAACCTCTCGCAAGTGGCCGACAGTTTGCTTTGCCTGTGGCGAGAACCCATCGAATCCAAGGGCTTGCAGCTGATTTTCGAGCCGGGCAATCCGCCCGACACCTGTTATAACGCGACGCTGCTCAATGCGGTGATGGGCAACTTGCTGCGCAATGCCTTGCACTACACCGAGCAGGGGTTCATTCGCCTGACGCTCAACGAGAACGGTTTCGTGGTCGAGGATTCGGGCGTAGGCATTCCCGAGGAAAAACGCGAGGCGATGTTCCAGCCTTTTGTACGCGGAAACGAAAAACGCGGCGAAGGGCTGGGGTTGGGTCTTTCACTGGTTCAACGCATCTGCGAGAACCAGGGCTGGAGCGTCACGTTGAGCACGATGGAGCCCAATGGCTGCCGTTTCGAGGTCGATCTGGGCAAGCGCTGAAGATCAGCCGGTCGACGAGGGTACTCCCGCCAACCTGTCTAATTCCTGTATAACCTTGAAATAGATTGCCGATTTACATGACGTTTTTTTCACAAAGGGATGACCTGACGCTGACACGCCGCTGCTTAAGGTGGCGTCATCAGTAATTCAGGAGTCCTGGTGATGGCCGGCCCGATCAAGCTCGATTTTTCCGAAAAGTACGACGATAAACATGCGCAGAAATACCTGCGCAAGCACCAGGACGGTCTGGGACGTCGTTTGTCCAACTGGCGGGATCAGCAGATGGCCCGCAAGGCGCTGACCCTGGTCGGTGAGCCGGGGCTGGTACTCGACCTGCCGTGCGGTGCGGGGCGTTTCTGGCCGATGCTCGCGGAAAAACCCAACCGGGTGATCATCGGTGCGGACAATTCCGAGTCGATGATCAAGACCGCCATGCAGGCACAACCGGCGGATGTGGTGAAACGGGTACAACCCTTGCACACATCTGCGTTCGACATTGCCTTGCCCGATAACGCCGTCGACAGCATTTTTTGCATGCGACTGCTGCATCACATCGGCGAAGCCGAGCACCGCCGGGCGATTCTGCGCGAATTCGAGCGCGTCACTCGCGACAGCGTGATCATTTCGCTGTGGGTCGACGGCAATTTCAAGTCCTGGAAACGCAAGCGCGCCGAGCGCACGCGTGGGCAGGAAGGTTACCAGAACCGGTTTGTGTTACCGGCCGCTACAGTTGAAAAGGAATTTGAAGACGCGGGGTTCCGGATCCAGGAACAACTGGACTTTATTCCGCTCTATGCCATGTGGCGAGTCTACGTATTACGCAAGAGGTAACAGGATGGCAGTGCAATTTGCAGCAGAAGCGGAAGTCGCTCCCGAGGATCGCTTCGACTACTACTGGAACCAGCGTGGCGAATGGGTCGAGGAACCCAATGTACGCCGGGGTGGCGAAAGTGGTGTGCAACGGATCATGGGACGTGACGGCCAGCTGCTGTATGCCAAACGCCAGACCGGACATATCTATCGCAGCTGGCTGCACCCGTTCGGACGGCCGACCGTGTTGCGCGAGCTCGATGCGCTGACGGGCGTGACCCGGCTCAGCGTCAGAGTCCCTGAAATCGTGTTCTGCGGTGCCCAGCCCGATCCCGAATTTAAATGGCGTGCACTGTTGGTGACGAAGTCGCTCGATGGCTTTCAGGAGTTTGAGCAATGGGAAGCCGCCGGCGGACGCGAGCAATACGGCGAAGCTGTCTATGAGCGCGTGCTCAAGGATCTCGCCGAAAATCTCGCGCGCATGCACAAGGGCCGTTGGCAGCACAGCTGCATCTACATCAAGCACGTATTTGTGCGGGTGACGGGCGAAGGTGAGTCGGTCAAGGTCGAAGTCGCCCTGATCGATCTGGAAAAGTGCCGTCAGCGATTGACCGCTTATCGCGCAGCCGCCCATGACATGAAGCAATTGCGTCGCCACTCGTCGTTCAGCGCAACGGACTGGAAAAAACTCGTCTACTTTTATGAGACGGCGTTTGGCAGCGCTATCAAAGGTTTATAGCGATGAAACTAGAAATTGCACGAGGTTTGTTTCTGGTAGGAGCCTTGGCAGTTGCATCATTGGCGGTGGCGGCCTGGGAACAGCCACGCATGCAGGTGATCGGTGCCTCGGCGAGCGATCCGCATTGCCCGATGCCACGGGTGGCGAAAGCCGCCGTGGCCACTCAGCCGGACCATGATCTGTTGCTGTTCATGTTCGGACTCTCTCAAGGAATGAGGCCGCAGAGTTGAATCGATTGAAATCTCTTTCTAGAAGAGCCAAAGGCCTCGCTGATGCGAGGCCTTTTTTATTGGGTCATGGCTTTTTTTACTGCGTCATGCCTTGGGATCGGGTTTCGCCAGCACGGTGTAAACGCACGGCAGGACAAACAGCGTGAACAACGTCCCGATCGACATCCCGGTGGCAATCACCGTCCCGATGTCGAAACGGCTGACCGCACCGGCGCCGGTGGCCACGATCAGCGGCACCATGCCGAAGACCATCGCCGCCGTGGTCATCAACACCGGGCGCAGGCGAATCGCTGCCGCTTCCTCCACTGCCTCGCGGGGTGTCAGGCCCTTCTCCTTGCGTAACTGGTTGGCGAACTCGACGATCAGGATCCCGTGCTTGCTGATCAGCCCGATCAGCGTCACCAGCCCGACCTGGGTGTAGATGTTCATGCTCGACCAGCCGAGGAACAGCGGAATCAGCGCCCCGCAGATCGACAACGGCACGGTCACCAGAATCACCAATGGGTCGCGGAAGCTTTCGAACTGCGCCGCCAGCACCAGGAAAATGATCGCCAGCGCCAACGCGAAGGTCACCCACAGCGCGCTGCCTTCCTGGACGAACTGCCGGGAGGCGCCGCCGTAATCGAAGGCAAAACCGGCCGGGGCTTCTTCCCGGGCTATCTGCAACACGCTGTCGATGGCTTCGCCCATGCTCACCAGCGGGAACCCGGACAGCTTGGCCGCGTTGAGTTGCTGGAACTGGTTGAGCTGTCGCGGTCGTGCGCGGTCGGTCACGGTGATCAGGGTCGACAGCGGCAGCAGTTCGCCCTGGGTGTTTTTCACGTAGTAATTGTTCAGCCAGTCCGGGTTGTCGCGGTAGGCCCGTTCGACCTGGGCGATGACCTTGTAGCTGCGGCCTTCGATGGTGAACCGGTTGATCTCGGCTTCGCCGAGCAAGGTCGCGAGGGTGCCGCCCAGATCCTGCATCGACACGCCCATCTGCGCAGCCTTGGCGCGGTCGATGTCGACCACCACTTCGGGTTTGTCGAAAGCCAGGTCGAGGTCGACGAAGGCGAACTTGCCCGATTCCATGGCGCGCTTCTTGATCCGGTCGGCCACTTGCAGCAACAGCTCGTAGTCGTTGGCGGTGTTGATCACAAACTCGAACGGCAGGCCTTCACCGGTGCCAGGCAGGGACGGCAGGTTGAAGCCGAAGATCTGCAGGCCCGGAATGCCCTCGAGTCTGCCTTGTACCTCGGGGAGGATTTCCATTTGCGTGCGGCTGCGCTCGTTCCACGGTTTGAGCAGGAAACCGCCGATGCCGCTCTGCACCCCGTTGTAGCCGTTGATCTGGAACGAGGAGTAGTACTCCGGAAACTCCTTGAAGATCTTGATGAACTCGTCGGTGTAGGTGTTCAGGTAATCGAGGTTGGTCGGTTGCGGCGCGTTGGCCATCATGAAGATGATGCCCTGATCCTCGTCCGGTGCCAGTTCCGATTTGGTGAACTTGAGCAGCACCGGAGTCAGGCACAGCACGATCACCGCGAACACCAGCACCACCGGCCGGGTATTGAGCGTGCCGTGCAGCATGCTCTGATAGCGACGCTTGAGGCTGTCGAAAATCCGGTCGAGGCGGTGGGCCAGGCCCGTGGGATTTTCGTCATGGCGCAGCAGCATGGCGCACATCATCGGCGACAGGGTCAGGGCGACGACGCCGGAAATCACCACCGCCCCGGCCAGGGTCAACGCAAACTCCTTGAACAGTGCCCCCGTCAGTCCGGTGAGAAAACCGATCGGTGCGTACACCGCCGCCAGGGTGATGGTCATCGACACCACCGGCATGGCGATTTCCCGTGCGCCTTCGAGCGCGGCCTCCAGTGGTGTCTTGCCTTCCTCGATGTGCCGGTGGATGTTTTCCACCACCACAATCGCGTCGTCCACCACCAACCCGATGGCGAGCACCATCGCCAGCAGGGTCAGCAGGTTGATCGAGTAGCCCATCATCTGCATGAAGAACATCACGCCGATCATCGACAGCGGAATGGTCACCACCGGAATGACCACTGAACGCAGGGCACCGAGGAACAGGAACACCACCACGATCACGATCAGCACCGCCTCGAACAGGGTTTTCACCACTTCGTCGATGGAGGCCTGGATGAACAGCGTGGCGTCGTAGGCGATCTCGCTCTTGAGGTTGGGCGGCAGCTGGGCTTCCAGCTCCGGCATGATCTTGCGCACTTCCTTGATCACTTCCAGCGGGTTGGCCCCGGGTGTGGCCTTGATCCCGATATACACCGAAGGCGTGCCGCCGAACGAACTGATCGAGTTGTAGTTTTCCGCGCCCATTTCGACCCGTGCCACATCGCTGAGCAGCACCCGGCTGTCACCGCTGACCTTGAGCGGGATCTTGCCGAAGGCTTCGGCGGACTTCAGTTCGGTGTTGGCGTTGATGCTGGTGACCACGTACTCGCCTTTCACTTCGCCGGCGGCGGAGAGAAAGTTGTACTGGCGCACCGCGTTGGTCACGTCGCTGGCGCTGAGGCCGAAGCCGGCGAGTTTCACCGGGTCGATCCACAGGCGCATGGCGAACACCTGGTTGCCGAGAATCTCTGCCTCGGCCATGCCCGGCAGGGTCGCCAGTTTCGGCTGGATCACCCGTGAGAGGTAGTCGGTGATCTGCGGGTTGTTCAGCTCCTTGCTGAAGAAGCTGATGTACATCAGCGCCGAGGCGTCGGCGGCTTCCTTGCTCAGCACCGGATCTTCGGCGTCCTGAGGCAACTTGTTCTTCACCTCGTTGGCCTTGGCCAGCAGTTCGGTGAACAAGCGGTCGCTGTTGGAGCCGATGCGCGCGTAGATCGAAATCACCGAGAAGTTCTGGCGACTGACCGAAGTCATGTAGTCGATGCCCTCGGCGCTGGCCAGGCTCTGTTGCATCGGTTGGGTGATGTAGCCCTGGATGGTTTCGGCGTTGGCCCCGGGGTACGCGGTGGTCACCGTGATCAGGGCGTTCTCCATTTGCGGGTACTGGCGCAGCGGCAGCTTGCTCCAGGCCTGGAAGCCCAGCAGCACAATCAGCAGGCTGACCACGGTGGCGAGCACCGGGCGGCGGATGAACGGATCGGTAAAAGCCATGGGGTTTCCTTGATCAGTCGGCGCGGGGCGGACTGTTCTGCTCGCCGAGGGTCTTGTCGTCGCTGATGGCAATGTGGGCGCCGTTGTCCAGTTTGATCTGGCCGGCCGTCACCACCTGTTCGCCGCTCTGCACGCCCTTGTTGATCATCACCTGGCCATCGCGGCGTTCGCCGGTCTCGACGAACCGACGCTCGGCGATCAGCACCGGTTGGCCCTTGTCGTCTTTTTCGACGGTGCCATCTTCGGCTTTCTTCTGGGTGACCACGTACGTCGAGTTGCCGTACAGGGTGTAGGTGATCGCACTTTCCGGGACCACGATGTGTTTCTGCGGATCCGGCAGCAGCACTTCGACGCTGGTGAACATGCCCGGCAGCAACTTGCCATCGGGGTTGGCCAGGGTGGCGCGCACCAGAATGTTGCGAGTGGTGCTTTCGACGATCGGGTTGATGGCGCTGATGGCGCCGGTGAAATGCTGGCCGGGATACGCCGCGACCGTGATCTGTACCGGTTGACCGATAGCCAGTTTCGGCACCGATTGTTCGGGCACGTAGAAATCGGCGTAGAGGCTGCTCAGGTCCTGCAGGGTGGCGATCTTGGTGCCGCTGGCGAGGTAGTCGCCGATGTCGACGAGGCGGATGCCGATGGTGCCGCTGAAGGGCGCGACGATGCGTTTTTTCGCCAGCGCCGCATTGAGCTGATTGACCGTGGCCTTGTTCTTTTGCAACTGCGCCGAGAGCCGGTCGAATTCGCCTTTGGAGATGGCGCTGCTGCCGACGAGTTGACTGCCGCGACCGTAATCCAGCTGCGCGAGGCCGAGATCGGCCTTGGCGGTTTCGAGGAAGGCGGCTTCGACGGCGCTGTCCAGTTGTAGCAACGGCTGGCCGGCCTTGACCTTCTGCCCCGATTCGAACTTCAGCTCGGTGACGGTGCCGGCGTTCTCCAGGCTCAGGTCGACGCCTTGCAGCGCTTTCAGCGTGCCGACGGTGGACAGACGCATCTGCCACGGGCGCTCGACGGCGGTGGCCACGGCGACGCTGATCGGCGGCTTCGGTTTGGAAAAGCCCTGGATCATCGTATAGATCGAGAAGGCCTTGTAACCGGCGAGAAGCAGAACGATCAGCAGTACAACACCCAACATGATCAGCATGCGGCGACGCAGCATATTTCCAGTTCCTTGGAGAAAATCAGGCGAGACAGGCGGGCACATTACCCCGAGTCCGGCAGGGATTCCAACTGCCAGTTTTTACCGGGTATGAGGGGAGGCGATACAAAAAAGCAGCGCCGCCGACCGAACGGCCGGCGGCGAATTTCAGGCCATCAGATGAAGATGGTTGTCCCAGAGCCCTGCGGGCAAATCCAGCGGTTTGGCCAGCAGATCGTCCTGACGGCAATCGTAGTAGCGGCAACGTCCCTGACCGGAGGTCACGACAAACCCGTCCTTCACCGCACCGACGCCGGCGCAGTCGGGCAACGGTGCGTCGAGGCGCACTTCGCCGCTGTCCAGGTCCCAGATGAAGAAGCGGTTGCCGCGCGGTGCGGTCAGTGCCACCAGACGCAGGTCGCTGTGCACGGCGACGCTGGCGGTGTAATGACCCATCGACTGCAACTGATGCTCCGGCACCGGGAACGCCACGAAAGGCTGGCCCGGTCGCTTGATCGCCAGCAGCTCCGAGCGCTCGTGGGAAGGCCCCATGAATTGCTGGCCGGCAACGATGGTGCCGTCGCTGGCGATCCCCAGGTGGCGCACGCTGTTCATCTGCTGGGCGAGGGTTTCCTTGCTCAGCAGGGTGCCATCGCGCTGCATCAGCACCAGGCTTGGCTCCATGGCGTCGAGGTTCATGTCGACCCGGCTTTCGGCCTCGGTGCGGATCCCGCCATTGGCCACCACCAGGGTTTCACCGTCGGGCATCCACGACACCTGATGCGGGCCGAGACCGTGGGTGGAAAGCTCGCCGCTGTGCACCAGCCGTTCGCCTTCGAACTTGTACACCCCGAGCAGTCCACGGCCCGGATCGGTGGTGTCGTTTTCGGTGGCGTACAGGTAGTCGCCGCTGTGGTGGATCACCGCGTGGCCGTAGAAATGCCGGTTCGGCTGCGACGTCACGGTTTGCAGCAATGCACCGTTGCGCAGATCGATCAGGTAGCTCTCGGTGCCCGGCCGGCGGGCAACGAACAGCGCGATCGGCAGCGTCGGGTGATTGATGATGTCGTGGCAGCGCTGGCCGACTTCGGTGGCAAACACCTGGGTGCCGTCCAGCCGATAACCGACGGCGTAATGCTTGCCGTCGGTGTCGTCCCGCGCCGACAACAGCAGCGGGCTTTGGTCCTTGCGTTTGAACAGCGTCCAGCCGCCCAGTGTCACTGCTCCCAGCAGCAAACTACCTAAAGTCAGAGCCTGGCGTCGCAGCATGGCACGTGCCCTCATCAGTCACCGTCGTTGGCGTTGAAGCCCAGTTGGATGCCCAGCGCCTTGGCCAGCTCGCCTTCGTGCAGGCGGTGGACGACGTTGAGGCTGTCGTAGATGTCGTTGAGCTGCTGGCGACCGGCGTCATCGTTGAGCATTTCGGTCAGCGAGCGCTGAGTGCTGCCGAACAGTTTGAGCGACGCCGCGTAAGCTGCATCGATCTTGTCCGCCAGCGGCTTTTGCTCAGCCGGCAGCAGGCCGCGCAGGCCTTTGTTGTCGACGCCTTCCCAGACGGTTTTGGCCGCTGCGAGGCTGGCTTCCAGCGACTCCATCGACGACTGGCTGCGCCATGCATCGGCCTGGAACGGCTGTGGTACGCCCTTGCTCTGACGGCCCATCGGCGTGCCGAGTTTTTTCTTCAGGGTGTCGAGGGCGGTGACCTGTACCCGCAGCAGATCGGCGATCGCTTCGTGGGAGTCGGCGTAGCGCTGGTTCGGGAACTTGCTCATCTGCGCGAGCATGCCGTCGGTGTTATTCCAGCTGCTGAGAATCTCTTCGGCCAGTTGTTTCTGACGCTCGCCGATGGCCACCAGCAGTGGGCAGTACTTGGCTTTCTGCGCGTCGTTGGCGACGTCAGGTTTGGCGTCGAACAGGATGTACTCGTAAGCGGACAGGCCTTGAACCACGACGCTGGACTTGGCCAGTGCGGCGGCATCGATCTGCGGCTGCGCGGTGACCAGTTGCTCGACCTGACGGCCGACCAGGTTTTTCTTGTCCGGCCAGAACTGCACCTGCCACGAACGGTTGCCTTCGGCCAGCGGGCCGATCAACAGCGGTTGCAACTCGGCCCAGGCTTTCTGCGCGTGCAGGAAGTCGGCACGGGCGGTGTCCAGCGACTCTTTGCCCTGGCAGTAAGCGAGGGCGCTGACGGCCAGTTGCTTGTCGGCTTCGACCCAGCGGGTGTAGGTCGGCAGGATCACCGATTTGGCGATGGCCGCCGAGGTGACGGCTTGCGGATCCTGCGGCGAGCACGCGCCGAGGGCCAGTGCGGCAAGGCTGGTGAACAACAGCTTGGGACGGAACATGTCGGGCTCCCGATTCTTTTAAGTGTTTAAAGTGAGTTCAAGAACGCCAGCAGCGCGGCACGCTGCTCGGCGTTGAAAGACAAAACCTGTTGCTGCGCCGCCTTCGCTTCGCCGCCGTGCCAGAGCACGGCTTCGAGCAGGTTGCGGGCGCGGCCGTCATGCAGAAACTGGGTGTGGCCGCTGACCGCCTGCGTCAGGCCGATGCCCCACAGCGGCGGGGTGCGCCAGTCGCGGCCGGAGGCCTGGAATTCGGTGCGGTTGTCCGCCAGGCCTTCGCCCATGTCGTGCAGCAGCAGATCGCTGTACGGGCGAATCACTTGATTGGCCAGTTCAGGTTCGGCCGCGTTGGCGGCGGTGGTGTATTTCGGTGTGTGACAGGACTGGCAACCCGCCTGGAAGAACAGATTCTTGCCGGCCAGCACTTGCGCATCGTTGACCCCACGGCGGGCGGGAACGGCAAGGTTGCGGCTGTAGAACAGCACCAGGCGCAGGATGTTGTCGCTGACTTCCGGTTCGCCGTCCGGGCCATTGCCGTTCGGTGCCTGTTTGCAGGCGGTTTGCGCGTCGGTGCAGTCATCAAACGGTCTCAGGCTGGTGGTGAGGCCCATATCACCAGAAAACGCGTGAACATTTTGTTGATTGAGGTTCGGCTGGCCGGCTTTCCAGCCAAATCGCCCCATGACGGTCTTTTGCTGCTCATCGTCCCAGACCCGATTTGGCCGGCCGTTGATGCCGTTGTTCTCTTTGGCCTGCGCGGCGGCATTGGCGAGGATCGCTTCTTCCGGGATCGCTTCGAGCAGGCCCAGGCCGATCATCGGCGGTGCAACGCGGGCCGAGAAACGTGTGTCCGGGTGCATCGGGCCGTAGCCGAGCTGGGTGATCTGCAGGACCGGTTTACGCAGCTCGACCTCGGTGCCGTCCTTGAAGCGGACCGGCACCGGCGTGTAATCGACCCGCACCTTGCCTTCCGGCGCGACGCCGGGGACGGCCATGTCCTGGAACTGGCCGCCGTAGACTGGCTCCGGCACCACGCCCACTTGCTCGATGACCTTGGCATAGGCCGGCGCATCGGGAATCGACAGGCGTACCAGCATCGACACCGCGTTGGCCGCATCCGGCGTCGGCGGATGGCCGCGGCCGTCCTTGATATGGCAGTTCTGGCAGGCGTTGGTGTTGAACAGCGGGCCGAGGCCATCGCGGGCCGTGGTGGTCGATGGCGCGATCACCCACGGGCTGCGAAAGAAGCTGTTGCCGACGCTGAAGTCCACCCGCCGCGAAGGCGGCAGGTTGGCCGACGGCAGGGAAAACGCGTTCTGATCGCTCTTGCGCACGGTCGCCGCGCCGCCGGAACGGGCCTCACCCGGCTCGGCCTTGGTGAAGCGCGGGGCGTCATCGCAGGCACTCAGGCCCAGGGCCAGAAACAGTGCGGACAAGCGAAGAGGCAGCGAGGGCATCAGACTTCCTGCAAGAGGGGCGAATTTAAAGGCGCAAAGTCTAACAGGGCGAGGGGGTTTGAATAAGAGGAATTATCGTTTGCTTGATGCGCGTCAGGTCAGCCAGAACGAAAAAGGCGACCCGAAGGTCGCCTTTATTAACGCGGACGCTGTGATCAGAACTCGTGATCGGCGTTGTCCGGGTTCAGGTCGCTGATGCCCAGCTTGCCGGCAGCGGCTTCGATCGAACCGGTCTGCTTGACCAGCGAAGCGATGGCGTCGCGCACGATCTGGTTGCCGGCGGTGTTGCCGGCCGCGATCAACTGGTCGTAGTGCTCACCCTTGTTGGCGTGATCGACCATGACCTGGATCTTGGCTTCGGTGGCGGCCAGATCGGCTTTCAGCGCGGTGTCGGCAGCCGGGTCGACCTTGGCCACCAGCGACGACAGGCTGGCGCCGGTCATTTTGGTGCCGTCGACACGGGTGTACTCGCCCAGGTACACGTTACGAATGCCCTTGGCATCGTAGAAGTGCGAGTTGTGGGTGTTGTCGCTGAAGCAATCCTGTTCGTCTTCCGGGGAGTTCGCTTCCAGGGACACTTTCATGCGCTCGCCGGCCAGTTCGCCCAGGGACAGACTGCCCATGCCGAACAGCATTTTGCGCAGGCCGCTTTCAGCCGGTTCGGCTTCCAGGGTGGCGCGGTAGTTGTCGGCCACGTTCGGCTTCCAGTTGCCGACCATTTCTTCCAGGTCGCTGACCAGCAACTGGGTCACGGCTTTCAGGTAGGCACGACGACGATCGTTGTGACCGCCGGTGGCGCCGGCGCCTTCCAGGTAGTCCGAGGCTGGACGGTTGCCGGCGCCAGGGCCGGTGCCGTTCAGGTCCTGGCCCCAGAGCAGGAATTCGATGGCATGGTAGCCGGTGGCAACGTTGGCTTCGGAACCGCCCAGCTCGTTCAGGCTGGCGAGTTTTTCCGGGGTGATGTCCTTGACGTCGACCTTGTCTTCGCCGACCTGTACTTCGGTGTTGGCGATGATGTTGGCGGTGGCGCCCGGGTTGCCCAGTGCGTGTTCGTAGGACTTGTCGACGTAGTCGATCAGGCCTTCGTCCAGAGGCCAGGCGTTCACCTGACCTTCCCAGTCGTCGATGATGGTGTTGCCGAAGCGGAACACTTCGCTCTGCAGGTAAGGAACGCGGGCGGCGACCCAGGCAGCCTTGGCGGCTTTCAGGGTGTCGGCGTTCGGCTTGGCGAGGAACGCGTCGATGGCGGTTTGCAGGGTTTTCGCGGTGGATTCGGCATCGCTGTAAACGGCGAAGACCATGTCGGCGTAGTGCGAGACAACGGCTTTGCCGGCGGCCTCGTCGACTTTACCGGCGGCAGCAGGCGCAGCCGGTGCAGCGGTGCTGGCAGCCGGGGTCGGCGCAGGAGCGGCGGCCTTGTCTTTGTCTTTACCTTCGCCGCAACCGGCGAGGGAAATAGCGATGGCCAGCAGACTGGCGGTAGCCAGAGGCATACGAATCATGGCGAACATCCTGCTTCGGTAATTGAGTGGACAGGCGCGGGGGTGCGCAAAAGCTGCGACATAATGCAAATCTTTCGCATTATGTGTAAAGGGTTGTAGCTGGAAATATTTCTTATTTGCGCGGGGGTTGCGCTGGATCAACAGCGTAGAGCACGCCCGGCGGATCAAGGGGTTTGCCGGGCTTCGCAGGGAGATTTCAGAGGATGGCCGCGTTGCTGCGCTGGGCCTGCTTGAGATAAATGCTCAGCTCGCGCGCCGGTAGCGGTTTGCTGTAGTGGTAGCCCTGACCTTCATGGCAGCCTTCGGAGATGATGTAGGTTTCCTGTTCGGCGGTTTCCACGCCCTCGGCGATCACCTGCATGCCCAGGCTCTTGCCCAGTTGAATGATGGCGCGAACGATGGTCGCGTCATCGTCGTCGTCCAGCAGGTCCTGGACGAAGCTCTTGTCGATCTTGATCTTGTCCAGCGGCAGACTCTTGAGATAACTCAGCGAGGAGTAGCCGGTGCCGAAGTCGTCGATGGCGATCAAGGCGCCGGAGCGGCGCAGGCTCAGCAGGTGCTGGGCGGCGGTGCTGATGTCTTCCATCAGGCCGGTTTCGGTGACTTCCAGCTCCAGGCTCCGCGGTGGCAGGCGGTACATCTGCAACAGGTTGTTGACCACCCGCGGCAGCTCGGCGTGGTGCAGTTGCACGGTGGACAGGTTGACCGCCATGCGCAGATCGACGAAGCCCTGATCGTGCCAGTCGCGCAGTTGCTTGCAGGCCTGATCCAGCACCCATTCGCCAATGGCGATGATGGTGCCGTTCTGCTCGGCCAGCGGGATGAACAGGTCCGGCGGCACCAGACCGTGTTCCGGATGCTGCCAGCGGATCAATGCCTCGACGCCGACCACGCGATGATCGCGGTAGCTGATCTGCGGCTGATAGACGAGGTAGAACTGATCGCGCAGCAAGGCGTCGCGCAGGTCTTTTTCCAGTTCGCGACGGCGGCGCATTTCGCTGTCGACGCTGGCGATATAAAACTGATAACGGTTGCGCGAGCGGGTCTTGGCCAGGGTCATGGTCTGCTCGGCTTTCTGCAACAGCTTCTCGGTGCTGTCGCCGTCCTCCGGGAACAGGGTGATGCCGATGGTCGCGCGCAGACGGATTTCCTGATGATCGAGGGCGAACGGCGCTTCCAGGTCATCAAGAATGCTTTGCGCCAGTTCCGCCGCTTCGTAGGGTTGCTCGATATCGGCCTGCACCAGCGCGAACTGGTCGCCGCCAAGACGGGCGAGGGCGCCGAGGCGACCGCTGTGGGCGCGCAGGCGGTCGGCGAGTGCCAGCAGCAATTGGTCGCCGGTCTGGTAGCTGAATTGTTCGTTGATGCCTTTGAAGTCATCCAGTCCGACACACAACACCGCAACCCGGCGCTGCAGCTTGCCGGCATCCACCAGGATCTTGTCCAGTTGCTGCTGCAATTGCTGGCGGTTCGGCAGGCCGGTGAGGAAATCGTACTGGGCCATGCGCAGCAGGCTGTTTTCCGCTTCGTGGCGCAGGTGGGTATTGCGTTCGATGGATTCGAGCAACTGGTTGGCGGTGTTGATCCAGATCCCCAGTTCGTTTTTCTCGTGGCCCTTGAGCTGCGGAATCTTGTGTTCGCTGGGGCGGTCCGGGTTGATCTCGGTGAGGTGTTCGATGATCCGCGACAGCGGTTTGGTCAGCAGCCAGTGATAGACCAGATACAGCACCAGCCCCATGGCCAAGGCGCGCAACACGCCGGAAATGAAGATGATCACCGAGCTGACGATGAAACCCTGACCGTAGGTGGCCGTGTCGAGGGTAATGCTCAGGTCGCCGTAATATTCGCTGTAGGGGCCGCGTCCCACCAGTTGGGTGGTGAACGTGCGTTCCTGGCCGAGGATCAGGTCGGTCAGCCAGCGACTGTTGGAATGCTGCAGCTCACGGGATTTCTGCGCGAGCATCGCTTCGTTGGGATGGCCGATGGAGGCCTGGCGCACAGCGTCGTCCTGGAACAGGCCTTCGATCACTTGCATGCCCATCTCCCGGTCCAGGCTATAAACCGCCTGGGTGGAGGGATCGCGGAACATGTCGAGGATGCGTTCGGCATCGCCGGCGACGGCCTGGCGTGTTTTATAGGCATCGAAAACGATCTGCGCGCAGCTCAAGACCACGCCGACGATCAATGCCGACAGGAGCACGACCCGGAGCAACTTCACCGACAAGCTGTTCTTGAGTTCCAGCTTCAAAGGGTTATTCCTTGTTCCGTGCGGGTAGCGTCAAGTTGCCATGAGTATTGGCAATCCCGTGTTGGCAGTCAAAGGGACAATCGAGCCGCGGAAAATTTGTCCGTGGCCTTGGCCGAAATGCTGCGGTCTGGAGTATTTGCCCTATTTGTACTGTGTCGGTAGTTTTGGCCTCCAACTTGAGGGGCGTCGGACAATTTTTCCTCTTTTGATGGTAGTTCGCCGCGGCTTGGGGGCAAGGCGAGAAGGGCTGCTTTACGTGTGGGAAAAGGCCCTGTTTGTGATGCGACGCACCCGTGATGATTTCTGCGGGCAGAAAAAAACCCGGCAATAGCCGGGTTTTTTGTCTGGCGTGCAGCTTAAGCGGTGAAGGTCTTGCCTTCGAACTGCTCGGCCACGAACTTCCAGTTGACCAGGTTCCAGAACGCCTCGACGTACTTAGGACGCAGGTTACGGTAGTCGATGTAGTAAGCGTGTTCCCACACGTCGCAGGTCAGCAGCGGGATGTCGCCGCTGGTCAGCGGGTTGCCGGCGCCGATGGTGCTGGCCAGAGCCAGGGAACCGTCAGCCTTTTTCACCAGCCAGCCCCAGCCGGAACCGAATGTGCCGATCGAGGTTTTGCTGAACTCTTCCTTGAACTTGTCGAACGAACCGAAAGCCGCGTTGATGGCTTCAGCCAGGGCGCCGGTTGGTTGACCGCCGGCGTTTGGCGCCAGGCAGTTCCAGTAGAAGGTGTGGTTCCAGACCTGAGCGGCGTTGTTGAAGATGCCGCCCGAGGAAGTCTTGACGATTTCTTCCAGGGTCTTGCCTTCGAACTCGGTGCCTGGCACCAGGTTGTTCAGGTTCACGACGTAGGTGTTGTGGTGCTTGTCGTGGTGGAATTCCAGGGTTTCCTTGGAAATGTGCGGCTGCAGGGCATCGTGTGCGTAAGGCAGCGGCGGCAATTCGAAAGCCATGATGATTCTCCTAATCAGGTCTGTTGCGGTGAGCGCAAGGCCGATCACGGGCGGCCAGAAATGCACCGGCGAGTTTTTACTCTTTGCGGCGCAGGGTTCGGATCATAGCACCGGGGGTGCGGCTTAACCACGCAACAACTGTGTGGGATAGAGGTTCCAGAGCTGTTTGGAATAAATCATGAAGCCAATATCAATTGCCCCGCCACCGTGAACATCATCACCGCCACCAGCAGATCCAGAATCCGCCACGTACTCGGCCGTGCCAGCCACGGTGCGAGCCATGCCGCGCCGAACGCCAGGGTGAAGAACCACAGCAGCGAAGCACTCGCCGCGCCGACGACATAAGCGCCGGGCACCGACTGTTGCGCACCGAGAGAACCGATCAGCAAAACGGTGTCGAGATAGACGTGTGGGTTGAGCAAGGTCACCGCCAGTGCGCTGAGCATCACCGCCCGCAGCGAACGTACGGTCTGGTTTTCACCCTGTTGCAGGCTCTGTTTGGAAAACGCCCGGCGCAACGCCTGGCTGCCGTACCAGATCAGGAACACCGCGCCGCCCCAGCGGGCGACCGCCAGTAAGGTCGGGTTTTGCGCCAGCACCGTGGCCAGACCGAACACACCTGCCGCCACCAGCAACGCATCACAGGCGACGCACAGCGCGGCGACTGGCAGGTGATGTTCACGTCGCAGGCTCTGCGCCAGGACAAAAGCATTCTGGGTGCCGATCGCCATGATCAGCCCGAACGCCACCAGCAAACCGTTGGTATAGCTTTGCCACATGACGGTTACTCCGCGTTGGCTGCGAGATCGCGCAGCACTTGCATGGCGCGTTCGGCGTCGGCCTGACCGACGAACAAATGATCGTGGTAGTAGCCGGCAATCACATTGCAGCTGATGCCGGCCTTGCCCAGTGCGGTGGCGAATGCGGCGGTCAGGCCGACGGCTTCCAGCGCCGAATGAACGTTCAAGGTGATCCAGGCCGCGACGTAGTCGAAGCTGAAACCGGCGCGCTCGGCGTGGGAACGTTCGAGAATTACCGTCAGGCCTTCCTGTTCGCGGAAACTGCCGACGATTTCCAGACCGCTCGGCAACTGCCCGTCGCGCAAAGTACAGAACACGTATTCGCCGGCATTGAGCTGCGGGCTCATGCTGCGCAGCAGGGTGGTCAATGAGGTTTCGCCAGCCATGATGGTGGTCCTTGATAAAGAGTGCTTGCTGGCTATTCTCCCGGTTGACGCGGTATAAGAAAAACCAATAGTGCTGATCGCTCATTAGGAAAACTGATGTTCGACTACAAATTGCTTTCCGCTCTGGCCGCTGTGGTCGAGCAGGCCGGATTCGAACGCGCGGCGCAGGTGTTGGGCCTTTCGCAATCGGCGATTTCCCAAAGGATCAAACTGCTGGAAGCTCGGGTCGGCCAACCGGTGCTGGTACGCGGGACACCGCCGTCGCCAACCGAAATTGGCCGGCGTCTGCTCAACCATGTGCAGCAGGTGCGCCTGCTCGAACGGGATTTGCAGACGCTGGTGCCGGCGCTGGACGAAGAGGGCCTGCCGGAACGGCTGCGAATCGCCCTGAATGCCGACAGTCTTGCCACCTGGTGGGCCGAGGCGGTGGGCGACTTCTGCGCCGAACAACATCTATTGCTCGATCTGATCGTCGAAGACCAGACCGTCGGCCTCAAACGCATGCGCGCCGGTGAAGTGGCCGGTTGTCTCTGCGCCAGTGAGCGTCCGGTGGCAGGCGCGCGCAGCGTGCTGCTCGGAGCGATGCGCTATCGGGCGCTGGCCAGTCCGGCGTTCATCGAGCGGCATTTTCCCGACGGCGTGCGGGCCGAACAATTGCCGCGCACCCCGGCGCTGGTGTTTGGCCCGGACGATTTTCTCCAGCATCGTTACCTCGCCTCCCTCGGCGTCGATGGCGGTTTCGAACATCACCTGTGCCCGTCGTCCGAAGGTTTCATCCGCCTGACCGAAGCCGGGCTCGGTTGGGGACTGGTGCCGGAATTGCAGGTGCGCGAGCAACTGGAGCGCGGCGTACTGCGCGAACTGTTGCCAGATAAACCTATCGACGTGCCCTTGTACTGGCATCATTGGCGCAATGGCGGTCAGTTGCTCGGGCTGTTGACCGAACAATTGGTGCGCTCGTCGGCGCAATGGCTGGTGGCCTGAAAGCAGCTACGAGCGTCAAGCTGCAAGCGCCAAGTAAAGCGCTTGTGTACTGTATTTACCTTGCAGCTCGAAGCTCGAAGCTCGAAGCTTGCAGCTGGTTTTGTTGGAGCTCTACATGAAAATTCTGGTCACCGGCGCAAGCGGCTTCATTGGCGGACGCTTTGCGCGTTTCGCCCTGGAGCAGGGCCTGGAGGTGCGGGTCAACGGTCGCCGGGCCGAGGGTGTCGAGCATCTGGTGCGTCGCGGTGCCGAGTTCGTTCAAGGCGATTTGAGCGACCCGGATCTGGTGCGTGCGCTGTGCAGCGATGTCGAAGCGGTGGTGCATTGCGCCGGCGCGGTCGGCTTGTGGGGCCGGTATCAGGACTTCCATCAGGGCAATGTGCAAGTCACCGAAAACGTGGTCGAGGCCTGCCTGAAGCAACGGGTCCGGCGGCTGGTGCATCTGTCGTCGCCCTCGATCTACTTTGACGGTCGCGACCATCTCGGCCTGACCGAAGAGCAAGTGCCCAAGCGCTTCAAGCATCACTACGCCGCGACCAAATACCTGGCCGAGCAAAAGGTCTTCGGCGCCCAGGAATTCGGCCTCGAAACCCTCGCCCTGCGCCCGCGTTTCGTCACCGGCGCCGGCGACATGAGCATCTTCCCGCGCTTGCTGAACATGCAGCGCAAGGGCCGTCTGGCGATCATCGGCAACGGTCTGAACAAGGTCGATTTCACCAGCGTGCACAACCTCAACGAAGCGTTGCTCAGCAGCCTGCTGGCCGACGCTTCCGCGTTGGGCAAAGCCTACAACATCAGCAACGGCGCTCCGGTGCCGCTGTGGGATGTGGTCAATTACGTGATGCGCAAGATGGAAGTCCCACAGGTCACCAAGTACCGTTCCTACGGTCTGGCCTACAGCGTGGCGGCGCTCAACGAAGGGGTGTGCAAGCTCTGGCCCGGGCGTCCCGAGCCGACCCTGTCGCGCCTGGGCATGCAGGTGATGAACAAAAATTTCACCCTCGACATCAGTCGCGCCCGGCATTATCTGGACTACGATCCGAAAGTCAGTCTGTGGACGGCCCTCGATGAGTTCTGTGGCTGGTGGAAGGCCCAGGACATTCGTTGATACGAATCTGCCGGCCGGCACTGAACCGCGTCACGGCTTGAGGGTCAACCCCAGCGGCCGCGGGGTTTATACTTCGCGCCAATCTGCCATCACCGCGTTTCACAAAGGTTGCCTCAATGTCCATGCGTAACGATGCCCACGACGATTTCGACGATGTACCGAGCCTGCGCGCCGACACCCTCGATGACGACGATTTTCCGGTCACCGCCCGCACCACCGTGCATTCGCGCACGCCGCCGGTGGTCAAGGTCAAGGCCGCCAGCACCGGGCCGTTGTGGGCACTGGTCGGCGCATTGTTCTTCGCCTTCATTGGTCTTGCCTGGTGGAGCTTCCAGCAGATCTCGCTGATGGAGCAGCAACTGGTGGCGACCCAGGAAAGTTTCGCGCGCATCAGTGAGGAAGCGGCGGGGCGCCTGCAGGACATTTCCGGCAAGGTCGTGGCCAGCCAGACCAACGTCACCACCGACAGCGAAGCGTTGAAGCTGCAGATCAAACAGCTGCAAAGCGCGCTTCAGGATCAGAGCAAACAGCAGCAGGGCGTGGCCGGGCAGGCGACGGATCTGGACAAGCGGCTGGCGCAGATGACCGCCCAGACCACTGAACAACAGAACGCCAACACTCAGTTGCAGGCCCAGGTCAAAGCCCTGAGCGCCGAACTGGCCACGCTGAAAAGCACCCCGGCCGACACCAGCAAGCTCGATGCTCAGCTCAAGAGCTTTGATGCACAGGTGAAGGGATTCGATGCGCAGTTCAAGAGCCTCGGTGCCGACATTACGGCTTTGAAAAAACAAGGTGGGTCGAACCCGGCGATCGATCGTCTGGAGCAGGAAATCGTCATCCTCAAGAGCGAGCAGGACAACCGTCCGGCCGCTGCGCA
This sequence comes from Pseudomonas sp. R45(2017), assembly GCF_002112305.1. Taxonomy (NCBI): domain Bacteria; kingdom Pseudomonadati; phylum Pseudomonadota; class Gammaproteobacteria; order Pseudomonadales; family Pseudomonadaceae; genus Pseudomonas; species Pseudomonas sp. R45(2017). The sequence continues at coordinate 625,315 of NZ_NEHH01000001.1, read as the reverse complement.
GGGAGGCACCAACACCGCCGAGTTCGATGCGTTCCGAGCGCAGATGACCCGCAACATCAACACCCTGCAAGCGCAGATCCAGAACCTGCAACAGCAACTCAACGCCCGTCCGTAAGCCTCTTGTGTGGCGAGGGCGCGAACGCCCTCGCCACAGCAACATTCAGAAGCTTTCTGAATATCCATACATGCCTTCAGGCCGTCTACGCTCTTGAAACACCAACAAGAACGAGGGATGCGTCATGGGGTTTGTGCACAAGCTGGCCTGGCTCGGCGCGGTGCTGCTGTTGAGTTTCGGTCAGGCCAATGCGGCCACCACGGAAAAAGACGACAGCAAGGCCGCCATCGCCTTGCTGGAAAAGGCTCTGGCCTATTACCACGACAACGGCGACAAGGCGTTCGCGGCGTTCAGCCGCCAGGGCGAATTCGTCGACAAGGACCGTTACGTGTTCGTGGTCGACACCAAGGGCGTGATGCTCGCCAGCGGCGGGCCGTCGTCGGCATTGATCGGTCGCGACGTCAGCGAAGTCCTCGGGCCGGACTTACAGAAGTCCTTCAAGGACGCCCTGAAGGTGCCGGAAGGCAACGGCATCCAGCAGGCCGAATACCGCTGGCAGAACTGGTCCGACGGCAAGGTCGAGCGCAAGCACGTTTACTATCAACGCATCGGTCAGCGGATTCTGGCGGTGGGTTATTACTTGCCGCGGGCGTCGGCGGAGCAGGCAAAAGCGTTGCTCGACAAAGCGGCCAGCGATTTGACCAAGGACGAGAAGGGCACGCTGTCCGCGATCAACTCGCTCAAGGGCGGTTACCTGCAGGACGACCTGTATGTGTTCGTGGTCAATCTCAACAACCACCGCTACGTCGCCCACGGCACCAACCTGCGGCTGATCAACACCGATTTCGCCAAGGTCGACGACCCGGAAGGCAAACCGGTGGGCGAGCCGATTCTGTCGTTGATCGGCAAACAGGATGAGGGCGAGTATGAATACCGCTGGAAAAATCCGGTGACCGGCAAGGTCGAGAACAAACATGCCTACCTGAAGAAGGTCGGGAATTTCCTGGTGGCGGTCGGTTATTACAGTGCTTGAATGCACTTCCCCTGTGGGAGCGAGCTTGCTCGCGATAGCAATGTAGCAGTGACGCAAATGTCGACTGATCAACCGCAATCGCGAGCAAGCTCGCTCCCACAGGTCATACGGTGTTCTACAGTCAGCGGGCGCCGTGCTCACGGCCCCGCAGCAACCGGTTGGGCATCGCAATCGCCGCCGCCAGCCCGAGCAGCGACACCGCCGCGCTCACCATCAGCAAATGCCGGAACGTCACCAGCAATTCGGCACGCAAGGCATTCTGCGCATCGCCGGGCGCGGCGTTCAGACCGTCGAGCAGCACGTTGCCGGAATGCCCTTCGCTCATCAGCGAGCTGCCGGTCAGGTGGGCGAAACTGGAGTCCTGCAACAATGCCAGCAACAGTGCCGACATCAACGCCACACCCACCGCGCCGCCCAAAGAGCGGAAGAGGTTGGTGGTGCTGGTGGCGACGCCGATGTCCTTTTGCTCGACCGAGTTCTGCGTACCCACCAGCGAAGTCGGGAACTGCATGCCACCGGCGATCCCGCTGAGCAGCATGAACAGGCTGCTGAGCAGCGTCGCATCAGGCGGGCTGAAGGCCATGCCAAGGATCGAGATCGGCATCAGCAGCGCACCGGTCAGAATCTGCGGTTTGTAGCGCCCGGTGATCGAGGTGCGACGTCCGGCGAAATACGCGCCGATCGGCAAACCCATCGCCAGCGGCAGCAAGTGCAGCGCAGCGCTGTCGGCCCCGGCGCCGGTCACGCTCTGAAAGCGCAGCGGCATCAGCACGATCAGGGAAATCGCCTGGAAGCTGCAAAAGAAAATCGTGCACCAGCACAGCAGGGCGCTGCGGTTGGTGAATAGGTGCATCGGCAGCAACGGCTCCCGGGCGCGCCGCTCATGCCAGACGAACACCGCAAGCACCGCCACCGCACAAGCGAACAGCCCGAGCACTTCGCTGCTGCGCCACGCATGGCCCTGGCCGACCTGAGTGATCGCCAGCAACAGCGCGGTCAGGCCGATGATCATAAGCAGCGTGCCGAGGTAATCGATGACCGGTTTGCGCTGGGGAATTGGCAGGCCGATCAGATTGCGTCGAGCCACCCAGTACGCGCCAAGTCCCAGCGGAAGGTTGATCAGGAACACCCAGCGCCATGACAGGTACTCGGTCATGTAACCGCCGAGCACCGGACCGGCGACGCTGGCCACCGCATACATGCTGCTGAAATAGCCCTGATAGCGCCCGCGCTCCCGAGGCGGCACGATATCGCCGATGATCGCCTGGCTCACCGAAATCATCCCGCCGGCACCGATGCCCTGGAAAATCCGCGCCAGCACCAGTTGCTCCATGCTCTGGGCCATGCCGCAGAACAGCGAGGCGAGGGTGAACAGGCCCATGCCGAACAGCATCAGTTTGCGCCGCCCGTACAGGTCACCGAGCTTGCCGTAGATCGGCACCGCGACGGTCATCGCCACCATGTAGCCGGAAATCACCCAGGCCAGCAGGCTGACGTCCTTGAACTGTGCGGAGATGGCCGGCATGGAAACGGCGACGATGGTCTGGTCCAGTGCGCCAAGGAAGATCGCCATCATCAGCGCGACCAGCACGCTGCGAATGGCCGGTTTGGGCGTTTCGGGATGGTTGAGATTGGTCACGGGCGAACCTGCGGGCAGTGATTGACCCGCAGTGCCACGGCGAGCGGGTGAGTGCTCGCCAGTGTAAGTCGGTAGCAGGCTATTCGATAGCCTCATAAGGAAGCCCGACGTAATTTTCTGCAATGGTTTTTTGACCGGCCTCCGAGCTGACAAAGTAGTCCAGTTCCGAAGCACAGATCCGCTGGCTGAAATCATCGTGCTCGTCGAAGCGGTGCAGCATCGAGGTCATCCACCAGGAAAACCGTTCGGCCTTCCACACCCGGCGCAGGCAGATCTGCGAGTATTTCTCCAGCAAGTCAGTGCGACCTTCGCGGTAAACCTTCAGCAAAATCCTGAACAGCGTGCTGACATCGCTGGCCGCCAGATTCAAGCCCTTGGCACCGGTCGGCGGAACGATGTGCGCCGCATCCCCGACCAGAAACATCCGCCCGTATTGCATCGGCTCGACCACAAAACTGCGCAGCGGCGCGATGCTCTTTTCAATCGACGGACCGGTCACCAGTTTCTGCGCCAGATCCTCCGGCAGACGATTGCGCAGTTCATCCCAGAAACGCTGATCCGACCAGTCGTCGATGTTTTCCTCGGCCGGCACTTGCAGGTAATAACGGGTGCGGGTCGCCGAGCGCATGCTGCACAGGGCAAAGCCGCGCTCGTGGCGGGCGTAGACCAGTTCATCGTGAATCGGTGGTGTGTCGGCGAGAATCCCCAGCCAGCCGAACGGATACACCCGTTCGAAGACTTTCAGGCAGTCCTCGGGAATCGACTGCCGGGCCACGCCGTGGAAACCGTCGCAACCGGCGATGTAGTCGCAATCGACGCGCCAGGTTTCGCCGTCCTTTTCGAAGGTCACATAGGCTTCGTCGCTTTTCATGCCACAGGGAACGACATGGCTGGCTTCGTAAATTGTCTGCCCACCGGTCTCCCGACGAGCGGCCATCAGGTCGCGAGTGACTTCGGTCTGGCCGTAGACCATCACGGTTTTTCCACCGGTCAGGGCTTGCAGGTCGATGTGGATCCGGCGCCCGTCGAGGGCCAGTTCGAAACCACCGTGCACCAGACCTTCGGCGTCCATCCGCTGACCCACGCCAGCCTCGCGCAACAGCTCTACCATGCCTTGTTCAAGCACGCCGGCGCGGATTCGGCCGAGCACATAGTCAGGTGTCTGGCGCTCCAGAATCAGAGTGTCGATGCCGGCGTTGTGCAGCAGCTGGCCGAGCAATAATCCGGACGGACCGGCGCCGATGATGGCGACTTGGGTTTTCAGCGTTTTCATTGTTTTTATGACTCGCAAGCTTCACGCGACAACGGCCGGTGAATGATTTTCAGGATTCGAGTGCTTGCATTTTTCCCTTGCGGGTCTGTCAATTGAAGGTGAAAACTGAGCCGATACCTGTACATTCTGCCAATCGGTGCGATTATCGCCCGCAAACCTCGAGGCCTGGATTGAAGTGATGAACAAGCCTGACCTGCCTTCGATTCCGGTGTTCAAGCTCTACGGTGAAAGCCTGGACTGGCCGACCCCTGACTTGCTGCACTGTGAAACCATTTCCAAACGCAGCCGCGAACACCAATGGGAAATCAAACCCCACCGCCACGCCGATTTGTGCCAGTTGCTCTTCGTATTCAAAGGTCAGGCAGAGCTTGAAATCGAAGGCCAACGCACGCAACTGAACGAAGCCGCGATCCAGATCCTGCCGCCGTTATCGGTGCATGGATTCCGTTTTTCCGAGGACGTCGAAGGATTTGTCGTTACCCTCGCCACACCGTTGATCAACCATTTGCAGGCGCAACTGGGTAGCGCGGTGCAGGCCCTGGCCCAGGCCGAAAGCTATCCGGCGGGCAAGGACGCGGAGTACCTCAACAGTCTGTTCGCCGCGTTGCAGGCCGAGTACAACGGCCATCAACCGGCGCGGGAAATGCTCATGCATTCGCTGGTCAGTGTGATCATGGTCTGGGTCAGCCGTCAGGCGATTCACCGTCACAACGCCACGCAACGTCCGCAGCGTCAGCGCGAATACCTCAACGGGTTCATTCAGCTGGTGGAAGAAACCTACCGCCAGCACGTCAAGGTCGAAGACCTGGCCCATCGGCTGGGGATTTCCGTCTCGCACCTCAACGGCACCTGCCGTGAACTGGCGGGGCAGCCGGCGTTGCAGATCATGCACGAGCGTCAATTGCTGGAAGCCAAGCGTCTGCTGACTTACACCAGCATGACCATTTACGAGATGTCCGAGGTGTTGGGGTTTTCCGATCCGACCAACTTCACGCGCCTGTTCCGGCGCCGGGTGGGGATCTCGCCAAAGGCGTTCCGCGACCGCTTGAAGGCCGAGCAGAACGACGACGTCTGAGCCTTGTATCAGCGCAAGGCGTTGAGGGTGGCGTTGTGAGGGATGCAGCGCTCGAAGTTGCAGCTCGCGTACTCACGGGGCAGTTGCCGCAACTGCTCCACGCGCCATGCCGCGGTGCCGTACAGCGCCAGCGTGGCCGCGCAGGTGATGAAAATCGCGAGGTATCTTCTTGTTCTGGTGTTCATGGCGTTGACCTCTGAACGAATACCCTTGGGTACTACTTTCAGCATAGGCCAGAGGGGAGCAGCTGCAAGCTTCGAGCTTCAAGATTGAAGCTTCAAGATTGACGCAGGCTCTCCGCTCTCCGCTTGGAGCTCTCCGCTTGCAGCTTGCAGCTTGCAGCTTAAAGCTGATCCCACTGCGGGTTTTCGGGAAAACGCTGCACCAGAAAATCCAGCATGCAGCGCAATGCCGCCGGCATGTGCTTGCGCGAGGCATACACGGCGTAGATGTTCATCTGCCGCGGCTCGGCGTGGGGCAGCAGGCGAACCAGTTCGCCGCTGTGCACATGCACCCCGGCCTGATAGGTCGGCAGCATCGCCACGCCGGCGCCGGCCAGGGTCGCGCGCAGCAGGGTGCTGGCCTCGTTGGCGCTGATGTTGCCCTGCACCGGCACCGAAACCGGTTCGCCATCCTCCTCGAAATGCCACAGGCTCTTGCCGAAATAGGAATGGGTCAGGCAGTTGTGCCGGCTCAGCTCTTCTACGCGCTGCGGCTGCGGATGCTCCTGCAGATAGGCGGGTGCGGCGCAGACCACCGAACGGCATACCGTCAGGCGCCGGGCGATCAGGTTGGGATCGAGATCGTTGCTGGTGCGGATCGCCAGGTCGATGCGCTCGTCCACCAGGTTCACGGTGCGATCGAGCATTTGCAGGTCGATGTTCACCCCCGGATACGCTTTGACGAACGCCGCCATGGCATCGGCCAGTTGCGCCTGGCCGAACGAGGTACTGACGCTGATCCGCAGCAAACCCCGTGGCGCATCGGCAGGTTCGCTGACGGCGGCCTGCATGTCGCCGGACAGCTCCAGCATTTGCCGGCAGCGCGGCAGGATCTCGTTGCCAGCGGCGGTCAGGCTCAACTTGCGCGTGGTGCGGTGCATCAGGCGCGCGCCGACCCAGTCTTCCAGTTCCGCCAGATAGCGCGACACCACCGGCCGTGACAGGTCCAGGTGATCGGCCGCCGCCGACTGGCTGCCCAGATCCACCACCGTGACAAACACCCGCATTGCTTGGAGACGATCCATGATTTGCCCGCTTTCAGAAACAAACTATGTTCAAGCATCGCATTTTTTGTAACGAGTCTGGCAACTAAGCTCTGTCCCCATCGCCAAGCACGGCATTCGAACAGCGGAGCAACCCATGATCGGCTTCACCACCCTCAAGCGCGTTTTACTGGCCACCGCCACCCTCGGCTTTGCTGCCCACGCAGCGGCTGCGAACCTGACCCTCGATGTCTACAACCCGGGCACCCATGCGATCTTCCCGGTGACCTCGGTGCTGGTCAGCGGCGAGAAGGACGCGATTCTGGTGGACGCGCAGTTCGGCAAATCCCAGGCTGAGCAAGTGGTGGAAAAGATCCGCGCCAGCGGCAAGCAACTGACCACCATCTACATCAGCCACGGTGACCCGGATTACTACTTCGGTCTCGACACCCTGACCAAAGCCTTTCCGGATGCCAAGGTGCTGGCTTCGCAACCCACCGTTGATCACATCAAGAAAACCGTCGACGGCAAACTCGCCTTCTGGGGCCCGAAAATGGGCGCCGACGTGCCGGCCAAAACCATCGTGCCGGGCGTGCTCAAGGGCGACAGCCTGATGCTCGAAGGTCAGAAATTGCAGGTGGTTGGTCTGGAAGGCAAGCAGCCGGATCGCAGCTTCGTGTGGATTCCGTCGCTGAAAGCCGTGGTCGGCGGTGTGGTTATCGCCGAGAACATCCACGTCTGGATGGCCGACACCCAGACTGCGCAATCCCACGCTGACTGGCTGGAAACCCTGCATTCGATCGAAACCCTGAAACCGAAAACCGTGGTGCCGGGTCACTACCTGGGTGACAGCGCCCGTTCGCTGGCGGCGGTGAAATTCACTGCCGACTACATCAAGGCATTTGATGCCGAAACGGCCAAGGCCAAGGACTCTGCCGCGCTGATCGCCGCGATGAAAAAACGCTACCCGACACTGGGCGAAGAAAGCTCGCTGGAGCTCAGCGCCAAAGTCGCCAAGGGCGAGATGAAGTGGTAACCCGAATCTGAAAAACGCAGCACTCTCAAGCCAACTGGAGAATGTCATGAGCAAGATCGCAATCATTGGTGCCACCGGCCGTGCCGGCAGCCAATTGCTGGAAGAAGCCCTGCGTCGCGGCCACAGCGTCACCGCCATCGCCCGGGATACCTCGAAGATCGGCGCCCGCGCCGGTGTGGTCAGCAAGAATGTCGACGTGCTGAATGCAGCCGCGCTGCAAGACGCCGTCGCCGGTCACGATGTAGTGATCAGCGCCGCGCATTTCGCCACGGTGCCGGCCAGCGCGCTGATTGGCCCGGTGAAACAGGCCGGGGTGAAACGTCTGCTGGTGGTCGGCGGTGCCGGTTCGCTGTTGCTGCCGGACGGCACCCGCGTGATCGACAGCGCCGGTTTCCCGGCCGAGTACAAGGCTGAGGCCAGCGCCGGTGCGGCGTTCCTTGATGCCTTGCGTCAGGAAAAGGAACTGGACTGGACGTTCCTGTCGCCGTCGGCGCTGTTCTTCGAAGGCGAGCGCACCGGCAAGTTCCGCGTCGGCAAGGATGACTTGCTGGTGAGTGCTGAAGGTCAGAGCTCGATCACCTTTGCCGATTACGCGATTGCGCTGATCGACGAAGTGGAAACGCCGAAGCATTCGCGTCAGCGGTTTACTGTCGGTTATTAAGTACTGAAAAGCCCCTCACCCCAGCCCTCTCCCGGAGGGAGAGGGAGCCGATCGTGGGATGCTTGAAAATTACGCCGACTTGAACGGGATGTATTGAATCCATAATCGCCCAGATTTTTCAGGTCGATGTATTACGTAAGACACCTCGGTCAGTTCCCTCTCCCTCCGGGAGAGGGTTAGGGTGAGGGCAAGGCCTCACCGCGTATGAGCCTGCTCAACCAACCACCCCATCAACTCCTGCAATTTCGCCGACGGCTCCGACGCCGGCGCCACGATGTAATAGCCCAGTCCCGTCTTCACCTTCAGATCGAACGGCATCACCAGTCGCCCGGCGTTCAAGTCGTCGCCGATCAGTGACCAGTCGCCGATCGCCACCCCCGTCCCGTGGGACGCCATCGACATCGCCTGATCCAGCGTTTCGAAATGCTGACCGCTGGCGATATTGCTCAAGTGCAGTTCGGCGGCTTCGAGCCAGAGAGTCCAGTCGTCATCCGTGTGAGTCGGGTGCAGCAGCAGATGCTGTTGCAGATCTGCCGGTGTGTGCAGGGCCGGCCCACCGTTGAGCAGCGTCGGCGAGCAGACCGGCGTCAGTTGTTCATCGAACAGGTGCAGGGTGGCGGGTGAGTCGTGGGGCGCGGTGCCGTAGATCACCGCTGCGTCGAACTGCTCGCGATGAAAATCCACCCCGTGTTGCAGCGACGCCGTGAGTTTCACCGGCACGTCCGGGCGCTCGCGCTGCCATTGCAGCAGGCGCGGCAACAACCAGCGCATCACGCAGCTCGGCGCCTTGAGTTGCAAGGTCTCGCGTTTGGCGCCGATCTGCTCCACCGAGTCGCCGATCAGGCTGAACACCTGCTGCACCCGTGGCAGCCATTCGCGACCTTCGGCCGTCAGCTCCAGGCCTCGGGCCAGGCGAATGAACAGCTCATAACCCAGATGTTCCTCAAGCCCCGCGATCTGCCGGCTCACCGCGCCTTGGGTGATGTGCAACTGCTCGGCGGCCCGGGTGAAGTTGCAGCACTGCGCGGTAATCAGAAACGTGTGCAGGGCGGGCAGGGGAGGCAGTCGTTTCATGTGGATCCAAGGTATGACGTGAGGACATGGCTAGTATGAGCTTTTATCGATTGTTGCGGCTACGGGTCGCCCGTTTCAATGAGGCCAATCACCGGTTCCTTTAAAGCCCGGTGCCTCAACGAACAAGAAGGGCAAAGACATGGCGACGTGTGGCGAAGTACTGGTCAAGTTACTCGAAGATTATGGGGTCGAGCAGGTGTTCGGCATTCCCGGGGTGCATACCGTGGAACTGTATCGCGGGCTGGCCCGTTCGAGCATCAACCACGTCACCCCGCGCCACGAGCAGGGCGCCGGCTTCATGGCCGACGGTTATGCCCGCACCAGCGGCAAACCGGGTGTGTGCTTCATCATCACAGGTCCAGGCATGACCAACATCACCACCGCCATGGGCCAGGCGTACGCCGATTCGATCCCGATGCTGGTGATCTCCAGCGTGCAGTCGCGCAGCCAACTGGGCGGCGGTCGCGGCAAGCTGCATGAACTGCCGAACCAGAGCGCACTGGTCGGTGGCGTGGCGGCGTTCTCCCACACCCTGATGTCGGCGTCCGAATTGCCGGGCGTATTGGCCCGTGCGTTTGCGCTGTTCCAGGCCGGGCGTCCGCGTCCGGTGCACATCGAAATTCCGCTGGACGTGCTGGTCGAAGAAGCCGACGAACTGCTGACCAGCGTGCCGGTCAACATCGACCGCGCCGGTGCTGCGCCGGCCGCCGTGAGCCGCATGACTGAACTGCTGGCCGGCGCTCAGCGTCCGCTGATCCTCGCCGGTGGCGGCGCCATCGACGCAGCGGCCGAACTCACCGAACTGGCTGAGTTGCTCGACGCACCGGTGGCCCTGACCATCAATGCCAAAGGCATGCTGCCGTCCAGCCATCCTCTGCTGATCGGATCGACCCAGAGCCTGGTGGCGACTCGCGCTCTGGTGGCCGATGCCGACGTGGTGCTGGCGATCGGCACCGAACTGGCGGAAACCGACTACGACGTCACCTTCGCCGGTGGTTTCGAAATCTCCGGCAAGTTGCTGCGCGTCGATATCGATCCAGACCAGACCGTGCGCAATTACCCGCCTCACGTGGCGCTGGTGGCCGACTCGCGCAACGCTGTGCAAGCATTGCTGAGCGCGCTGTCGCACAAACCGCTGGCCGAGCGCCGCAACGATTGGGGTCAGGTACGCGCCGCGCGTCTGCGTGAAGACCTGGCCGCGACCTGGGATGCCCCGACGCTGGCCCAGACCCGTTTCCTCGAAACCGTGCTGCACGAATTGCCGAACGCAGTGTTCGTCGGTGACTCCACGCAACCGGTGTACACCGGCAACCTCACGTTCAACCCGGAGCGTCCGCGCCGCTGGTTCAACTCGTCCACCGGTTACGGCACCCTCGGTTACGCCTTGCCGGCAGCGATCGGCGCGTGGCTCGGTGGCAACCTCGAACACGGCGCACGTCCGCCGGTGGTGTGTCTGATCGGCGACGGCGGTCTGCAATTCACCCTGCCGGAACTGGCCAGCGCCGTCGAAGCGCGCACCCCGGTGATCATCCTGCTGTGGAATAACCAGGGTTACGAAGAGATCAAGAAATACATGGTCAACCGCGCCATCGAGCCGGTGGGCGTGGATATCTATACCCCGGATTTCATCGGTGTGGCCAAGGCACTGGGTTGCGCAGCAGAAGCGATCAGCTCGGCCGAACACCTGCGCGGTGCACTGCGCGTCGCCACCGATCGTCAGGGCCCGACCCTGATCGAAATCGACCAGACCCAATGGATGAAGGCGGTGGCCCAATGATCAATTTCCCGACCACACTCGACGGCCTGTACATCAACGGCCAATGGTCCGCCGGCCGCGAACACCTGCGCGTCATCAACCCGGCCACCGAAGCGCTGCTGACCACGGTCAATGGCGGTGACGAAAGCGCCGTCAACCAGGCTGTAGCGGCGGCGACCGAAGTCTTCAAGGGCTGGTCGAAAACCACCGGTGCCGAGCGCGCCGCGATACTGCGCAGCATCGCCAATGGCGTGCGCAACGGTCGCGAACATCTGATGAAGTTGCAGTCGAGCAACAACGGCAAACCGCAGTTCGAAGCGGGCATCGATGTCGACGACGTGATCGCCACCTTCGAGTACTACGCCGAACTCGCCGAAGGCCTCGATGCGAAACAGAACAGCAATGTGCCGCTGCCCAGCGATGACTTCAGCGCACGTCTGCGCCGCGAGCCGTGCGGCGTGGTCGGGCTTATCGTGCCGTGGAATTTCCCGATGGTCACCACCGCATGGAAACTCGCGCCAGCTCTCGCCGCCGGTTGCTGCGTGGTGCTCAAACCGTCGGAAGTCACACCGCTGCCGGAGCTGGAACTGGCGACCATCATTGCCGAATCCGGTCTGCCAAAAGGCGTGTTCAACCTGGTGTGCGGCACCGGTCTGGCAGTCGGCGCGCCGCTGTCGGCGGACCCGCGCATCGCCAAGATTTCCTTCACCGGCAGTAACGCCGTGGGTGTGCAGGTGATGCAGCGCGCCGCTGAAACCGTGAAGGGCGTGAGCCTGGAACTGGGCGGCAAATCCTCGCTGCTGATTCTGGAAGATGCCGACCTTGATCTGGCGGTGGAACTGGCCTGCGGTGGCGGTTTCTTCAACGCCGGGCAGATGTGCTCGGCCACCAGCCGGGTGCTGGTTGCCGATGAAATCGCCGATGAATTCCTGATTCGTCTGAAGGCCCGCGCGGAAAAAATCCGGGTGGCCGATCCGTTCGATCCTGAAGTCGAGATGGGCGCGCTGGTCAATCAGGCGCAGTACCAGCGTGTGCTCGGTCACATCGACCGTGGCCTCAGCGCCGGGGCCAAGCTGATCTGTGGCGGTAATCGTCCGGCCGATCTGCCGCGCGGATATTTCTTGCAGCCGACGATCTTCACCGAAGTGCCCCTCGACAGTGCGCTGTGGTGTGAAGAGATTTTCGGCCCGGTGATCTGCGTGCGCAGTTTCGCTTCGGAAGCGGAGGCGATTGCCCTGGCCAACGACAGTCAGTTCGGGCTGGTCGCCAGTGTCGTCACGCGCAATGCCGAGACCGCGGATCGGGTCGCCAACGCCCTGCAGGCGGGGCTGGTGTGGCTCAACGCGCCGCAGGTGATCTTCCCGCAGACCGCGTGGGGCGGCTACAAACAGAGCAGCATCGGCCGCGAATTGGGGCCATGGGGCCTGGCGGCATTTCAGGAAATCAAGCACGTGATTCGCGCGCTCTGAATGCCCGAAAAAGGTCAGCGCATGCCTCGCAACGAGGCATGCGCCGGCGTCATGGCTCCAATGAGTTTTTATCGATAGTCAGGTGTTTTGCACGACCTCAGGATGAACCCGCAGACCACGCTCAAGCCCTTTGAAACCGGGCGCTTGAGCCATGTCGGTCAGGCAGATGCAAGGGTTGCGATCAGTCTCATACTTACAAAAAAAATGGGAGTCCTAAATGGGCGAGCACGATCTGAACAGGCGTCAATTCATCAAAACCGTCGGCGTGGCCTCGGTGGCCGCGGCGGCCATGAGCATGCCCTTCATCCGGGCCAGTGCCAGCGACACCCGCTTTGCCGGCAAGACCCTGCGCCTGCTGACCTGGTCCGATGACACGGGCCTCGCTGCACTGCGCAACATCGCTGCAACGTTCGAAGCCAAGACCGGCGCCAAAGTGATTGCCGACCGTACCGGCAGCACCTCGGAAATGGTCGCCAAGCTCAAGGCCGGTGGTGACCGCCCGCAGTACGACATCATCACCCTGGCTGGCGTCGGCGCCGAAGGTCTGGCGGCTGCCGGACTGCTGGAAAAACCCGATCTCAACCGTATTCCCAACCTGGTCGACGTCCCGGAAAAATACCGCACCGGGGCCAACGGTCACGGCATCGGTTACCTGCTGTGGTGCAACAGTCTGGTCTACAGCACCCGCACCCAGAAGGAAGCGCCGGACAGTTACGCCGCGCTGTGGGACGCCGATTTGGCACCAAGCATTTTCCTGCCGCCGCCGAACTGGACCGAGGCCATGGACCTGATCATCATCGCCGCCAAACTGGCCGGGGGTGACGAGCACAACATCGAGCCGGGCTTCAAGAAACTCGCCGAGCTGAAAGACCGCGTGGTGACCCTGGGCGAAAACCCGAACCAGATCGCCGAGCTGTTCCGCACCGGTTCCCTGGACATGGGCGGCCTGTATGCCCCGGCGTTTTTCCCCAAGCAGATCCGCGACCCGAACTATGGCCTCGGCGCCACGTTCGGCATGAAGGAAGGTTTCTACACCGACCTGATGCTTTCGGTAATGCCGAAGAACCGTCCGGGCGACACCGACCTGGCCTACGCCTTCATCGACCACTCCCTCGACCCGCTGGTGCAGGGCAAGATGGCCGAAGACATCTTCAACGGCCCGGTCAACGCCAAGGCGATCATCTCCGCGGAAGCGCGCAAGAGCCCGTTCATCCTCACGCCGGAGCAGATCGCGGAGAAGGCGATCATGCACGACAACGCCTTCCTGGCGACCGTGCATGACCAGTGGATCCGTCGCTACACGGAAATCTTTTCTTCCTGATCGAGTGATGGACGCAGGTTCTTCAAACACCGAAGTACCTGTGGGAGCGAGCTTGCTCGCGATTGCGGACTGACATTCACCGACAGTGTCGACTGACAGATTGCTATCGCGAGCAAGCTCGCTCCCACAGATTTCTCGGTGGATTTGAAGGCAGTGTCTGTCAGTTGTTTTTCCATTGACGAGATCATTGCTATGGAACATCAATCCCTGACCCAACCGGTCGGCGCGGGTGACGTGCGCCCGGCGCGCGGTGTTTCGCCGACGGCGCGGGCGTGGTTTTTTCTCACGCCGTCGATGCTGTTTCTCGGCGTGCTGATTGCCGCCAGCCTGCTGGTGCTGCGCATGAGCGTCGGCACCAAGGGCGCGGAGTGGTCCGGTTTCAGCCTGGCCAGTTACGCGCAGTTGCTCGAACCCTACTACCTCAAATCGTTGCTGCTGACCTTGCGTCTGGCGCTGATCAGCGCGGTGATCGCCGTGGTGCTGGCGATCCCGGTGGCGTACACCATGTCGCGCCTGACCTCGCCATTCGTGCGACGGATTTTTCTGGCGGCGGTGCTGTTGCCGCTGCTGGTCAACCTGCTGCTGCAAAGCTATGGCTGGCTGGTGATCCTCGGTCCCGGCGGCATGCTCAACCAGACCCTGATGGGCCTCGGTCTGATCAAGCGTCCGATCATGTTGCTGTACAACCAGAACGGCGTGTTGATGGGCCTGGTGCAGACCGCGTTTCCGCTGGCCGTGCTGCCGATTGCCAGCGCCATGCGCGGCGTCGCCCGCAGCTACGAAGAGGCTGCCGCGACGCTGGGCGCCAGTCGTTTTCAGGTATTCCGTCAGGTGGTGCTGCCGATGAGCCTGCCGGGGATCATCACCGGCGCGACCCTGGTGTTCGCCTACAACGCCAGCAGCTTCGTGGTGCCGCTTTTGCTCGGCGGTCGGCGCGTGCCGATGCTCGCAGTGATGGTGCATGACCAGATCGCCCCGCTGATGAACTGGCCCGCCGCATCCGCCGCCGGTGTGGTGCTGATCGTCACCACGCTCGCCATCATGACCTTGTCCGAATACATCACCGGCCGCCGTCGCCGTCTGCTGGAGGCTTCGCAATGAGTGCCCTGATCAAGAAGCGTCAGTCGCTGTTGCCGGGCGATACCGGCAAGTTCGCTGGCATCCTGTCCGGGATCATTTTGTTCCTGGCTGTGCTGCCGATCCTGACCATGATCGTGATGTCGTTCAGCGGTGCGTCGAACCTCGACTTCCCGCCGAGCAGCTACAGCCTGCAGTGGTACAAGGCGGCGTGGCACACCTTCGTCTCGCCCGATGCCAGCGATGTGCTGAGCCTCGGCCAGGCCATGGGCACCAGTTTGCTGGTGTCGTGCCTGACGATGATTTTCGCCACGCTGATCGCGGTGCCGGCGGCCTACGCGCTGACCCGTTGCGAGTTCCGTGGCAAGGGTGTGGCGCTGCAGCTGATGTCGCTGCCGCTGGTGTTCCCGATGGTGGTGCTGGGGCTGGCGTTGCTGCTGGTGTTCGACAGCCTGCCGTTCCACATGACCACCTCGCGGCTGGTGATCGCCCACGTGATTCTGGCGCTGCCGTTCGTGGTGAAGAACTGCACGGCGGCCATGCTTTCCATCGGCAGCGAAGTCGAAGAGGCTGCGCAGATGCTCGGCGCTTCGCCGTTGCGCGCCATCGGCGATGTGGTGGTGCCGCTGATGAAATCGGGAATTTTGGCGGGGATGCTGCTGGCGTTCATCGTCTCGTTCAACGAATTCACCGTGACCTATTTCCTCTACACCATCGACGTCATGACCGTGCCGATCTGGATGTACAGCCGCACCGTGTCATCGCTCGACCCTACCGTGTTCTCGTTTGCCGTGCTGATCGTGCTGATCGACTTCGTCCTGATCTGGGCATTGGAGAAGCTGGTCGGTGAGGGTGGCGTTTCCTTCTGATTTTGAGGTGATTTTATGTCTGGTCTGATTCTGGAAAACGTCGAGAAACACTACGGCTCGGCCTGCGCGGTGAAAGACGTCAACCTGCATTTACCCGAGGGCAAACTGGTGTGTTTCCTCGGCCCGTCGGGCTGCGGCAAGACCACGTTGCTGCGAATGATCGCCGGGCTGGAAACCCTCACCGGCGGCGAGATCCGCCTGGACGGCGAGGACATCGGCCACACCCCGGCACACCTGCGCAACTTCGGCATGGTGTTCCAGTCGCTGGCGCTGTTCCCGCACATGACCGTGGGCGAGAACATCGCCTATCCGCTGAAACTGCGCGGTGTGAGCAAGGCCGATCAACAGGCGCGGGTGGTGGAGTTGCTGGAACTGATCCAGCTGCAACCGATGATCGATCGTCCGGTGGCCAAACTGTCTGGCGGCCAGCGTCAGCGAGTGGCGATTGCCCGGGCGATTGCCTCGCACCCGAAAATCCTGTTGCTCGACGAACCGCTGTCGGCGCTGGATGCCAAATTGCGTGAATCGATGCAGGTGGAAATCCGTCAACTGCAACAACGCCTGAACATCACTACCATCATGGTGACCCACGATCAACGCGAGGCCATGACCATGGCCGACATCGTGGTGGTCCTCGGTGAGCATCGGGTGCAGCAGGTGGGGACGCCGATTGAAATCTATCGGCACCCGGCCAACGAATTCGTCGCGGACTTTATCGGCTCCGGCAATATCTTCCCGGCCACCGCGCTGGGTGATGGCAAGGTCGTGCTGCCGGGCGGCGATGCGCTGCAAGTGCCGATCTGCAGCAGCATCGTGGTCGGGCAGAAAGTGAAGATGTTGATCCGTCCTGAAGACCTGCAACTGTCGGCGCCGCAGGCTACGGCGGGCAATCGTCTGTTGGGCAAGGTGACGTTTGTGCGGGATATCGGCGCGACGATCGAGACTACGGTGGAGTGTTCCGGGGTGACCTTCACGGCGCTGAGCACGCCGTGTCAGGGCTTCGGTCTGGGGATCGGGCATCCGGTTTCGGTGACGTTGCCGAGTGAGGCGTGTCGGGTGCTCGGCGCCTGATCAGACACTCAATCTCAGGCGCGCCAGATCCCTCAACGGCGGCGCGCCAAACAACCGGCTGTACTCGCGGCTGAACTGCGACGGACTTTCATACCCCACCCGATACCCCGCCGCCGACGCTTCCAGCCCCTCAGCCAGCATCAAACGCCGCGCCTCTTGCAGGCGCAGTTGCTTCTGATACTGCAACGGACTCATCGCCGTCATCGCCTTGAAGCGGTGATGCAGGGTCGAGACGCTGAGGTTCACTTCCTTTGCCAGATCATCGATGCGCAGCGGCTGTTCGAAGTTGCCGTTGAGCCATTTGATCGCCTGGCTGATGCGGTGGCTCTGGCTGTTGGCGATGGCGATTTCGTACAGCCGATGGCCCTGCGGACTGCGCAGCAGGCGATAGAGAATCTCCCGGCGGACCAACGGCGCGAGCATGGCGATGTCTTTCGGCGCGTCGAGCAGGCGGGCCAGACGCAGCACCGCATCGAGCATGGCGCTGTCGATCTTCTCCACATACAAACCGCGTCCGGTCGGACGGGTCGGCACGCCCATCGGGCCGGCGTCGGCGATCAGTGCGGTGATTTCCGCCGGATCGATGTCCAGGCGCACGGCGAGGATCGGCTCTTCGGGCGAGACATTCACCACCCGACCGCTCAACGGCATCGAGACCGATACCACCAGGTAATTAAGCGGGTCGTAATTGAAGAATTCGTCCGCCAGCCGTACCTCTTTGCGACCCTGGGCCATGATGCACAGCGCCGGTTGCGCGAGCACCGGGGCGAAGTCATGGGACTGGGTGTGGCGCGACATGAACAGCGAGCCGACGGCAGTGGCATAACTGCCATCTTCGGATGTGTTGCGGCGAATGATGGCCGCCAGTTCCGCGCGCTGCTTTTCCATGTCGGCATCGGGCGGCGCCTGAAAACGATCGAACGACGTCATGCACAGCCTCCTCGGCAAGGGATGGAATGGGAGCAGAGCATAAGTTTGTGCAAGCGCAAGCGGTAGACACATCCTGCGAAATGCTTGCCTGATCCTGCATCGGGTTGTTGGCCTGTCCAGCCATAGCAGGACGCAGATCGTCAGAGTTGCCCGAAACCGGTGTGACAGGACGGTGACAGCAATTCACGACTTGTTACAGGTCTGCACGACAGTCTCGCAGGATTGTGCAACGCGACGGCAGGAATCGACTAACGGCGAATGGGGGGCGGCCCTTAACCTTGAATCCTGTCGCAGCCCGTCCCCGGCTGCCACGCGACTCCCTGGGAGGGTTGAACATGTCCAAGCAGATTCCCGTCAGTCATATGGCCTTCGTTCGAGCGCGTGCCGGACGTTCGGCGGAACTCGGCATGCGCCTGAGCGCCCTGATCGAACCGTCCCGCGCCGCCCCCGGTTGCCTGAGCTTTGCCTTGCAGCATTCGCAGTGCGATCCGGATTTGTGGCTCGTCTCCGGTTTCTGGAGCAACCAGCAATCGATGACTGCGTATTTCAGCAGCCCGTCGATGGAAATCTTTGCCGAGCTGGTGCAGGAGCTGGTGGTCAACAGCCTGGATTTCCACACGTTCAAGGAAGTCTCGGCCGCTCAGGCCGTAGGGCAATGCACTGCGCCGATACACAAACTCGCCGGTTGAATGTTTAATGTCTGGCTTATCCGACTGAGCCAGGACCTGCGATATGGCACGTAAAGAGTTCGAACACTTCGAAGCGGTTTCCGCTGTCGTCCCCGTCGAGTTGGGCGGCAACAAGGGTTATCACGCGGCAATCGCCGTCAAGGCCCTGGTCGACGGCGGTGCACCGCGCTTTCACAAACTGCTGAACGATCAGGTTTTCCCCGGCGCCATCGCCGCCGATGAAGCCGCGATCAATGAGCTGGACAAGCTCAAGGGCGTCACCGACGACGCCGAGCTGATCTGGTAAGCGCTTACTTCGTCGCCCCCGGGCGCCACATCTTGAACAACGCCTCCGGCCCCAGCTGGAAATAGTCCGCCGGCCCGCCGCCCCGCAGAATCGGTTCGGCGGCGGCGGTGTCGTAGATCCCGTCCTTCAACAGCCACTTGGCAATGTGCACGGCGACCACTTCGCCGAGCACCAGCCAGCTCGGCACGGTCTCGCCGTCGGCGCGCTGCAACTGAATGATCTGGGTCACCTTGCATTCGAAGGACACCGGGCTTTCGCCTACGCGCGGCACGGCAATCACCTTCGACGCCACCGGTGTCAGCCCCGCCAGTTCGAACTCATTGACTTCGGGGCCGACCATCGCGCAGCTCTGGTTCATCTGCTCGGCCAGCGGGCGGGTGGCGAGGTTCCAGACGAATTCGCCGGTCTGCTCGATGTTGTTCAGGCTGTCTTTGCGACCGACGCTGGAGAACCCGATGATCGGCGGAATGTAGTTGAACGCGTTGAAAAAGCTGTAGGGCGCCAGGTTCAGCCGGCCCTCGGCATCCTGCGAAGAAATCCAGCCGATGGGACGCGGGCCGACGATGGCGTTGAACGGGTCGTGGGGCAGGCCGTGGCCGTTGGCCGGTTCGTAGAAATGGATGTCATCGGGCATGGCGGGGTGATCCTGAAGGCTTCTATAAGCGACCAATAGTGCAAGTCCGATCCGCGAAGATCAAATACCGACCTTTGGAAATGAACAAGCCCGGCAATGGCCGGGCTTTGGTGTCTGCATTCTGGCAATCAGCTGATGGCAGCGGCGGTACCGGTTTTATCAAAGCCGTCAGCGGCGATGGCGTTGGCGGTACCGGTTTTATCGAAACCGTCTGCAGCGATGGCGTTGGCAGTGCCGGTTTTATCGAAACCATCGGCAGCAACGGCTTTGCCAACGTTGGTTTTATCGAAACCATCGGCAGCGTAGGCGCCGGTGTGGCTGGTTTCGATGGCAGCGCTGGCGCCGGAAATGAAGTCGGCGGATTTGGTTTTGTCCGAACCGTCGGCGGCAAAAGTGTTGGCGGCCAGTACGGACAGGGTCAGGGCGAGGATCAGTTTGGTTTTCATGGTCGTTCTCCAGATTCGAAATTCGTTGGCGATGTGTTTCGCATGGGGTTCATGCTACGCCAACTAAATTGATTAAAAAGCGCAAAATAATGCTAGAAACAATCGATTAAATTGATATTAAGGGCGACACATTCAATTCGCTTTCGTCGTCGGAGCGAGCGTCGCGCAGTTAATCGATCAGGTAGGTGCAGGATGCGGCAGGGGCATTAACCGGTGATTAATCGCCGTTTTTTGCGTGTGTGACAGAATTTTCATGGATTCCCGACCGGTTTTTCACCCGCGCAACGCCAGTCTGCCCACGGCCATAAAGCCAAAAACCGGCCGTCACACACTGGAGCGTTGCCCGCGATGAACAAACTGCCTCAAATCACCCTGGCCTTCTGGGTCATGAAAATCTGCGCGACGACCCTGGGGGAAACCGCGGGGGATTTGTTGTCGATGACCCTTAACGTCGGCTACGCCATCAGCTCGCTGATCCTGATCAGCGTGTTTGTCCTGACGCTGGTCGCGCAGTTGATGTCCAAGACTTACAAGCCGTTGCTGTACTGGATCGTGATCCTGTCGACCAGCACCGCCGGCACCACCATGTCCGACTTCATGGACCGCACGCTGGAACTGGGTTACGCCACCGGTTCCATGATCCTGATCGCGATCCTGCTGGCGATCTTCGCGGCTTGGCGCCTGAGCGGCGACTCGCTCAACGTCACCAAGGTGCAGAGCTTTCGCGGCGAGATGTTCTACTGGATGGCGATTCTGTTCTCCAACACCCTGGGCACCGCGCTCGGCGATTACCTGGCGGACGACTCCGGCCTGGGCTTTGCCGGTGGCGCGCTGTTGATCGGCTCGGCGATTGGTGTGGTCGTGCTGCTCAAGTACTTCACGAAGATTTCGTCGGTGGCGTTGTTCTGGGTGGCGTTCGTGCTGACCCGGCCGTTTGGCGCGACCTTGGGCGACTTGATGACCAAGTCCCATGAGAAGGGTGGGCTGGATTTCGGCACCATCGGTTCGTCGGCGGTGCTGGCGGGGATTCTGTTGGTGATGATCGTCGGGGCGTCGTATGCGCAGAAGCGCTATGGCAGCAAACAGGGGGTTGCCGAATTGTCCTGATCGGGAAATCGGACAGAAAAGAAACGCGCGAAGGTCTTGCACCTTCGCGCGTTTTTTTGCGATCAGTCAGTGACGATACGCGAGTGTTTCTGCGTGTCTTTCATGGTGATGTACACCAGCAGGGACACCGCGATGCACGCGGTCACGTACCAGTAGTAACCGGTTTCCATGCCGATGCTCTTGAACCACAGTGCGATGTATTCGGCGGTGCCGCCGAAGATCGACACGGTCAGTGCGTACGGCAGGCCGACGCCCAGGGCGCGGATTTCGGTCGGGAACAGCTCGGCCTTCACCACGGCGTTGATCGAGGTGTAGCCGCTGACGATGATCAGCGCCGCCATGATCAGGAAGAACGCACCCCACCAGGTCTGGATGGTGTGCAGGGTCATCAGGATCGGCACGGTGAAGATCGTACCGAGCACGCCGAAGGCGATCAGGATCGGACGACGACCGATTTTATCGGACAGGCCGCCGATGATCGGTTGCAGGCACATGAACAGGAACAGCGTGGCGGCAGAAATGGTGGTGGAGTCGGAGATGCTCATGCCGACGGTGTTCACCAGGTATTTCTGCATGTAGGTGGTGTAGGTGTAGAACGCCAGCGTACCGCCCATGGTCAGGCCGACCACGGTGAGCAGTTCCTTCGGATGACGAAGCAAGGTGCGCATCACGCTTTCCTTGGACTTCTCTTTCTTGGTGAACGACTCGGTTTCTTCCATGCCACGACGCAGGTACAGCGCCACGATTGCGCACAGCGCGCCGATGGCGAACGGAATACGCCAGCCCCACGCGTACAGCTCTTCGGTGGTCAGGAACTGTTGCAGCACGATCAGTACGCCCAGCGCGATGAGCTGGCCGGAAATCAAAGTCACGTACTGGAAACTGGAGAAAAAGCCGCGACGATCCTTGGTCGCCATCTCCGACAGATAAGTCGCCGAGGTGCCGTATTCGCCACCGACCGACAGGCCTTGCAGCAGGCGGGCGAACACCAGCAGGATCGGCGCGCCGACACCGATGGTTTCATAACCCGGGCTCAGGGCGATGATCAGGGAGCCGAAGCACATCAGGTAAACCGAGGCCATCAGGGCTTTTTTGCGTCCGACCTTGTCGGCGTACAGGCCCATCAGCCAGCCACCGATCGGGCGCATCAGGAAGCCCACGGCGAAGATCGCGGCGGTGTTGAGCAGTTGGGCGGTGGTGTCGCCTTTGGGGAAGAAGGCTTTGGCGAAGTACAGCGAGAAGGCGGCATAGACGTACCAGTCGTACCACTCGACCATGTTGCCGACGGAACCGCTGAAGATCGACTTGATGCGACTGGCGGTGGTTCGTTCTTTAGCCGGCACGGCAGCCGACCCAAGAGGCAGGGCGTTGGAGTTATCCATTGAAGGATCCTTCGTTTAATTGTTTTTGTGGAGCGCGTTGAAACGCAGCCTGCGAGGGCTATAGCAGGAGCTGTGCCAACGGGGGGAGGGCCGGTTTAGAGGGGCTGGGGAGATGGGTTGAGCGGGATTTTGCCGATGATCCGGAATGAATGAGCGGATTTCCGCTCATTCAGCGTGATCGTTCCCACGCTCTGCGTGGGAATGCAGCCGGGGACGCTCTGCGTCCCAAAGCGGACGCAGAGCGTCCATTGAGGCATTCCCACGCGGAGCGTGGGAACGATCAATCATCAAACGATCAGTCGGGTACGAACATCTCCCGGGTCAAACCATGCCGCTGCATCTTTTCATTAAACGTACGACGCGGCAGTTGCAGTTCTTCAAGCACGGCTTTCACATCCCCCTTGTGCCGGGTCAAAGCAGCCCGCAAACACTGCGCCTCAAACGCTTCCTGCTGCGCCGCCAGCGACTGCCCCGGATCAATCCCCTGCACCGGTTCATCCAGCCCCAGCACCTGCCGCTCGGCCACGTTCGCCAACTCGCGCACATTCCCCGGCCAGTCATGACTCAACAGATGGCTCAACTGCGCGCCACTGAGCGGCGGGAACGTGCGGCCCAAGCGTTGGGCGGCGCTCTGGGCGAAGGATTCGAACAACAACGGAATGTCTTCACGACGATCACGCAGGGGCGGCAATCGCAGCTCTGCGACGTTCAGCCGATACGCCAGGTCTTCGCGAAAACGCCCGGCCCGCGCTTCATCCAGCAAGTCGGGTTTGGTCGCCGCGACGATCCGCAAGTCCACCCGAATGCTCTGGTTCGACCCCAGCCGCTCCAGCTTCTGCTCCTGCAATACCCGCAGCAGTTTCACCTGCTGGGCCAGTGGCATGCTTTCGATTTCATCGAGAAACAGCGTGCCGCCATCGGCGTATTCCAGCTTGCCGATGCGCTTGCCGGAGGCCCCGGTGAACGCGCCGCTCTCATGCCCGAACAACTCGGCTTCGAACAACTGCTCGGGGATCGCCGCGCAGTTCAGCGCCACAAACGGCTTGTCGGCGCGCGGGCCGAAGTCGTGCAGGCAGCGGGCGACCAGCTCCTTGCCGCTGCCGGTTTCGCCACGGATCAGCACATTGACCGGCAGCGTTGCCAGATCAAGTACCTGCCGGCGCAAGGTCTGCAAGCCACGGGACACGCCGAGCAATGTCGCATCCAGTCTGGCTCGGTTGTCGGCCTGCTCGTGCAGGGCGCGGTTTTCCAGCACCAGCCGACGCTTGTCCAGCGCCCGGCGCAGGCTGCCTAGCAGGGTCTCGGGGCTGAACGGTTTTTCCAGAAAATCGTAGGCGCCGTCGCGCATCGCTTCGACCGCCATCGGCACATCGCCGTGGCCGGTCAGCAGAATCACCGGCAGATCGGCATCCCGGCGCTGCACTTCGGCCAGCAGTTCAAGACCGCTGAGCCCGGGCATGCGCACGTCGCTGACAATCACCCCGGCAAAATGCGCGGGCAGCGCCGCCAGGCATTCCTCGGCGCGGCTGAACAGCTGCACCTCGAACCCGGACAGGCTCAGCCACTGTTCGACGGCACTGCGAATGCTGCTTTCGTCGTCGACCACCATCACCGAGTTGAGCATCAGATGTGCGCCTCCAGATCGATCGGCAAGGTCAGGCTGAACACCGCGCCGTTGTCGCCATTCTCGGCGCACAGGCGTCCGCCGGATTCATGGACGATGGCGAACGATACTGCCAGCCCCAGACCCAACCCGTCACCCACAGGTTTGGTGGTGAAGAACGGATCGAACACCTGACCCAGATGTTCTTCGGCGATGCCGCCGCCGTTGTCGATGACACTCAGTCGCCACAGTTGCTCGTCGGCTTCCAGGCGAATTTCCAGGCGCTTGC
This sequence comes from Pseudomonas sp. R45(2017), assembly GCF_002112305.1. Lineage (NCBI taxonomy): Bacteria > Pseudomonadati > Pseudomonadota > Gammaproteobacteria > Pseudomonadales > Pseudomonadaceae > Pseudomonas > Pseudomonas sp. R45(2017). Next base: position 601,336 of record NZ_NEHH01000001.1, on the reverse strand, counting down.
ACGGTTTGCCCTGCATCGCATCGAGGGCATTGCGCAGCAAATTGATCAGCACTTGTTCGAGGCGGATCGCATCGCCGCGCACCCACGCCGGACGGGTCAGGTGCAGCACCAGACTGACCTGCTCATCGCGTAGACGCGCATCGAGCAATTGCAGGGCCTGATCGACCACCGTCGCCAGATCCAGCCGTTCGCGCAAGCCGCTGGGGCTCTTGCGGGCGAAGGTTTTCAGGTGGCCGGTGAGGGCGGCCATGCGCGTGAGCATGTCATCCACCGGTTTGAGCGCCTTATAGGCGTCATCGACCCGGCCATGATCGAGCAGCAGACGCAGGGTCGCCAGTTGCATGCGCTGGGCGGTCAACGGCTGATTGATTTCGTGGGCCAGCGCGGCGGACATCTGCCCCAATGCCGCCAGTTTTGCCGACTGCACCAGACCGTCCTGGGCGGTGCGCAAGTCGCGCGTGCGCTCTTCGACCAGTTGCTCAAGCTCTTCGCGGCTGCGCTGGCGCATCTTCGCCAGGCGCCAGCGCTGGTTGAGAAACAGCAACAGGAACACCAGCGCCAGCCATACCCCGGCAGCAGCGAGCCCGGCATTGCGTTGATCCTCGAAGGACACCTGCGGGCGCCGCAGCAGGTGCAGCGTCCAGCCTTCGGCGCTCAACGGCAGCGATTCCCACAGGTAATCCGCCGTGCCTTGCGGGCCTTCGACGCGGCGCAGATCACTGTTGTCGTCGAAGGTGCGCAGCGCCAGATGCGTCAGTGGCACCAGCGACTGTTTGTCGTATTGGCGGGTGGCCTTGATCTCGCGGTAATCGGCCGGGCTCAGCGGGTGCAGCAGGCGATAGCGCCAGCCGGGCTGGTTGGCGATGAAGATGATCCCGCGCGCATCGCTGACCAGCAGGGTGTCACTGCCCTGGCTCCATTCGCGTTCGAGTTCGGGGAATTCGAGCTTGACCACCATCGCCCCGAGGAACTCGTCGTTATCGCCGAGCACCGCGCTGGACAGGAAGTAACCGGGAATCCCGCTGGTCACGCCGACCGCGTAGAAACGCCCGGTGCCCTGGGTGCGGGTCTGACTGAAATAGGGGCGAAAGCCGTAGTTGTGACCGACGTAACTGCTGGGCAGACGCCAGTTGCTGGCTGCCACCGCAAGGCCTGTGTGGTCGAGCAGTTCCAGCGTCGAGGACTGCGCCGCGCCGTTGATCTTTTCCAGTTTCAGGTTGAGCGCCGCTTGCTGTTCGGCGTCGACCGGGCCGGCCAGCGCCGCACGCAATTGCGGGTCCAGCGCCAGCACGGCTGGAAGGGCGCGATAGCGGTCGATCAGGGTATGCAGCGAGTTGGCGTACAGCGCCAGCTGTTGATTGGCCCGCGCGGCGTCTTCTTCCAGCGCCTGGCGCTCGGCGTGGCGGATCGCAAGCGTTGCAGCAAGGGCGGCACCGGCGATGATCAGCAGGGTATACAACGACAGACGCAGGGTACGGGAAGTCGGCAGCATGCTGGGGCAAACGGATGGCAGGACGGGCGGGCACGATAGCATGTCGCCGGGTGCTGGCAGTGTTATCACACTATAAAATCCGTGTGTTCACGGGCTGCCCTCTGTCTGGCCCGGTGGTGTCGAAGCGTGTTTGCCAGACCGCGGAGCATGTCAGTGATTTTCCCCCGATGACCCTGGGTGTCCATCATTGCCACTTGACCAGATTTTCACCTTTTCATGCCCGGTTTGATCACCTGTCGGTTGTTAGTTGTTCTTCTGTTTGTGCGCGGTCCGCCTGCCATAGGTCTTGAGCATTTGCTTTCTGTCATCGACAACGTACAAGGCTTTTTCAGTGAGTGCGTGCAGATTATCGAGTCTGACTGATCTGGCTTGTTGAGTGCCGACTCTCCCTTGCCCCAGATCGAGTAGATGATCGACATCCGAGTTGTAGAACTCGTTGACCCCAAGCTCGCTGAAGGCTATTTGGCCGGCATTGGATACTCTGACAACTTTCTCGCGCAATGCGTCGAGCGCATTCAGATGCGCGTCGATCTCTTGTGAAAACATGCCTTCTTCGGCCCTGCTTCCCTGTTCTGCCACTTTCGCGAGTTCTATTAATTCTCCGACGCCGTAGAGTTGTGATCCCCCGGTGGCGGAGATGGCATTGACCGAGGCTTCGATGGCGTCCTTTGGCTCAAAAGATCTGATGTGCATGAAAGCATCGAGGGGGCCACTTTCCACACCCCTCGCCTGTTGCGAGAGTGATTCAGCCGATATATCGGCTTTGCGGGGTATCAGAGGGTTGGAAACGTCCTGAAAGTTTGAAAAGGCCATATCGACCAGTTCAGCGGAACGATCAGCGGTGAAGTTGCCGACGGTCAGCCCCTTGAGTTCACCCACCATTGATGAATAAGGATCTCCTCCGGCGAATGTTTCCACCGCACTGAAGAGATCGTTTGTGGAGAACCAACTGGCAAGAACCTTCGAGACTTGTACGACAAATTTTGCAGTGGTGACGGTACGGAACCGACTCCGACTCGAAAGGTTGTCAATCTGTCGTTCGAGAACGTCCATTTGCCTGTTGGCTGCACTCAGGAAGTTCATCGAGTAGTCAGCCTGCCTTTTCAGCTCTGCAGGTGTCCTGGTCTGCCCGTTAGTGTCGACGTATGTCATCGGGTTGTTCCCGACAAATGCGTACCGGTTCAGCCCGTCCTCATCCCCGGCCGGGTCGCTGCTGACCCAGCGACACAACCACGGCGCGTAATACCGCGCGCCGTAGTAATAAAGCCCGGTGGCGTCCGCTTCCTCGCCTGAGTAGCGGATGAACTTGTAGTCCGCTTCGATCTGCGAGCGGGCCGCCATCGACGCGGTGCCGCCGAAGGCGTAGTAGCTTTCGCGGCTGATTATCTGCGCCCGTTGATCAATCTCCGTCACGCTCGATCCCAGGTGGTCGGAATGGGAATAACGCACCTGATCAACATCGATGCCCGGCGGCTTTCCGGCTACCCAGTGCAGGCAAGTCACCTCACCGATACCGGTTGCGACAGTGATCCGGTGCAATTCCTCACCGCTGCTTTTGGTGCGGATTTCCAGACTTCCCACGTAATGCACTTCATCCACGTGGCTGACTTTGCTGGTGTGGGTTTCGTGACGTTTGTAGACCCTGGTGCCCTGGCTGTATTGGTACAGCTCCTGATCCGATGGCCCGCTGTCATGTTCGACGAGGGTCAGCGATTGCAGTTGGTTGCGGCTGTTCCAGTCGAGCGGCTGGTCGGCCTGCAGATGCCTGAGATTGCCGGCAGGGTCGAACAGAGCGCCGAAATCAGGGACCGGGTCCCCCGTTTTCCAGCGCACACCGCGATTGCTCGCAGGGTCAATGAACATCTCGCGGGTGTAGGTGTTGCCGTCGCGAACGTGGGTCAATTTCTTCAGGTTGTTGCCATCGTCGTATTCGAAAGACTCGACGTAGTTGAGTCGGTCATTGGGATCGGTGGGTTGCGGCCGCCCGGGGTTGTCTGCGGGCGGGGCGTCGCTGTAACCAGTGGCGTGCTTCAGCCGGTACATCGAGTCATAGACAAATGCACGTTCACCGTCGACCCGCTGGTTGCGGAAAAACGTCGTTTTGTAGGTGGGAGCGACAATCCGGATGACGTTTCCTGCTGCGTCGTACTCATACTCGAAATCCTGAACCGCCGGTTCTGATGCCTTTTGCGCATATTGGCGAAGCAGGCGTCCGTCGGCCTGCCGGTAGTGCCAGTGGCTGGTCACGCCGTTGCCGAGCCGTTGCTCGGTGATCTGGCCGGCAGCGTTGTAAGTCGCGCCGTTCAAAATATTCTGGAGGTTTTGTCCACTGAGTTGCAGCTGCACTTGAATAAGCTGCCCGGCGATGTCGTAGGTCGATTGTTGTACATGCCCGCCGGCGTCGGTGATTTGCAGCCGCGCACCGACGGCGCTGAAGCGCTGGCGGCTGGTGCAGATCTTGCCGTCCTTGAAGGTGCGGGTTTCTTCCAGTGACGGGCCGCTCATGGCGAAACTGTTGATTTGTAACGTGCCCGATGGATCGCTTAGCGCCGTCATCTGACCGCGCAGGTTGTGCGTCGGGTCGGCCAGGGCGTCGTCGTAGTTGAAGTTTTCGATGCCGGTTACCCCGTTTTCCGTGACGCTCCGCAGCCGCAGTTGCGGGTCGTAGCCCATCTCCCGGTGATTGTCGTTTGCATCCCAGCTTTGCAGTAGCTCGCTGCCGAGGCCGGGCAGGACAGTGTGTTCTCCGCCGTCGACGTTGTGGGTTCTGACCGCCATGCCATCGAGTCTGTGCACCGTTGTTGTATTGGGTGTGGGCAGGCGCGGATCTCGCTGTGCAACCAGGTGGCCGGCCACGTCATATTGCAGTCGGTTGATGAGCGCTCGCACCTCTCCGCCGGCCACCGTGCGCAGATAGTTAACGTGCCTGACAGCCTCGCCACGGGGGCCGATTACCGACATCTTCGGTGTGAGATGGTGCACGCCGGTGTTCATGACTTGACCCGTTTTGCAGGTTTTGCCGGCGTGGTTTTCTTCGCCGGCCCGGCGGGCGCTGGTTCGTGGGTATCGTTGAAGTCGTAACTGAGTTTGAACCACGGATGCAGAAGCTCGAACGCCAGATCGCCCAAGGCATTGAGTGTCCGGACCGGACGCCCCAACGCGTCGTAGAACATTTGGTCGTGATAGCCGTGCTCACGCATGGCGCTGTCATTGATGCAGCGATGGGTGTCGAGGAAATAAGGGCGATAGGTCCGAATCGGTTCGCCCTTGTGGTTGTATTCGATGCGTCCCATGACCCGCCAGCGACGCGCGGCGGGCATTTCAATCGGCTTGCCGTCGGCGCCGGTCTCGAGGCCGTTATCGGACGTGGCCACAAAGGCATCGCCCGGCGGCACTAGCTGTTTGCTTTGCAGTTCCCGGCCGAATCCGTCGACGTAGCGAAGGGTCATCTGAATCTGTTGCAACGGGTCGGTGTGGTAGCGGTCGGCAACCAGGTTGAGGCTGTGAACCGGCTGCCTGAGGGCGGTCAGGATGATCTTGAGCAGGGTCTGTTCGCTGGCGGTGCGTTTTTTCAGCCTGGTCAACCCGCGCAGGGCCGATGCGCGTATGTGCCCGTCGGGCAGGATCAGGCCGTTGGCGATCCATTGCTTTCTTTTGAGCCGCGCCGTTTTGACCGGTAGCAATGGCATCCAGCTGAACAGATCGGTGCGCACCACGCCGGCAGCGGACGCCAGCACGGTTTTCGGATTGGCGAGGGCAAACTCGACGCTCAGATCAGACTGAGGTGGATAAACGGACAGAGGTTCGAAACCGGCGCGCACGCCCCCTTCGGTTCCATGAGAACTGTGCGCGATGGGATGACCCCCCGCTTCGTACAGCACTTCGTGAATATTCTCGTTGGGGTCGGTGACACTCCACGGCAGCAGTGTGTGCATGTCGTAGGTCACTGTCGTGACGCAGCCGTCCGGCGGTCTTATGGCAATGGTCAGCAGATGGTCTGCGTCCCGGGTGATGTGGGTTGCGCCATGGCTGGCGGTCGGTTGCACATCGGTGACGTGATAAAAACCGTTGGCATTGTCGTAAGTAAAGAAGCCGCTCCGTGCCGACCACAGGTTTTGCAGCTGATCCTGTGCCGAGTCTTCCGGGAAGAACAGCTTCATCGGGGCGTAGCCGATTTTTGCCAACTCGTCCCGAATGACAATTGGGACGTCGTCGTAGGCTGCCAGTGCTTTTTTGTCGAACACCGCCTGCTCGGTTGGCCCCGCCAATGGCGGATACAGAATCTCGCCGGCCGCCTCCAGATAGGTTTGTTGCGAGAGCGAGGTCAGCTCGCGGGCCGCTGTCCATTGCGCACTGTCTTTGTGTAGGACGACGTTTTCGAAACTGATTGCGTCCGCAGTCAATCCACCCGGCAATGCCCCCTTGGGCAACATCAGCGCATTGCCGCGCTTGCGCAAGGGCAGATTGAGCAGCCAGTGGCCGTCAGTGATCAGGTGCGTGTGCTCGACAAGGGTTTCCGCCAGATAGAAGTGCCGCTGTTGCTCATCGTGACTGTCCACCCAGGCGCGCCGCTGATCCTCTTGATCGAAGGGCGGTTCGTCTGTTTCGGTTCGACGGCGTGCGCAGGCAACCGTCAGGCTGTGAGTCAGTTGGCCGTATTCGTTCCACGCCAGATTGACCACGTGCTGACAGTTAGGGTCGTCCATGAAACGTTCGTATTGTTGGCTGCGGCTTTCCAGTTCCAGCACCAGCAGGCTGGATGGGCTTTCGTTGACGACCCGCACCCGATAGCGGGACTCGTTCAGAGAGAACAGGCGCGCAGGGGCAGGGTCGTCTGCCTGGCAGACTTCGGTGCGAAGCAGGCGACCCGCCAGGGCATAGGCAATTTCGGGGGCTTCGGCCTTGCGGCGCTTGCGAATGCGCTCTTTGCGAAGTTTTGTGTCGTAGGCTGAAATGACAGTGGGGCACAGTGGCTGTATCTCATCGTCGAGGTCGCCAATATTGTTCAAAACCAGATCGATACTTTTGCCGGTATGAAACCAGTGCGTCATCCGCGTCGGCGCCGTATGGCCGCTCTCGGCCTTGCCCGATTCCAGTTCGCTGTCGATCTGACAGACCCGGCCGAAGCCGCGAAATTCGCGCTCGAGCCCGTCGTAGTAACCCTCGAAATACTCGTGGAACTGCATCAGGTAATTACCGGTAACTTCATCATCCTGACGCAACCATTCGAGCACCATCTGCGGGAACGGCAGATGGCAGACCGGGCGCCTGAGTGCGATCAGCTCCTGGCGTTTTTCATCCAGCCAGAACTGTGCGCTGCTGCGATAACTCAGGGTGGCGCTGTAGCCCATGTTGTTATTGCAGCCGGTAAGCAGGTACGGCCGCTCACTGACAAAGTGATACACCCAGTGCCGCGGTTTCATGTGTGGCACGGTCAGCAGCAGGCTGGCGCAGCCAATGCCTTGCAGATCGGCGAAGGTCACCTGGCAGAGGTTGTCATAGCGCACGCCTCTGGGCCATGGGACGCGTACCGGCGTCGCGGCCAGGCCATTGCCGCCCTGGTTGAGCCAGATTTCGAAATAATCCGAAGACAGGTAAATGAAGGCCGGGGCACCGGAGCCGTCCAGATCGGCGATACGCACCCGGTCGGCATCGAACTCGCCATAGTTGAACGGCAAGTCGCTCAACTTGAAACCTTCTGCGAACCGACCATGGCCGAGGCTGATCCAGCAACGGATTTCATCGTGGCGAATCCGGCATAGCTCCATTCCACTGGCGCCCATGTTGCTGAAGGTCACCAGTGCGCTTTTGTCATCGCTGAACAGCGGCAATCTGTCCGGGGCATGGGGTACATCCTGGCCGGGAGCGAAGCCCTTTTCCCTCAGGTTCGCATACACCCGCACGCTGTTCGGGCCGATGAGGGCCATCGATTCCAGCCCGTCACCGCTAAAGTCGCCCATTCGCGCTGAATAATGGAAAAATTCCACAGGGAACTGGCTGAAAGGTTTGAACAATGACCAGTTTCGATCCGGGTTGAGCGTGTAATAACCGCTGCCACCGAGCTGCGCGACCACCCAGTCCAGACGTCCGTTGCCGGTAAGATCGGTGAGGATCTGCAGCACTGATTTACTGCTGTCGGCATTGGGGATCAATGGCAGCAAAGACCATGGGTCGTAGTTGATCTCGTCCGTCCCGGGTGTGCCGCGCAAGGGTTCGCGGTAGTACCAGGCGTTGTTGTACTGGCAAAGGAAACCGGGCAAACCTTCACCATAGAGATCGACGCAATGATAGGGCTGGCCGTTGTCGAGGCCGGGCATGCGATCAAGTGCAAGGAAGGCCTGGGGCCGTGTGTTGAGCACAAGAGCCTGATTGAAATACTCGATAGGAGGCGTGTGTTTGACCTGGCCGGCGGCGTCATAACTCATGTGATGCGCGGCTTTCAGCTGGCTGTATTGCTGCGGCGTGGTTTCGTATTCCAGCAACAGGCGATTGACCAGGGCAGGAGCGGGGCCGGTGTGGTTGAACAGCAGAAACTGCCGACACAGGCGCCGGGTGCCGACCTCGAAGCCGAAACGATGCATGCGAAACGGATCGGAGCGCACCGTCCAGGCGTTTTCGTTGGCGGCCGTGTACGGTGGGATGTCGTCATAGCCAGCGACGCGTTCGCCGTAGTCGACGACCAGCCGGAACAGCCAGTCCAGCAGTTCTGGCTGCTCATTACCAAGGCAATACAGATCAGTGCTGGCGCTCTTGTTGCAGTAACAGACCTGACGCAAATAACGTTGGGCCTGGTAATCAAAACGAGCGCCGGCGACTTTGTCATCGGCCTTGTATTCGTAAAAGATGTTTTCTCCCACCGCGTTCCGGGTTTCCACCAGCAACCACGTGGCGATATTGCCTGGGTCTGCCGGGTCGTAGATGCGTGAGCCCGGGTTATTGCCATAGCAATCTTGCGAGCCGTCAGCGCGGAACACGATCCAGAAGGTATTGCCGTCGGCAGAGGTCCAGCGTTCGTAGCGGTCGAACGTACTTTCCAGGCGAGGGATGTAGCGCACCACGGAAAACTTGCGGGCGTTCTTGCCCTTGCCACGGGTGCGCCGGGTTGCCTTGATCTTGCCGCGGGTTGTCAGTTCGGGTCGCAGATCGGTGCCGTCCGCCTGCATGACGTCGTCGGGTGCGTATTTCGGTGCGCCCTTGCTGGTCTTGCGGGAGATGACTGGCAGCGGCAAGTCCCAGCCGAGGCCGCACTTGCCGTTACCCGCGTTGCCGTCATAGACCAGTTGCAGGTCAGGATTGAGCGAGCGCGCAGCGATGATCGGCAACGTCAATGAGTAAGACCGTTGCCCGGTCGCACCGATCTCCCCCCAACTGCGTCCATTGGTGGCAATGGACGCAGTTTTGGCAATGGAGGGCGGGGTGACGAGCGCATCTGCATCAGGAACCATAGCAACGCAACCAGTGAATGCCGAGATTGCACGCTAACAGAGCATTTTTCCTTCGACACCTGTCAGATCTGACAGGTGTCTTTGTCTGCACTTTATGGCAGGCGAAAAAAAAGGCCGGGCGGTCATTGCTGACCGCCCGGCCTTTTCACTGACGGATGAAGCGCTTACTGCACTTCAACCGCCAGGCTTTCGCTGATCTTCTGTTGCCAGATCGCAGGACCGGTGATGTGCACCGATTCACCTTTGCTGTCCACCGCGACGGTGACCGGCATGTCCTTGACCTCGAACTCGTAGATCGCTTCCATGCCCAGCTCGGCGAACGCCAGGACCTTGGACTTCTTGATCGCTTGCGCCACCAGGTAAGCGGCACCGCCGACGGCCATCAGGTACACGGCCTTGTTGTCCTTGATCGCGTCGATGGCGGTCGGGCCACGCTCGGACTTGCCGATCATGCCCAACAGGCCGGTCTGCTCGAGGATCTGACGGGTGAACTTGTCCATCCGCGTGGCGGTGGTCGGGCCAGCCGGGCCAACCACTTCGTCACCGACCGGATCAACCGGGCCGACGTAGTAGATGAAGCGACCTTTGAGGTCCACCGGCAGGGTTTCGCCCTTGTTCAGCATCTCGACCATGCGCTTGTGCGCGGCGTCGCGACCGGTGAGCATCTTGCCGTTGAGCAGGACGGTTTCGCCCGGTTTCCAGCTCTGCACGTCTTCCGGGGTCAGGGTGTTGAGGTTGACGCGACGGGCCGACGGGCCGGCTTCCCAGACGATTTCCGGGTAGGCGTCCAGCGGTGGCGCTTCCAGCGAAGCAGGGCCGGAACCGTCCAGCACGAAGTGCGCGTGACGGGTGGCGGCGCAGTTCGGGATCATGCACACCGGCAAAGAGGCGGCGTGGGTCGGGTAATCCATGATCTTCACGTCGAGCACGGTGGTCAGGCCACCGAGGCCCTGGGCGCCGATGCCCAGCTGGTTGACCTTCTCGAACAGCTCCAGACGCATTTCTTCGATGCGGTTCTGCGGGCCACGGGCTTTGAGCTCGTGAATGTCGATGGATTCCATTAACACTTCTTTTGCCATCACAGCGGCTTTCTCGGCGGTGCCGCCGATGCCGATGCCCAGCATGCCCGGCGGGCACCAGCCGGCGCCCATGGTCGGAACGGTCTTGAGTACCCAGTCGACGATCGAGTCGGACGGGTTGAGCATGGCCATTTTCGACTTGTTCTCGGAACCGCCGCCCTTGGCCGCCACGTCCACTTCCACGGTGTTACCCGGAACGATGGAGTAGTGGATGACTGCCGGGGTGTTGTCCTTGGTGTTCTTGCGCGCACCGGCCGGGTCGGCCAGGATCGAAGCACGCAGGACGTTTTCCGGCAGGTTGTAGGCGCGGCGCACGCCTTCGTTGATCATGTCGTCCAGGCTCATGGTCGCGCCATCCCAACGTACGTCCATGCCCACACGCACGAACACGGTCACGATGCCGGTGTCCTGGCAGATCGGCCGGTGGCCGGTGGCGCACATGCGCGAGTTGATCAGGATCTGCGCCATCGAGTCACGGGCCGCTGGCGATTCTTCGCGCAGGTAGGCTTCGTGCATCGCCTGGATGAAGTCCACGGGGTGGTAGTAGGAAATGAACTGCAGGGCGTCGGCAACGCTCTGAATCAGGTCGTCTTGCTTGATCACGGTCATGAGTCGCGCTCCTCTAAAAGACGGGAACATTCAATAAGGTGCCTGCGGCTTGGGTGCATCGGTCGGTCGCAGACACCTTTCAAGGCACGCCGGGGCTGCTGGCGCGACGCTAAAAAGGCGCGGCAGTATACCGCGCCTCGGTGGCGGGCACATCTGCCGGGAGTCATTCGTTGGTCGCATGGCTGCAGGTTTTTGACGCCAAATACCCGGCCCGAAAATCAATGGTCATTTATCGACTGGGCCACTAAAGTGGCAGCCGGTCTGTAGAGTAGGACACTCGGTCAGCCTCTTATCGCACGGTGAGTCAACGATTGACCCATAACGCCATTCAACGTCTTTTGCTCAAACGCTTCGCCCTCGCTGCAGCCACCTATGGATTGGCTTTGCTGCTGCTGTGGCTGGCGTATTTCACTGGTCATTACAATGACTCACTGGCCGGCGTCGCCGTCGGCAGCGCACTGGTGGTAATCAGTCAGGCGACCCTGTTTGCCCTATTCTTTTCTGGCTGCAACCTGCGTTTTTCCGACCCGAGCCTGACGGAAGCACAAGTGCTGCTTGGCCTCGGCTGGCAGACGTGGCTGATTGCACATCTGGAGGAGGCTCGGGGCGAGTTTCTGGTCTTTTATGTGCTGATCCTGCTGTTCGGCCTGTTCCATCTTTCACAACGGGCGTTCGTGCGCTGCGCGATGCTGGTGTTCTTCAGCTTCTGCGCCATCACGCTGTGGGACGGTTATCACATGCGTCTTCACGATCCGGCGCTGTCCGCGTTGCAGGCGTGCATTCTGCTGATCGTGCTGGCGTGGCTGGTGATTTACGCGCGTTTCGTCCAGACGTCGCGCCAACGCATGCGTCAGCGCCGGTTCGCCTTGCAGGCGCATCAGGACACCCTGCGCGGGATGATGCGCCAGCTCGAAGACCTGGTGGCCACCGACGAATTGACCGGGCTGTTCAATCGCCGGCATTTCCTGCGCCTGGCCACCCGCGAGCTGAATGCGATGGAGGCCGACGTGGTGCATGGCCTGGCGCTGATCGACCTCGACCACTTCAAGCGCATCAACGATATTCACGGCCATGCCGCCGGCGATCAGGTGCTGCAAGCCTTCGCCGGGGTGGCCGGGGCCTGTCTGCGCGACGGCGATGTGCTGGCGCGTTATGGTGGTGAAGAATTCGTGGTGCTGCTGCCCGATTGCAACGCCGAGCGCCTGACCGCCTGTTGCGAACGGCTGCGCATCGCCTTCACCGACGTCGAACTGGTGGGCCTGAATGTGAAAAACCTGAGCCTGTCCGCCGGCATGACCCTGCTGGAACTGGGCGATGATCTGGACGATGCCTTGCAGCGTGCCGATCAGGCGCTGTACCGGGCCAAGCGTGACGGGCGCAACCGTTGCGCAGCCGCGTGGGAGAACGTCGATGCCTGAACTGCGGGTCGGTGAACGACAGTGGTCGGTGGCAGCGGGCAGCAACCTGCTCGATGCCCTCAATCAGAACGGTGTGGCGGTGCCTTATAGCTGCCGCGCCGGCAGTTGCCATGCGTGTCTGGTGCAATGCGTGCAGGGCTTGCCCGCCGACAGTCGCCCCGATGCCTTGAGCGCCGAGCAGCGTGATCAGGGCTGGCGGCTGGCCTGTCAGTGCCAGGTGATCGAAGACTTGCAGGTGCATACTTTCGACCCCGTCACCGATGGTCGCTCGGCCACGGTCGAAGCGCTGGACTGGCTCGGCGACAGCGTGCTGCGATTGCGCCTGACACCCCAGCGGCCGTTGCGCTACAGCGCCGGCCAGCATCTGGTGCTATGGGCCGGCCACATTGCGCGGCCTTATTCGCTGGCGAGCCTGCCGGAAGAAGACCGCTTTCTCGAGTTCCACCTCGATTGCCGCCAGCCCGGCGAATTCAGCGATGCCGCGCGCCGCCTACAGATCGGCGACCCGATCCGCCTCGGCGAACTGCGCGGCGGTGCGTTGCATTACGACCCGGACTGGCATGACCGGCCGCTGTGGCTGCTCGCCGCCGGCACCGGGCTCGGCCCGTTGTTCGGTGTGTTGCGCGAAGCCTTGCGTCACGATCATCGGGGCGCCATCCGCGTCATTCATCTGGCCCATGATGCCGACGGGCATTACCTGGCCAAACCCCTTGAAGCACTGGCCGCGCAGCGGGAAAACCTCAGCGTCGAAGGGTGGACGGCGGCCGAGTTGCCGGGCGCTTTGGCGCAACTGCGCCTTGTCTCCCGACAAACCCTGGCCTTAGTCTGCGGCTCGACGGCCAGCGTCGACGCGTTTGCCAAGCGTCTGTTCCTGGCCGGACTGCCGCGCAATCAACTGCTGGCCGATGTCTTCCTGAGCCGTGGTTGAGCGCTGAATTCTCAGACGCGAGACCTGCCATGCCCGAAGCCATCCTGCTGCACCGCGAACGCGGTTTGCTGACCCTGCGCCTCAACCGTCCCGACAAGAAAAACGCCCTGACCCGCGCCATGTACAGCCAGTTGGCCGATGCGCTCAAACAGGCGAATCACGACCCCGAAATCAACGCCGTGCTGATCACCGGCAGCGCTGAGTGTTTCACCGCCGGCAACGACATCGCCGACTTCATCCAGCAACCGCCGAGCGACCTCGACAGCCCGGTGTTTCACTTCATGCTCGAACTACTGGAGTGCCGCAAACCGGTGATCGCCGCCGTGGCCGGGGCGGCGGTGGGGATTGGCACGACGCTGTTGCTACATTGCGATCTGGTGTACGTGGCGCGGGATGCGCGGTTGCGCATGCCGTTCGTCAATCTCGGGTTGTGCCCGGAGTTCGGTTCCAGCCTGATCCTGCCGCGTTTGTTGGGGCAGGCCAAAGCGTCGGAGTTGTTGCTGCTGGGTGAGGGTTTTACCGGTGAGCAGGCGGCGCAATGGGGGATCGCGACCGAGGCGCTGGGCAGTGGCGAAGCCGCGTTGGGCAAGGCGCGGGAGATGGCGTTGCGGTTTGACGAGTTGCCGGCTGAAGCGGTGCGGATCAGCAAGCAACTGATGCGCGCGCCGGATCGCGAGTTGATCCGCAAGGTGATCGAGGAGGAGGGCGCGCTGTTCACCCAGCGGCTGAGGACGCCGGAGGCGTTGGCGGCGTTGACCGGGTTTATTCGCAAGCACTAAAAACAGCCCTCACCCCAGCCCTCTCCCGGAGGGAGAGGGAGCCGACCGAGGTGTTCTGGCATGCTGCATCGACCTGAAAGATTGAGCTGAACTCAGGATCTGTAATCTCCGAAATCAGTATCTGAATTGAGCCGAACGCCTATTTTGAAAGGCCCCCGATCGGCTCCCTTTCCCCCTCGCCCCCTGGGGGAGAGGGCTGGGGTGAGGGGGCAGGATCTTCAGCACACAACAAATATCAAGCCGAACACCACCAAAACCAAAAAAGCCCCGCCATTCACATGGCGGGGCTTTTCGTTTTCAGCAACCGGTCACTCAGACCTGCGGGTCGCCCACGTGCAGGATCTTCATGCCGTTGGTGCCGCCGGTGGTGTGATAGCTGTCGCCCTTGGTCAGGATGACCCAGTCGCCTTTCTCGACCACGCCGCGCTTGACCAGCTCGTCGATGGCTTTCTGGCTGACTTCGTTCGGGGCCAGCGAAGCCGGGTCGAACGGTACGGTGTACACGCCACGGAACATCGCAGCGCGGGCCTGGGCTTCGCGGTGCGGGGTGAAGCAGTAGATCGGCACCGACGAACGAATACGCGACATGATCAGCGGGGTGTAGCCGCTTTCGGTCAGCGCGATGATCGCTTTCACGCCCGGGAAGTGGTTGGCGGTGTACATGGTCGCCAGCGCAATGCTCTCGTCGCAGCGCTCGAATTCCTTGCCGATGCGGTGGCTGGAGGTCTTGCTGGTCGGGTGCTTTTCAGCGCCGACGCAGATGCGCGCCATCGCCTGCACGGCTTCCAGCGGATAAGCGCCGGCAGCGGATTCGGCAGACAGCATCACGGCGTCGGTGTAGTCGAGCACGGCGTTGGCCACGTCGGACACTTCGGCGCGGGTCGGCATCGGGTTCTGGATCATCGACTCCATCATCTGGGTCGCCACGATCACCGCTTTGTTGTGGCGGCGTGCGTGCAGAATGATTTTCTTCTGGATGCCCACCAGTTCGGCGTCGCCGATTTCCACACCCAGGTCGCCACGGGCAACCATCACGGCGTCGGAAGCCTTGATCAGGCCGTCGAGGGTTTCGTCGTCGGCCACGGCTTCGGCGCGTTCGATCTTCGCCACCAGCCAGGCGGTGCCGCCGGCTTCGTCGCGCAGTTGACGGGCGTAGTTCATGTCGGCAGCGTCACGCGGGAAGGACACGGCGAGGTAGTCGACTTCCATTTCAGCGGCGAGCTTGATGTCGGCCTTGTCTTTTTCAGTCAGGGCCGGAGCGGTCAGGCCGCCACCGCGACGGTTGATGCCTTTGTGGTCGGACAGCGGGCCGCCGATGGTCACGACGCAGTTCAGCTCGGTCGCGGTGGCGGTTTCAACGCGCATGACCACGCGGCCGTCGTCGAGCAGCAGCTCGTCGCCCACGCCGCAGTCCTTGACCAGGTCCGGGTAGTCGATGCCGACCACCTGCTGGTTGCCTTCGGTCAGCGGATGGCTGGTGGAGAAGGTGAACTGGTCACCGATCTTCAGCTCGATGCGCTTGTTGGCGAATTTGGCGATTCGGATTTTCGGGCCTTGCAGGTCACCCAGCAAGGCGACGAAGCGGCCGTGCTTGGCAGCGAGGTCACGCACCAGCTTCGCGCGAGCCTTGTGCTCGTCGGGGGTGCCGTGGGAGAAGTTCAGACGGGCGACGTCCAGGCCAGCCAGAATCAGCTGTTCGAGAACTTCCGGCGAGTTACTGGCCGGGCCAAGGGTAGCGACGATTTTGGTACGACGGACGGACATGCAAAGACTCCTCAAGTTCAAGCGCCAGCGAAGGCTACTATGCTCTTGGGGTGTAGTCATTGTTCGTTTGCACTACTTAATACTTTCTTTATTGAACACGGCAACTTTGGGACAAACGCGCCTGAAGATTTCCGACCAGGGGTCGATACAGAGCACAAGACAGGAGAACCCCCCCCATGCGATTCGTGCCCATTGCCGCCCTTGCCCTCAGCGTCCTCGCCGCTTCGGGCTGCACCCGTTGGTCGATGAACCATCATTTGAACAACGCCTACAGCGCCTACGACCGGGGCAACTGCGAGCAAGTGATGCTCGAACTGTCCAAGGTCGAACGCGCCAGCCGTGCCCGCCCTTACGTGTGGCCGGAAGTGTCGATGATGCGCGGCCAGTGCCTCGAGCGGCAGAAAATGTTCGTCGATGCGGCGCAGACCTATCAGTTCATCATCGCCTCGTACCCCAACAGCGAATACGCCTACCGCGCCCGCGCGCGTCTGGAAACCCTGCAGAGCCTGGGTCACTACCCGACGCGCAGCGCTGCCGCCGTGGTCCGTCCAACCCGGTTCTGATGGCGGTTGTCATACAAAAGCTGGCTGCTTGTATAGGGTGAGCTATAGTCGAATGAAACCGGTGCAGATCGAATTCTGTACCGGCGCAACACCTGCGACTGGCATGAGATGCACGTGGCGAGCGCCACACCGGGAGCGGGGAGAGCGAACCTGACGCACAGGTCCGTTCCGAAGCGAGAGTGCGGCTCTGTGATGGAGCCTTGCATGGCGAACTGAGTATGTTTACCGACCGTCGAATCGAACGGCATCAGCTGCCGTATTTTCTGCGAGTGTTCAACAGCGTCACCGACAAACCCATCGGCTTTCTGGGCAACGTGTCCGAAGACGGTTTGATGCTCATCAGCCAGTTGCCGATGATGATCGGTGCCGAGTTCAACCTGCGCCTGAAAATCCCCTTGGGCGAGGGTTGTCAGCAGGTTATCGACCTGACGGCTTGTTGCCTGTGGTGCCACGAAGACGCGACCCCCCGACACTACGACGCCGGCTTCAGCCTGTACCGGACACCGCCCGAGTATGGGCAACTGGTCGAGGCGTTGAAGCAGTATTTCAGTTTTCAGCCGTTGCCGGCCTCGGCCTGAAAACAAAAAAGGGCCACAACCTGACGAAGGTTGTGGCCTTTTTTCTTATGCGGTTATCGCAATCGCCCGCTCGTTATCCAGCGTCTTCTCCACCAGCAACAACCCCAACTCACTCAACTGATAGATCGCCATCGCCAGATGCCGCGGCTTGTCGTCCAGGCTGTCGGCCAGGTCGAGCAGCAGGATGCTGACTGACGAAAAGGTTTCGTAGGTCTGGATGGCGATGGCTTCGGGGTTGATCTCGGGATCGACCTTGAACATCTGCATGCCGCGATCCACGGAATTGCGCGGTTTTTCGGGCGAGGGATTGAGGTAGAAATCCAGAGCCCGGTGAGCGGCGTCGTGGAGTTTCTTTGAATCGACGGAGGCGTAGGGGGAGACCGGATCGGGTTGATCGGACGGTTCTGTTGGGTCGGTGTCCAGTGGTGGATTTGGAGTTGCTTTGAACATAAACGTAAATCCTCTAGTGGGCCTGCCACCACCTCGCGACTAAACGAGGGGTGGCGGCTGAACGCAGGTTAGTCGACCGGGAGGAATTACGAAAAACCGGCGCGCCCGAGGGCGCCCTGCGTACAGCCACCATCGAGTGCGGGGATAGGGAGTACCCGACTTGATGACGCTTATACACCTTTCGTAATACCTGCCCGAGCGACTAAACCCGGCCGCTGATTGGCAGCGACACGGATCAAGTTACGGGGCAACGCCAAGGCGCACAAGCCGGCGGATTCTGAGTGATTTGTAGGCAATGGCACAAGCCGTCGTAGCCCGTTGTTACGACTTGCAGGACGCTGCCGAACCGGGCTGTGGGAAGAGTTACCGTTTGTCGGGACTGTCAGATTTTACAGGTGTCGGCCATAACCGAATTGGCATTAATGAGAATGGTCAGCTCGTGTCCTACACATCCCGTCGAGGAGCAGGTTATGGAAGATCATGAAGAAGGCACCATTGAAAATGATGTTCCAGACACGAGCAATTCGACGTTGCCATCATTCATCCAGTCAGATGAAGTTTTGGAGGAACGACAAGAGATCAGAGCGTACAAAACCGTTGCAGGCACTGCCTATTGGTGCAGTTTGGAATTTTTCAGTGAATTTACTGCGGACGGTAGTCAATTCAAGTGCAGAACATCACGTTATAACGCCAAGGCTAATGGAGGGACAAAGGGCAACTTATATGTCAGAGCCAGCAGTCAGAACACGTGGGATTTCACCTGGAATGATATAGGTAATCAAAACGGCCAGTGGAATACGCTGGAAGCTACCGGGTGGATTAATTCACCGAGCGGGAGCGCCACTGTTTACTTCAAATACATTTATGACAGATCTGGTGCCAGTGACGTAGAAATGGATGTGGACATCGTCCTCACCTTCAAGCCCACCACGCCCGTCATTAAAAGCCCCTCAGGGAATGTGACAACGACTCCATTCACGGTTACCGGCACGGGAGGCATTCCTAACGCTGGAACTATCACCCTGCATAATGCCAATGGCGGTGCTCAACTCGCTACTGCGGTTATTGCGACCGATGGAGGGTGGACTGCCTCTGTCGCCTTTCCCCCCGGCCTTAAGACGCTGACTTTCTACGCCAAACAGACTATCCGGAATTCTGTTTCAGACGAGTCCAACCGTGTCACTGTGAATCTGGTGGTGGCTGCTGTCACCATTGACTCTCCAAAATCCGGTGACTCGCTGCGAGAGCGTCAACCGGTGATCAATGGCAAGGGCCATTCGGGAGCGACAATCAAGGTCTACGAGGCTGATAGTGGGGTGATTCTCTATGGATCTGGAACGGCCCAAGGCGGACAGTGGAGCATACGGCTGACCACACCGCTCCCCATCGGGCGGTTCACTTTTCATGTAAGCCAGGACTATGCCGGGGAAACGACATGGTCCGACAAGGTGCCTGTTTTCGTTTTGCCCGGATTGCCTGTCATTACCCAACCCGCCGCCCAATCAGAACAGAACCGTTCATTCACGGTCAGCGGCACGGGGGGCGAGGTCGGGGCCATCATGAGGATCCATCTCGATCTGAATGATGCGGTGGTTGGCACTCTTCAATCGGTAGCAGGGAATGACTGGAGTGTACCGGTCGTTATCCCGGCCAGTATCGCTCCCGGCGAAGTCCGCCTTACTGCCCAGCAGACTTTGGGAGTGCCTTCCGATCGAAGCGATTATCGGCCATTTAAAATAAAACCCCCGCAACCGAGCAAACTGACGGTACAGATCGATGCCCAAGGCAAGGTGACCCTCGGAGGTGTCGGACATATCAGTGCGACGTTCTATCTCCACGTCGTGAACAACGGGACGCCTCTCCACTCCTTTACCGTGACAACGTCTCCCTGGTCGGTGTTCTTTCCCGATTGGTTGCCGGGTACTTCGCTGATCGGTGGCCGACAAAGTGTGCCCGACGGTGTAGGGCAGCCGATCTATTCGGACTGGATATCGGAGGGCACCACGGTCGTGGTGCCTGTTCCTCGTCCAACATTGAGTGTGCGCGTCAGCCCGGACGGCATTCCTACGTTTTCCGGTACGGGCAGGAACTGGTCCGGTCAACCGGCCTCCAGAATCGAGGTCCGACTGGAGGGCGCCAGCTCCGCGATCGTGCCGATCGTCGACGTTCCCGAAGATACGACCTGGACCAGCACGGCAACAGCACGCTGGGCTCCTGGTACGTATCAGGTTACGGCCATTCAGTGGTTCACAACGCTGCAATCAGAAAGGGTTCAACCGCCTGTTTCGGTGGTCATCTCCGCCCCCCCTGCCGTTATCGAAAAAGTGACCCCGAACGGCTTGTTTGCAACGGTTGCTGGCCAATGCTGGCCGGGAGCGGTGCTGACGATCAAGTTCAGCGACGATACTACCCCCTATCCGGTTACGGATACGGACAAGAACGGGCAATGGGACTTACAGCGCCCCACGGCGTTTCGCCCCGGCAGGCACACGGTCACGGTCACGCAGACTTTCGGCGGGCAAACCTCTAATCCGGTGTCCATGTCCTTCGATATAGCGGTGAGCGTACCGGTGATCACCCCACCACCCGGTGGGCAAACGGATCATTTGCCGGTATTGCACGGCACCGGCGGGATCGACGGCTTCACGATTAGCGTTTTCGATTTCGTGACCCTCGACCGGTTGGGAGAGACGCTCGCAACAGGGAATGCCTGGTCGGTACAGCTCACGGAACTCGACTACCTGACCCAAACCGTTTTCGCCATACAGGTGCTGGGTGACTTGCAATCGCTGCCCAGCACTTCGGTCGCTTTCAAAGTGGTTTTGTATGCGCCAAGGATCGACTTTCCAACAACAAGAACATCGGTCCCCCGTACATTCACGGTCGAAGGTTATGCCAGAGCAGGGAAAGGATTCGTCCGGACTGAGGTCGATGTGTATCTCGACGGCGTTCCCTTTCGTATTTATCCGCATTTTGGCGATGGATATTTCAAACAGAATTTCACACGGCCAGTGGGGCCATGCGTACTGAAAGCCAGGCAGTATTTCAAGGATCAGGAGTCGCCACTTAGCGAGGATGTGCAGGTCACGATCGTTCCCGACAAGGCATACATTGAAACGCCAGGTAGTGGTGAGGCTGTCGGACGTACTGCGGTGATCTGCGGGTTCGGATACGCAAGAGATACCGTCGTGGTTGCTTTGCCGGGTGGTGCGGAGCTGGGGCAGGCCAAGGTCCAGGAAAACGGGACATGGTTTTGCCGGATCGAAATCCCAGGGACCGGCACCGACCTTTCACTCGTCACCGAGCAGCGCAAGGGGGAGTTCCACTCCGGTTGGTCCGAGGCAAGACCCCTGCAGCGCCTTGCGCCCCCACCCTCATTCAACGAACCGTCGGAGGGCAAGTGGGAGGGAGCAACGCCCAGATTCGCAGGCGGTGCTCTGGCGGGTCCGAAGGTTGATGTGGTCGCCTGGTATGACTCCGAGGATAAACATGCCAAGTCTCTTGTGACCAACGGCGGACGTTGGGCCGGAATATCGGAGCGAAATCTGCCTGCTGGCCCGCAATGGGCCTGTGCCGTACAGGTCGTGGGTGGAAAACATTCCATGCCAGCGGACAGCAAGCGATTCGATGTCGCGCCGCCTGACGAACCGCCAAGTCAGGCTTAATCCGACCAAAGGTCAAGTCTACTGTCAGTTCTGACAGTAGACGCCACCCGCTCGATGACGCCAAATCCTTTGCAGGCACCATGCGAAAGGCGCCGTTCCTTTACTGGAAGTCGTTTCAGACCCAGGAGCATCCACATGTACCGCTCTCCCGCTCAGATCGCTCAGAAGATGTTCACTCAAGCAGTCGGTAAACCCAAGCGCTCGTCCACGACGGCTCTGACACGTTTTTTCAAGGCGGGGGGATCGGTTGCCGTACTGGCGCAGAAAGGCGTCGACGGGTTGATGCACGATTTTGGCCTGAACCGGCAGCAGGCCGGGGAGTTCCAGCAGCGCCTCAATGTGCTGTCGACCGTGGTATTGCGGCAGTTCATCGAGCACCAGTTGACTGCCAGAGATGCCAGAGCTGTTGCGCGTTCGGGGCTCAATAACGGTCCGACTTACGCCTTGTTGTTCAAGCCGAACTTCGACGCGTTATGCCCGCCGGATGCGATCGAAGCCATTCACTCGCCTGCGGCGTATCTGACAGCCCTGTTGCATTGGGCATTGCATCGGCTGGGGGAAACCGATGGCAAGGACCTTCCGCTGGTTGGCCGGCGTACGGATCTCGAAAAACTGCTGATCGATGTCAAGGCCGTCCATGGTGCAGTGTCGTCGGTGGAAGTGATCAGCCACATCATGGAGCACTTCATCACCGCCACGCTGGGGCCCATTCAAAACCTCGATGAGGCGTTGAACCAGAAGGCCTTTCCTCGGGAACTGCCCTTTCACTGGCCTTGGGTTACGCTCGATCATGTACTGAAGGGACATGGCGAATCGGTGGGCAGCGTGGTGCGTCTGTGCGATTTGCAGTATCCGTGCTTTCTTCGTTCGGCACCGTGGAGCGACAAGTCGGATGACGCCCTCGTTCAAGCTTCACGGTTGAGTCCATCACAGCGGACAATCCTGACCGAAGCGAGTCATTTTCCAGACGGGGGCGACGAGTTCTACCAGAAATACCTCGGTCTCAAGGAAATTTCGATTGGTAATCTGAGGCTCGTCCACGTTTTCAATGAAAGAACGAAGCTGGATACGCCGGCGCTTGAGGCATTGCTTTCGATTGAAGGTTTCACTCCCTTCCTGTCCGAAAATGCGCCGGGTGTCGTCACGGGCCCTGTTACAGGCAAGGACCATGGGTCGGTCTTTGTTCATGAGGCAAAGACCCCGTCCATTGCCATTGTCAAAACGGAATCGGGCCTTCTCAATCGTTTCGAGAATATGGGGAGGCCCGACGAGCCCGACGAGCCCGACCATTCCGAGCGGGTTGATCGTGCCAATCGTATATTGCGACTGACTGACTGGTTGCGGTTGGCCAGTGACGAAACCGATCGACTGATCGTTGCGGCAATGCTCGCTGAAGTGCCCCCGCCGACCCCTTCTCGCTACTGGATCACAAGCAATACTCTGCGAGCTATCGGGCTGTTCCAGGCACTGCGGGAGGTCTTTGGATGCACCGCAGAAGACTTCGCCGCCTTTATCGGGCCGCTTTGCGTTTTCGGGCGCGGCACGGAGCGTGCCCAATACGATCGAGTTTTCAACAGTGGTGCCACCGGTTCTCGTCCTTTGGTACTTGATGACCGATCCTTCCCGGTGATTCCCGTGACCGCTGCCGACCTGATTACGGTCAAGCAATTGTGCGCAGGCCTGGGTATTGATCTGGAAACCTATTTTTACCTCGCCAACCTGATTGCCGCCGCTCACGGCCTGGCTGAGCTCAAGTGCAGCTTGCCGATCGTGTCCGGTTTTTATCGCATGGTCAGGCTGCCCCGGTTACTGGGGATTACTCCGATCGAGGCTGTCCTGTTGTTGAATCTGACGGGAGGTCAGGTCTGGGTGAACGCACTGGCCGGCGTGCCCCAGATCAACAACCAACAATCAGCGGGTAAGCCGGACGTACTGAGTGTGATGCATGCCTTGATGGATGGCGTGCAATGGGCCCGGACCGCGCAGTTGCCGGTGCACTGGGTGGTGCAACAAGCAACAGCCTGGCCACCGAGCCGGCCCGATGAAAGACAACTCTCGTTGTTTGATCAATGGCGTCGGCAGGTCCCGGTGGCTCGGGTGACGGAAAATGTACTGAAAATGGCCGGTATCGAGCCCTTGTCGAACAATCGCCAGTGGCTGCGGGCGTTGAGGGCGTTGGTTGACGAACAGGGACTGATTCGTGATTTTGTTGAGTCAGCGGATCAGACCTACGAAGCCCACGCCCGGGAAATGACGGAGCGGGCCGTGTTGTTGGAGACGGGGAGCCTCGATACAGGTCTGGTGGCGCTGATTCTGGCGGTGGTGCTGCGTTGCCGCGCCAGTCAGAACAGTATGGTTCAGGAGGGGTTGGCTGCTTATAGCGGTCTGAAGCCGGATCTGGTTCTGCAGGTGCTTGGCTGGTCCGGCGCAAATGTGCATTTCGTATTGGCTCAGGTACTCGGATTGCCGGAAGCCTCCAAGGACAGCGCTACTGTGCTGCGGCGGGAAGACCCGTCGAGCGATCCTGTTCTGCAGGTGTTGGCCGAGTTCTCGAGACGCAGCGCCGTGGTCGCGAGGCTGGAACTCAGCGGTGAATTTCTCACTCACTTCATCGCGACCGGGTATCGCGAATGGTTCGGTCTGCACTCGGTCGACGCATTCGACCTTTCAGCGTTGTATTACCTGACAGTCTACAAACGTGCCCTGGGCATGAGTGATCAGCCGGAAACGAGGCTGGTTGACTATCTGCGCCGCGTTAACGCGCTGCCGGCCAACCTGAGCAATCACGGGCTTGAGCTGGTCCAGGAGCGAGCCGCGAAGTGGCTCGCCGAGCTGTTCAACTGGAGCGTGGATGAGGTGCGCATCTGCGCTGCCCATGTGAATCCGTCGAAAGGCCTGGTCGTGACCCTGCAACAGCTCGATGTGCTGACACGCATTCGCTTGTTTGCCCAAAAGACCGGTCAGAGTGCCAGGACACTCCTCGAGCTCGGGAAGCTGCCACCGGACAGCGAATATGCCGACTATGAGTACGTCGCAGACCTTGTCAGAGCCAGCCTGACGACCACGACCGAACCGAATTACGCTGACGACGTCATGGCCGTGGGGCTGGACGTGATCGTGCACTGGACGACGGTGCCCGACCCCGTCAGGTTGATCGCTAACAAACCGGACGAATTTGCCGAATTTACCGTAACGGTAAAGAACCGCGAAGGCCAGGCGCGATTGAACGTCAATGTTCATTGCGCCACCACGCTGGGCCGGTTTGAAACTTCAATGATCACCACCGACGTCAACGGCACGGCGACGGTGAAGTTTTTCCCGGACAGCCGGATGGGCAGCGTCACTCCCGTTTTCAGGCTGGATCTGGGTGAGGAGACGGCCGCACCGAGGATCGAAATCGGGCCGGATATGGCCACACTCCATTTGAGAGCCCAAAACCCTTTCCCCGTGCCCGACAGCACCGTGCTGATCGGAACGCCGGTGACCTACCGCGCCATTGTCCTGGACGACTACGACAACCCCATCGCAGGCGCCTCGGTGACCTGGAAACTCGATCCGCTGCCTCAGGGTGAGATCGAGACTGTCACTGATCAACAGGGGCGTACCGAGGTGACATTCACCGGTACCGAGCGGGTCAACGTCAAGGTTACAGCGACAGCCCAAAACTCGACGTCCGTTAAATTCCGGGAAGTGTGGTTTGTCGAAAACCTTCTTCATCGCCGGCGAGTACCGGCGCCCCGCAAGCAACGCAAACAGTGACAGGAGATGGTGATGCTCAACAAAACTTCAGGTGAGCTGTCAGCCCTGCGTCGCAATGCGTTGATTGATTTCTGTCTTCACGCAAAACATGACAAGGCCAGTCATCCCTTTCCGATGAATACCCAATCGGCGGATGACCTCTGGGAATGGCTGCGCACCGATCCGCTGGACAGCGACGAAATTGAAACCTCGTGGGTGGCGGAGGCCAGGAGCTGTTTGCAGTCCTACCTTTTTGCGGTGTTGCAGAAATTTGAACCGGGGTACGACGGGCGGGAGTTCGATCCTGACCTTCTGCAAGAGTGGGATCTCGCCAGCAGTTACGGGTCGTGGTCGGCAAGCATGCTGCTGTTGTGCACACCTGAGGATTACATCACGCCTTATGTGCGCATCCGCAAAACCGGTTTGTTCAGGGCTCTTGAGAGTTATGTGAATCAGACCTCGATCACTGACGATTCGGTGCTCAAGGGCGCTCAGCGCTACCTGCGCAGCTTTGAAGAAACGTGCAATCTGAACGTCAAGACCGGTTATCTGGATGGGGCCAATCCGCTGGAGACGCATTATTACCTGGTGGGCAGGCAACGTGTTGCACCTTTTGGCTGGTTCTGGCGTGAAGCGAACATCAAACTCGCCTTCGACTCGCCATCGGTCAACCCGACTGACTGGCGAGAATGGAAATCTGCCGACATTCCCACCGATGACACTGTGCTGGATTGTCGGATGGTCTTTTGGGAAGGCCGGGCGTGCATGGTCTGGGTCCAATGGCGCCCGGGTGTTTTCGATAACGCGGGTCAACTGCAAAGCCTCCATGAGCTGGAAGTCATGGTGGCGTTCATCGCGCTGGACGACAGCTGGTCGCCACCCATTCGCTTGCATCTGCTGCAGACGGACAAGGACGTTTCGAAGGGTTGCCGGCTGGTCGCGGTAATTTTGCGCGACGAGATCGATACCTCGTATCCCAAGGGCAGGCTGGCGGTACATGTGACCAATGCCGAGCCCAAAGTCGGTACGTCGTCTGTGGTGTCTGTCGCTATCTATGAAACCCGTGACTCGCTGTTTCGCAAAGTGAAGGACGAAACGGCGGTCATGGATTACCTGGCCAATCACCTGTTTGTCGAGCGCCGTACGCTTCAGCAAAAGATGCAGCCGAAGCTGTTTCCGGCCGTTGACAGTGAGATCACCAAGCCCGGCACGCTGGCCGAGTACCTGGGGATCAAGGCTTATATCGTGCGTAACAGCGCTACTGAGCACTCGCTCTGGGTTCAGGGGCATTGTGCCCATGTCTCACGTGGCGTTGGCACGAACGTTGAGTTCACGCTGAAAGTCGAATTCACCACTGGTGGTGACCCGGACCCAGTTACTGCCAGTTACTCGAGTTCCGGTGGATGGGCAACGAAATGGCAGGAGATCAAGCGAACAGGGTTCAACAGCAGCACGCTCACCGTGAAACTGACAGGCGCCGCAGACTACGGTGAGCGAACCCTCGTCCTGACAGTCCCCGCCACGCTCGGTGATCATGGACCTCTACCGTACATCCATGACACCGATGCGCAGGGCGCCCAGTTTCTGGCCTTCAACCAACCGGCAAACGTTCTGAAGTTGAAATACGTCCGGCTCAATACGTTGATCGGTCACGAACTGGTGTTGCGCTCCAGTGTATCGATCGGCGTGTTGCTGGACTGGGCGACGCAGTTTCCGAAGGAGCCGCCTTTGCCCGAAAGCCAGGTCGAGCCGAACGGTCCGTTCGATGGTGCCAATGGTCTGTTTTTCTGGGAGCTGTTTTTTCACCTGCCACATCTGATTGCCGTCCGGCTGCGTGACGAGAACCGTTTTGAGGCGGCCCAGCGCTGGCTGCATTTCATATTCGAGCCGCAGTCGCCCGCTAAACCGGCGCAGGGTGATACCCCGGCAAGGCCGCAATACTGGCATTGCCGGCCTCTGGACGTGGAAAAGCCCGACATCTGCTATTGCTATGAAGTCTTCGCACCGGGGGATCCGGATGCCATCGCCTATTCATCGCCCTGGCATTACAAGGTCGTGATTTTCCTCGAGTATGTGAACAACCTCATCGCCTGGGGTGACTGGCTCTATCGCCAGATGACGCGGGACAGCCTGACGGCCGCCAAGCTGCAGTATGTCCGGGCCCGATCGCTGATGGGAGCCAGGCCGGATACCCGTAGCGTCAATCGCTGGGTTGCAAAGGAACTTGGTGAACTTGTGGGAGAGATGCAGACCCGACCGGCCCTCGCGGAGTTTGAAACGACATTGCAGCTGCGAACAGAGGATTTACCGGTCAGGGCTGCGCGTACTCAGTATTTGGGTGTGTACGGCACGCGTTCTTTCAATATACCGGTCAGCCCGCGTTTGCTGACGTTCTTTGACCTGCCTGATCAGCGTATCGACAACATTCGCCATGGTCGGACAATCGACGGCAAGCTTGCATCCATCCCTCTTTTTACCGCCATGGATCCAAGTGAGTTGTTGAATCGCCTGGCAGCCGGTAAGGCGGGACCGGTGCGACCGATGGGTGGACAGTTGCGAGTTGCGGTCTATCGCTGGGACGTACTGTTCAATGCAGCGTTGCAGATGGTGCAGTACCTGCAGGAGCTGGGGAACGAAGTACAGCGTCTGCTTGAGCAGCAGGATCGTGTCCAGCAGGAGACGTTGCAGCAACGCCATTTGACTGAGCTTGGCGAATTCGCTCGTCGGGCACAGGAAGAATCCATAGCACGTGAGGTCGAGAGCCTTACGGCGTTGCAGCACAGCAGAACCATGGCCGAAGAGCGAGAGCTGCACTACGCCGATCTGTACGACAAGCACATTTCTCCCGATGAGTTCAAAGTCATGGAGCATGTTGAAGCCGCTTCGGGCCTCGCTTCTCTGGCCACTGGCTTTGAGATGGGGGCAGCGGTAATCCATGCGTTCCCCAAAATCTTTGGATTGTCCAATGGCAATCATGAGCCGGCTTATCTGGTCAGTGCCGTGGGATTTGGTTTTCGGATGGCCGCAGACGTGCAGCGCGCCAGTGCCGACAAGACGGCCACCTCCGAAAGCTATCGTCGTCGCCGAGAGGATTGGTGGTTGCTGCGTAAACAGGCCAATACTGAAAAGAATGCGATCAGTGCCCAGATTGCAGGTCAGGAACGGGCCATCAATGCAGCAAGGATCAATCTGGAACACACCCTTGCCGCGAATAGCCAGGCGCTCAGACTGTTCGAGTTCCTGCAGACCCGGGCGACCAATCTGGAGCTTTACCAGTGGTTGATGGGGCAACTGCAGACCTTGCACTTTCAGGCGTATGACGCCGCTGTTGCTCTGTGCCGGAGTGCCCAGACAGCCTTGCGGGCGGAAACCTGTGAGTTCGATGCCTATCAACTGAACACCGATGTCTGGAGCGACCAGCGGCGCGGCTTGACGGCTGGCGCGACATTGCAGGCCGGTTTGTTGCGAATGCGGTCGGAATATCTGCAACGCAATGAGCGACGCCAGGAGATCGTCAAGACCGTTTCGCTACAACGATTGTTCAATGATCCGGCGACCCGGCCAAAGGGTTTTGACAACTGGACTGATGCGCTGGACCACTTGCTGGCAACGGGCGCACTGGATTTCGAGCTGATCCAGCTACTGTTCGATCGCGACTACCACGATCATTACTGCCGCCAGATTTCTCGTGTCGAAGTCAGTCTGCCGGTGCTCACCGGGCCCTTCGAAAATGTGGTGGTGAAACTGATACAGGTCGGCAGCTATATCGCTACAAAACCGTCGAACGAGTCTTTGGAATATCTGCACTCCGGTGGAGGCGTTGCGCCTGTCGATGTGCTGATCAACCTGAGCAGTGGGCAGCAGGTTTCCCTGTCTACCGGGCTGGATGATACCGGTGTGGTTTCACTCAGAGCTGACGAAGGCATGACCCTGCCGTTCGAAAACACCGGTGTCGTTTCGCGCTGGCGGATCGTATTTCCCTGGCATTTGAACCAAAAGCCGATGCTGTCATCGCTGACCGATATCCTGATCAAGGTGTTTTACACCGCCAAGGTCGGGGATCTGGCTTTTTCCAGAAAAGTGCAGGAACTGGTGAACGAAGCTGAGCGCAAGGTCGAGGCCAAGAGGACTCAATCATGAACGAAATCGACATCGACACGGATCACAATTTCGTGATGAACGGCGACATGACTGAGGGCTATGACCACTGGGACGATGTGGCCAATCCGGGGGGCGTCGAAATCCGGAACGACGGTAACGTATCGTACATGGCGCTAACCCACCGCGCGGCGGTTCGGCAAAGGATGATCGTGCCGATCGGACAGCAGGCGGAGATCCGTTATGGCCTGCGTCTTCTTTACGACACCACCTATTTGTCATCGCCCGGGCTAGTGGTTGTAAACAAGAGGGGGAGTGACGAAAAGTTCGAAATCGAATTGCCGGTGAAGACAGGGTTGCAGGATGTCGATCCTTTGGCGATTGATCTGACCGAGATGCGCAAGGATTTGCCGGACAGCCTGGATTTACAAGCGGGTGATGAGCTGGAGATTAATTTGAGCAGCCCGGCAAGGGGTGTGGGCGAACCCAGCTCTGTGGAAATTCGTCTGACCGGGATAGAGATAAAGCTGAATCTTCCGGAGTTGGGGGGGGTGGCCGTTCTCATTGATGGCAAACGTTTCGACGCGGGCAACGTTGTGCCGATCTGCCTGGGGGCTACCGGGGATCAACATCACAGGGTTTTGTTTAAGGTTGATCCGCAGAGTGTCTGGAAAAATCTCGAGGCCAGCCTGTGGATTGAAGATAACCCGCTGGAGGCCATTACCGCCGAGCCCGAGTTGGGAACATCTCAGCTCATCAGTCTGGACTGGCTGCTGGATTGTCCGCAGCCGTCAGGCAGAGAACCTTATGAGCTGGAGGCGAAGATTTACAGCAAATACTCGGCGCCAGCGTATCCGCTATTGGTTTCCTGGGGGCATCACCTCCTGGAGCTGTTCGTACTCAAACAGGCCGAGACGTACCCGGTCATCGAGTACAACCAATCGGTGGAGCTGCAGGTTCAGGTCAGATCCTTCTATACCCAGGCACCGGTAGCGAGTGAGGTGGTCTGGCGGGCAGAGGATAAGGCCGGGAAGGTTTTGCACCGGGCACCCACCGATGCTCAAGGTCGAGCGACCTATCTGTGCACGCCAACCGAGGATGGGGTGAGCAGGGTTATCGCCTCGGTTGCCAGCCCTTTGTCCGACGATGGCGAAGCGACGCATATCTTCGAAGTTCGGGCGTTTGCTATCGATCCGTTCAAAACCTTACAGGCTCGGTTCGATGGTGGGGCACCGGCCGTCTGGGGGGAGAAGACCCGCTATCCGGAACGCGGTGAGTCATTCCCTGTCAATCTGGATATTACTGCGGAGCATCCTCTGATTGCCGCCAACTTTTTCCTGATCTGGGCAAATGGTGATTCACAAGAGGACGTCGGAGCAACCGCTCAACCGAACTTCGGGGCTCCTGCGCCTGTAGTTGACGGTACAGTCCTCTGGACAACGACCTTCGAGGACAAGCGCGACGGCCTGTTTGATTGGGTTCTCGGTTGTTCCAGGTTGCAGCATTTATCGCCAGGCAATGCCCTGTCGCTGGCTTACAACAGAGTCGAGATCGGCAAGACCTGGGGGCCGAACAAGTTGCCGATGGTGGACGAAAGCGAAATCGTCACCTGCATGGTGAATGTGCAAAAGGGCGACAGACAGCCTGTCAGTAACGTAAAAGTCGAGTTTGAAACACCGAAGGGTACAGTCACATCCCTCACGGGCGTGGATGGCTGGGCAAGCGTGGATTACTTGCCCGCCAATGCCGGTGACCAGAATATCGTCGCGCGGGTACAGCGCCACGAAGACGCGCCAGTGGATGAACATTCATTCGCCGTCAAAGCTTTGCCCACCAGCGCATGGAAAGGGCAGGTCAACTTCTCTTTGGACGGGAAACCGATCGATCGACTGATTCAGGGTGTGGTCTGTCGGCGTGGCAGAGCGCACAAGCTGCGGATTGATCCCGTTGCGAACAGCAACTTTATCGGCAAGTCGATTGCACTGCACTGGAATGCAAATACGCCCCCTTTACCGGGGTTTCAGCTGGACCCGCAAGTCGATGTTCCTCGGGTCATGACTTTTTTCGGCCTTGAGTGGCACATCACCTCGGGCACCGATCTCAGCGGGTTCTCGACATTGGCGTTCAGCAGTTCCCATTTGCCGGAAAAGTGCGAGTTTCCCTTGCGGCTGCTGGCCGCCGATCTCGCCAGTGAGGTCCGGGCGATGCTTGATCATGTTTCAGCTGAACCGGGTAACGACAGGTTGTATCCCTGCCTGTGGACGTCTCACCAGTCGATGTATATGCCATATGGGATCAGCGCACTGCATGGGCTGCCTGTGAAAATGGCCATCACACCCTTGGCACCGGGAATGGAGGTCAACCCACCACTGACTGAGGATGTCGTCATGACGGCGGGTGGTGCGCGCAGGCAACTGGATTTCACCAACAGCACAGCCGATGTCGAGATGACTCAGACCGCTACCATCATGATCGATGAAGAGTCGCTGACGGCGCAGACTCAATTGAAGTTGGGCCATCACAAACTCAAGATTCTGGCCACGCGCGGTCCTGCCATTGATCCCGTCATGAGCAAGGGCGAGCGTGCCAGGGTCGAGTTTCGCTTGGGCTCGGCGTTCAATGATCAGCCGGTCAAGGGGGCAGAAATCGCGGTGCAGACCGGGAGTGCCGGGCCGGTTTCCTTACGGACAGATGCCGATGGCTGGGCGCGGCACGATGCACTGCCGAGTCAGGCCGGTATAAGCTTCATCACTGCTGTTGCTTCGAATCCTTACGATGGGTCAACGGCGGAAACCCGGACGCAGCTCACTGCCCTGGCAACGGATCCCTGGCTGGATCTGGATCTGGATCTGGATCTGGATCCGGATGTTTCCGTGAGCGCTTCACAGCGGTATGTGTGGGCAGCCAACGCGTTGTTTCCGAGACGCGGTGAGGCCTTCGGTTTCCGGCTTTTTGCGAGGGATGGCAGCCCCTTGCTTGATCAAAAGTTAGCGCTGGGTCTGGTTAATCCCGGCCGGAGTGAGGTCGGGCTCGAATTCAATCGGGTGTTGGGTGAATTCCACACGCTGGATGAGCGGGGGCTGGATTTTGAGCTCAAGGATGCAGATGTGAAGGACGCCAGTGTGTCTTTGCAGTTGGCTGCCTTTCGCTTGCTGGAACGTTCTCCTGTTCAGCCCCTGTCTTTGGGAAGTCGAGCCCTTGTCGCCCGGATTACCTCGACCAGTAGTGTTCTTGAGGTCGTTGATTGGGGAGCAACAGTGAACGCTGAAGTCACCGTAACCCATGTGTTGACCGGAAAGGCCATGAGAGGTTTACCGATCCGGTGGGAGTTGTCGGAGCAGGAGTCTCGGGTGACTTCCACCAACTATCGGGGGGTTGCGCAGATCAGCTTTGTTCCCGAAGTCGCGGGTCCAGGTATCGTCACCGCTTCTGTTGCCGGTGGCGCTGATTCGGCTTCAGTCGACTTTCGTTATTCAATGAACGAACCGTGCCAGATTGAAGATTTGGTCGTTGATGTGTCGAGCGGAAATCCCGGGCAAAAAGTGTCGGCGCATGTTTTCGTGGTTTCGGCTCTTAGCAAAAAGGCGCTGTCAGGGATCGAGGTGGGCTGGCGGCAGGGTGAACAAATATTGCCTTCGACATTCACTGATGCTCAAGGCAAGGCAACGATCGAGTTCTGGAGGGTGCCCGGTGAAACCCGATTGATCGCTTCGGTTCGAAGCGGTATGGCCGGTAACAATGTGAAGTCGCTGATACTGTCAGCCCCGCCGGATGAGTTGGTCGTTGCAGAGCTGGCCAGTGACAAAACCAGATTTTGGCTGGGTGAGACCATGACAGCACAGGCCCGAGTGCGCTATGAGCGACACGGGGGAGTTGCACCAGGCGTACCGGTGGTTTGGCGTTTCCCGACTTCGCAGTCGCGCACCTCCATGACCAATGAAAATGGACTGGCAATGATGCAAGAGATGCCTGCGCAAATTGGTTTGCATCAGTTGGCTGCCTATGTCCAGGAGACATCTGGCGGATCCGGGACTTTGAATTATGAGGTTCTTGATCCGCTTGATTCTCCTGACCATGCAGATATCGAGTCTGTGACAGCTTCGATCAGTCCGGTGCTCGTTAACACGTACACCACAATGACCGCGCTGATTGTGGCAACGCGGTCCCGCCAGCCTATGGCGAACAGGAAAGTCTTCGTTTCCAGAAATGGACAGCCAAGCCAGGAATCAAGCACCGACAATCAGGGCAAGTACTCGCACTCCTGGTCGCCGACTTCAACCTCTGAGCAGGTTTCTCTTCGGGTCACCCTGGAAAACCCCGGCGGTACTTCGGTCAGCAAGGGGGTGACTGTGCCTGTTGTGGACCGTTGATCCGGAAGTCACAAGGCCTCGCCTTTTTTCCAGGCCAGATATCGGGCCACCAACTCGGCGCCCAGTTCGGTGGGCCGGGCATTGATGATCGGTAGTCCATGAGTCCTCAACTGCTCATGGAGTCTTGCCGTGCCGTTCAAGTAATCCACCGTTGCACAATAGGCCAGCGCTTCCGTCAGCGATTGAACCGGAGTCAGCCGCACGTGTTCGAGCCTTTCTTCGTACAGGCTGGCGATGAGTACGCGGTGTTGCCTGCCCAGTTGTGTCATGGCAGTCAGCAGCTCTTCATCAACCTCATCCCGCACATTAGTCACCAACACCACCAGCGCCCGACGCTTCTGCCTGGCCAACAACTGATCCACCGCCGCCGGATAATCCGCCGAACGTCGCGTGCTATCCAGATCATAAACACCGTTGAGCAACACCTTGAGCTGCCCCGTACCTTTGACCGGTGCAATAAACCGAGGCTGATCGCTGGCGAAGGTGGACAAGCCCACCGCATCCCCCTGCCGCAGCGCCACATAACTCAACAGCAGACACGCATTCAACGCATGATCGAAATGCGACAGCTCGCCGTCCTGACTGCGCATCTGTCGCCCGCAGTCGAGCATAAAAATGATCTGTTGATCCCGTTCGTCTTCGTATTCGCGGGCAATCGGTGTGCGGTGGCGGGCGGTGGCTTTCCAGTCGATCTGGCGCAGGCTGTCGCCTTCGCGAAATTCTCGCAGTTGATGGAATTCCATCCCTTGGCCACGGCGTTGGCGCTGGCGTACGCCGAGCTGGCTGAGCCAGTTGTCGACCGCCAGCAATTGGCCGCCGTAGAGACGGGCGAAGTCGGGGTAGACGCGGGTGTGGTCGGTGATGTTCAGCAGGCGTTTGCCGGACCACAGGCCGAAGGGGCTCGGCAAGTTGAGTTCGCAGGTTTCGAAAGTGAAGTGGCCGCGTTTGAGTGGGCGCAGGCGGTAGCCGATCAGGCTGCGCTGGCCGGGTTGCAGCTCGGTGGAGAGCGGCAGGTTTTCATGGCTGAGGCCGTCGGGTACGTGGTCGAAGAGTTGAATGGCCAGTGGTGGGTCGAGGTCGTGTTCGACTTCCAGCCGGATTTCGCTCCAGCGACCGAGGGCCAGGCTGCCGGGCATCTGTCGTTGCACGCGGGGCGAGGGCAGGCGCTTGAGGCGCAGCGCGTCCAGCAGGCTCAGCGCAAACAGCGCCAGCAACAATCCCCAGTTGATCGACAGCAGGCCCGATGGCACCTCGACGTCCAGCGCCTGCAACGCGCCCAGCACAATGCCGATGACCAGCAGGATCGCCAGCCAGATCAACAGCAGGCGCGAGGGTTTCACAGGCGCGGCGCCGGTACTTGGTCGAGCAGTTGCTGAAGGACTTGATCGACTTGCAGCCCTTCGATGTCCAGCTCCGGTGCAAGGCGTACGCGATGGCGCAACACCGCCAGTGCGCAGCCCTTGATGTCGTCGGGAATCACGAATTCACCGCCGCGCAACAGGGCTCGGGCGCGGGCGCAGCGCACCAGTGCAATGGAGGCACGTGGCCCGGCGCCGAGGGTCAGCCCCGGCCAGGTGCGGGTGCTGCGGGCGAGGCGCACGGCGTAATCGAGTACCTGCTCGTCCAGCGGCAGATCGCTGGCGATGCGCTGCAGGGCTTGCACGTCCTTGGCCTGCAACACGGTGCGCAGCGGTTGCACGTCGAGCATATCGGCGCGGGTCGAGCGGCTGACCTGACGCACCATGTCCAGCTCCTGATCGGCGTCGGGATAGTCCATGCGCACCTTGAGCATGAAACGGTCGAGTTCGGCCTCCGGCAGCGGGTAAGTGCCTTCCTGTTCGATCGGGTTCTGCGTGGCGAGCACCATGAATGGCTGGGCAATCGGCAGGGCCCGGCCTTCGAGGGTGACCTGACGTTCCTGCATCGCTTCGAGCAGGGCGGCTTGCGTCTTGGCCGGGGCGCGGTTGATCTCGTCGGCCAGCAGCAGGTTGGTGAACAACGGGCCTTTGCGCAGTTTGAATTGCTCGGTCTGCAGGTCGTAGACCGCGTGGCCGGTGACGTCGCTGGGCATCAGGTCCGGGGTGAACTGAATGCGCGCGAACTCGCCGCCGAAGCACTTCGCGAGGGCGCGTACCAACAAGGTTTTGCCAAGGCCGGGAACGCCTTCGAGCAGCACGTGACCGCCGGCGATCAGCGCGGTCAGCACGTCGTCGATCACAGCGTTCTGGCCGATCAGCGCCTTCTGCAATTCACCGCGCACCGCTTGGGCCAACTGGCTGGCGCGCTGGCGTTGCTGGGCCGCGTGGCTGGGCGAGCCGGGTTCGATGTGTTCGGTCATAGCATGTTCCTCAAGGCTTGCAGGTGGGCGACCTGACGGCAGAATTCGGCGCTGGACAGACGCCGCTTCGGTGCCGGGCTCAGGGCCTGGCTGATGGCACGGGTCGGCTGGCGGGTCAGGCGCGACAGCACCAGCCATTGTTCGGCGACGTTCAGTTGGTCGAAACCGGGATGACGATGGCGGGCGCGGCGCAGGACGTCCTGCTGCAACGCTTGCAGCAAGGTCTGTTGACCGTTGTGACGCAGGATGAAATCGGCACTGGCGCGCAGGTGTTCCATCAACTGCCGGCGACCACTCGGAGCCGGCGCTTGCAACGGTCCGTGACGCACGCCGACATGCCACAGCCACAGGCCGATCAGCGCCAACAGGGCGACGATGGCTTGCGGGAAATAGCGCCAGAGCAGGGTCAACAGACCGTCGTGTTCGGTGTTGTACAACAAGGTCACGGCGGTGTCGGCGCTGAGGTACCAGAGCAGCCAGGCATTGTCGTGCTGTGCAATCGCCGGGGTTTTCCACAGGTCGGCATCGGTGACCACGGTGATCGTGCCGAGGCCGAAAGCCAGTTGCATCATGTGCGTGGCTTTCGCGCTGTTGGCCCAGGCCTGGGCGAGGTTTTTCGGGTCGTCGAGGTGGAACGCGGTGTCGAACCCGGCATAGGCGGGCGCGTCTTCGTCTTCCAGATAGAGCTTGGTCAGGTTGGGGTAAGGATCTTCGGCGGCATCCGGTGGCGTGCCCTTGAGATCCTTGGTGAAGGATTGATGCAGTTGCACGCGGTCGAGTAGCAGGTCGTTGCTCTGTCCGGTCTTCTCATCCCAGATCGATTCGGCGACGAACACCAGCCTTCCGCCGGCCCGGGCCCAGTTCAGAACCTGATCGACCTGGCGCGGGGTCATTTTCGAGCGGTCGTTGAACATCAGCAGCGTGTGCTGGCGCGGGTCGATGTCGGGCAACACGGCGAGGCTTTCGGCATGACTGACGTCGATTCCGCGTTCACGCAGAAACATCTCCGCCGCCAGATAGGGATTGGCTTGTGCGGCGGGGGACGGGCCGTGATCGACCTCGGCCTGGTAAGGCGTGGCTTTGAGGTACAGATAAATGCCCAGCGCACCGAGCAGGGCGACGATCAGCGCGCCACCCAAAAGCCAGAGCGTGCGCCGGCTCAACGGGCAACTCCGTGGCCGAACAGGGTGCGCCAGCCATCACACAATTCCTGTTGCAGATGCGCCGCCGGTACGCGGTGCCCGTAGGCCATGTTCTGCCAGTGGCCGGTGAGATGACGGCTATAAGTGAGCAGGTCCGGTCGCTGCAATTGTTCGATCCGGGCCAGCACTTCGTTTTCGGTGTCGGCGGGTTTGAGGGTCAGGTTGAAGTCGTGCAATAGATGACTGAGCAGTGCCCGGTACAGCAGACCCAGTGCCGCACGCGGTTCGGTTTGCCAGAGTTGCTCCGCGTGGCTGGCGATGTCATCGGGCAGGCTTTCCTTTTGCAGATCCAGACCGAAGGCCTGTTGCGGCAAGGGCCTTTTGATCTGTTCGGGCAGGCGCGGACGGCGGCCGACGAACGCTTGCAGAAAATCCCGATAACGCCAGACCAGCCAGCCAAGCCCGGCGATAACTGCGCCCCACAGCACGACTTCGATCGCCTTGGCCAGACCGTCGAGGTGTCGACCGTTCAGCCAGTCGAGCAGGGTCTTCAACCATGGTGGTGCTTCGCCTTCCTTGGGTTTTTCGGCAGCAGCGGGATCTTCGCCGAAGCGATAACGGGTGACGGTTTCCTTGTTCTTGAACGGCGGTTGTTCGAGCAAGGCCTTGATGCTGTTGCGGGACGCCTCGCTGGTCAAAGGCTGGTTCAAGAGGCGCGGCGCATCCGGAGCCGTGGCAGGATCGACAGCCCAGGCTGAGGGCAACCCCGGCAACAGCAGACACGCCACCAGTAGCAAGCCGATTGCGCTGCTGTTCAAACGCTGGCGCAAACGGCGAAACACCAGTTCGATGTCCCAGGCTTCGAGGACGGTGCGGCGGTTCAGATACAGGCTGAACCCGCAGGCGACATACACCGGTTCCCAGATGACAAGGATCAGCGCATAGAACGCATTGGTCAGATGCTCCAGCCAGCGCCATTCGTAGTCGGCCGCGAAGATCAGGCTTTGCCAGTCCCAATCGGTTTCGACCTGTTGCGGCAGAAGCAGGTAGAACAACACCATCAGGCCGATCCACAGTGCCGTTTCCAGATGCACGCCGATGATCGTCAGCCACTGCGCGGCGCCGGCATTGCGTTGCAACAGCACTTGTAAACGCTGCTGGCGGGCGGTGCCGTCGAGGCCTTCGAGTTGCAGCACGGGCAGCAGGAAGCTGCGGCTCAGGCTGAAGCGGCGCCAGGTCAGGCT
The DNA here is from genome assembly GCF_002112305.1 of Pseudomonas sp. R45(2017). NCBI lineage: Bacteria > Pseudomonadati > Pseudomonadota > Gammaproteobacteria > Pseudomonadales > Pseudomonadaceae > Pseudomonas > Pseudomonas sp. R45(2017). Next base: position 563,636 of record NZ_NEHH01000001.1, on the reverse strand, counting down.
GGCGAGGAGTTGCGGCTTTAGCAGGCGCGGCCATTGGCGCAAGGCCTGTTTCAAGGTGGGTGTTTCGCCGAACAGTGCCTTGGACAGGATGTACAGCGGCAAGCGTTCGTAGGCCGGTTTCAGCCACCAGAAGATGAACACGGCGAGTGACGGCGAATCCCAAAACAACAGGCTGAGCACCGCGAAAAGCGGCAGGGTGACGATGGCCCAACTGGTCATCAGCAGGCGCCGGTGCTGCTGGCTCATGAGCACGCCCAGATCCATGCTTTCCCAGGTGGTGCGCGGACGGATCGCCACGGTCGCATCACTCAGGCGCATGACGGGTCCTTCCGGCGAATAGCAGATAGAGCGCCACGCAGAGCCAGAGCCCGGCGCCGACCAGGTATTTGGTCTGCGGCGAAACCCCGGTGCGCGACGACCAGTAGGCTTCGATAAACGCGGCGATCAACAGAAACAGCATCACGCCACTGATCAGCAGGATGCTCTGGCGCGCCGCAATCTGCAGGGCTTCGATTCGTGTCAGGCGTCCCGGCGCGATCAACGCCCAGCCCAGTTTCAGTCCTGCCGCACCGGCCAGGGCGATGGCGCTGAGTTCGAAAGCACCGTGCCCGATCACGAACGACCAGAAGGTCTGGCCGAAGCCGATCTCGCTGAGATGGCCGGCCACCGCGCCGATGATCAGCCCGTTGTAGAACAGGAAAAACGCACTGCCCACCCCCAGCAGCAAACCGCTGGCGAAGGTCTGAAAGGCGATGCCGATGTTGTGCATGATGTAGTAACCGAACATCACCCAGTCTTCGCTCGCCGCACGCTCGGCCGAACGCCCGAGATGGCCGGCGGCGGGGTCGTACATGCTCTGCATCTCGCGCACCTGATCGGCGGGGATCAGGTTATAGACCAGCTCCGGAAACAGGAAAACCAGCAAACCGAAACCGGCCAGGCTGCCGAAGAACAACAGGGCGGCGGCCAGCACGAAGCGCCATTCGGCGCGCACCAACCGTGGAAAGCCGGCGAGGATGAAACCCAGCACGTTAGCGCCGAGCTGGCTGCGATGACGGTAAAGCTGTTGATGGCCGCGCAGCACTTGCTGTTGCAAGGAGTCGACCAGAAAACTGCTGTAGCCACGTTCCTGCGCCAGCGCCAGATGCTGGCAGAGACGGCGATAGGCCTTGGGAAAATCCGCGACTTGCGAAGTGTCCTTGCCTCGTTCCAGACGTTCGAGGGCGAGGGTGAAACGCTCCCATTCGGCCTTGTGGCGAGTTTCGAAAAGGCTTTGCTTCATGACGGACCCAGCAGGCCGCGCGCGATGCCGTTGAGTTCACCGACGGCTTTCGGCGCACTGATGTGCAGTGGCTGGGCGAGTAATGCAGCAAGTTCGTTGACCCGCGCCGTCGACAGTTCACCCTGGCGCTCGGCGAAAGCGAGCAGGGCGCGTTGTTCAGTCAGGGTCAGCGGGACCGGCGAGCGGCGGGGTTCGGCATCGGGCAATTGCGGGCGCTTGAGCGGGCGTTCGCTATAGATCACCAGCGTGCCGGCAGCGATGTCGCCGAGGCGTTTGAAGGTCGGGTGTTGCAGGCAACTGATCGCACCGAGGAAATAGCCGAACGGCATCAGGTCGACAAAACGCAGCAGGTTGCGCAGCAGCGAGGCCGACCAGCCGACCGGTGTGCCGTCGTCGTGCACCACCCGCAGGCCCATCCATTGCTTGCCCGGTGAGCGGCCCTCACGCAGCACCTCGAACAACACCATGTACCACCAGCTCACCACGAACAGCAGCAGTGAGCCCAGGCCGATACCGAGTTTGCCGAGCAACGCCAGCACCATGAGCAGCAGGCCCAAAATCAGCCCGCGCAACCCCAGATCGAGGGTGAACGCCACAGCACGCACCATCAGGCCGGCGGGACGCAGCGGCAGGTCGATGCCTTCCGGCGTTTCGACCTGGTGCCGCGTGTCCAGTGGCGGGGCCAGCGGTGCTTTCCTTGGCGGTGCTGTGGTCTCGAGCATGGGCTACCTGATGTTGCCGGATCGGGATGCAAGTGCGTCCGATGCTAGCAGTCTCTCGGGGGGGAACGACATAACTATGTCATACACATCTTTCAACCAAAGGTGACTGAATGATGCGGCGCTGGCCGCGACCGCAGTCGAACGCCTAGACTTTGCCGATCTTCAGTTCAGGAACCGCCCGTGACTTCCATTTTCTGGTACGACTACGAAACCACCGGCATCAATCCCCGATGCGACCGCCCGTTGCAGGTGGCCGGGATCCGCACCGACCACGAACTCAACGAAATCGACGCGCCGGTCAATCTCTACTGCCAGCCCAGCGAAGACATCCTTCCGCACCCGGCGGCATGCGCGATCACTGGCATCACCCCGAGCCGCCTCGCCGAACAGGGCTTGAGCGAAGCCGATTTCATGACCCGGGTTCACGCCCAGCTCGCGGCTCCCGGCACCTGCGGCGCGGGTTACAACACCCTGCGCTTCGACGACGAGATGACCCGCTACAGCCTGTACCGCAACTTTTTCGATCCCTATGCCCGTGAATGGCAGGGCGGCAACAGTCGCTGGGACCTGATCGATGTCGTGCGCGCCGCCTATGCGTTGCGCCCGGATGGTCTGGTCTGGCCGACCGATGACGAAGGCAAGGTGACGCTCAAGCTCGAGCGCTTGACCGCCGCCAACAACATCGATCACGGCAATGCGCACGAAGCCTTGTCGGACGTACGCGCCACCATTGCCCTGGCCCGGTTGATCCGCGAGAAGCAGCCGAAGTTGTATGACTGGCTGTTCCAGTTGCGCAGCAAACAGAAGGTCATGGACCAGATTCGTCTGTTGCAGCCGATGGTGCACATCTCCGGTCGTTTCTCCGCTGCGCGCAGTTATGTCGGCGTGGTGCTGCCACTGGCCTGGCATCCGCGCAACAAGAATGCGCTGATTGTCTGTGATCTGCATCTGGACCCGCAGGGCCTGCTCGACCTGGATGCCGAAACATTGCGCCAGCGCCTGTATACCCGGCGTGACGATCTGGCCGAAGGCGAGTTGCCGGTGCCGCTCAAGTTGATTCACATCAACAAGTGCCCGGTGGTGGCGCCGTTGGCGGTGCTGAGGGCTGAAGATCAGCAGCGTCTGGGTCTGGACATGGCGTTGTATCAGGCGCGTGCATTGCGACTAAGTGACGCACAACAAGTTTGGAAAGATAAAGTCTCGGCGATTTATGCCAGCGAAGATTTCACCTCGAGTGAAGATCCCGAACAACAGTTGTACGACGGATTTATCGGTGATCGCGATCGTCGTTTATGTGAGCAAGTGAGGACGACCGATCCTGCTCAATTGGCGCGAGAGCAATGGCCGTTCGATGATGAACGTTTGCCTGAATTGTTGTTTCGATATCGAGCACGTAACTTTCCCGATACGTTGAATTTCGAAGAGCAAGAACGTTGGAAAATCTTTTGCCGGCAACGCTTGTCCGCGCCGGAGTGGGGCGCCCCTAATACCTTGCAATCTTTTGCCGAGGCCATGGAGCAATGGCTGCTTAGTGCTGCGCCGATGCAGGCCGAGGTGTTGGTTGAATGGCAGAACTATGTCCAGGCATTGCGCAAACGTTTGGATCTTTGAAATCGAACATGTCCGGCATCTTGAATGCCGTGCATAAAAAAACGCCAGCATTCGCTGGCGTTTTTTTGTGTTACAGAAGCGCTCTGCGACAAGGGTTGCGGCTTAGCCCAGCAGGGTAGCCCAGCCTTCAACCACGTCACCGCCCCACTTGGCTTTCCACTCTTTCAGAGTTTTGTGGTTGCCACCTTTGGTTTCGATGACTTCGCCGTTGTGCGGGTTTTTGTATTGTTTAACTTTGCGAGCACGCTTGGTGCCGGTAGTTTTGGCTGCGCCGCCACGTGGTGCTTTGGTTTTGGACTCTGGATCCAGCAGCGCGATGATGTCGCGCAGGGATTTGGAATATTCGCCCATCAGTGTGCGCAGTTTGCCTTCGAATTCCAGCTCGGCTTGCAGTTTGTCGTCTTGCGACAGGTTCTTCAAACGGGCTTGCAGCTCTTTGATAGCTTCTTCGGTGGCGCGATATTCGTTGATCAAGGACATGATTACTACCTTATGTGGGAGTGCGCGATGGCAGGGGACAGTGCGGCAATAATAGTCAGGCTGTTTCATCAAGTAAACATTTAACCGGGGTTTTTATTTGAATTAGTTACGTTGAAAAGCCGTGAATTGAATGTTCAGTTAAATAATGTGATGGAGTCTTCACAGATATTCACACAAGCCTGTTCATGCATGGCTATTACTGCGCCATCATTCTGGCGTTTGAGGGCGTCAAAAAAGCTGCGGCGGCCTGCCGTGAGGCTTCGAGGGTCATCAATACTGCAGTTTTTCCGCGCAGTCGCTAGAATGGCCGCCTTTGCGAAGTTCTGGAGTTTCCCCCTCATGCGCACTTTTCGGCTGGTGATTTCTTGCCCGGACCGCGTTGGCATCGTTGCCAAAGTCAGTAACTTTCTGGCGGCCCACAATGGCTGGATCACCGAAGCGAGCCACCACTCGGATAACCAGGTCGGCTGGTTCTTCATGCGTCACGAAATCCGTGCCGATTCCCTGCCTTTCGGTATCGAGGTGTTGCGCGAGAAGTTTGCACCGATCGCCGAAGAGTTCTCGATGGACTGGCGCATCACCGACACCGAGCAGAAAAAACGCGTGGTGCTGATGGCCAGCCGCGAATCCCACTGCCTGGCTGACCTGCTGCACCGCTGGCACAGCGACGAACTGGATTGCGAGATTTCCTGCGTGATTTCCAACCACGACGACCTGCGCAGCATGGTCGAGTGGCACGGCATTCCTTATTACCACGTGCCGGTCAATCCGCAGGACAAGCAACCGGCCTTCGACGAAGTGTCTCGCCTGGTCAAGCAGCACGATGCCGAAGTGGTGGTGCTGGCGCGCTACATGCAGATCCTGCCGCCGGACATGTGCCGCGAATACGCGCATAAGGTCATCAACATTCACCACAGCTTCCTGCCGTCGTTCGTCGGTGCCAAGCCGTACCACCAGGCTTCGATGCGCGGCGTGAAGCTGATCGGTGCGACCTGCCACTACGTGACCGAAGAGCTGGACGCCGGACCGATCATCGAGCAGGACGTGGTGCGTGTCAGCCACAGCGACAGCATCGAAGACATGGTGCGTTTCGGCCGTGACGTCGAGAAGATGGTGCTGGCCCGTGGTCTGCGTTATCACTTGGAAGACCGCGTGCTGGTGCACGGCAACAAGACCGTGGTGTTCTGATTCAGGATCGTTCCCACGCTCTGCGTGGGAATGCCTCTTCAGACGCTCCGCGTCTGCTTTGGGACGCAGGGCGTCCCGGGCTGCGTTCCCACGCAGAGCGTGGGAACGATCCACGGACCTTGAGGACATTACCGATGAGCGATCCACTGGACAAAGCCACTTCCAAGGCGCCCGCCACCCTCGGCGAGGGCTGCCTCAGCCGCTATGACCCGGATGACCTGAGCCCGGAGGATGGCACGGAGTTTCCTGGCGCTGCCGAACTGTGGGAACAACTCAAGGACGAAGAGGATGACCTCAGGAAGCCTGTCTGACGCTCAGCAGTTTTTTCAGCAACGGCCGGCCCAGCATCAATAGAAACACCGGGCCACCGACCAGCAGATAGAAGTAATACGTCACCACCCGCCAGATCAGGATCGCCGCCGCCGCGGTCGATTTGCCGACCATCGGCGCCAACAGCGCCGCCGAGGTCAATTCCGCTGCACCGGCACCGCCCGGCAACAGGCTGAATTGCCCCGCACCCAGCGAAAGCATCTGGATCAGAAACGTCCAGGCCCACTGCACATCCGTCCCCAGCCCGCGCAACGCCAGATACAGCACGCTGTAACGCAGCGACCAGTGCACGCAGGTCAGGACGAACACCTTGATCAATGTCTGCCACGGTAATTTCAGCGCATCGGTGAAAGCGGCAAGAAAGTGCAGCAACTGCCGTGCCCAGCGCCGTCGGGTACGCGGTTCGACGTTCATCCCGGCCAGCAGGCGCCCGCTCAGGCGAATCAAGCGACGGTGATAACGCGCGACCAGCACGCAACTGAACAGGCCGCCGGTCAACGACAGGGCACTGACGATCAGCAGCCATTCCATACGGTCGCTGAGATGCTGGAACAGCGCGTAGATCAGAATTCCGCTCAGGGCGCAGAGAAAGAACAGCAGATCGCTCAACTGATCCATCGCAAACACGGCGCTGCCCCGGGCCGGACGCACGCCGCTGCGCGCCAGCAGCGCCATGATCGTCAACGGTCCTCCGCTGCCGCCGGGTGTGGCGCACCAGGCAAATTCGGCGGCCATCACCACCCCGAGGCTTTTGAGGGGTGTGACCCGGTCACGCTGATCGCCGAGCAACAGCCGCAGGCGCAAGGTGTTGATGCCCCAGCACAGCAGAACCATGGCGAACATGATCAACAGCCAGCGCAGCGGAAACGCCTGCAGGCGCCCCCAGGTCTCGCCGCCCCCGAGCAGGACGGGCACCGCCACGGCCACCAGCAGGCCGATCAGCAACAGAATGCCGCGACTCAAGCGGCACGCTCGGCTTGAGTGCGCTGGCGCGTCAGCCAGTCGATTTTGGTCATGGGCACACGTCCGTCCGCGAGCAGTCGTTCAAGGGTGCGCCACCAGTAATCCCGGGAAAAGCGGTGGCGCATGTCCACCGGGTGCAAGCCTAGACGAATCACTGGCGCCTGGCGCCAGCGCTGCTCTCGCTGTTCGCTGATGACCTTCGACATGCCGCGACGCCAGGCGCTGCGTGCGCTCCAGACCAGTCCCGGGGCCTCGACCGCGGTGAAATCCGGCAAGTGATAAAGATGCTGCGGATCGCTGGTGTAGCGCAGCGGCAATTCGCGCAATGCCTGGCGCGTGCCGTCGCTCATCAGCCAGGCCGGGGCGACGAAACCGTGCAGCGGCCAGTCGTGGCGCCGAAACAGATCGATGCCCGGGCGCAGGCGGGCGAGGGCGGCTTCCCGGGACAACTGGTAGAACTCGCCTTCATGGGTGTAGACCCGGCGCATGAACCAGTCGCGCGCCGTGCGCGGGCCGGGCTCGGTGTCTTCATGAAAATGGCCGTGCAGGGCCAGTTCATCGCCGCGTGCGACGCGCTCGTCGAGCCTTCGACAGAACGCTGGATGGGCTTCAAGTGCATCGCGTCGATGGAAATCCGGAACCACCAGCCACGTCATCGGGACGTTGCCCAACCGGTCAACGGCTTCGACGAACGCTCGATAATCGGCCCACGTGGAGGGCGCCACGTCATGCAGCACCAGCATTACCGCCGGGCGCTCGTGAAATTCAGCCATTGGCCACCCGAGGAACCGAATCGCCGAGTACCGCGTGGTAATGGCTCAGCAGGCTGTCGACCACCGTGTCCCAGGCGTAATGCCGTTCGACATGTTGGCGTGCCTGCTGGCCGAGTACGCCAGTCCCGCGACTGAACAGTTCGCGCACGGCATTGGCCATGGCTTGCGCACTGTTCGGCGCGCAGAGCAGGCCGCAGGATTCGCTGACGATTTCTTCGAACGCTCCGGCCGCCACCGCCACCACCGGAATGCCGCAGGCCATGGCCTCCAGAATCACCAGACCGAAGGTTTCCTGATCGCCGGCGTGGATCAGCGCGTCGGCACTGGCCATCAGCCGTGCGACCTGCGCGGCCGGGCAGAACCGGTCGATCACGCTGACATTGTCCGGGACGGAAGCCGGCATCGACGAGCCGACCAGCAACAGGTGATAACGCGGGCCCAGGCGTTTCATGCAATCGAGCAGCACCGGCAGGTTTTTCTCCTTGGAACCGCGACCGGCGAAGATCAGCAGGCGCGTGTCCTCGGCGATCCCCAGTTCGCTGCGCAACCCGGCGTCGCGGGCATCCGGGTGGAAGGTGTGCAGATCAACGCCCAGCGGTTGCACGAAGACGTTGCGCACGCCCAACCCGCTGAGCTTGTCGGCCATCACCTGGCTGGGTGCCAGCACCCGGTCAAAATTGCCGTACAACTTGCGCACATACGCGTCGACATTCGGCGTGACCCAGTGGCCCATGCGGTTGCCCACCAGCAGCGGCAGATCCGAGTGATAGAAGCCGATCACTGGCACATCGAGTTGTCGACGCGCATCGAGCGCAGCCCATGCGGTGAGGTACGGATCACCAACTTCGATCAGATCAGGCTGCAGATCCTGCAGGACGTTTCGCCAAGGAGCCAGGCGCAGGGGAAAGCGATAGCCCTTGCCGAAGGGCAGGGCGGGGGCGGGAACCGTGTAGACGCCATCGCGTTCGCCCAAGTGCGCGCCGGGAATCAGCAGGCTGTGGCGGATGCCGGGCTTGACTCCCAGCCGACGGTGCTTGGCATCCAGATAGGTGCGCACGCCACCGCTGGCCGGGGCGTAGAACATGGTGATGTCGGCGATATGCACGGTGAACGTCCCTCCGCGTTGATCTCCCTTGGTTGACCTTTATCAAGAATAGATGTTCGGTCGGGGTTTCGCGGTGGGGTGCAAGGCCGGTTTCGGAGGGATTGTCGGTCGTCTTCGTCGGACAGTTGTGAACGACGAAGACGACCGGCAGAGCGGCTTTAAATGCGGAAGCTGCCAACCAGTTGCTTCAATCGCGAAGCCTGCTGCTCCAGATCCGAGCAAGCCCGCAACGTCGCCTGCAGGTTTTCGACACCTTCCTGGTTCAGCGTATTGATCTCGGTGATATCCACGTTGATCGACTCGACCACAGCCGTCTGTTCCTCGGTCGCGGTGGCCACCGACTGGTTCATCCCGTCGATTTCACCAATGCGCTGGGTCACGCTGTTCAGGCGTTCGCCGGCGAGGTTGGCGATGTCCACGCTGTCCTGGCTGTGGCGCTGGCTGTCGCTCATGGTACTCACGGATTCGCGGGCGCCGACTTGCAGCTCCTCGATCATGGTTTGTACCTGTTGCGCCGATTCCTGGGTGCGGTGGGCGAGGTTGCGCACCTCGTCCGCCACCACCGCAAAGCCGCGACCGGCTTCACCGGCACGTGCCGCTTCGATGGCCGCGTTGAGCGCCAGCAGGTTGGTCTGCTGGGAAATGCTGGTGATCACTTCCAGGATCTGGCCGATGTTCACGGTCTTGCTGTTCAGCGATTCGATATTGCTGCTCGATGCGCTGAGCATGCTCGAAAGCTGATTCATGGCCTTGATGCTGCGCTCCACCACTTGCTGGCCGTCTTCAGCCAGGCCGCGGGCGTCGCTGGCCTGGGTCGAGGCCTGGGCGGCATTGCGGGCGATTTCCTGGGCGGCGGCGCCGAGCTGGTTGATCGCCGCAGCCACGCTGTTGGTGCGCGAGGCTTGCTGGTCGGAGTTGTACATCGACGAGTTCGAGGCCGCGACCACCCGCAGGGCGACTTCGTTGACCTGGCCGGTGGCCGATGACACTTCGCGAATCGAGCCGTGAATACGCTCGACGAAACGGTTGAACGCGGTGCCGAGCACGCCGAATTCGTCCTGATTCTGAATGGTCAGACGTTTGGTCAGGTCGCCTTCGCCGTCGGCGATGTCTTCCATGGCACGAGTCATCACGTGCAGCGGCTGGATCAGGATACGGATCAGCATGCCGAGCAGGGCAATGATGATCGCCACCGCAATCACGGTCGCGATCACGGCCGAAGCGCGGAATTCGCTGAGCATCGAGAAAGCTTTGTCTTTGTCCACCGACAGGCCGATGTACCAGTTCACCGACGGCAGGCCCTTGATCGGGGTGAAGTTGACGATGCGGGTCTTGCCCTCGACGGTGACTTCACTGAAGTCACTGCTGATGCGCGGGGTGTCCTGCGGATAGGCTTCCTTCAGTGACTTCATCACAAGGGCCTTGTCCGGGTGCACCAGGATCTTGCCGTCGGCGCTGACCAGGAACGCGTAGCCCATGCCGGAGAAGTCCCGGGCGCTGAGGGTGTTGATCAGGGTTTGCAGGCTCAGGTCGCCGCCCACCACGCCCACGCTCTGACCGGCCTTTTTCGCGGCGGTGGCGATGGAAATGATGGTCTGGCCGGTGGCGGCGTCGATGTACGGTTCGGTCAGGGTCGAGGTGCTGCTGCTTTCCGCACCTTTATACCAAGGACGAACACGTGGATCGAAACCGTCCGGCATCTTCGCATCCGGGCGGATGGTGAAGTGCCCGGTAGCATCGCCGAGGTAAGACGCCATGAAGGTCGACGTCAGGGCTTTCTGTTCCAGCAGGCTGGCGACGGCGGCAGGATCGGGGTTGATGGCGATGTTCTGGGCCGCGTTCTCGATCAGCAGGATGCGCCCGCTGAGCCAGGTCTGGATATTGTCGGCTGTGACCTCGCCCATCTCGTTGAGGTAATTGTCCAGGTCCTCGCGGATCGCATTGCGTTGCAACCAGTCGTTGTACAGCGTGAACGAGGCGAAGGCGGCAATGACGATGAGGGCGGCGGCAAGCAGGATTTTATGGCTGAAACGCAGATTTTTGTTCATGGCTTGGGGTTCCGCTAAGGTCTTATTATTCAGGGCGTGCTTCTATAGATACTCGCCAGGTGGGCTTGATGGGTACAAGCAGGTATTTCCGCTTCTCCTTAGGGAAATCTCCGATGCGGATGTCAGTCGCATCTGTCACCTTTAGCTATCGGCCATGCTCGATCAAAGATTAACCATTGGGTGACCAAATGCCTGAATCTTCGCAACTTGTAATCGGCGCTGACCTCGCCGGGCAACCGATCGCCCAGGCCATGCGTCTGGCCAACCGTCACGGACTGGTGGCCGGCGCAACCGGTACCGGCAAAACCGTCACCCTGCAGCGTCTGGCCGAGGCGTTCAGCGACGCCGGGGTCGCGGTGTTCGCCGCCGACGTCAAGGGCGACCTGTGCGGCCTCGGTGCTGCCGGCAACCCCCAGGGCAAGATCGCCGAGCGCATCGCCGGCATGCCGTGGCTCAAGCACACGCCTCAGGCGTATCCCGTGACCCTGTGGGACATTCACGGTCAGTCCGGTCATCCGTTGCGCACTACGTTGAGTGAAATGGGCCCGCTGCTGATCGGCGCGCTGCTGGAACTGACCGACAGCCAGCAATCGGCGTTGTACGCAGCGTTCAAGGTGGCGGATCGCGAAGGCCTGTTGCTGCTGGATCTCAAAGACCTGAAAGCGCTGCTCAATCACCTCAAGGACAATCCGCAGCTGCTGGGCGAAGACGCCGCGCTGTTCACCACTGGCTCCAGCCAGGCGCTGTTGCGGCGTCTGGCGACGCTGGAGCAGCAGGGTGCCGAGGCGTTGTTCGGCGAGCCGGCGCTGCAACTGGAGGACATTCTGCAGCCGACCGCCGATGGTCGCGGACGCATTCATCTGCTCGACGCCAGTCGTCTGGTACATGAGGCGCCGAAGGTCTACGCGACGTTCCTGCTGTGGCTGCTGGCCGAGCTGTTCGAACAACTGCCGGAACGCGGCGATGCCGACAAACCGCTGCTGGCGCTGTTTTTCGATGAGGCACATTTGTTGTTCGGCGACACGCCCAAGGCGCTGCAAGAGCGCTTGGAGCAAGTGGTGCGGCTGATCCGTTCCAAAGGCGTGGGCGTGTATTTCGTCACCCAGTCGCCGGGCGATCTGCCGGACGATGTGCTGGCGCAACTGGGGCTGCGGATCCAGCACGGCCTGCGCGCGTTCACCGCCAAGGAACAGAAATCCCTGCGGGCGGTGGCGGACGGCTTCCGGCCGAATCCGGCGTTCGACACCTTGTCGGTGCTCACCGAACTCGGGATTGGCGAGGCTCTGGTCGGCACCTTGCAGGAGAAGGGCACGCCGGAAATGGTTCAGCGAGTGCTGGTGGCACCGCCGCAATCGCGGATCGGGCCGTTGACCGAGACCGAGCGCACGGTGCTGATTGCCGGTTCGCCGTTCAAGGGCCGTTATGACAAGCCGATCGACCGCGAGTCGGCCTATGAAATCCTGATGGGGCGCAAGGGGCTGGCACCCGAGGCTGAAGCGGCGCCGGGCAAAACGGCGGCTGAAGAGCCGAGTCTGGCGGACAAGGCCGGAGAATTCCTCGGCACGGCGGCGGGGCAGGCGCTCAAGTCGGCGATGCGCCAGGCGGCGAATTCGCTGGGTAAACAGTTGGTGCGCGGTCTGATGGGTTCATTGCTCGGCGGCAGCAAACGCCGCTGATCAACAAGGCTCAGGTTTTGGGTTTGGCGTGGGCGGCCAGTCGTTCCAGTGCCGCTCGCAGATTCGGATCGCTGATCCCGTCGGCGGTGGCCTGGATGGTCGCCGCCGCATCCGTTGACAGGTCGATCGTCGGCCCGCTCGCTTCGCGCTGGATGGTCGGTGGCCGTACGGCGAACTTGATTCGCGTCAGATTGGCGAACTCGTCGAACATCTGCAGTTGCCGTTGCAGGCGCTTCTGTTGATAGCGCAGGCGCGTGGCCCAATGGCCGTCGGTGACGATCAGCAACAGTTCGCCTTCGCGCCACTTGGCTACGTGGCAGTGTTCACGGGCGGCAGGTTGCAGCTGGCTTTCGAGCAGACGTTGCAGATGGGCCAGGCGCTGGGCATGACCGAGGATGGCTTTCAGCGGTCTGGCTTCGCGTAGCAGAACGGCGGGCGCTCTGGCTGTGAGAGGGCGAAATGCCATGATCTAGGACCTGAAGTGACAGAGGCGCCATGGTAGCAGATGGCAGCCATTTCACTCGCCCATTGCTTTTGTCCCTGCTTTGCCCATTAAATCAACGACTAACTTCTTCGCTGTACGGCTTGAAGTTGAGCAAAACGCCCCTATTTTAAGTGAGCCCCGTCAAAGCGCAGTGCCAGCATCGTGGAATATCCCCACTTTCCTCACCACCGTTTCCGGGTAGAATGCTCGTTCGCATGCGGCCATGAGGGCTGCACGGGCGACTCACGGGGCCGCCCTCCATCCCTTTAGTGTGGAAGATCCTGCCGATATGTTTGCGCCTTTGTTAAAGAAACTTTTTGGAAGCAAGAACGAGCGTGAAATCAAACGCATGCTCAAGACGGTGCAGCTCGTCAATGCCTTCGAAGAGAAGATGGTCGCCCTCTCGGACGATCAACTGCGCGCCAAGACCGCAGAGTTCAAGGACCGCATTGCCAAGGGGGAGACCCTCGACAAGCTGTTGCCCGAAGCCTTCGCGGTCGCCCGTGAAGCCGGCAAGCGTGTCATGGGCATGCGCCACTTTGACGTCCAGCTGATCGGTGGCATGACCCTGCACGAAGGCAAGATCGCCGAAATGCGCACCGGTGAGGGCAAGACGCTGGTGGGTACTCTGGGCGTTTACCTCAACGCGCTGTCCGGCAAGGGCGTGCACGTTGTGACCGTGAACGATTACCTGGCCCGCCGCGACGCCAACTGGATGCGTCCGCTGTATGAATTCCTCGGTCTGAGCGTCGGCATCGTGACGCCGTTCCAGCCGCCGGAAGAGAAGCGCGCCGCCTACGCCGCCGACATCACCTACGGCACCAACAACGAATTCGGGTTCGACTACCTGCGCGACAACATGGCGTTCAGCATGGAAGAGAAATTCCAGCGCGAACTCAACTTTGCCGTGATCGACGAAGTCGACTCCATCCTCATTGACGAAGCGCGTACCCCGCTGATCATTTCCGGTCAGGCCGAGGACAGCTCCAAGCTGTACATCGAGATCAACAAGCTGATCCCGAAACTCAAGCTGCACGTCGAAGAAGTCGAAGGCGAAGTCACCCAGGAAGGCCATTTCACCGTCGACGAGAAGACCCGTCAGGTCGAACTCAACGAAGCCGGTCACCAGTTCATCGAAGAGCAACTCGCCAGTGTTGGCCTGCTGGCTGAAGGCGAGAGCCTGTACTCGGCGCATAATCTGGGTCTGCTGACTCACGTTTACGCCGGCCTGCGTGCGCACAAGCTGTTCAACCGCAATGTCGAATACATCGTGCAAGACGGCCAGGTCGTGCTGGTCGACGAGCACACCGGTCGCACCATGCCGGGTCGTCGTCTGTCCGAAGGCTTGCACCAGGCCATCGAAGCCAAGGAAAACCTGAATATCCAGGCCGAAAGCCAGACTCTGGCATCGACCACGTTCCAGAACTACTTCCGTCTATACACCAAGCTGTCCGGCATGACCGGTACCGCTGATACCGAAGCATTCGAATTCCACCAGATCTATGGTCTGGACGTTATGGTCATTCCGCCGAACAAACCGTTGGCCCGTAAGGACTACAACGACCTGGTGTTCCTGACCGCCGAAGAGAAATATGCGGCGATCGTCAACGACATCAAGGAAAGCATGGCTGCCGGTCGTCCGGTACTGGTGGGTACTGCGACCATCGAAACCTCCGAGCACATGTCCGCATTGCTCGTGAAGGAAGGCATCGAACACAAGGTTCTGAACGCCAAGTTCCACGAAAAAGAAGCTGAAATCATCGCGCAGGCCGGTCGTCCGGGCGCCCTGACCATCGCTACCAACATGGCCGGTCGTGGTACCGACATCCTTTTGGGCGGCAACTGGGAAGTTGAAGTCGCGTCGCTGGAAAACCCGACCCCTGAGCAGATCGCCCAGATCAAGGCCGACTGGCAGAAGCGTCACCAGCAAGTGCTGGAGTCCGGCGGTCTGCAGGTGATCGCGTCCGAGCGTCACGAATCCCGTCGTATCGATAACCAGCTGCGTGGCCGTGCCGGCCGTCAGGGCGATGCCGGTTCCAGCCGCTTCTACCTGTCGCTGGAAGACAGCCTGATGCGCATCTTCGCCTCTGACCGGGTGAAGAACTTCATGAAAGCCCTGGGGATGCAGCCTGGCGAGGCCATCGAGCACCGTATGGTGACCAACGCCATCGAGAAGGCGCAGCGCAAGGTTGAAGGCCGCAACTTCGACATCCGCAAGCAACTGCTCGAGTTCGACGACGTCAACAACGAACAGCGTAAAGTGATCTATCACATGCGTAACACGTTGCTGGCCGCGGACAACATCGGCGAAACCATCGCTGATTTCCGTCAGGACGTCCTGAACGCCACTGTCAGCGCGCACATTCCGCCGCAATCGCTGCCAGAGCAGTGGGACGTGGCCGGTCTGGAAGCGTCGATCGCCAGCGATTTCGGCGTGAAGCTGCCGATCCAGCAATGGCTCGACGAAGACGATCACCTGTACGAAGAAACCCTGCGCGAGAAGCTGATGAACGAGCTGATCGCCGCGTACAACGAAAAAGAAGACCAGGCGGGCGCCGAAGCCCTGCGTTCCTTTGAGAAGCAGATCGTGCTGCGCGTTCTGGACGACCTGTGGAAAGACCACCTGTCGACCATGGATCACCTGCGTCACGGTATCCACCTGCGTGGTTATGCGCAGAAGAACCCGAAGCAGGAATACAAGCGCGAGTCCTTCACGTTGTTCTCCGAGCTGCTGGATTCGATCAAGCGCGACTCGATCCGTGTGTTGTCGCACGTTCAGGTTCGCCGCGAAGATCCGGCCGAAGAAGAGCAACGCCTGCGTCAGGAAGCCGAAGCACTGGCCGCCCGCATGCAGTTCGAACACGCCGAGGCTCCTGGCCTGGAAGCGCAACCGGAACTGGTCGGTGAAGAGGTCGATGTGGCCCTCGCCACCGCCCCGGTGCGCAACGAGCAGAAGCTGGGCCGCAACGAACTGTGCTACTGCGGTTCGGGCAAGAAATTCAAGCATTGCCACGGGCAGATCCAGTAAAACCCGTTTCAATCGCTGAAATACCCGCGCCGCGACCGGCACCAGCCGTCGCGGCGTTTTGCCATTTACACCACCGTCACTACGCTTGGCGGTGCTGACATCATTGAGTAAGGAGCGCATTCATGGCTGTTGGTCTTGGTCCTTTGCCAACGTTGCACCCGGTTGCCGGTTTTGAACTCGGTATCGCTTCGGCCGGCATCAAGCGCCCGGGGCGCAAGGATGTCGTCGTGATGCGTTGCGCCGAAGGTTCCACCGTGGCGGGCGTGTTCACGTTGAACGCTTTCTGTGCAGCGCCGGTGATCCTGGCCAAGAAACGCGTGCAGAACCCGGTGCGCTACCTGTTGACCAACACCGGTAATGCCAACGCCGGCACCGGCGAGCCGGGCCTGGCTGCTGCCGAGCGCACCACCGCCAAACTGGCTGAACTGACCGGCGTGGATGCCAGCCAGATCCTGCCTTACTCCACCGGCGTGATCGGCGAGCCGCTGCCGGTCGAGAAGATCGAAGGCGCCTTGCAGGCCGCGCTGGACGATCTGTCGGAAAACAACTGGGAAGCCGCCGCCACCGGCATCATGACCACCGACACGCTGCCAAAAGGCGCCAGCCGCCAGTTCCAGCATGACGGCGTGACCATCACCGTCACCGGCATCAGCAAAGGCGCGGGCATGATCCGTCCGAACATGGCGACCATGCTCGGTTACATCGCCACCGACGCCAAAGTCTCCCGCGACGTGTTGCAAAACCTGATGCTGGACGGTGCCAACAAGTCGTTCAACCGCATCACCATCGACGGCGACACCTCGACCAACGACTGCTGCATGCTGATCGCCACCGGCAAGGCTGCGCTACCGGAAATCACCCGTGCAGAAGGCGAGCTGTTCGCCAAGCTGAAACAGGCCGTGTTCGAGGTGTGCATGGACGTGGCCCAGGCCATCGTGCGTGACGGCGAAGGCGCGACCAAGTTCGTGACCGT
Organism: Pseudomonas sp. R45(2017); assembly: GCF_002112305.1. Lineage (NCBI taxonomy): Bacteria > Pseudomonadati > Pseudomonadota > Gammaproteobacteria > Pseudomonadales > Pseudomonadaceae > Pseudomonas > Pseudomonas sp. R45(2017). The sequence continues at coordinate 546,973 of NZ_NEHH01000001.1, read as the reverse complement.
TGAAGTCAACGGCGGCGGCAATCACCAGGAATGCCTGGACGTCGGCTACACCGTGGCCCACTCGCCGCTGATCAAGACTGCACTGTTCGCCTCCGACCCGAACTGGGGCCGCATCCTCGCCGCCGTCGGCCGTGCCGGCGTGCCGGATCTGGACGTGAGCAAGATCGACGTGTTCCTCGGTGACGTGTGCATCGCCAGCCGTGGCGCCCGCGCCGCGACCTACACCGAAGCCCAGGGCTCGGCGGTGATGCAGCAGGAAGAAATCACCATCCGTATCGAATTGGGTCGCGGCGATTGCAGCGAAACCATCTGGACCACCGACCTGTCCCACGAGTACGTGAAGATCAACGCCGAATACCGCACCTGATCCCTGCCGAAGAGGGAGGTCTGCGGACCTCCTTTTCTTCTGTCCCATGAAAGGACCCGAACATGAGCCTTCACCTGATCATCGGCGACAAACTGCTTTCCTCCTGGTCCCTGCGCGCGGCACTGGCGCTTGAACTGACCGGCGCGCCCTACACCGAAGAACTGGTCAAACTCGGCAAGCCCGACACCCGCGAGCGGCTGCTGGCGCACTCGCCGACCGCCAAGGTGCCGCTGCTGAAAACCGCCCGTGGCACCGTCGCCGATTCTCTGGCGATTGCCGAATACCTGGCCGAGCAGTTTCCTTCCGAACAACTCTGGCCGACCGATATCGCCGCCCGTGCTCAGGCCCGATCCGCCTGCGCGCAGATGCACAGCGGCTTCTTCGCCATGCGCAACCACATGCCGTTCAACCTGAGCCACGACGCGCCGCTCAACCCGGTGCCGCCGGAAGTGAAGGTCGATGTCGAGCGCATGCTCGCGCTGTGGGCCGAATGCCGCGCCGTCGCGACCGAGCCTGGGCCTTACCTGTTTGGTCGGGTGTCGCTGGCCGATGCGTTCTTCGCACCGATTGCCGTGCGCCTGCGCACCTATCAGGTGAAGTTGCCGGCCGAGGATGAAGCCTATGTTGAAACCGTCTACCAGTGGCCGGCCTTCAAGGCCTGGCAAAAGGCAGGACTGGAGGAATTGCAGTCGTGAAACGTGTACACGTCGCCGCCGCCGTCATTCGTGACGGCAGCGGCAAGATTCTGATCGCCCGGCGTGCCGATACCCAGCATCAGGGCGGCCTCTGGGAATTTCCCGGTGGCAAGGTCGAAGCCGATGAGTCGGTGCAAACAGCATTGGCCCGCGAGCTGCACGAAGAGTTGGGCATTGTCGTCGGCGCCGCGCGGCCGCTGATCAAGGTGCGCCACGATTACCCGGACAAACAGGTGTTGCTGGATGTCTGGGAAGTCTCGAGCTTTACCGGCGAACCCCATGGTGCCGAAGGCCAGCCATTGGCCTGGGTTTCGGCCAAGGAGCTGACGGATTACGAATTCCCGGCGGCCAACCAGCCGATCGTCGCGGCCGCGCGTCTGCCCGCCGAATACCTGATCACCCCGGAAGACCTGGAAACCCCGGCCTTGCTGCGCGGCATCCAGAAGGCAATCGCCGGTGGCATCAAGCTGATCCAGCTGCGTGCGCCCAATGGTTATGACCCGAAATACCGCGACCTTGCGGTAGACGCGGTCGGATTGTGCGCCGGCAAGGCGCAGTTGATGATCAAGGGCCCGTTCGAGTGGCTGGGCGATTTCCCGGCCGCGGGCTGGCACATCACTTCGGCGCAGTTGCGCAAGTACGCGGCCGCGGGGCGTCCGCTGCCGGCGGAGCGCTGGTTGGCGGCGTCCTGCCACAACGCTGAAGAACTGGCGCTGGCCGAGCAGATGGGCGTGGATTTCGTCACCCTGTCGCCGGTGCAGCCGACCCTGACTCACCCGGATGCACAGCCGTTGGGCTGGGAGCAGGCTTCGACGCTGATCGAAGGCTTCAGCAAACCGGTGTTTCTGTTGGGCGGAGTCGGCCCGGCGGAGCGCGAGAAAGCGTGGAATGCCGGGGCTCAGGGTGTGGCGGGGATTCGGGCGTTCTGGCCACAGGCCTGATTTTGTATTGAGGCTGACGTCCCCTTCGCGAGCAAGCCCGCTCCCACAGTTGAGTGCATTCCAACAGGAAGAACTCGATCAACTGTGGGAGCGGGCTTGCTCCGGGCGGCGTTCCGACGAAGGCGTCCTGACAGTCGCTACTGATCTGAAGGTTTCGCCGCCGGTTGCCACAGAATCTCGGCAACACCCTGGCGCCGGGCGATCAGCCTGGCCGCCACAAACAACAGATCCGACAAGCGATTGATGTACGCCAGGCCAACCCCGGCCAACGGCTCGATCGCATTCAAATGCTGGCAACGCCGCTCGGCACTGCGCGCCAGGCTGCGACAGACATGGGCCTGGGCAATCAGTATCGAACCGCCCGGCAGAATGAAGTTCTCCAGCGGCCCCAATTCCTCGTTCCACAGATCGATCGCGGCTTCCAGCCGTTCGATTTCTGCTGCGTTCAATGCCTGATATTCCGGCATCGCCAGTTCACCGCCAAGGTCGAACAGCCGATGTTGGCAGGGCGCCAACACGTCGATCAGTTCATTCAGCCCAGGGCAGGTTTCGCGCTCGGCGATCAATCCGGCCAGCAGCACGCCGACCTGACTGTTCAGCGTATCGATCTCGCCAATGGCTTCGATGCGCGGGTGGTCCTTGGGCACCCGGCGGCCGTCGCCGAGTCCGGTTTCGCCCTTGTCGCCGGTGCGGGTGTAGATCTTCGACAAGCGAAAGCCCATGGTTTACCTCGGTAGTTGATTGGTTTCGGCGGCGATGGGCGCCGGTTGCGCCAGTGGCAGGCGCAGGGTGAAGCAGGTGCCTTGCCCCGGCGCCGACTGCACTTCCATCTGCCCTTTGTGGTTGTTGGTGATGATGAAGTACGACACCGACAGGCCGAGGCCCGTACCCTGGCCGATTTCCTTGGTGGTGAAGAACGGCTCGAAGGTGCGCTTGCGCACGTTCTCGCTCATGCCGATGCCGTTGTCCTCGACCTGAATCTCGGCCCAGGGCGGATTGAGCCGGGTGCGCAAGGTGATTCGCCCCGGCTCGCTGTCATCTTCGCGCTGGTGGATCGCCTGCGCGGCGTTCTTCAACAGGTTGAGCAGCACCTGTTCGAGTTCGTTGGCGGTGCCGGGCACCGGGCCCAGCGCCGGGTCGAACTGGCGAATGATCGCCTGACCCTTGAAGTCGAAGCCGATGGCCAGGTCAAAGTCGTTACCGGCGATTTCCACCGCTTGATCGATCAGCGCCGGCAGGTCGCACGGTGCCATCTGGCGGTTGCTGCGGCGACTGAAACTGAGCATGTGGGTGACGATCTTCGCCGCCCGGGCGCCGGCCTGCTGGATGCCGTCAAGCAGTTGCGGGACTTCCCGACCTTGCAGATAACGGTTCACGGTATCGAGTTCGATGCCCAGTTGTTCGGCCTGTTCGAGGTTCTTCGGCAGGTCTGGTGACAGGCGTCGGCGGATGTTCTGCACGTTGTGCAGGATCGCCCCCAGCGGGTTGTTGATCTCGTGAGCCATGCCGGCGGCAAGGCCACCCACGGACAGCATTTTCTCCGACTGCACCATCATTTCTTCCAGCGACAGGCGCTGGGTAATGTCGTCGATCCGGATCACCACGCCGCGCCCGGCGCCGCCCATCAATGGGTAGAAGGTGAGGGCGTAGTGCTTGGGCTCGTCGTCCTTGAACCACGTCACCCGCTCGATTTTCGCCACCGTGTGTTGTTCGACGGTCTGCTTGAGTTGCGGCAGAAACGGCTTGAGCGGCTCGAAGGCGAGGAAGATCGGCTGGTTCAGCGCTTCGTCGAGCCGTGTACCGGAAAGGGCGCTGGCCTCCTGGTTCCACTGCGTCACGTAGAGCTGTTCGTCGAGGGCGATCAGCGCCGAGGGCATGGAGTCGATGATGCTGTTGAGGTAGTTCTGGAACCCGGTGAGTTTCTTCTCGATCTTGCTGCGCACCTGGACTTCCAGTTCCAGCTTGCGGTTGGTGTGGCGGGTTTCTTCGGCCAGCCCCTGGGCCTGATCGTAGGCGGCTTGCGAGTCGTCGCGGGCGCGCTTGAGTTGCTGCTCCCGGGCCTCGATGCGCGAAAGCATGGTGTTAAATGCTTCGGCGAGGCTGCCGATTTCGTCATGGTTGCCCCGGGAGGCGCGCAGGGCGTAGTTCTCCTCGCGGGTCACCTGGCGGGACAGTTCTTCCAGTTGATGGATCGGGCGGGTAATCAGGCGCTTGATCTGCCGGGCGATGACCAGCCACAGCAGCACACTGAAAATCAGGATCCCCAGACTGGCCGTGAGCGTGCCGGTGTAGAACGCGACTGGCAGTTCGCTGCTGGCCACCAACAGCAGGTGGCCCGGTGCAGTGCCGGGGCGGGGCAGGGTGATGAGTTGGTTGCTGCGAAACTCGGTCAGTTGCCAGGCTTCGATGTGCCGGTAGCGTTCCGGCAGTTTGAGTTTGTCGCCGTGTTGCAGCTGCGCCAGACGTTCGCCTTTGCCGTCATATAAAGCGGCGGCACGCAGCGGGGAATAGCTGTCGAGTTCCTTGAGCAGGCGCTCGGCGCTTTGCGGCGACTGCAAGGCTTCGGCCACCAGACTCGGGTTCGACACCAGCCGGCCGATGGTCTGCAACGCCTGGGGTGCCATGCTTTCCTGGGAAATGTAATAGGCGGCGCTGATAAAGGTCAGGTTGGCGACCAGCAATACGGTGGTCAACAGCACCAGCAGGGCGGCCAGCAGTTTCTGGCCGACCGGCAGGTTTTCAAGACGCTGGCGCAATGGCATCAGGTTTATCGCAGCAAAGGAACAAGTGGCCAGCGTAGCCGCTGCTCAGTCGACGGGCAATCCGAGACTGTGCAGATGGGCAGTCAGGCGCTGCTGCAACTGCTTGAGATGCGGCAGGTTCAACTGATGACGCTCTGCAACCTTGCAGGCATGCCCAAGCAAATAGCTGATCTCGGTGCGGCGTTTGCTGGCCACGTCCTGATACATGGACGAGAAATTCGCCGCCGTGGCCTGGATCACCCGCTCCACTTCCTGTTGCAGGTTGTCCGCCGCCGCCGGTTGCCCGCAGCGTTCGAGCAGCTCGGTCAGTTCGCCGCACAGCGTGGCGACTTCGCAGTGATGTTGCTGCAAGCCGCCGTTGCGGCAGTCGTGCAGCACCGTCAGCGGATTGATCGCACAGTTGAGCGCCAGTTTGCGCCACAGGCGGGTGAGGATGTCGGCGCTCCATTCATGGGGGATTTTTGCCGCCTCAAGATCGTCCAGCCAGATCGGCGCGACAGGATGACCGGCGTCGCCGAGCCAGGTGTAGCCATGGCCGGCGAATACCACGCGCCAGTCGCCATCGCGAAACGCACCTTCGGTGCTGGAGGCGCTGATGCAGCGGGCCTGCGGGACTCGCGCGGCGACTGCTTCCTGGCTGCCGAGGCCGTTCTGCAAAAGAATCAGTTCGGCGTCCGGTGCCAGGCGATGGGCAAGCCCGGCCACGGCCGCTTCGGCGTCGTAGGCTTTGCAGGCCACCAGCAGGCGACGGATGGGGCCGGGACTGTCCGGGGTTTCGCCGGGGATCGCGTAATGGCTGGCCACGCCCTGTTCGACGAGGGTCAGGCCGCCCGCCGTTGCATAGTCGTGCAGGCGGTCGAGGTCGCGCAGGATCAGCCGGACCGGCAATCCGGCCCGGGCCAGACGTGTGGCCCAGAGCGTGCCCAGACTTCCGGCGCCGAGGACATGCCAGGGGGTGGACATCAGTTTTTCACTCGGTAAGGTACAGGCATGCAAGGCTCGCCGTGTCGGTGGGAAAAGACCCGTTATAATGAGCCCGATTTTAACCGCAAGCCAAGCGCGCCGCGTCCCGTACGAGCGCGCCTTTTTATTGGAGAGATTACATGCCGTCGTTCGACGTGGTATCCGAACTGGACAAACACGAACTCACCAACGCGGTCGAGAACGCCGTGAAGGAACTCGATCGTCGTTATGACCTGAAAGGCAAGGGCAGCTTTGAATTCAAGGAAAAGGACCTGACCGTCCACCTGACCGCTGAAGCCGATTTCCAGCTGGAAGCGATGATCGAGATCCTCAAGCTGGCCCTGGTCAAGCGCAAGATCGACGTGCAGTGCCTTGAAGTCAAAGATTCCTTCGCCTCGGGCAAGCTGATGAAGCAGGACGCCGTCCTCAAGGAAGGCATCGACAAGGAACTGGCGAAGAAGATCGTCGGCCACATCAAGGAAGCCAAGCTCAAGGTACAGGCCGCCATTCAGGGCGAGCAGGTGCGTGTGACCGGCAAGAAGCGTGACGACCTGCAGGAAGCCATCGCGGCCCTGCGTGCCAAGGAATTCGGCATGCCACTGCAGTTCAACAACTTCCGCGACTAAGCTTTTCGGTCGGGAACCTCTCGGCGTTTAAAGCGTCCGAGGCCCAAGCAACGGCAGAAACGATTGAGCCCTTTACGGCCCGGTCTTTCTGCCGCTGGTTTTTTACAGCCCGGGAAGCCGGCAATCAGGAGATAAAAGATGGATTTGAATGCTGAGGTGGACAACCTGGTCAAGGCGTCCCAGGCGTGGATTCCGATGATCATGGAATACGGCAGCCGTGTGTTGCTGGCGGTGATTACCCTGGCCATCGGCTGGTGGCTGATCAACAAGGTCACGCAAAAGCTCGGCGGCCTGCTGGCCCTGCGCAATGCCGACCTGGCCCTGCAAGGTTTCATCAGCAGCCTGGCCAACATCATTCTCAAGGTACTGCTGATTGTCAGCGTGGCATCGATGATCGGCGTCGAGACCACCTCGTTCGTCGCGGCGATCGGTGCGGCCGGCCTAGCCATCGGTCTGGCGTTGCAGGGCAGCCTGGCGAACTTCGCCGGCGGCGTGCTGATTCTGCTGTTCCGTCCGTTCCGCATCGGTGACTGGATCGAAGCCCAGGGTGTGGCGGGTACTGTCGACAGCATCCAGATCTTCCACACCGTGCTGCGCACCGGTGACAACAAGACCATCATCGTGCCGAACGGCAACCTGTCGAACGGCATCATCACCAACACCAACCGTCAGCCGACCCGCAAGGTTGTGTTCGACGTAGGTGTGGATTACGAAGCCGATCTGCAAAAGGCCCGTCAGGTGCTGCTGGATCTGGCCAAGGATGATCGTGTTCTGCAGGATCCGGCACCTCAGGCTGTTATTTCGACACTGGGTGACAGTTCGATCACTGTTTCCCTGCGCGTCTGGGTTAAAACCGCGGATTACTGGGATGTGATGTTCATGTTTAACGAACAGTCCCGTGATCGTTTAAAGACTGCAGGCATTGATATTCCTTTTCCGCAACGAGTGATTCGTGTGGTTCAGGAATCGGCGGTGTAATGATAGGTTGCTAATTAATTGCCTGACTTGTCGGTCAGGCAATTAGTACGAGAAGCAGACAACAAAAAAGGCCCATCCGAAGATGGGCCTTTTTGTTGTTGCCGCGAACTAAATGTTCGCGATTACAAGATCGACAGTGGGTAGTCGACGATCAGACGGAACTCTTTGGTATCGCCTTCACCTTCGTCGGCGTTAGCAAAGTGCCAGGCCTGACGAATACGGAAGGACAGGTCTTTGGCCGGGCCAGACTGAACTACGTATTTGGCTTCGAAGTTGGTTTCGTTGTGTTTGCCATCTTCGCCGTAGAAGCCGGTGTAGCTGCTGCCAGCCGGAGTGTGGGTGCCGTCGATGTCCCAACCTTTCACGTAACGGGTCATGAAGCTCAGACCTGGAACGCCGTACTCGGCCATCTTGATGTCGTAACGGATCTGGGCAGATTTCTCGCCTGGACCGTTGAAGTCAGAGTACTGGATGGAGTTGGCGAGGAAGATCGAGTCGCCACCACGGTTGGATGGACCGTGGCCACCAACACCGATGTAGTCGAACGGCGTGTCACCGTTGATCTTCTGGAAGGCCAGGGTGATGGTGTGTGCTTTCAGGAACGACAAGGCGGTTGCCAGGGAGAACGCAGTGTTGCTGATCTCGCCTGCGTTGGCACTGCCGGTATCCGTGGTGCGGTAGATGTTGAAGTCGGTGTTCAGCGAAGTGTCACCACCGAACGGGGTAGTGAGGTTGACGTTGGCGTAGTACTGGTTCCAGATGTCTTCCAGCTTGGCGCCATACAGCGATGCGCTGAGGTTTTCAGTGATGCCGTACTTGCCGCCGAAGTAGTCGATGCTGTCGGCTTTTACGTTGGCGTAGGTTGCCCACAGCTCGCCATCATGGGCGTTCTTGTCCTGGGCAGTCGCCGCGTAGAAGTGACCGGCTTCGAGATCGAGGTCTTTGACTTCGCTGCTCTGCAGCTGGAAGCCGCTGGCAGTTTGAGGAAGGATACGGGAGCCGCCGACAGCGAACACTGGAGCAGTGCTTGGCTGCATGTCACCGATTTTCAGCTCGGTTTTGGAAACGCGGAACTTGATGGCAGCGCCGGCTTTACCCTGGCTGTCGTTGGCTTCGCGGACACCACGGGCATCCGGGGTGTTCTCACGGCTCATGTTGCCCGAACCGCTGGTGCCATCACCCCCGTCCAGTTTAATGGCCAGGTAACCGAATGCATCAACGCCGACACCAACAGTGCCTTGGGTGTAACCGGAACTGAAGTTGCCCCAGATACCTTGGGTCCAGTCTTTCACGTCCCGGGCACGGTCTTTGTTGTCACGGTTGAAGTAATAGTTGCGAATCAGCAAATCAGCTTTCGCGTCTTCAACAAAGCCTTTGGCTTCAGCCTGGTCACTTACGAACGGTGCGGCCGTAGCCATCTGAGTACTGGCAGCTGCAGCAACTGCCAGTGCGATCATGCTCCACTTCATCACGCGCATCGTGATTTGCTCCTTTGGTTTTAGAAGAGTACTGCCGTCCCACCTGTTTTATTATCTGGGCGGCTCTTTCTTTTTGTGTCGGCGCAAACTTATATCACGCCGACCATGTTGGCGATACTTGCGAATCCAACCTTTCAGCTTCTTTACGAGCGTGTCGCAAACGGCTTGGTAGATGTCGCAAATTTACAGTCCAAATGCAATGGGACTGACAACTTCAGCGCTGTTTTACAGAGCTTGAGCATCGGTAAAAAAGAGTCCCTTGGCAAAACGCTTGAATCTCCATCGGGCAACCCTGCCACTGTTTTTATGGGGCTCAAGGCATCCACTTCTTGTGGTGCGCTTATAGTCCATATGGGTATGAATGCAACAAGCGTGCACAAACCGCTGAATTGTTCCGGTTTTTTTCAAGGTGCGCGTCTGACGCTGTAAAAACCTCATAAAACCGGGGGCTTCGAGGGCCTTTCAAACAGGCTTGACGCCGTCCTTCGCATGGTGTTGCTCCCTGAAAGTCGCAGCGCGACAACCAAAAACGTTACCGGTTCACCCCGTCGGTGAGTATTCGGCGGATGCCCGACGCACTGAGCGTAGACGCACTGTGCGGTTTTGGTGCAAAAAAATTCAAAGGCTGTACTGAATTCATACAGTTGGGTCGCTGGATGAACGTAAACGCTGAGGTGTGCGCCGGTCATTTTGCTCGATTTATTCGCATTTCCGGTTCTGTCCTGGTGCACGCGAGGCATAAATGTCACATTCCGGGGCGTGGAGGAATTCTTGTGGCAACGCTGTTCGCCGTGAAGGTCACTCCAATCGCAGGTATGCTGCCGTCCAGTCGCTTGGCGCGCTGCTTTCACAGCGGGGCGCTAAGCTGAAAACAGGTCATTTCGCCGGGAGTGCGCGCAGTGTTTGCTTTAGATCCACGACTTCAACAGGACACGCTGACTATCGGCGATTTCCCGCTTTGCCGACTGCTGTTGTCCAACGACGCCAACTACCCGTGGTTCATCCTGGTGCCTCGCCGCGACGATATCAGCGAGTTGTTTCAGTTGGATGTCGCCGACCAGCAGCGCCTGTGGCAGGAAACCACCACCCTGGCCGAGGTACTCAAGGATTCCTTCGACGCCGACAAGATGAATGTGGCGACCCTGGGTAATGTGGTCAGCCAGCTGCATATGCATGTGATCGTGCGTAAACGGGACGACGCCGCCTGGCCGGCACCGGTCTGGGGCAAACATCCCGCCAGGCCTTACAGTGCCGAGCAAGTGGCCGCGATCCGCGAGCGCCTGCGTCTGGTGCTGGACGAAGATTTCACCTTTCTGGAGGGCTGAGTGATGAGCCTCGAACAACGTGTTACCGAGCTGGAAAGTCGCTTGGCGTTTCAGGACGACACCATTCAGGCATTGAACGATGTGCTGGTGGAGCAGCAGCGAGTGGTCGAGCGTCTGCAATTGCAGATGGCAGCGGTACTCAAGCGCCAGGAAGAGATGGTGGGCCAGTTCGGTTCTTTCGAAGAAGACGCACCGCCGCCACACTATTGAGAAGTGCGCGGGCGTGCTCCCGTTAAAAACGCATTCATTAAAAAACCGCGAACAGCCTGGCTGTTCGCGGTTTTTTTATTGCGGGAGACTTGGATCAGCGACGCGGCAGGGCGGCGATCACGTCCTCGGCCTGCAGGCCCTTGTCACGGTTCATCACCGAGAACTCCACGCGCTGGCCTTCGACCAGAACGCGGTGGCCTTCGCCACGGATGGCGCGAAAGTGCACGAAAATATCATCGCCGGAATCCCGGGAGATAAAGCCGAAGCCCTTGGAGGTATTGAACCACTTGACGGTGCCGGTATCGCGGTTGCTCATGTCGTAGCTTTGCGCGGCGGCGGCCGGGGAGGATTTGTAGAAGCTGACGGCCAGGTGCAGAACCACGGCGACCAGTGCGATCACCAGGCTGAACAGCACGGCTGGCTGGCCGGCGATGACAGGCATCGGCGCGATCAGGGTCAGTGTTTGCAGGACAACGGTCAGGACCAGCAGGGCGCTGACCAGATTTTGCAGATGCTGGCGCGGACCTTTGTTCCAGTAAGGGATAACTGGTGCAAGGATCAGGTTCAGCAGGCCGAAAAAGGCCAGGTAAAGTGCATCGGGTTGTTGCAGGTAAGGTACCGCTTCGGACTTCAGGCTGGGTATGAAGGACAGCAGCAAGGCTGCTGCGCCCATTAGCAGGTGGACGATTTTCAACATTTTTATTGACTCACGTTATGACGGCTCACAAGGAAGAGCTGAAGGCGCACGGTTCGCTTCGGAACAATAAGAGGCGTTGGACACGTGCACGGCATCAGCCTATGCGCAGGCCCGGAAAACGGGGCGTAGCGACACACTGCCTATTTAACAGCAAAGCCTGCGGCTACTCAAATCACGCCGGCCAGCGGCAACGCGTGGGACGATTTGTCGCCTCTATCGGGTCGATACGGGGGCTGCGGGGTGGGGGTGGCCTTGCTACAGTGAACCGACACCTGCTGGATGAATTTCAATCGCCGTTAGGGGGTAAGCATGGCAATCGATATCGGTATCAGTGAAGAAGACCGCAAATCCATCGTCGAAGGGCTCTCGCGCCTGCTGTCCGACACATACGTGCTGTATCTGAAGACTCACAACTTCCACTGGAACGTCACCGGGCCGATGTTCCGGACCCTGCATCTGATGTTCGAGGAGCAATACAACGAACTGGCACTGGCGGTCGACTCGATCGCCGAACGCATCCGGGCGCTGGGTTTCCCAGCGCCGGGCGCCTATGCGACTTATGCACGTCTTTCCTCCATTAAAGAAGAGGTGGGCGTGCCGAGTGCCGAGGACATGATCAAGCAGCTGGTCGAAGGTCAGGAAGCAGTCACCCGCACGGCGCGGGGGATTTTCCCTTTGCTGGATAAAGTCAGCGATGAGCCAACCGCCGACCTGCTGACCCAGCGCATGCAGGTTCACGAGAAAACCGCGTGGATGTTGCGCGCACTGCTCGAGGCTTGATGAAGGGAAGCGCATGGACATCCATGGTTCGTGCGCTGTTCTCTTGTTCCCCCGGAAATTTCACTCACGACGGTAGGAAACAAGGAAGACACCCCACCGCTCCATGATCCTCCGTATCGCGTTGGCTTATCCTACGTGGATGGTCAAAAAGTCATCTGGATCTGCCTTTGCACCTGCGCTTTTAATGAGATCTCAGGATTTCGCCTTGATCACAGGCGCAGAAATGACAAAGGAGTGTCAGCAATATGGAAGGTGGAGACAGGCGAGGCGACATTGCTGTCGTTTTACAGCAGGACAAGTTCGAGGAGCCGTTTCTCGGCGGGTTCGACATGGAGCTGATCCGGCCGTTGTCCCGATCGGTACGCTTGAACGGGTTCGCGACCTGCATGCGGCTGGAGCAGGTTTACTGGAACATCCTGGGCCGGATGGCCGAGGACAATTGCTGTTCGGTCGGCACGCTGTTGTCCCGTGTCGATCGTGAAGTTCACCTGCGCCATGGCGGGGTGAAAAACTTCAGCGGTCTGATACGGGTGGTGTGTGTGGTGCATGGTCTACGGGATTCTCCGGGGATGCACGGCGCGGGATGTCACTGACGAGACGGCCTGTGCAGTCTTCCGGCTGCACAGGCCGCATTTAATGGATATAATCCCGCTCTTTCGCCGCACAGCCCTGCGCGTGCTGGCAATCTGATTGCCGAGACAACCCCATGCCGATGTACGATTACCAATGTGCTTCCTGTGGTCATCAGTTGGAAGCCATTCAAAAGATCAGCGACGCACCACTGGTCGATTGTCCTGCCTGCCAGGCGCCGGAACTCAAGAAGCAGCTGTCGATGCCGGGCTTTCGCCTCAGCGGCAGCGGCTGGTACGAAACCGATTTCAAGACCGGCGCGAAGAAGAATCTGGCCGGTGGCGACAAATCTGACTAGGGTTCAAACCCAGGTCGAACGACACGCGCGAGTTTCCACTAGTTGCACAGTGCTTGAGTGCAGCGGGATCTCCACCGAATTTCGAATTACGAGAAGCGAACCACTACCATGATGCGCAGCCATTATTGCGGCCAACTGAACGAAAGCCTGGAAGGCCAGGAAATTACCCTTTGCGGATGGGTTCACCGTCGTCGCGACCACGGCGGGGTGATTTTCCTCGATATCCGTGATCGTGACGGTCTGGCCCAGGTAGTGTTCGATCCGGATCGCGCCGAGAGCTTCGCCGCCGCCGATCGCGTGCGCAGCGAATACGTCGTGAAGATCACCGGCAAGGTGCGTCTGCGTCCGGCCGGTGCCACCAACGCCAACATGGCGTCGGGCATGATCGAAGTGCTGGGCTACGAACTCGAAGTGCTGAACGAGTCGGAAACCCCGCCGTTCCCGCTGAACGAGTTCTCCGACGTTGGCGAAGAAACCCGTCTGCGCTATCGCTTCCTGGACCTGCGTCGTCCGGAAATGGCCGAGAAGCTGCGTCTGCGTTCGCGCATGACCACCAGCATCCGTCGCTACCTGGACGAGAACGGCTTCCTCGACGTCGAAACGCCGATCCTGACCCGTGCCACTCCGGAAGGCGCGCGCGACTACCTCGTGCCGAGCCGTACCCACGCCGGTTCGTTCTTCGCGCTGCCGCAATCGCCACAGCTGTTCAAGCAACTGCTGATGGTTGCCGGCTTCGACCGCTATTACCAGATCGCCAAGTGCTTCCGCGACGAAGACCTGCGTGCCGACCGTCAGCCTGAGTTCACTCAGATCGACATCGAGACCAGCTTCCTCGACGAAAAAGACATCATGGGCCTGACCGAAGGCATGATCCGCAACCTGTTCAAGGAAGTGCTGGATCTGGAATTCGGTGAATTCCCGCACATGACCTTCGAAGAAGCCATGCGCCGTTACGGTTCCGACAAACCGGACCTGCGTAACCCGCTGGAACTGGTCGACGTGGCCGATCAGCTGAAAGAAGTTGATTTCAAGGTCTTCAGCGGCCCTGCCAACGATCCGAAATGCCGTATCGCCGCACTGCGCGTACCAGGCGGGGCGAGCATGCCGCGCAAGCAGATCGACGACTACACCAAGTTCGTCGGCATCTACGGTGCAAAGGGCCTGGCATACATCAAGGTCAACGAGCGCGCTGCCGGTGTTGACGGTCTGCAATCGCCGATCGTGAAAAACATCCCGGAAGCCAACCTGAACGTGATCCTCGATCGCGTTGGCGCAGTCGACGGTGACATCGTGTTCTTCGGCGCCGACAAGGCCAAGATCGTCAGCGAAGCCCTGGGCGCGCTGCGTATCAAGCTCGGTCACGACCTGAAGCTGCTGACCTGCGAATGGGCGCCGATGTGGGTCGTCGACTTCCCGATGTTCGAAGAGAACGACGACGGCAGCTTCTCGGCGCTGCACCACCCGTTCACCGCGCCGAAGTGCTCGCCGGAAGAGCTGGAAGCCAACCCGGCCGGCGCTCTGTCCCGTGCCTACGACATGGTGCTGAACGGCACCGAGCTGGGCGGCGGTTCGATCCGTATCCACCGTAAAGAGATGCAACAGGCGGTGTTCCGTCTGCTGGGCATCAACGAAGCGGAACAGGAAGAGAAGTTCGGCTTCCTGCTCGACGCCCTGAAATACGGCGCGCCGCCGCACGGTGGTCTGGCCTTCGGTCTGGACCGTCTGGTGATGCTGATGACCGGCGCTCAGTCGATCCGTGAAGTGATCGCCTTCCCGAAAACCCAGAGTGCTGCCGACGTGATGACGCAGGCGCCGGGTGTCGTGGATGCGAAGGCATTGCGCGAATTGCACATTCGTTTGCGCGAAACGCCAAAGGCCGAGTAAGACGGGCCTGAAGGCGCATCTTCGGATGCGCCTTTTTTCTTTCTGCAGTGATTGAAAACAAGATTTTTTTGCTGGCCGATGCACTTGCATGGCGGGCATTGTTCAAGAGAATTCGGAGCGAGTTATGGCAGGTCATTCCAAGTGGGCGAACATCAAGCACCGCAAAGAACGCCAGGATGCCAAGAGAGGCAAGATCTTCACCAAGTGGATCCGCGAGCTGACCGTGGCGGCCCGTCAGGGCGGCGGTGATCCGGGCTCCAACCCGCGTCTGCGTCTGGCACTGGACAAGGCACTGGGCGCCAACATGAGCCGCGACATCATCGACCGTGCCGTGGCCCGTGGCGCCGGCGCGACCGAAGCCGACAACGTTGAAGAGCTGACCTACGAAGGTTACGGCCCGGGTGGCGTGGCGGTGATGGTCGAGTGCATGACCGACAACCGCAACCGCACCGCAGCAGCTGTTCGCCACGCGTTCAGCAAGTGTGGCGGCAACCTCGGTACCGACGGTTCGGTAGCCTACCTGTTCGAACGCAAGGGGCAGATCAGCTTTGCCCCGGGCGTCGACGAAGACGCACTGACGGAAGCGGCGCTGGAAGCCGATGCCGACGACGTGGTCAGCCACGAAGACGGCTCGATCGACGTGTTCACCTCGTTCACCGGTTTCTACGCGGTACGCAATGCCTTGGAAGCCGCCGGCTTCAAGGGTGATGACGCGGAAATCGTCATGCAGCCGACCACCAGCGCCGAACTGGATCTGGAGGGCGCGGAGAAGGTGCTCAAGCTGATCGACATGCTGGAAGACCTGGACGACGTGCAGAACGTCTACTCCAACGCGGACATTCCGGAAGACGTGGCCGCTCAGCTCGGTTAAGAGCGACTACGATTCAATGTGGGAGATTCCGTGTTTGAGGCTTACCCTCAAGCACGGGATCTCCCACATTTGTTTTTGTGTTTTTTCGAACCAGCAGGCTTATGACTTTAATTCTTGGTATCGACCCCGGTTCGCGCATTACCGGTTACGGCATTGTTCGCGATACCGGACGCGGCGGTTGCATCTACGTCGCCTCGGGTTGTATCCGCACCGGCGCCGGCGAGCTGCATGAACGGTTGCAGATCGTCTATCGCGGCGTGCGGGAAATCATCCAGACCTACGGCCCGGTCACTATGGGCATCGAAAAGGTGTTCATGGCGAAAAACGCCGATTCGGCGCTGAAGCTCGGGCAGGCCCGTGGGGCCGCTATCGTTGCTGGCGCCGAAGAAAGCCTGGAAATCGCCGAGTACACGGCCACCCAGGTCAAGCAGGCTGTGGTGGGAACTGGCGCTGCCAATAAAGAGCAGGTGCAGATGATGGTCATGCACATGCTCAAGCTGACCAGCAAACCGCAAATCGACGCATCGGATGCCCTGGCGATTGCCATTTGTCACGCCCACACCCGCTCCAGTCTGTTGCCGCACGGCTTGGGAACGGCACGCAGTCGTGGCGGGCGCCTGCGTCTCTGATAGCATCAGCAGTCAATTTCACGGAATGTGGATTTCGCGCCTGGGTCGTCGGCCGTCAATCCATGTTCTGTCGGTCGCCAGCCCACGGCTGGCCAACGCTCAAGGATCTGAAACGTGATTGGACGCTTGCGCGGCACTCTGGCTGAGAAACAGCCGCCGCACCTGATTCTGGATGTAAACGGCCTCGGGTATGAGCTGGAAGTGCCCATGACCACCCTTTATCGTCTGCCGTCGGTCGGTGAACCGCTGACCTTGCACACCCATTTGGTCGTACGCGAAGACGCGCAGTTACTCTATGGTTTTGCCGGCAAGCGTGAGCGAGACTTTTTTCGCGAGTTGATCCGTCTCAATGGTGTGGGGCCGAAACTGGCCCTGGCCTTGATGTCGAGTCTGGAAG
The DNA here is from genome assembly GCF_002112305.1 of Pseudomonas sp. R45(2017). Lineage (NCBI taxonomy): Bacteria > Pseudomonadati > Pseudomonadota > Gammaproteobacteria > Pseudomonadales > Pseudomonadaceae > Pseudomonas > Pseudomonas sp. R45(2017). The sequence goes on along the minus strand of NZ_NEHH01000001.1, from coordinate 530,442 downwards.
TCGACGAGCTGATCCGCTGCGTGCAGTCCCAGGACACCTCGGCGTTGACCAAGGTGCCGGGCGTGGGCAAGAAAACTGCCGAGCGTCTGCTGGTCGAACTCAAGGATCGCTTCAAGGCCTGGGAAACCTCGCCGGCCATGTTCGCATTGGTGCCGAACCAGCCGGACGGCCCCGCGCCGGTCAACACCGCCGAGAACGATGCGGTCAGCGCGCTGATTTCCCTGGGCTACAAACCACAGGAAGCGAGCAAGGCGATTTCCGCGATCAAAGAGAAAGGCCTGAGCAGCGAAGACATGATTCGACGCGCCCTGAAGGGAATGATTTAAGTGATTGAAGCTGATCGTCTGATCGCCGCCACGCACAGTCCGCGTGAGCGCGAAGAAGTCCAGGATCGGGCGATACGTCCCGTCAGCCTGGCCGAATACATCGGCCAGCCGACCGTTCGCGAGCAGATGGAACTGTTTATCCAGGCCGCCCGTGGCCGTAGCGAATCCCTCGACCACACCCTGATCTTCGGTCCGCCGGGGCTGGGTAAAACCACGCTGGCGAACATCATCGCCCAGGAAATGGGCGTGTCGATCAAGAGCACGTCCGGCCCGGTGCTGGAACGTCCGGGGGATCTGGCGGCGCTGTTGACCAACCTTGAGCCGCACGACGTGCTGTTCATCGATGAAATCCATCGCCTCTCGCCGATCGTCGAAGAAGTGCTGTACCCGGCGATGGAAGATTTCCAGCTCGACATCATGATCGGTGAAGGGCCGGCGGCGCGGTCGATCAAGCTCGATCTGCCGCCGTTCACCCTGGTTGGCGCGACGACGCGGGCGGGCATGCTGACCAACCCGTTGCGTGACCGTTTCGGTATTGTCCAGCGTCTCGAGTTCTACAGCACCGCAGACCTGGCAACGATTGTCAGCCGTTCGGCGAGCATCCTCGGCCTGCCGCTGGATCCGGAAGGGTCGTTCGAGATTGCCCGCCGCGCCCGTGGTACGCCGCGGATCGCCAACCGACTGTTGCGCCGGGTGCGGGATTTCGCCGAAGTCCGCGCGAAGGGCCACATCACCAAGGCTGTCGCGGATCTGGCGCTTAATCTGCTGGATGTCGACGAGCACGGTTTCGATCATCAGGACCGGCGTCTGCTGTTGACCATGATCGAGAAATTCGACGGTGGTCCGGTGGGCATCGACAGTCTGGCGGCAGCGATCAGCGAAGAACGGCACACCATTGAAGACGTGCTGGAGCCATATCTGATTCAGCAGGGTTACATCATGCGGACGCCGCGGGGCAGGGTGGTTACTCGTCACGCGTACCTGCATTTTGGTTTAAACATTCCGACACGAATGGGCGAGATGCCCGTGGTAGACGAGTTTCTCGATGCCGTGGACGATTAATACACATTTATTGTCGATTTATTCAGCGTTTGTACTGTCTCAGGACGGTACTTTTGCGGTAAAGCCTTCGAACAATGAAAAACAGTTGCCTGGCCGGATTGGCAACCCGAGGAGTAAGCACTAGAGTATGCGCGCGCAAAACGGGCTTGAGCCGTTCGCACATCGTTGTCGCGTTTATTACGAGGACACCGATGCGGGCGGCATCGTGTATTACGTTAATTACCTCAAGTTTATGGAACGGGCTCGAACCGAGCGGCTCCGGGAGCTGGGCTTTGCCCAGTCGGCGCTGGCAGGGGAGGACCTGTTGTTCGTCGTGCATTCCAGCGAAGCGCGTTATCACGCGCCGGCGCGACTGGACGACGAGCTTCTGGTAAGCGCTGATGTAATCGAATTGAACCGTGCCAGCCTGCGCTTTCGACAGCAGGTCAGGCGGGCAACGGATAATGTGCTGCTCTGCGAAGGGCAGTTTCTGGTGGCCTGTGTGCGCACTAACAGTTTGAAACCCCGGGCCCTTCCCGAAGACCTGCGTGCGGCCTTTGCCGACGCGGTCGGCACGGGTACACACTCAAAGCAGGAGATAAAGCGTGGAAGCTAACGTCGTCGACCATTCCTCCATGTGGAGCCTGGTCAGCAATGCCAGCATCGTGGTGCAGTTGGTAATGTTGACCCTGGTAGCCGCATCGGTGACCTCATGGATCATGATCTTTCAGCGCAGCAACCTGCTGCGCGCCGGTCGACGTGCCCTGGAGAGCTTCGAAGAGCGCTTCTGGTCGGGTATCGACCTGTCCAAACTCTACCGTCAGGCCGGCAGCAACCCGGATCCGGATTCGGGTGTCGAGCAGATCTTCCGTGCCGGCTTCAAGGAGTTCTCCCGTCTGCGTCAGCAGCCAGGTGTCGACCCTGAAGCGGTAATGGAAGGTGTGGCCCGTGCCATGCGCGTCGCCATCTCCCGTGAAGAAGAAAAGCTCGAGCAGAGCCTGCCGTTCCTCGCCACCGTCGGTTCCGTCAGCCCGTACATCGGTCTGTTCGGTACCGTCTGGGGCATCATGAACTCCTTCCGTGGTCTGGCCAGCGCCCAACAGGCAACCCTGGCCACCGTGGCACCGGGCATCGCCGAAGCCCTGATCGCCACCGCGATCGGTCTGTTCGCCGCGATCCCGGCCGTTATCGCTTACAACCGTTTCTCTGCCCGCAGCGAAACCTTGCTGAGCCGCTACTACACCTTCGCCGATGAATTCCAGGCGATCCTGCACCGCAAAGTGCACACCAGCGAAGAATAAGCAGGTATTTCCCGATGGCTTTAATCACTCGAGCCCGACACAAGCGCAAGCCGGTCGCCGAGATGAACGTAGTGCCTTACATCGACGTGATGCTGGTGCTGCTGGTCATCTTCATGGTGACTGCGCCGATGCTCAATCAGGGCGTGAAAGTGGATCTGCCCAAGGTTTCCAGCGAAGCCTTGCCGCAGGACAACAACACCCAGGTGCTGACCATTTCGATCAAGTCGGACAAGACCTACTACTGGAACCTTGGCAGCGAAGTCGACACCGAGAAGCAGCAGGACCGGGCCATGACCCTGCCACAGATGACCGACGCGGTGACCAAGATCATTCGCGCCGGCACTGAAGGCGGCAAGCGTACCCAGGTCTTCATCCGTGGCGACAAGTCCGTCGATTATGGCTCCGTCATGGGCGCCATGGGCGGGTTGCAGAAAGCCGGGGTCGGTAACGTTGGCTTGATCACCGAGGCGCCCTGATGCAGCAACAGCGAGAGCCGTCCGCCTCGGAAAGCTACTTCTGGCCTAGTGTCTGGGCGATTGGCTTGCACGTGCTGGTGTTCGGCATGCTGTTCGTCAGTTTCGCCCTGACTCCGGAGCTGCCGCCGGCCAAGCCGATTGTCCAGGCGACCCTGTACCAGCTGAAATCGAAAAGTCAGGCAACCACCCAGACCAATCAGAAGATTGCGGGTGAGGCGAAGAAATCCGCCGCACGCCAGACCGAAGTCGAGCAGATGGAGCAGAAAAAGGTCGAGCAGGAAGCGGTGAAGGCTGCGGAACAAAAGAAAGAAGAAGCGGCTCAAAAGGCCGAGGAAGCCAAGAAGGCCGATGAGGCGAAGAAAGCGGACGAGGCGAAGAAGGCTGATGAAGCCAAGAAAGCCGACGACGCGAAGAAAGCCGCCGAAGCCAAGAAGGCAGAAGAGAAACAATTGGCTGATATAGCCAAGAAGAAAGCCGAAGAAGAAGCCAAGAAGAAAGCTGAAGAAGAGGCCAAGAAAGCGGCCGCTGAAGAAGCCAAGAAGAAGATCGTCGAAGACGCGAAGAAGAAAGCTGCTGCCGATGCTGCGAAGAAGAAAGCGCAGGACGCGGCACGTAAATCCGCCGAAGACAAAAAGGCTCAGGCCCTGGCAGATTTGCTTTCGGACACGCCGCAGCGCCAGCAGGCCTTGGCCGATGAGCAGGGCGATGAAGTCGCGGGCAGTTTCGATGACCTGATTCGTGCGCGGGCAGCGGAAGGCTGGGCACGTCCACCTTCGGCACGCAAAGGCATGACGGTTGTGCTGCAGATCGGCATGTTGCCGGACGGTACGGTGACTTCGGTCAGCGTGGCCAAGTCCAGTGGCGACGGTCCGTTCGATGCGTCGGCAGTGGCAGCGGTCAAGAATATTGGACGTTTGACGGAAATGCAGGGAATGAAGCCGAGCGATTTCGCTCCGTATCGTTCATTCAAGATGACATTCACACCTGAGGATCTAGCCTTGTGAGAAACCTTCTTCGAGGAATGCTGGTCGTGATCTGCTGCATGGCAGGGATCGCGATGGCGGATGAAAAGAACATTCTGGTCACCAGCGGCAGCGATCGGGCAACTCCGATCGCCGTCGTACCGTTCGGTTTCCAGGGCGGTGCCGTCCTGCCGGATGACATGGCTGAAATCATTGGTAACGATTTGCGCAACTCGGGCTATTACTCGCCGATTCCAAAGCAAAACATGATCAGCCAGCCAAGCCAGCCGAGCGAAATCATCTTCCGTGACTGGAAGGCGGTGGGCGCGCAATACATGATGGTCGGCAGCATCGCGCCGGCCGGTGGCCGTCTGCAGGTGCAGTGGGCTCTGTTCAACGTCGCCACCGAGCAGAAAGTGGCTGACGGCAGTGTGTCCGGTACCACCGAACAACTGCGTGACATGGCGCACTTCATCTCCGATCAGTCGTTCGAAAAACTGACCGGCATTAAAGGTGCATTCTCGACTCGCCTGCTGTACGTCACAGCCGAGCGTTTCTCCGAGAAGAACACCCGTTACACCCTGCAGCGTTCGGACTATGACGGCGCCCGGGCCGTGACCCTGCTGCAATCGCGCGAGCCGATCCTGTCGCCGCGTTTTGCACCGGACGGCAAGCGTATCGCCTACGTTTCGTTCGAACAGAAGCGTCCGCGCATCTTCATGCAGAACATCGACACCGGTCGCCGCGAGCAGATCACCAACTTCGAAGGCCTGAATGGCGCGCCAGCCTGGTCGCCGGACGGCAATCGCCTGGCGTTCGTGCTGTCGAAAGATGGTAACCCGGACATCTACGTGATGAACCTCGGTTCGCGTCAGATCACCCGTGTGACCGCAGGTCCTGGCATCAACACCGAACCGTACTGGGGCAAGGATGGTTCGACCATCTACTTCACCTCCGACCGTGGTGGCAAGCCGCAGATCTACAAGACCAGTGCCGGTGGCGGTGGTGCCGAGCGTGTGACGTTCGTGGGCAACTACAACGCCAACCCCAAGCTTTCGGCGGATGAAAAGACCCTGGTGATGATCCATCGTCAGGACGGTTTCACCAATTTCAAAGTGGCGGCCCAGGATTTGCAGCGCGGAAGTGTAAAAATCCTCACTGATAGCACTCTGGACGAGTCGCCTACTGTTGCGCCCAACGGCACCATGGTAATCTACGCCACCCGCCAGCAGGGCCGGGGAGTCTTGATGCTCGTGTCCATTAATGGACGCGTGAGGCTCCCGCTTCCTACCGCTCAAGGCGAAGTCAGAGAACCGTCCTGGTCCCCTTACCTGAACTGACGCGGCGCTTTACGTTTTACTTAACACACTGGGGTTCATTAGGAGTTTCACGATGGAAATGCTGAAGTTTGGTAAATTTGCTGCGCTGGCTCTGGCCATGGCTGTAGCTGTAGGTTGCTCGTCCAAAGGCGGCGACAACGCCGGTGAAGGCGCTGTTGATCCAAACGCTGGTTACGGCGCAAACACTGGTGCAGTTGACGGTTCCCTGAGCGAAGAAGCTGCTCTGCGCGCAATCACCACCTTCTACTTCGAATACGACAGCTCGGACCTGAAGCCAGAAGCCATGCGCGCTCTGGACGTTCACGCCAAAGACCTGAAAGCAAACGGCGCTCGCGTTGTTCTGGAAGGCAACACCGACGAACGTGGTACTCGTGAGTACAACATGGCACTGGGCGAGCGTCGTGCGAAAGCCGTTCAGCGCTACCTGGTACTGCAAGGTGTTTCCCCAGCTCAGCTGGAACTGGTTTCCTACGGCGAAGAGCGTCCAGTTGCTACCGGCAACGACGAGCAGTCCTGGGCTCAAAACCGTCGCGTCGAACTGCGTAAGTAATTCGATATGCGAACGTGCCGTCGTGCTGTAACTGTTCTGGCTCTCAGCCTCGCGCCGCTTGCGGCATGGGCTGCGGTTCCTGTGGTCGATGACAACTCCGGTTATAACAATAGCGGGAGCAGTTATCCGCCTGCAGGTTACGGTACGAACGGCGCCTATGCCGGGGGAGCGGCTTCGGCCCCTGCCTCGGCAAACGGCATGCTGTTCAACCAACTGCAACAAATGCAGGATCAGATATCGCGCCAGCAAGGCGTGATCGAAGAACTGCAGAACCAAGTTTCGCGCATGAAGCAGGAATCCCTGGAGCGATACCAGGATCTTGATCGGCGTATAGGATCCGGCGTTGCACCTGCCGCGACTCCCGAGAATTCTTCTGCCGGTGGCGATGCAAGTGCTGCTGCCGGTGCCGCCGCTGGAGCCGGGGCCGCTGCGGCCGCCCAGGCACCTGCCGCGGGTGGCGAACCGGCTGATCCGGCCAAGGAAAAGCTGTATTACGACGCAGCTTTCGACCTGATCAAGGCCAAGGATTTCGACAAGGCCAGCCAGGCGTTTGCCGCTTTCCTGCGTAAATACCCGAACAGCCAATACGCGGGCAACGCCCAGTACTGGCTGGGTGAAGTGAACCTGGCCAAAGGCGATCTGCAAGGTGCAGGTCAGGCTTTCGCCAAGGTGTCGCAGCTGTATCCCAAGCACGCCAAAGTGCCGGATTCGCTGTACAAGCTGGCTGACGTAGAACGGCGCCTCGGTCATACCGACAAGGTCAAAGGCATTCTGCAGCAGGTGGTGGCCCAGTATCCGGGTACCTCCGCCGCTCAATTGGCCCAGCGCGATCTGCAACGCATGTAACAGCTTTGACCCGTTTGGAAGAAACCCGCGCTTGTCGCGGGTTTTTTCGTTAGAATTCACGCCCTTTTATGAAACACGCTTCTGGTGATCTACGCGTTGGCGGGGTTGCCTGAAGTGCCTGACGGAGGCGGACAGCCTGTTTAGCTGTTACGCCCGTGGCGACTATGCAAGACACATTGAGAATCACCGAAGTTTTCTACTCGTTGCAGGGGGAAACGCGGACTGCCGGGCTGCCCACTGTTTTCGTGCGCCTGACCGGTTGCCCGTTGCGTTGCCAATACTGCGACAGCGCCTACGCGTTCAGCGGTGGCACGATCCGTACCCTCGACGACATCCTCGAGCAAGTGGCCGGCTTTCGCCCGCGCTACGTCTGTGTCACTGGCGGTGAGCCGCTGGCACAACCCAATGCCATCCCTTTGCTCAAGCAGTTGTGCGATGCCGGCTACGAAGTCTCGCTGGAAACCAGCGGCGCCCTCGATATTTCGGCGGTCGATCCGCGAGTCAGTCGGGTGGTCGACCTGAAGACGCCTGACTCCAAAGAAGCCCATCGCAACCGTTACGAGAACATCGAACTGCTGACGCCCAACGATCAGGTGAAGTTTGTCATCTGCTCGAGGGAGGACTACGACTGGGCGGTATCGAAGCTGATCCAGTACGGTCTTGAGCGACGTGCGGGTGAAGTGCTGTTTTCTCCAAGTCACCACGACCTGAACGCTCGGGATCTGGCGGACTGGGTGGTGGCGGATAACCTGCCAGTGCGCCTGCAACTGCAGCTGCATAAATATCTATGGAATGATGAGCCGGGGCGCTGAGATGACTGAACAACTGAACACTAGCCAGAAACGTGCGGTAATCCTGCTGTCGGGTGGTCTGGATTCCGCCACTGTCGTGGCCATGGCCCGCGCTGAAGGCTACGCCTGTTACACCATGAGTTTCGATTACGGTCAGCGTTCCCACGCTGAACTGCATGCCGCTGCTCGCGTTGCCCGCGATCTGGGTGTGGTCGAGCACAAGGTGATCGGCCTGAACCTGAACGGTATGGGCGGTTCGGCCCTGACCGACACCAGCATCGATATCCCGGAAGAGCTGGGCGAAGGCATCCCGGTGACTTACGTGCCGGCGCGCAACACGGTTTTCCTGTCGCTGGCTCTGGGCTGGGCTGAAGTGCTCGGCGCCCGTGACATCTTTATCGGCGTCAACGCGGTGGACTACTCCGGTTACCCGGATTGCCGTCCGGAGTTCATCGAGTCGTTCGAGCGCATGGCCAATCTGGCAACCAAGGCTGGCGTCGAAGGCAATGGTTTCCGCATCCAGGCACCGCTGCAGAACCTGAGCAAGGCGCAGATCGTCCAGGCGGGCGTGAAGCTTGGCGTTGATTACGGGCTGACTGTTTCCTGCTATCAGGCCGACGATGACGGCCGCGCTTGCGGTAAATGCGACAGCTGCCGACTGCGTGCAGAAGGCTTCGCGGCGGCCGGAATCAGCGACCCGACACCTTATTTTTGATTTTTTTCAAATTAGGTGTTGAATAGTCCTTAAAAATCAGTATTATACGCGCCACCACACAGCGGGTCGTTAGCTCAGTTGGTAGAGCAGTTGGCTTTTAACCAATTGGTCGTAGGTTCGAATCCCACACGACCCACCATATTTGGCGGTTTAGAAAATCCGGAAGGCCCACGAAAGTGAGGATTTCCGGGTTTTTTTTTGCCTGCGATTCGGGCATCCCTCCCTTCGTTTCTTCCCGCCGTGACGCAGGTCAGAATCATCTTTTGTATCAACGGGATATTCTGTAGCCTTGCGCAGCTTCAATGCTGTCCGTGCCTGATAATACTCACTCTCCCGGCGGTACCCTCAAGCGGTCCGGAGCCGGGTGTATACTCGACTTTCGCGCGAATGCGCCTGCAGGTCTTGCGAACATGACGCAGATTTCCGAACGCCTTCTGGTACAAGCCCACCTCGACGCCAAGCAGCCCAAGCCGCTGACGGCCGAGGAAGAGGCTTATTACCGTTCCGCCATCGCCGCCGAGCTCAAGGCTCAGGACGCGGTGCTGGTTGCCCACTTTTATTGCGATCCGATCATCCAGGCCCTCGCCGAAGAAACCGGCGGTTGCGTTTCCGACTCCCTGGAAATGGCCCGCTTCGGCAACGCCCATCCGGCCAAGACCGTGGTGGTTGCCGGCGTGAAATTCATGGGCGAGACCGCGAAGATTCTCAATCCTGAAAAGCGCGTGCTGATGCCGACCCTGGAAGCGACCTGCTCGCTGGATCTGGGTTGTCCGGTGGACGAGTTCTCGGCGTTCTGCGATCAGCATCCGGAGCGCACCGTGGTGGTGTATGCCAACACCTCGGCCGCGGTCAAAGCCCGCGCCGACTGGGTAGTGACCTCCAGTTGCGCACTGGAAATCGTCGAAAGCCTTATGGACAACGGCGAAACCATTATCTGGGGCCCGGACAAGCATCTGGGCACCTACATCCAGCGTAAAACCGGCGCCGACATGCTGCTCTGGGACGGTGCCTGCATCGTCCACGAAGAGTTCAAGTCCAAGCAACTGGAAGACATGAAAGCGCTGTACCCGGACGCCGCCATTCTGGTGCACCCGGAGTCGCCGACCTCGGTGATCGAACTGGCGGACGCCGTCGGCTCCACCAGTCAGTTGATTGCTGCCGCGCAATCGCTGCCGAACAAGACCCTGATCGTCGCCACCGATCGCGGCATCTTCTACAAGATGCAGCAGCTGTGCCCGGACAAGGTCTTCATCGAAGCGCCAACCGCCGGTAACGGCGCGGCGTGTCGCAGTTGCGCACATTGCCCGTGGATGGCCATGAACACCCTTGAGCGCACGCTCAAGTGCCTGAAGGAGGGCTCGAACGAGATCTTCGTCGACCCGGCTCTCATTCCCCAGGCGATCCGCCCGCTCAAGCGCATGCTCGATTTCACTCAGGCCGCGCGTATGAAACTGGCCGGCAACGCCTGACCTTGCGACGCAAACAAAAACGCCCCGATTGGATCGGGGCGTTTTTGCATCTGGAGGATTATTTGGTTTTCTTCGGGATTCGCACGAGCTGCGTGTCGGAGTAGATGTCATGCCAGGCGCGTTTCTCTTTATCGAACAGCGACCAGAAGAAACCCAGGCCCAGACACAGCCACGACGCAATCGACACCATGAACCGCAGTAACGCCTGCCACAGGCTGATCGCGGTGCCATCGGCGTTCTGCACGCGAATGCCCCAGACCTGCATGCCCAGGGTCTGTCCGGCGTGAGTCCAGAACTTGGCGAAGAAGCCGAACAACACCAACAGCAGCACCGTGGAGTACAGTGGATCGCCGTCCAGTTGCCCGGCGTCGGTCAGAACCCGCAGACGCTCTTCACCGATGATCGCGGCCTGAATCATCTTGTAGACGCCACCGGTCACGATCAGCAGGGCGGTGCACAGCAGAAAGTCATAGAACATCGCTGCCAGACGACGGCCCAGGCCGACGGCGGGGAAATCGCCCTGGGGAGTGAGCAGGTGTTTCGACATGGCAGCCTCTGGACGGAAAGTGAAGCGCCATTTTACGGATTTGCGCCCACAAAAAAGCCCCTGATATCAATATCAGGGGCTTTTTCGTTACAGAAAATCAGGCTTCTGCGATGACTTCGTCAGCTTGCATGCCTTTCTGGCCTTGCACTGCAACGAAGGTCACTTTCTGGCCTTCTTTCAGGCTCTTGAAGCCGTTGCCCTGAATGGCGCGGAAATGCACGAACAGATCCGGACCGCTTTCTGGAGTGATAAAACCAAAACCTTTCTCGTCGTTAAACCACTTGACGGTACCGCTCTGACGTTGGGACATTTCTTATTTCCTTTGACGCAAAAATTGATGACAGTCTCCTTCTCATGAAAGAGTACTGGGGCTGGTTGCAGGAGAGTAAGAAGACGTCGAACGGGATGTAGCTAACTTGTAGGCTACTGCCCAGGTCACGATTCCAAGCTGACCCATGCAAACACAGTGGACAAACTCTACGCCAACTACGGGAGGAAAAACAAGCCCCGCGAAGGCCCCGGTTTTCCTGCCCTTGCCGGCACTTAGTCGGTCCACTAGTCCGGCTTATTCGATTGGCTTGTTCAATTGTTTTCGAACGTTATAAGCCAAGTTCATATTCGAATCGAATGTAAACGGAGTGCACTGTTTTATGGCGATCGCGTTACACATTAGTGCACGCATAACGCAATCGCGTTACTTATAGAAACAGTCAATCAACCGCGATAGTAGCGTTGTGGAACAAATGGCATTTTGCTTACAAGCAATGGCACCTTTTTCCCACGAACAATCGCCCAAACTGGCGTGTCGAGTGCGACGTAGGCGCTGTCCAGGTAACCCATGGCCAGCGGGCCGCCCAGAGTCGGGCCGAAACCGCCGCTGCACACGCTGCCGACGATCTCGCACGCTCCGTTGACGATTTCTGCACCTTCACGGACCGGCGTACGCTCTTGCGGCAACAGGCCGACGCGTTTGCGCTGAACGCCGTTCTGCTGTTGAGCGAAGACCTGTTCTGCACCCGGGAAACCACCGGCACGTGCACCATCGGCACGTCGAGGCTTGGAGATTGCCCACAGCAGGCTGGCTTCGATCGGGGTGGTCTCGGTGTTCATGTCGTGGCCGTACAGGCACAGGCCGGCTTCCAGGCGCAGCGAGTCACGGGCGCCGAGGCCGATGGCGGCGACTTCCGGTTCGGCGAGCAGGGCGCGGGCGAGTTTTTCTGCGTCGGCTGCCGGAACCGAGATTTCGAAACCGTCTTCACCTGTGTAGCCCGAACGGCTGACAAAGCAGTCAACGCCCAGCAGCTTCACGCGGGTGAATTGCATGAAAGTCATTTTCGCCACTTCCGGCGCCAGGCGCGCCAGCACGGTCACGGCAGCCGGGCCTTGCAGGGCGAGCAGGGCGCGTTCTTCGAACAGTTGCTCGATCTTGCACTGGTCGCCGATGTGTTTCTGCAGATGGGCCAGGTCCTGGTCCTTGCACGCGGCGTTGACCACCAGGAACAACTCGTCGTTGCCGAGGTTGGCGACCATCAGGTCATCGAGGATGCCGCCGGTTTCGTTGGTGAACATAGCGTAGCGCTGCATGCCCACCGGCAGGTCGATGATGTCCACCGGCACCAGGGTTTCCAGGGCTTTGGCGGCATTGGCGCCGGTCAGGCGGATCTGGCCCATGTGCGAGACATCGAACAGCCCGGCCTGCTCACGGGTGTGCTGGTGTTCTTTCATCACGCCCAGCGGGTATTGCACCGGCATGTCGTAGCCGGCGAACGGCACCATGCGGGCGCCGAGTTCGATGTGCAGAGCGTGCAGCGGGGTTTTCGACAGTTGTTCGGTGGACATGCGTGACTCCTTGATTCACACCAACCCTCTCCCGGAGGGAGAGGGGGCCAGTTTTGTGTTCTCTCCCAAAGGGAGAGCGAGTTTATGGCGCGATCAGCACTCGATAATGTTGACCGCCAGACCGCCACGGGCGGTCTCCTTGTATTTGCTTTTCATGTCGGCGCCGGTCTGGCGCATGGTGCGGATGACCTTGTCGAGGGAGACGAAGTGCTGCCCGTCTCCGCGCATGGCCATGCGCACGGCGTTGATCGCCTTGACCGAACCCATGGCGTTGCGCTCGATGCACGGCACCTGCACCAGCCCGCCAATCGGGTCACAGGTCAGGCCGAGGTTGTGTTCCATGCCGATTTCAGCGGCGTTTTCGACTTGCTGCACGCTGCCGCCAAGGACTTCGCACAGCGCGCCGGCCGCCATCGAACAGGCCACGCCGACCTCGCCCTGACAACCGACTTCGGCACCGGAGATCGAGGCGTTTTCCTTGTACAGAATGCCGATGGCCGCGGCGGTGAGCAGGAAGCGCACCACGCCGTCATCGTTCGCACCGGGAATGAAGCGCATGTAGTAATGCAGCACCGCAGGGATGATCCCCGCTGCGCCATTGGTTGGTGCCGTGACCACGCGCCCGCCGTTGGCGTTTTCTTCGTTGACGGCGAGGGCGTAGAGGTTGACCCAGTCCAGCACCGACAGCGGATCGCGCAGCGACGATTCCGGGTTCTTGCACAGTTGCCGGTGCAACGCCGCCGCCCGCCGCTTGACCTTGAGGCCACCCGGCAGGATGCCTTCGTTGCGACAGCCGGCGGCCACGCAGTCCTGCATCACTTGCCAGATTTTCAGCAGGCCGGCGCGGGTTTCCGCTTCCGGGCGCCAGGCGCTTTCGTTGGTCAGCATCACCTGGCTGATCGACAGCCCGTAGGTGGCGCAGTGACCGAGCAAGTCCTTGGCACTTTTGAACGGGAAGGTCAGCGGGGTGGCGTCTTCGACGATCCGGTCGGCGCCGGCCGCGTCTTCGTCGACCACAAACCCACCGCCGACCGAGTAGTACTCGCGGCTGCGGATCTGCAATCCCGCCGCATCGAAGGCGCGGAAGATCATGCCGTTGGGGTGATAGGCCAACGGCTTGCGGATCATTGCCAGGTGTTCTTTCTCGTTGAACGCAATGCTGTGTTCACCGAGCAGGTTCAAACGCCCGTTGCCACGAATCTCCGCGAGACGGGCGGCGACGGTTTCGGTATCCACGGTGTCCGGGTGTTCACCTTCCAGGCCCAGCAGTACGGCCTTGTCGCTGCCGTGACCCTTGCCAGTGGCGCCGAGGGATCCGTACATCTCGACCCTGACGCTGGTGGTGGCCGACAACAGGTTTTCCCGACGCAGGCCTTCGACGAAGCGCGCAGCCGCGCGCATCGGGCCGACGGTGTGGGAGCTGGAGGGGCCGATGCCAATCTTGAACAGGTCGAACACGCTTAACGACATGGTTGTTCTCCGGTTTCTTGTTATAGGCACATCAGGCACGCATGAAAGGGGCGGGCTAACCCGCCCCTTTACAGGTCAAGCGTAGCTTTCGATCGACGGGCAGGCGCAGACCAGGTTGCGGTCGCCGAACACGTTGTCGACGCGACCGACCGGCGGCCAGTATTTGCCTTCGATCAACGACGCCACCGGGTACACCGCCTGTTCGCGGCTGTACGGGTGAGTCCACTCGCCAACCAGTTCCGCTGCGGTGTGCGGAGCGTTCTTCAGCGGGTTGTCGTCCTTGTCCAGGGTGCCGTTTTCCACTGCGCGGATTTCTTCGCGGATGCGGATCATGGCGTCGCAGAAGCGATCCAGTTCTTCCTTGGATTCGCTTTCGGTCGGCTCGATCATCAGCGTGCCGGCCACCGGGAACGACATGGTCGGGGCGTGGAAGCCGAAGTCGATCAGACGCTTGGCGACGTCATCGACGCTGATGCCGCTGCTGTCTTTCAGCGGACGCAGATCGAGGATGCACTCGTGCGCCACCAGACCGTTGCTGCCGGTGTAGAGCACTGGGTAGTGCTCTTCCAGGCGACGGGAAATGTAGTTGGCATTGAGGATCGCCAGTTGCGAAGCGCGCTTCAGGCCTGCGCCACCCATCATGCGAATGTACATCCAGGTGATCGGCAGAATGCTCGCGCTGCCGAACGGTGCTGCGCAGACCGCGCCTTCCTTGCGTTCCATGTGGCCGTGGCCTGGCAGGAACGGAGTCAGGTGCGATTTCACGCCGATCGGGCCGACGCCCGGGCCGCCACCGCCGTGCGGAATGCAGAAAGTCTTGTGCAGGTTCAGGTGCGAGACGTCGCCGCCGAACTTGCCCGGTGCGCAGAGGCCGACCATCGCGTTCATGTTGGCGCCGTCGATGTACACCTGGCCGCCGTTGTCATGAATGATGCCGCAGATTTCGCGGATGCCTTCTTCGAACACGCCGTGGGTCGACGGGTAAGTGATCATCAGCGCCGCGAGGTGTTCGCGGTGCTCGATGGCCTTGGCGCGCAGGTCTTCGATGTCCACGTTGCCACGGGCGTCGCACGCGGTCACGACCACGCGCATGCCGGCCATGTTGGCGGTCGCCGGGTTGGTGCCGTGGGCGGACGACGGGATCAAACAGATGTCGCGACGGTCTTCGCCACGGCTCTGGTGATAGGCGCGAATCGCCAGGAGACCTGCGTACTCACCTTGGGAACCGGCGTTCGGTTGCAGGGAGATCGAGTCGTAACCGGTGGCGGCGCAGAGCATCGCTTCCAGTTCGTCGGTCAGTTGCTGGTAACCGGCGCTTTGCTCGGCCGGGGCGAACGGGTGCAGGGCGCCGAATTCGGCCCAGGTCACCGGGATCATTTCGCTGGCGGCGTTGAGTTTCATGGTGCACGAGCCCAGCGGGATCATGGTGCGGTCCAGTGCCAGGTCCTTGTCCGCCAGTTTGCGCAGGTAGCGCATCAGCTCGGTTTCCGAGTGATAACGGTTGAACACCGGGTGTCTGAGGATCGGCGATTGACGTACCAGCGCGGCTGGAATAGTGCTTTGCGCGGCAGCGGCGAGAGCAGCGAAATCCGGCAGGGTCTTGCCGTCGGCGAACAGGCCCCACAGGGTTTCGATGTCGGCCTGGGTGGTGGTTTCGTCGACCGACAGGCCCAGACGCTGGGCGTCGATCACGCGCAGGTTGATCTGTTGAGCGCGAGCCTTGTCATGCAGCGCGGCAGTTTGCGCGCCGGTGGCCAGGGTCAGGGTGTCGAAGAAGCTGGCTTGCTCGACGGTCACGCCCAGTGCGCTCAGGCCCTTGGCCAGGATCGCGGTCAGGTGATGCACGCGGTTGGCGATCTGGGTCAGGCCTTTAGGGCCGTGGTACACGGCGTACATGCTGGCGATGTTGGCCAGCAGCACTTGCGCGGTGCAGATGTTCGACGTGGCTTTCTCGCGGCGGATGTGTTGCTCGCGGGTCTGCATCGCCAGACGTAGGGCCGGCTTGCCGAAGCGGTCAACCGAGACACCGACCAGACGGCCCGGCATGTCGCGCTTGAACGCATCTTTGGTGGAGAAGTAAGCCGCGTGCGGGCCACCGAAGCCCAGCGGCACGCCGAAACGTTGGGCGCTGCCGATCGCCACGTCGGCGCCGAATTCGCCCGGCGGGGTCAGCAGGGTCAGGGCCAGCAGGTCAGCGGCCACGGCCACCAGTGCGTTGGCGGCGTGGAAGCGTTCGGTCAGTTCGCGGTAGTCGAACACATCACCGTTGCTGGCCGGGTATTGCAGCAGCGCGCCGAAGAACGGCGTCACGTCGGTCAGTTCGCGTTCATCGCCCACGACCACGTCGATGCCCAGCGGCTCGGCACGGGTGCGCAGCACGTCGAGGGTTTGCGGGTGGCTGTGGATCGAGGCGAAGAATTGGTGGCTGCCCTTGTTCTTGCTCAGGCGTTTGCAGAAGGTCATGGCTTCGGCAGCGGCGGTGGCTTCGTCGAGCAGGGATGCGTTGGCGATCGGCAGGCCGGTGAGGTCGCTGATCAGGGTCTGGAAGTTCAGCAGCGCTTCGAGACGGCCCTGGGAAATTTCTGGCTGGTACGGGGTGTAAGCGGTGTACCAGGCCGGGTTTTCCAGCAGGTTGCGCAGGATCGGCGATGGCGTGTGGCAGTTGTAGTAGCCCTGGCCGATGTAGGTCTTGAACAGCTGGTTCTTGCCGGCGATGCCTTTGATCATCGCCAGGGCATCGGCTTCGCTCAGGCCATCGTCGAGGCCGAGTACGCTGGTGCCCTTGATGCTTTCCGGGATGACGCTGGCGCTTAGGGCTTCGAGCGAGTCGAAGCCGAGGCTGTTGAGCATGGCTTGCTCGTCACCGGCGCGCGGGCCGATGTGACGGGCGATGAATTCGTTGGCGGTGCCGAGATTTACTTGGGTCATGTCAGGTTCCTCAGGCTTCGGCTTGGGCTTTGATCAGGCGGTCGTAGGCGTCCTGATCCAGCAGCTTGGCGACGGCCGAAGCGTCGACTGGCTTGAAGCGGAAGAACCAGCCTTCGCCCAGCGGATCTTCGTTGACCAGCTCAGGGCTGTCTTCCAGGGCCGGGTTGGTGGCCAGGACTTCACCGTCCAGTGGCATGTAAACGCCGCTGGCGGCTTTTACCGATTCCACGGTGGCGGCTTCGGCGCCTTTCTCGTACGCCTGCAATTCAGGCAGTTGCACGAACACCACGTCGCCCAGGGCGTTCTGCGCGAACGCGGTGATGCCAACGGTGACAGAACCATCGGCTTCGGCGCGCAGCCATTCGTGATCTTCAGTAAAACGCAACTCGCTCATGGAATCTCCTAGGGGCCAGACTCGTCTGGTGGACGCGGTGGAATACTCGGGCGGCAATGCCCTGATTTTATGAGCGGTTACTTAGCAAGAACGCGGCCAACGTAAAAATATCGTTATAAATCAATGGCTTGATTGATTTTCGAGTAGACGCGAGTACGTTGGCTGTAGCGAAATCGCTACAGTGTGAGGCGAAGAAAAAAGCTGAACCGGATCAAAGCCTTGCACAGCGGTGATCGGAGGAGGGTGTAGCGATATCGTTCCGCTGTAGCGCTTTCAGTACAGATGGAGGTCGTTTTTGGCGCGGTCTCAGGCTTTGTCCGGAATCCCGTACTTGCGCAGCCGATGGGCAATTGCGGTGTGCGAGGTTTGCAGGCGGCTGGCCAGTTGGCGGGTCGAGGGATAGCTGACGTAGAGTTTTTCCAGCAGCGATTTCTCGAAGGCTTCGACGGCTTCTTCGAGGCTGTCGACGTCGGTGTCGGTCTGGCGTGCCACGGAGGTGCCGGCGATATCGAGGTCGCCGATGTCCACCAGGCTGCTTTCGCAGATGGCGGCGGCGCGGAAGATCACGTTCTGCAATTGCCGCACGTTGCCCGGCCAGCGGTTGCCGAGCAGCGCCGGGTAGGTGCCCGGTGCGAGGCGGCAGACCGGGCGCTGGATCTGCGCGCAGGCCTGCTGCATGAAATAGCGCGCCAGCAACAGAATGTCCTGACCGCGTTCGCGCAACGGCGGCACTTCAACGTTGAGCACGTTGAGGCGGTAGAACAGGTCTTCGCGGAACAGGCCTTCGCTGACCATTTTCTCCAGGTCGCGGTGGGTCGCGCTGAGGATCCGCACGTTGACCTTTACCTCACGATCGCCACCGACCCGACGGAAGCTGCCATCGTTGAGAAAGCGCAGCAGCTTGGCCTGCAAGTACGGCGACATCTCGCCGATCTCGTCAAGGAACACGGTGCCCTGGTTGGCCAGTTCCATCAGCCCCGGTTTACCGCCGCGTTGTGCGCCGGTGAAGGCGCCGGGGGCGTAGCCGAACAGTTCGCTCTCGGCGAGGTTCTCCGGCAGGGCCGCGCAGTTCAGCGCGAGGAATGGCGCGCTGTGCCGGGCGCTGATGGCGTGGCAGGCGCGGGCCACCAGTTCTTTGCCGGTGCCGGTTTCGCCCTGGATCAACAGCGGCGCATCGAGGGCCGCGACGCGCTGGGCGCGGGCCTTGAGGGTGCGGATTGGCGGCGATTCACCGAGCAGCGCATCGAAACCTTCGGCGTGATCGTGATGCAGCGCCGAGAGTTGTTCGCCGATGCGGTTCGGCTGATACAGGGTCAGCAGGGCGCCGGCGTCGGTGATCGGCGTGGCGTCGAGCAACAGGGTCTGGCCGTTGACGGTGATTTCTCGCAGCGGCAGGCGGAAGCCTTGTTCGAGCAGGGTTTCGAGCAGGCCCGGATCGTTGAACAGTTCCGAAACGCTTTCACCCGCTGGCTCACGGCCGTACAGGGCGATCAGTGCCGGGTTGGCCAGCAGTACCTTGCCGGCGCTGTCCAGCGCCAGTACCGGGTCGGTCATTGCCGCGAGCAACGCGTCGAGCTGCAAGTGCCGACGCTGGCCGGGGAGGATGTCGACCACGGTTACTGCTTCTACACCACGCACGCGAAACAGCGCATCTTTCAGTTCTTCGAGCACTTGCGGGCTCAAGGTCGGGGCGTCGATGTAGACGTTGGGCGGGATCATCTCCACCGCATCCAGATTGAGATTGCGCCCACCGAGGATAGCCAGGACTTCCTGGGTGATGCCGACGCGGTCGATGAAGCTGACGTGGATACGCATGGGGCGGTTCTGGGTTCTGGAGTGCGGAGGGGGGCAAGTATGCCTTAAATCAAAAGCACCCTCACCCCAGCCCTCCCGAAGCGTCGGACCGCCCGGAGGGAGAGGGAGCTGACCGAGGTGTCTGAGGTTTGACATCGACCTGAAAGAACCAGTCGATTATGGATTCGGTAAAGCAGGTTCAGGTCGGCGTAACTCTGAAATATCCCCGGATCAGTCCCCTCTCCCTCCGGGAGAGGGTTAGGGTGAGGGGCTTTTGGGGGTTACTCGAAATGCTCGGGATTGACCGGATCCCCGGATTTCATATTCAACTTCATGCGGATGTCTTCAAACATCAGGTCGTAATGCTTGTGCACCGAGCCGATCTGGCTGTGGCTCTTGGGGATCCCGTACTTTTCGGCGATCTGCGTCACGTTACGAGCGAAGTTATAAGCCTCTTCCTTGGGCAGAAAGAACGGTTCGTTGACCTCTTTGCCCTGCATGCTGCCATGCAGGGTGAACTGTATCCCTTTGCCTTTCTGGGGATCGGTGAACACTTCATAGTCGAGGTGCACGTTGTAATTGACGTCGTCGTCAGTCAACGCATGCCGCTCAATATGCAAATGACCGGGTTCGAACTGGGCCATGGGTTTCTCCTTTCAAGGCATGGGAGAAGGGCAGACATGAAGTCTGCCCCCGGAGTTTCTTTTTATCGGTAGGTGATGCCCGGCGCTGCCGTGCTGACCCGCGTACCGGCGGTGCCCTGAACGATGGCTTCGATGTCCGAGAGCGAACCGATCACCGCGACCTTGCCAGTATGGCGTGCAAATTCACAGGCTGCCTGCACCTTCGGCCCCATGGAGCCGGCGGCGAAGCCCAGGCGTTCGAGTTCGTCCGGGTGGGCCTGGGCGATGGCTTTCTCGGTGGGTTTCTTGAAGTCGATGTACGCCGCGTTGACGTCGGTGGCGATCACCAGCAAGTCCGCCTCCAGCTGTTCGGCCAGCAGCGCCGAGCACAGGTCCTTGTCGATCACCGCTTCGATGCCTTGCAGCTTGCCGTGCGCGCCATACATGGTCGGGATGCCGCCACCGCCGGCGCAGATCACGATGCTGCCCTTGTCCAGCAGCCACTTGATCGGGCGGATTTCGAAGATGCGTTTCGGCCGGGGGCTGGCCACCACGCGCCGGAACTTGTCGCCGTCCGGGGCGATGGCCCAGCCTTTTTCGGCGGCGAGTTTTTCTGCTTCGGCTTTCTCGTAGACCGGGCCGATCGGTTTGGTCGGGTTCTTGAAGGCCGGGTCGTTGGCGTCGACTTCGACCTGGGTGAGCAGGGTGGCGAACGGGACTTCGAAGTCCAGCAGGTTGCCCAGTTCCTGTTCGATGATATAGCCGATCATGCCTTCGGTTTCGGCACCGAGCACGTCCAGCGGGTAAGGGGTGACGGAAGTGTAGGCCGCCGCCTGCAACGACAGCAGGCCGACTTGCGGACCATTGCCGTGGGCGATGACCAGTTGGTTGCCGGGATGGATCTTGGCGATTTGCTCGGTGGCGATGCGGATGTTGGCGCGCTGGTTGTCAGCGGTCATCGGCTCACCACGGCGGAGCAGGGCGTTACCGCCCAGAGCTACGACGATACGCATGGTGCATGTCCTTTTCGTGTTGATCGTTCCCACGCTCCCGCGTGGGAATGCATCCCGTGACGCTCTGCGTCACAGCTGACGCAGAGCGTCCGGGGGCGGCGTTACCACGCGGAGCGTGGGAACGATCAGTGCCAAAGCCGGGTTACAGGTCTGCCAAAGTCGACACCAGAATCGCCTTGATGGTGTGCATGCGGTTTTCCGCTTGCTCGAAGGCGATGCAGGCAGGCGACTCGAACACGTCGTCGGTCACTTCGATGCCGTTTTTCAGGTGCGGATACTGTTCGGCAATCTGTTTGCCGACCTTGGTATCGCTGTTGTGGAACGCCGGCAGGCAGTGCATGAACTTGGTGCGCGGGTTGCCGGTGGCTTTCATCAGCTCGGCGTTGACCTGATACGGCAGCAGTTGCTGGATTCGCTCGGCCCAGGCTTCAACCGGCTCGCCCATCGATACCCAGACGTCGGTGTGGATGAAGTCCACGCCTTTGACCGCCGCTTTCGGGTCTTCGGTCAGGGTGATGCGGGCGCCGCTTTCCTCTGCGTATTTTTTGCAGCGATCCACCAGATCATCGTGCGGCCACAGGGCTTTCGGCGCGCAGATGCGCACGTCCATGCCGAGTTTGGCGCCGACCAGCAGCAGCGAGTTGCCCATGTTGTTGCGCGCATCGCCCAGGTAGGCGTAGCTGATCTCGTGGATCGGCTTGTCGGCGTGCTCACGCATGGTCAGCACGTCGGCAATCATTTGCGTCGGGTGATATTCATCGGTCAGGCCGTTGAACACCGGTACGCCGGCGAACTTGGCCAGCTCTTCGACGATTTCCTGTTTGAAGCCACGGTACTCGATGGCGTCGTACATGCGACCCAGCACGCGGGCTGTGTCCTTCATGCTTTCCTTGTGGCCGATCTGCGAGGAATTCGGGTCGATGTAGGTGACGTTGGCGCCCTGGTCATAAGCGGCGACTTCGAATGCGCAGCGGGTACGGGTTGAGGTTTTTTCGAAGATCAGGGCAATGTTGTTGCCCTTCAGGTGTTGCTGCTCGGTACCGGTGTACTTGGCGCGCTTGAGGTCGCGGGACAGGTCGAGCAGGTAGCGCAGCTCACGTGGGGTGTGGTGTTCCAGGCTGAGCAGGTTACGGTTGTGAATGTTGAACGCCATGATGATTCTCCTTGGATTCGGTAATCGGCCCGGCCGCTACGGGATAGGTGCGGCCGGGGAGATGGTCGTTTAGTAATCGATAGGGTCGCGGATGATCGGGCAAGTCATGCAGTGGCCGCCGCCGCGGCCACGACCGAGTTCGCCGGCGCTGATGGTGATGACCTCCACGCCCGCCTTGCGCAGCAGGGTGTTGGTGTAGGTGTTGCGGTCGTAGCCGATGACCACGCCCGGCTCCACGGCCACCACGTTGTTGCCGTCATCCCATTGCTCGCGTTCGGCGGCGAAGCTGTTGCCGCCGGTTTCGACGACGCGCAGTTTCGGCAGGTTGAGGGCTTTGGCCACGACGTCGAGGAAGGTGCCTTCTTCGCGACGGATGTCGATGCCGCCCTGTTTGCTTTCGTCAGGGCGCAGGGTGAAGGCGACGATCTGGTTGACCACTTCCGGGAAGATCGTGACCAGGTCGCGGTCGCAGAAGCTGAACACGGTATCGAGGTGCATCGCCGCGCGGGATTTCGGCAGGCCGGCGACGATGACTTTTTCCACGGCCTTGTTCTTGAACAGGTTCAGCGCCAGTTGGCCGATGGCCTGACGGGATGAACGCTCGCCCATACCGATCAGCACCACACCGTTGCCGATTGGCATGACGTCGCCGCCTTCCAGAGTGGAGCTGCCGTGATCCTTGTCCGGGTCGCCGTACCAGATCTCGAACTCGGCGTTGGTGAATTGCGGATGGAATTTGTAGATAGCGGTGGTCAACAGGGTTTCCTGACGACGCGCCGGCCAGTACATCGGGTTCAGCGTCACGCCACCGTAGATCCAGCAGGTGGTGTCGCGGGTGAACTGGGTGTTCGGCAGCGGCGGCAGAATGAAGCTGGAGTGGCCGAGGAAGTCGCGGAACATCTGGATGGTCTTGCCACCAAAGCTGTCCGGCAGATCATCGGCGGAGACGCCGCCAATCAGGAATTCGGCGATGTGTCGCGGCTCCAGGCTTTTCAGCCAGGATTTGACTTCGTTGATCAGGCCCAGGCCCACCGAATCGGCGGTGACCTTGCGCTCGAGGATCCAGTCCAGCGCTTCGGGGATGGCGACGATGTCGGTCAGCAGGTTGTGCATTTCCAGCACGTCGATCCCGCGCTCACGCATCTTGGTCACGAAGTCGAAGTGGTCGCGCTTGGCTTGAGCGACCCACAGCACGTCATCGAACAGCAGTTCATCGCAGTTGTTCGGGGTCAGCCGCTGATGGGCCAGACCTGGGGAGCAAACCATGACTTTGCGCAGTTTGCCGGCTTCGGAATGGACGCCGTACTTAACTTTTTCCGTGGTCATTTCAGTGATCCTCCAGAGAGAAAACGTTGGGCAATTACAGAGTCAGGAAGCCGTCATACAGTCCGTAGGCTGCCACCAGGGCGCCCACGACCACTGCGGCGAAAATCAGCTTCTCGACGTTGGTGAAAACCGGTTGTTTGAGTTCGAGCTTGGCCTTGGCGAACAGGATCGCGCCGGGCGCATAGAGCAGGGCCGACAGCAGCAGGTACTTCACGCCGCCGGCGTAGAGCAGCCACACCGCGTAGATCAGGGCGATGGCACCGATGATCAGGTCCTTGCGTCGTTCGGCCGCGAAGCCTTCGTAGCTTTCGCCGCGCACCGCCAGCAGCAGGGCGTAGGCCGCCGACCACAGGTACGGCACCAGAATCATCGAAGTGGCGAGGTAGATCAGCGACAGGTAAGTGCTGGCCGAGAACAGGGTGATGATCAGGAACAGCTGCACCATCGCGTTGGTCAGCCACAGGGCGTTGACCGGCACGTGGTTGGCGTTCTCCTTGCGCAGGAACTCCGGCATGGTGTGGTCCTTGGCGGCGGCGAACATGATCTCCGCACACAGCAGCACCCACGACAGCAACGCCCCCAGCAGCGAGATGATCAGACCGACGCTGATCAGCACCGCGCCCCAGTGACCGACCACATGCTCAAGCACGGCGGCCATCGACGGGTTCTGCAGTTTGGCCAGTTCCGGCTGGGTCATGATGCCCAGCGACAGCACGTTCACCAGCACCAGGAACAGCAGCACGGTGATGAACCCGATCACGGTCGCCTTGCCGACGTCCGAACGTTTTTCCGCCCGGGCCGAGAAGATGCTCGCGCCTTCGATGCCGATGAACACCCACACGGTGACCAGCATCATGTTGCGCACCTGGTTCATCACGCTGCCCAGATCCGGGTTTTTCACGCCCCAGATGTCAGCGGTAAAGATGTCCAGTTTGAAGGCGAAGATCGCGATCAGCACGAACAGCAGCAGCGGCACGACCTTGGCGACAGTGGTCACGAGGTTGATGAACGCCGCTTCCTTGATCCCGCGCAGCACCAGAAAGTGCACGCCCCACAGCAGGACAGAGGCGCCGATCACGGCAGCAACGGTGTTGCCTTCCCCAAAAACCGGAAAGAAGTAGCCGAGGGTGCTGAACAGCAGAACGAAGTAACCGACGTTGCCCAGCCAGGCACTGATCCAGTAACCCCAGGCCGAGGAGAAACCCATGTAATCGCCGAAACCGGCCTTGGCGTAGGCGTAGACACCGCCGTCCAGGTCAGGCTTGCGATTGGCGAGGGTTTGAAAGACGAAAGCGAGGGTAAGCATGCCGACTGCGGTGATGGCCCAGCCAATCAGTACCGCGCCGACGTCGGCACTGGCGGCCATGTTTTGTGGCAAAGAGAATATCCCGCCACCGATCATTGAGCCGACTACCAACGCGACCAGTGCACCTAGTCGTAGTTTTCCGGGAGCTTCAGACATTGCATGACTCCATTGCAGGAGAGAAGAGTTCACAGCGTAGTTCTGTTGGCTTTTCAAACAGCTGACTTAGATCAGTGCATGGTCACATTCCATTGTTAATGAATGACTTATGAAACGTCTGAAGGCATAAAGCTATTGTCTGGAAGGCCCGTCCTAGAGGCGTTTTGTCAAAAGTGGTTAAGAATGGATCCTATTACTTTCGAATTATCACGCTAGTTCCTTTTCAGGTTTTGGCAAATTTTTCACCGCTGTTTTCAGTACAGAATTGATTTATTAGGATTCGCGCACAAAACTGTCTGAGCGTGCTACGGCGTTAGCGCCAATGGCTATATATAAAGGGCGCAAGTTGGCGTTATTCAATAAACGTCATTACGCTTTATCCATTTAGTTAAAAGCCGGTTGCATAACGGTTTCGCGGCATTCGCCGCTCTGGAACTTGGAGACGCTGGAATGTCGCAACCGACGCAAAAGCTGCGCCTTGGCGCACTGATCGCCCTGGTGGTGGGTTCGATGATTGGCGGAGGGATTTTTTCCCTGCCGCAGAACATGGCGGCCCGCGCCGATGCCGGCGCCATCCTGATCGGCTGGGGCATCACGGCGATCGGCATGCTCACCCTGGCCTTCGTGTTCCAGACCCTGGCCAACCGCAAACCGGAACTGGACTCCGGCGTGTATGCCTACGCCAAGGCCGGGTTTGGCGACTACATGGGTTTTTCGTCCGCGTGGGGTTACTGGATCAGTGCCTGGCTGGGCAACGTCGGGTATTTCGTGTTGCTGTTCAGCACCCTCGGCTACTTCTTTCCGGTGTTCGGCCAAGGCAACACGCCGATTGCCATCGGCTGCGCTTCGGTGTTGCTGTGGGCCGTGCATTTTCTGGTCATGCGCGGGATCAAGGAGGCAGCGCTGATCAATCAGCTGACCACGGTGGCCAAGATTATTCCGTTGATCATGTTCGTGGTCATCGCCGCCGTGGCCTTCAAGGCGGACGTGTTTACCCGCGACATCTGGGGCCGCAGCAACCCGAATTTCGGCGGCGTGATGGATCAGGTGCGCAACATGATGCTGGTCACCGTGTTCGTGTTCATCGGTATCGAAGGCGCCAGCGTTTACTCGGCCCGGGCGGAGAAACGCTCGGATGTGGGCCGCGCCACGGTGATCGGTTTTATCGGTGTGCTGGCGCTGCTCGTGCTGGTCAATGTGTTGTCGCTGGGGATCATGAGTCAGCCGGAACTGGCGACCTTGCAGAACCCGTCGCTGGCCGCCGTGCTGGAACACATTGTCGGGCCATGGGGCGCACTGCTGATCAGCGTGGGCCTGGCCATTTCGTTGCTCGGTGCGTTGTTGTCGTGGGCACTGTTGTGCGCGGAGATTCTGTTTGCCACCGCCAAGGACAATACGATGCCGGCGTTCCTGAAGAAGGAAAACGCCAACCATGTGCCGGTCAATGCGTTGTGGCTGACCAACGTGATGATCCAGATTTTCCTCCTGATCACGCTGTTTTCCGCCGGCACTTACACCAGCCTGATTTACCTCGCCTCCTCGATGATTCTGGTGCCGTATCTGTGGTCGGCGGCCTACGCCGTATTGCTCAGCGGACGGGGGGAAACCTATGAACATGCCTCCGCCGAACGCACCAAGGATCTGCTGATCGGCGGCATCGCGCTGTGTTACGCGGTGTGGCTGTTGTATGCCGGCGGGGTGAAATACCTGCTGCTGTCGGCGCTGCTGTATGCGCCGGGGGTGATCCTGTTCGCCAAGGCCAAACATGAGCAGGGCGAGCCGCTGTTCACCACGCTCGAGAAGGGGATTTTCACCTGCGTGATCGCCGGGGCCGGGCTCGCGGCGTATGGGTTGTACAGCGGCGTGTTATCCCTGTGAGATTGCGGCTCGACTATCAGGGATCCTGCGACTGGCCGGCAATGCTCGAGTTTCTCGCGGCCCGCGCAGTGGTCGGGATGGAGACGGTGGCCGATGGCGTGTATTCGCGCAGCATCGGGTTGAACGGGTTTCACGGCACGGTTTCGGTCCGGCCCGGCGACGGTGATGCGCTGGAGGTGGAGCTGGATTTCCCGGATCCGTCGGCGGTTCCCGAGATTGTTGCGCGTTTGCGACGGATGTTTGATCTGGATGCGGATCTACCCACGATGCAGCGGCATCTGGCGGTAGATCCGCTGCTGGCGCGGCTGATCGCCGAACGGCCGGGGTTGCGGGTGCCGGGGGCGTGGGATGGTCTGGAACTGGCGTTTCGCGCGGTGCTGGGGCAGCAGATCACCGTGGTGGCGGCGATTCGGCTGGCGGGGAAACTGGTGGCGCAGTATGGCGAGCCTTTACGTTCTTCAGTGCCGGGCCTGACCCACGTCTTTCCTCAGGCAAAGGTTTTGGCAAACGCTGATCTGGCGGCGCTGGGCATGCCGAAAAGTCGCGGGCGGACCTTGTCCGGGGTGGCGCAGGCGTCATTGGACGATCCGCTGCTGTTTGCCTCCGGGACGGCGCGGTTGCTGGCGCTGCACGGGATTGGCGACTGGACGGCGCAGTACATTGCCCTGCGCCAGTTGCGGGACATGGACGGGTTTCCGACTGGCGATGTGGGATTGCTGCGGGCGTTGGAGGTGCAGGAAGGGGAACGGATGACGGCGCGGGAGTTGTCTGTTCGGGCAGAGGCCTGGCGGCCGTTTCGGGGGTATGCGGCGCAGGTGTTGTGGACATCCTTGAGTCGCTTTGACTGAATTTTTCGTATCCGTCTTGAAACCGCTGCCCTCACCCCAGCCCTCTCCCGGAGGGAGAGGGAGCCGATTGGGGGATATTTGAGAAGTACACCGACTTGAACGTTATGCACCGAATTCAAAATCGACTCGATCTCTCAGGTCGATGCATGGCGCCAGGCAACTCGGTCGGCTCCCTCTCCCCCCGGGAGAGGGCTGGGGTGAGGGCAGCAGTCTCAAACCATGCACAAACCTTAAATCCACTGCGGACGATGCGACCCCAACTCAGTTGCCGGCAAAACCCACTGCAGAGGCGTCCCGCTAATCTTCAGCGGGGCTTGAAGCCGACGTGCCGGCCCCCAAGGTGTCTGCTCCACCAGCGAGCTTTGATCCTGTGGATTTTCCGGACGCAACGTTTCATCCGTCCCAGCCCCATGCTCAATCAACAACTTCGCCGTCCGTGCCAGCGACAACCGCGCCGATCCACCTCGACCACTGCGTAACCGTTCAGCCAGCAACCGAATCACACTCGCCGCCATCAGATACCCCGTCGCATGATCCAGCGCCTGTACCGGCAGCGGTGTCGGTTTGTCCGCTTGCTTCCAGCGCTGTCCGGCCTCGGCAATCCCGCTGCTCATCTGCACCAGACTGTCGAAACCCCGACGGTTCTGCCACGGGCCGCTCCAGCCGTAGGCGTTGAGGCAGACATCAATCAGCCCCGGCGCCAGTTGCCGGCGACGCTCTATGCCGAAGCCAAGCTGTTCAAGGGCGTCGGCACGATAACCGTGCAGAAGAATGTCGGCATCCTTGAGCAAACCTTCAAACACTGCGCGATCCGCCGGCTTATGCAGATCCAGTCGCGCACAACGTTTGCCGAGGGTCACTTCCGGCACCACGCCGGGTTCATTCCAGGTCGGCGGGTCGATGCGCAGCACATTGGCGCCCAACCCCGCGAGGAAGCGGCTGGCGGTCGGGCCGGCCAGTACGCGGGTCAGATCAAGCACCTTGAGCCCCGCCAATGGCCGCGCCACCGAGCCTTGCCAGGGTTGATGACTTTCTTCTTTCCCGTCACTGAAATGCACCAAGGGTTCGGCATTCACCGCCAACCCTTGCGGATGTTTCTGCCACTGTTCCCAGCTGCGCATCTCAGCCGCACAACCCTTGGCCTCGACCACCGCTTGCTCCAGATCGGCACTGGCCCATTGCGCAACTTTCGCCGCCATCGCCGCGCGGTCGGCACAGGCGCCGAGCACCCTTTCAGCGGCGGTGCGGTGATGCGGGGCGTTGGTGTGCAGGCGGATCCAGCCGTCTCGGGTTGCGTAGTCGCCGGCCACCGGATCCCACAGCGGCGGCACTTCCCAGCCGATCGGTCGCAGCGACGTGGCGAACCAGAACGAGGCGAGGCGGCGGTCGACTTCTACAGTGGGCAAGTCGCCGGTTTGCTGCTGAAGGAGTTCGGCGACAGCTTGCCCGGCAACGGCAATGCTCGCGCAGGCAAGGTCGGTGACGGCAAACGCTGAGGGCAGGGCGCCCTCGGCGGTGAATGGAATCGGCGTGCGGGACAAGCCGAGTGCGGCTTGAATGGACGTGAGCAGATCAGTCATCGAAGGCCCTCCGGAAGAGGGCCTGATCATAGAACAGATGACGAGATCGTTCCCATGCCCTGCGCTCCAGTTCAGGAGCGGGACGCGGAGCGTCCTGGGCTGTATTCCCACGCGGACGGTTCGACGCCTCGACGTGGGAACGATCAGGGAGGGGAGGTCAGACGCGGAACTGATCCATCAATTTCATCTGCTGGCTGGCCAGGGCATTGAGCTGGCTGCTGATCGCCGCCGATTCGGTGGCCTGTTCGGTCAGGGTTTCGGTGACGGTACGGATCGCCGAGACGTTGCGGTTGACCTCTTCGGCCACGGCGCTTTGCTGTTCGGCGGCGCTGGCGATCTGCAGGTTCATGTCGCTGATCACGGTAACCGCGTCGCTGATCTTGCCGAGGGCGTCCACGGCCTGGCGGATCTGCCCGGCGTTGTTGTGAGCCTGGGTCTGGCTCGAGTGCATGGTCGCGACCACGCCACGGGTGCCGGTCTGGATGCGCTCGATCACCACGCGGATTTCTTCGACCGAATCCTGGGTGCGCTTGGCGAGGTTACGGACTTCATCTGCCACCACCGCAAAACCACGACCGCTTTCACCGGCACGGGCCGCTTCGATCGCGGCGTTCAGCGCCAGCAGGTTGGTCTGCTCGGCAATGCTGCGGATCACTTCCAGCACCGAACCGATCTGCTCGCTGTTGACTGCCAGCTCTTCGACTTCGGTCACGGCTTTGCTGACTTCATCGGCCAGTTGGTTGATGTCGCGGGTGCTGCGCTCGATGATCGACATCCCGTCCTTGGCCGACTGATCGGCGCCTTTCGCCGCGTTGGCCGCATTCGACGCGCTGTTCGCCACGTCGTGAGCGGTGGCGCTCATTTCGTTGGAGGCGGTCGCTACCTGATCGATCTCGCGGAACTGCACCTGCATGCCTTCGCTGGTCTGGCGGGCGATTTCCGACGACTGATCGGCGGTGCCACGGGCCTCGGTGATGCTCTGTTTGATCTGGGCGATGGTCGGTTGCAGCTTGTCGAGGAAGCGGTTGAACCAGTTCACCAGTTCGCCCAGTTCATCTTTCTTGGTGTAGTTCAGGCGCTGGGTCAGATCACCTTCACCGCTGGCGATGTTCTTCAGCATTTCGGCGACGCTGTTGATCGGACGGGTCACGCCGGAGGCGGTGAGCCAGATCAGCAGCAGACCGATCAGGCCGGCGATCACGGCCACCGCCAATGCGGTAATCGTGCCGGTTTGCTGCGCGTCGTCGAGCACTGCCTGGAGCTTGACCGAGTCGGCCAGCAGCACTTGTTTCGGCAGGTCGATGACCACGCCCCAGGCCTTGGAGTCGGCAATCGGGTTGACCGGATACACGGCGCGGATCAGGTCGCCCCGCTCGAGAATCTTCGGTGTGCCGGCACTCAGCAGTTGCAGCACGTCCTTGCCCTCGGCGCCGAGGGTGTCGCCGATGCTCTTGCCGACCTTGCCGGCATCCGCGCTGTAGGCACCAAGCACGCCGCTGCCGGAGACGATCAGCATGTGCCCGGCGCTGTTGAACAGGTCACGCTGAGAGTCCACGGCCGCCGCTTGCAGGGCGTCGAGGGCGATGTCGACACCGACCACGCCGATGGCCTTGCCGTCCACCAGCAGGGGCACGGAAATGGTGGTCATGAGCATTTCCTTGCCGCCCACGGTGTCGGCGTAAGGATCAAGCAGGCAGGTACGTTTGTTGTCGCGAGGGCAGGTGTACCAGCTGTTGTAAGGCGTGCCGCTGACGCTGAGGGTGGTCTTGTTCATGTCGTCTTCGACCATG
Source organism: Pseudomonas sp. R45(2017) (assembly GCF_002112305.1). NCBI lineage: Bacteria > Pseudomonadati > Pseudomonadota > Gammaproteobacteria > Pseudomonadales > Pseudomonadaceae > Pseudomonas > Pseudomonas sp. R45(2017). The sequence goes on along the minus strand of NZ_NEHH01000001.1, from coordinate 499,980 downwards.
ATCGTGTTCAGCGACGGACCCGCAGCACGGCTCCAGTAACTGGCGAAACGTCCCGCCTCGTTGGACTGGCGCGCGGCATCGTTGGCGAATTCGCTGTCCTTGCCGTCCAGTCCGTTGGGTTCGAACGCCAGCCAGATGCCAAGCACCTTGCTGTTGCGCTCGAAGGCGGTTTTCAGGCTCTGGTTCAACTCTTCACGCAGGGCGCCGGCGTCCAGCGAACGCTTGGCGGCCATCACTCGCATGTCCTTGATCTGGTCGGCCAGGGCGGTGATCACCAACAGGCTCTCGCCGAAGGTTTTCTGCACCCGCACCGCTTGCTCGGCAGCCTTGGCCTGCAACAGGTCCTGCACGCTGGCGGTGAGCATCTTGCTGCTGGAAGCACTGACCAGTTCGTCGTTCTGGTTGGTCTGGTAAATGTTGATGCCAACGATCAGCGCGACCACACCGAGCAGGCAGAGGCCGGAGAGCAAGACGATTTTCAGGCGAATGGACAGAGAGTCGAACATGGGACGTTCTCGCGAATGGATGAGCTGTTGGCTAAGAGGCAGGAAGGTGCCCGGTTCGCCAAATCCATTCAGCGCCATTCAATGCTCATCGGCGCGAGGCGGGTACGCATGAGTTGCAAGCCGACGAACGGTCACGGCTAAACGTTTGCGCGAGTAAATGCCCTGAAAACAAGAGAAAAATCAGAAAATCTTCGGCAGCGCTTCCGGTCGCGACCAGATCCACAGGTTGCCCATCGTCATCCCGGCAATCGCCAGATAGATCGGCCAGCCGTGATCGAGCATCACCAGCATCAGCGTGGCGCACAGCAACATGCTGACGGTGGCGCTGACCTTGGCTTTGCGGGCGATGATCTTGCCGTTGCGCCAGTTACTCAGGATCGGCCCGAACAGCCGATGGTTTTCCAGCCAGGCACTCAGGCGCGGCGAACTGCGGGTCGCGGCCCAGGCGGCGAGCAGGATGAACTCGGTGGTCGGCAGGCCGGGCACGACGATGGCGATCAGACCGATGCCGAGGCTGACATAGGCGAGCAGACCGAACAGCAGGCGGGCGAGTCGGGAGGAGGCGGGTTGGGGCATGGGCTCAGCGAGAGGCTAATGTGACAGGGTGGGAATCTTACAGAGTTACGCAATTCCTTGTGGGAGCTGGCTTGCCAGCGATAGCGTCCGGTCAGTCGACAGGGATGTTGTCTGACACGCCGTCATCGCTGGCAAGCCAGCTCCCACAGGTTTTACGGTGTGGCTGGGATCAGGCCGGTTCGGCTTCTGTGGCGTAAGCCTGTTCCAGCAGCACGGTGAAGCGGTTGAACGCATCGATCGCGCCTTGCTCCACTTCCGCTTCTTCTTCAGCACTGAATTGCAGCGAATCGAGGGTACGCACAAAGCTCTTCCAACCTTCGGCGCGACCGCCTTCAGGCTCGCCCAGATGACGGGCGCCAAAGGTTTCGCTCAGGTCCAGCGCGACCGCGCGTTTGATCAGGAACGCAGCGCCGAGCTTGGAACCCTCGGACACGAAAATCCAGCCCAGGGCGCGGGCCTTGCTCGGGTTTTTCACCGTGCCGGCGACTGGCGCAGGCACTTCGGTGTCTAGGTCGGCGAGGTCGGCTTTTGCCGCTTCGGCGCGGCAGCGGGCCGGCAGGTCAGGGACGATGGCGGTCAGTTCGGCATCGTTGTACAGCGACACCAGCTCCGACTGGAACAGGTACTGCGCGGCCACGAAACGGGCGAAATTGGCGCGGGTCTCGAACGGCGCATGGGCCTTGACCAGGGCATCGAGCTTGCTGTGCGGCTCGTGGGTGATCTGGTTCAGGCGTTGCGAACGCAGGGCTTTTTCCGGGGTGCTCATGAGATGTCCTTGAAAAGAAGAGGCGCTTGATAACGAGACGTACGGGCAAGCGCCGGACAGTAAAAAAACCTCACGGCGCGGCCATGCATGCGCGCCGTGAGGTCATCCGGATCAGATATCCCAGACCAGGTTGATCGCGAAGTTGCGACCCGGCTGGGTCAGGCGATCAAGGTTGGCCGGTTGTGTCACCGAGGCTTCGCCGACGCTGTCGTAACCGCGCACGTCATCCCACAGCCAGTATTTCTTGTCGGTCAGGTTGTAGATGCCGCCGCTGACGGTGACGTCGTCGGTGACCTTGTAATAACCGGCCAGATCGAGAATGCCGAAGCCCGGCGACTTGAATTGACTGCTGACACCGTCCGGCGATTTGAAGTTGCTGTCGTCGACGCGATCCTTCTTCTTGACCACGGTCCAGCTCAGCAGGCCGCCGTAGTTGTCCTGGTCATAACCGAGGCCGAACACGCCGGTCAGCGGGTTGACGCTGTTCAAAGGCTCGCCGTTGTCGTTGTTGCGTCCATAGGCGTAGGAGATCGAACCCTGGGTGTACAAGCCTTGCGGCGCGCCGAAGGAATCCAGGTTCAGACGACCTTTGACTTCGGCACCCTTGATGGTGGCGTGCTTGATGTTGCTGGACTGGAACGTCAGCTCGCTGTAGCCCGGGGTGACGGCGTCTTCGTTGATGAAGTCGCGGTACTTGTTATAGAACACCGCCACGTCGAACGAGCCTTGCTCGAAGTTGCCGCGCAGGCCGGTTTCATAGCTTTTGCTCTTTTCCGGTTCCAGGTCCGGGTTCGGCGCCACGTTGTAGCCGGTGGTGCTGTTCTCGAAGCGGCCGTAAAGCGCTTTCGCGGTCGGTGTGCGGAAGCCTTCGGCGTACTGACCGTACCAGGTGTAGTTGTCGGTCAGGGCGTAGGTCAGGCCGAATTTCGGCGAGACTTTATGCCAGGTCTTGTTCTCGTCGCTGACCGTGCCGTTGCCGTCGGCGGCCACGGTGTTGAGGAATTCCTGGGTGATGTGCGGCTTGAGCTGCGTGTAGTCGTAGCGCAGGCCCGGCAGGAAGGTCCAGTTGTTCCAGCTGATCTGATCCTGGGCGAACAGGATGTAGGTGTTGATGGTCGGGTCCGGGAAGTCGCTGGATTTTTTCAGCACGTCAGCCGCGCTGGTGGCGCCGATGGCGGTGCAGCCGCGACCGACCGCCAGGCATGTGCCGTCGCCGCTGCGCGAGCCGGTAACTTTCTGCTGCTTGATGGTGGTGCCGTAAGTCAGCACGTGATCGGTGGCGCCGAGGCTGAAGGCCTTGTCCAGTTGCGCGTCGAAGACCCACTGTTTTTCTTCGTAGATCGTGTCGCGGGTGCGCAGGACTTTACGGGTGATCGGGTAATAGAACTCGTCGGTGCTCTGGTCGGTCTTGGCGGTCTGGTGGTTGAGGCTCCACTTCACGTTGTCCGCCAGCAGGCTGTCGAGCTCGAAGCTGTGCTCCAGGCCGAAACGCTCGCGGGTGATGGTGTCGTTGCCGGTGCGCCACTGGTACATGCCGCCGGGCAGCACGCTGTTCGGGATCGTCGGGGCGCCGTTGAAGTACGGGCCGCCGTAGGCGCTTTTCTGATCGGTGTCGCGATCGTCCTTGTACTTTTCGTAGGTCAGGCCCAGGCGCGAACCTTCGTTGTAGTTCCAGCCGATCTTGGCCAGCACGTTGGCGGCTTTCACGTCCTCCGGGTTGGCGGCGGTGCGCTCAAGGCCGGTGCCGTTGTTGCTGCCGTAGGAATCGGTTTCATGACCGTCGCGCTGGCTGTAGTGCAACAAGCCGTCGAACTGGTCGGCGCGACCGGCGACGGTGGCGGATTTCAGCCAGCTCTCGTCGGCGGAGCTGTAGCCGGTTTTCAGGCGGGCACCGACGTCTTTGCCGGGCTTGATGATGTCGTCCGGGTCGAGGGTGTAGTAGCTGACCGCGCCGCCGATGGCGTTGCTGCCGTACAGCACCGAGGCCGGGCCACGGAGGATCTCGACGCGTTTGACGATTTCCGGGTCGACGTAATTGCGCTGGGTCTTGGCGTAAGGGCCGTTGAAGAAACCGTCAGGCACTTCGACGCCGTCGACCTGAGTCAGAATCCGGTCGCCGTCGATGCCGCGAATGTTGTAGCCGCTGATCCCGCCACGCTGGCCGGCGCCGCCCACGGATACGCCCGGCTCGTAGCGCACCAGATCCTTGATGGTGTTGACGTTGTTGCGGTCCAGATCCTGACGGGTCTGCACGGTGACGGTGGCCGGCACGCTGTTGATCGACTGTTCCTGACGGGTGGCGCTGATGGTCACCTGATCAAGATTGAGTGCGCCGCTGCTGGCGCGTTTTTCCAGCACGACGTTGTTGTTGCTCAGTTTGCGGAAGCTCAGGTTGGTCCCCACCAACAGACGCTCCAGGGCTTTTTCCGGTGGCAGCGAACCGCGCACGCCCGGCGACGACACGTCTTGACCCAGTTCCGCCGGCAAACCGACCTGCCAGCCGGTGACCGCGGTGAACGCATTGAGCGCCGACACCAGCGGCTGTTGGGCAATGGCGAACGAGTAGTCGCCCATGTTGCGCGTCGGCTGTTCGGTGGCGGCCATCAGCGGCGCGGTGCCGGCCATCAGAATGGCGGCGGTCAGCAGCGAAAGCACGCGGGAAGGGGAAGAAGTCTGGCGGGTAAGGCGAGAGGACATCGATAGCGCTCCGTGTCGCACGAATCTTTATAGGTGCTGATTGATCTCGCGAGATGCGAATCAATTGCATTGGCTATAACGAGACGAACGAGCTTCGACTATCGAGTAAAAATAATTCTCATTTAGTTCAAGATCACCAGCGCCGGGAATTCCCGAAGCTTGGCCGAGGTGATATGAGCGAGCGAACGCACCACGTCCAGCGGCTGGTCGAGACGGTAATTGCCGGTGACGGCGACGTCGGCCAACTGCTCGTTGGTGTTGATGATGAAGCCCGGGTAGTAACGGCGCAGTTCGGCCAGCACCTGGTTCAGCGGGCAGTTCTCGAAGATCAGCCGACCCTGCACCCAGGCCAGATCGGTGGCGGCGTCGACCTTGGCCGGGCGGTCGAAACCGTTCGGGCCGATGCGAATGCTCTCACCGGCAGACAGCCGCACCCGCGCATCGTCACGGGTCGCCCGCAGATCGACATCGCCACGCTGCACCCGCACCTGCGCCACGCCGTCCAGATAACGCACGGCGAATGCGGTGTCGCGCACGCTGGCTTTCACCGGCCCGGCGTCGATTTCCAGCGGCTGGCTGCGGCTGGCCGGGATCTCGAAAAACGCTTCGCCCTGATACAGCCGCGCGACTCGCTGCTGATCGTTGATCGTGCTGGAGAACGCGGAATTGGTGTTGAGCAGGACTTTCGAGCCGTCCTCAAGCTGCAGGCGCTGACGCTCGCCGACTACGGTCAGGTGATCGGCCTGCAGACGCATCGGCAGGTTGCTGAAACTGAACAGCCCGAGCAGCAGAACGGCGGCGGTGGCCAGCGGTTTCCAGTGCGGACGCAGGCGAGTGAGGACGGTAACTTTCTTCGGTTTGGCCGCGAGGTTTTGCGCGCACTGAGCGATCTGCGGGCCGTCCCAGATTGCCTGAGCCTTGGCGAACGCCTCGGCATTCAACGGATCGGCCGCCAGCCAGGCATGGAATTGCCGGGTCTGCTCCTCGTCCGGACTGCCGAGCACGATGAGCCAGTCCAGAGCCTGGTCCATTGCGCTGGCGGCGTCCTGCGCCGATGAAGGCGAAGGGGAGCGGTGGGTGTCCGTCACGGTGGTTCCTCGGCAGTGTCTGTGCACGGCTGTTTTTTTAGTGAAGCGTAAAAGTCGGGCAAGGGTAACAAAGCCCGATGATCAGTGCAGTCGATCCTGTCGAATACCGACAAGGCTTGCAGATCAGTCGCCGTTCAGGCGCTCGGCGACACCGATGCAGATGGTCATGATCAGTTTGAGTTCTTTCTGCACCGTGCTGAGGGATACGCTCAGTTCTTCGGCGATTTCCTGATAGCTGTGCCCGTGCAGGCGGCTGAGGATGAAGATTTGCTGTTGGCGGGGGCTGAGTTCACCGAGGCTCACGTTCAGGCGCTCCAGCAATTGTTCGGCGTGGGCGGCGTCTTCGGCGCTGCTGGCGGGGGCGGCGACGCTGTGCACCACGTCCTGCGGCACGTCATCGACCATGGTGCGCGAATGAATCTTGCGCGCACGCAAATGATCCAGTGCCAGGTTGCGCGCGGTCTGGAAGACAAAGGGTTCAAGGTGATCGATGGCCCGTTCGCTCAGCGCCCGGGTGACGCGCAGGTAGGTTTCCTGCAACAGGTCTTCGGCGGTGCTGTGGTTGTTGACCATCCGTTCCAGCGTCCGCAGCAGCGAGGTGCGCTGGGCGAGGAAGACGTGGTTGAAGTGTGATTGACTCACGGGAAGACCTGATCCATTTCGAGCGAATGATAATGCTTATCATCCGCCCGAGTGGTCAAGTGTTGATTTGTCAAAGGTGGGTAAAGCTTTTGCCCGCCCTCAAAACGGCGCCAGCGGTTTTATTCCGCGTTGCACAGGGCCAGGCAGTTATCGAGCATACGGTTGGAGAAGCCCCACTCGTTGTCGTACCAGGCCAGTACTTTCAGAAGTTTGCCGCTGGCTTTGGTGTGGTTGGCGTCGAAGATCGACGACAGCGGGTTGTGGTTGAAGTCGCTCGATACCAGCGGCAGGGTGTTGTAGCCGAGGATCTTCGAATGCTGGCTCGCCGCTTTCATCAGTGCATTGACTTCATCGGCCGAGGCTTCGCGCTTCAACTGCACGGTCAGGTCCACCAGCGACACATTGATCACCGGCACACGCACGGCCATGCCGGTCAGCTTGCCCGCCAGTTCCGGCAGCACCAGGCCCACGGCTTCGGCGGCGCCGGTCTTGCTCGGGATCATGTTCTGGGTGGCGGAGCGCGCGCGGTACGGGTCGGTGTGGTAGACGTCGGTCAGGTTCTGGTCGTTGGTGTAGGCGTGGATGGTGGTCATCAGACCGCTTTCGATGCCCAGTTCGCGGTGCAGCACCTGAGCCACGGGGGCCAGGCAGTTGGTGGTGCACGACGCGTTGGAAATGATCTGGTGCGACTGGCGCAGAATGTCGTGGTTCACACCGTAAACGACGGTGGCATCGGCGCCTTTGGCCGGGGCTGAGATAATCACTTTGCGTGCGCCGGCGGTAATATGCGCGGCGGCTTTGGCCCGGTCGGTGAACAGACCGGTGCATTCGAACACCACATCAATCTTTTCCGCGGCCCATGGCAGGTCGGCCGGATTGCGGATGGCGCTGACCGAAATGCGGTCGCCGTTGACGGTCAGGCTCTCGTTGTCATGAGCCACTTCGGCGTCGAATGTGCCATGAACGGTGTCGTATTTGAGCAGATGCGCATTGATCGCGCTGTCGCCCAGATCGTTGATGGCGACGATCTGCAAATCCTGACGATAGCCTTGGGTATACAGTGCGCGCAGGACATTACGGCCGATGCGGCCAAAACCATTGATTGCGATTCGAAGAGTCATTGAACAGCGCCGCCGTCGTTTTGTTGTTGGAATTACAAGATTATTCGCATAAAAATAGAAAACAAGCCTTTTTAGTGGCAATATTTTGTTTTATCTACAACGAGTGACCTGAATCAACTGGTCCGAATGATCAAGAAAACCGTTCGTCATCCCACGCGAACGGGCTTTTGATCAGCATAGACAATCAGGTCGCCACATCCGTTAGCCTGGAGTTCTACACATGCATCCCCGCGTTCTTGAGGTCACCGAACGGCTTATCGCCCGCAGCCGCGCCACGCGTCAGGCTTACCTTGCGCTGATTCGCGGCGCTGCAACTGACGGGCCGATGCGCGGCAAACTGCAATGCGCCAACTTCGCCCATGGCGTGGCCGGGTGTGGCAGCGAAGACAAGCACAGCCTGCGGATGATGAACTCGGCGAACATCGCAATTGTTTCGTCATATAACGACATGCTTTCGGCGCACCAGCCGTACGAAGTCTTCCCGGAACAGATCAAGAACGCCTTGCGCGAAATCGGCTCGGTCGGCCAGTTCGCCGGCGGCACGCCTGCCATGTGCGACGGCGTGACCCAGGGCGAGCCGGGCATGGAGCTGAGCCTGCCGAGCCGCGAAGTGATCGCGATGTCGACGGCGGTGGCGCTGTCCCACAACATGTTCGACGGCGCGCTGATGCTCGGCATCTGCGACAAGATCGTGCCGGGCCTGATGATGGGCTCTCTGCGTTTCGGTCACTTGCCGACGATTTTCGTCCCGGGCGGGCCGATGGTCTCGGGGATTTCCAACAAGGAAAAAGCCGACGTGCGGCAGAAGTACGCCGAAGGCAAGGCAACCCGCGAAGAGCTGCTGGAATCGGAGATGAAGTCCTACCACAGCCCGGGCACCTGCACCTTCTACGGCACCGCCAACACCAACCAGTTGCTGATGGAAGTGATGGGCCTGCACTTGCCGGGCGCATCGTTCGTCAACCCGAACACGCCGCTGCGTGAGGCCCTGACCCGCGAAGCCGCGCATCAGGTCACCCGCCTGACCAAACAGAACGGCAACTTCATGCCGATCGGCGAAATTGTCGACGAGAAGGCGCTGGTCAACTCGATCGTCGCGCTGCACGCCACCGGCGGTTCGACCAACCACACCCTGCACATGCCGGCCATCGCCATGGCGGCGGGCATTCAACTGACCTGGCAGGACATGGCCGACCTCTCCGAAGTCGTGCCGACCCTGAGCCACGTCTATCCGAACGGCAAGGCCGACATCAACCACTTCCAGGCGGCGGGCGGCATGTCGTTCCTGATTCGCGAACTGCTCGAAGCCGGCCTGCTGCACGAAGACGTCAACACGGTGCTTGGCCACGGCCTGAGCCAGTACACCAAGGAGCCGTTCCTCGATAACGGCAAGCTGGTGTGGCGCGAAGGCCCGACCGACAGCCTCGACGAAAACATCCTGCGCCCGGTGGCCCGTGCGTTCTCGGCAGAGGGCGGCTTGCGCGTGATGGAAGGCAACCTCGGTCGTGGCGTGATGAAGGTGTCCGCCGTGGCGCTGGAAAACCAGATCGTCGAAGCGCCGGCCATGGTGTTCCAGGATCAGCAGGATCTGGCCGACGCTTTCAAGGCCGGTCTGCTGGAGAAGGATTTTGTCGCGGTGATGCGCTTCCAGGGTCCGCGTTCCAACGGCATGCCTGAGCTGCACAAGATGACGCCGTTCCTCGGCGTGCTGCAGGATCGCGGCTTCAAGGTTGCGCTGGTAACTGACGGACGTATGTCCGGCGCATCCGGGAAAATTCCGGCGGCCATTCATGTCAGCCCCGAAGCTTATGTCGGCGGCGCTTTGGCGCGGGTGCAAGAGGGCGATATCATCCGCGTCGATGGCGTCAAAGGCACTTTGGAACTCAAGGTGGACGCCGCCGAATTCGCAGCGCGCGAACCCGCCAAAGGCCTGTTGGGCAACAACATCGGCAGCGGTCGCGAACTGTTTGGCTTCATGCGTTTGGCCTTCAGCTCGGCGGAGCAGGGCGCCAGCGCCTTCACTTCTGCCCTGGAGACGCTTAATTGAAACTGGCTTTGGTCGGTGACATCGGAGGCACCAACGCGCGGTTCGCGTTGTGGAAAGATCAGCAGCTCGAATCGGTTCAGGTGCTGGCCACGGCCGACCATGCCAGCCCGGAAGAGGCGATCAGCCTCTACCTCAGCGGGCTCGGTCTGGCGCCGGGCGCTATCGGCTCGGTGTGCCTGTCGGTGGCGGGGCCGGTGAGCGGCGATGAGTTCAAGTTCACCAACAACCACTGGCGCCTGAGTCGCAAGGCGTTCTGCCAGACCTTGCAGGTCGATCAGTTGTTGCTGATCAACGATTTCTCGGCGATGGCGCTGGGCATGACCCGTTTGCAGCCCGGCGAATTCCGCGTGGTTTGCGAAGGCACGCCGGAGCCGTTGCGTCCGGCAGTGGTGATCGGTCCGGGCACTGGCCTGGGCGTCGGCACGTTGCTCGATCTCGGTGAAGGTCGATTTGCCGCGTTGCCGGGAGAGGGCGGTCACGTCGATCTGCCGCTGAGCAGTCTGCGTGAAACCCAGCTCTGGCAGCACATCCACAACGAAATCGGCCACGTCAGCGCGGAAACCGCGTTGAGCGGCGGCGGCTTGCCTCGGGTGTACCGGGCGATCTGCGCGGTGGATGGTCATGAACCGAAACTCGATACGCCGGAGGCCATCACTGCGGCGGGACTTGCAGGCGACCCGATTGCCCTGGAAGTACTGGAGCAATTCTGCTGCTGGCTCGGTCGCGTGGCCGGCAATAACGTGCTGACCACCGGCGGCCGTGGTGGGGTGTACATCGTGGGTGGCGTGATTCCGCGCTTTGCCGACTTCTTCCTCGAAAGCGGTTTCGCCCGCAGCTTCGCCGACAAGGGCTGCATGAGCGATTACTTCAAGGGGATTCCGGTGTGGCTGGTGACGGCGCCGTATTCCGGGCTCGTCGGTGCAGGAGTGGCGCTCGAACAATCCGGTAAATGATCATTCCCACGCCGAGCGTGGGAACCCTCGACACATCAGGCATAATCCGCCCAATTCCAACAACAAGGATGCCTTCGAAGTGAGCTCAGTCAACAAGTCGATTTTGTTGGTCGATGACGACCAGGAGATACGCGAGTTGCTGGAAACCTACCTGACCCGCGCGGGTTTTCAGGTTCGGGCCACGGCGGATGGCGCCGGTTTTCGTCAGGCGTTGAACGAAGCGCCGAGCGATCTGGTGATCCTCGATGTGATGCTGCCCGATGAAGACGGCTTCAGCCTGTGCCGCTGGGTGCGCCAGCATCCGCGTCAGGCCCAGGTGCCGATCATCATGCTTACCGCCAGTTCCGACGAAGCCGATCGTGTCATCGGTCTGGAGCTAGGCGCCGACGACTACCTCGGCAAACCTTTCAGCCCCCGCGAACTGCAAGCCCGGATCAAGGCCCTGCTGCGTCGCGCCCAATTCGGTCAGGAACGCGGCGGCAGTGAAGTGCTGGCGTTCGATGAGTGGCGACTGGACATGGTCAGCCATCGGCTGTTCCACACCGACGGCGAGGAAGTGATTCTTTCCGGCGCCGACTTCGCCCTGCTGAAACTGTTCCTCGATCACCCTCAGCAAATCCTCGACCGCGACACCATCGGCAACGCCACCCGTGGCCGCGACCTGATGCCCCTCGATCGCATCGTCGACATGGCCGTCAGCCGTTTGCGCCAGCGTCTGCGCGACACCGAAAAACCGCCACGGCTGATCCGCACCGTGCGTGGCAGCGGCTACCAGCTGGCAGCCAATGTGGTTGCCGGCAATGGTCACTGAGTTCCTGCGCACCACCGCGCGCAAAGTGCCGATGCCGCGTTCGTTGCTCGGCCGGATGTTGCTGCTGACGTTGCTCGCGGTGTTGTTCGCCCAGACCCTGTCCAGCGTGATCTGGGTGTCCCAATTGCGCGCGACCCAGCTCGAAGGCCTGGTCACCAGCGCTCGCAGCCTCGCCCATTCGATGACCGCCAGTGTCAGTTACTTCCGCTCGTTGCCGGTGGCCTATCGGCCGCTGGTGCTCGATCAGTTGCGCAGTATGGGCGGCACGCGTTTTGTGGTGACGCTGAACGACAAGCCGCTGGGCATGGAAGTACTGCCGGTGACACCGCGCAAGGCAGCGGTGTTGAAAGCGGTGGATGAAGTGCTGCGTCAGTCGCTGGGCCAGGACACCGACATTCTGGTGACCTTCGTCAGCCCTGATGACCTGCGGATCTTCAACGCCGGGTTGAAACTCGATGAGTTGCCACGTTCGTGGGCGCATTACGCGTTGACGCTGGAACCGGTGAATCCGCCGGTGCTGGTGACCCAGATTCAGTTGGCGCCGGGTGAATGGCTGTACATCGCCTCACTGCTGCCCGAACCCTACACCAGTCTTGAAGAACAGGGCCTGCCGACTCAGCAGGTGTGGTTCATCGTCTTCACCAGTGGATTTCTGTTGCTGTTCATCGGCCTGCTGGTGCACTGGCAGAGCCGGCCGCTCAAGCGTCTGGCACGGGCCGCGCGGGATTTGTCGCTGGGCGCCGACGTCGAGCCGGTGGCCGAGGGCGGCGGCAGTGAAGTGGTCGAAGTGGGCCGCGCCTTCAACACCATGCGCGAGCGCATCAGCCGTTACCTGACCGAGCGCAGCCAGTTGTTCAGCGCGATTTCCCATGACCTGCGCACGCCGATCACCCGTCTGCGACTGCGGGTCGAACTGCTGGAAGACGAAACACTGCAAACCAAGTTCGGCCGCGATCTAGATGAATTGGAGCTGCTGGTCAAAGGCGCGCTGCAATGCGTGAAGGACACCGACATTCACGAAAACATCGAGCCGGTGGACCTGAACCATGTGCTCGACTGTCTGGTGGAACCGTATCTGGCGCCCAACGGCAACGGTCGCGTGACCCAGCAGGGACGGGCGTTGGCGGCTTATCCGGGCAAGCCATTGGCGCTCAAGCGCTGCATCGGCAACCTGATCGACAACGCGTTGAAGTACGGCCAGAACGCGCACTTGCACATCGATGACGACGAAAGCGCATTCGTGCTGCATGTCGATGATGAAGGTCCGGGGGTGCCGGAGCAGCGGTTGGAGCAGGTGTTTGAGCCGCACTTCCGGTTGGCGGGGCAGCAGCAGGGTTACGGTCTCGGTTTGGGGATCGCCCGCAACATTGCCCATAGCCATGGCGGTGAGGTGACGTTGCAGAATCTGCGTGAGGGTGGATTGCGCGTGACCCTGCAATTGCCGCGTTCGGCGGATTAAGTCAAAAGCTTGCCCTCACCCTAACCCTCTCCCGGAGGGAGAGGGGACCGATCGGGGGATGCTTTAAAGATGCATCGACTTGATCCTGCTTTACCGAATCCATAATCGACTCGGTTTTTCAGGTCGATGTATGACGCCAGACACCTCGGTCAGCTCCCTCTCCCTCCGGGAGAGGGCTGGGGTGAGGGTTGCTCTTTTGTCACCGATCGGTGACAAAACCCGCCCCCTTCGTTACAAGCCCCTCCCGGCTCGTTGTTTAGACTGCCCGCAGTCATAACAACAAAAAAGGCCACCCATGGATCACTTCAATCCGGGCTTCAGCAGTTGGCTGAACGCCCCTGCCCACCAGCAATGGCTCGCCGATGAAGGCCTGCGCCTGCTGGCATTTGCCAAGGCTTCACGGTTGCCCGAAGGCTTTGGCAATCTCGATGAGCGCGGCCAGCTCCAGGTCGGCGCGCAAGCCGAAACCATGAACACCGCACGCATGACCCACAGCTTCGCCATGGCCCACATTCAGGGGCTGCCGGGATTCGCCGAGCTGATCGATCACGGCATTGCGGCCCTGCGCGGCCCGTTGCGCGATGCGCTGCACGGCGGTTGGTTCGCTGTCGCCGAGCACCGTGACGGCAACACCGGCAAGAACGCTTATCTGCATGCTTTCGTCGCGCTGGCGGCCAGTTCCGCGGTGGTCGCGCAACGCCCCGGTGCGCAGGCATTGCTGGATGACGCCGTCGACATCATCGACACCTATTTCTGGAGCGAAGAAGAGGGCGCCATGCGCGAATTCTTCAATCGCGACTGGCGCGAAGAAGAAGCCTACCGCGGTGCCAACAGCAACATGCACGCCACCGAAGCCTTCCTTGCGCTGGCCGATGTCACCGAAGACCCGCGCTGGCTGGTGCGTGCGCAACGCATCGTCGAGCGGGTGATTCACGGTCACGCTGCCGCCAACGATTACCTGGTGATCGAGCATTTCGACCGCGACTGGCAGCCGCTGCGTGAATACAACCATGACAATCCCGCCGACGGTTTCCGTCCCTACGGCACCACGCCGGGCCACGGTTTCGAGTGGGCGCGGCTGTTGCTGCACCTCGAAGCCGCGCGGGTTCAGGCCGGCATGCTCACGCCCGGCTGGCTGGCCACTGACGCGCAAAAGCTGTTCGAGAACAACTGCCGTCATGGCTGGGACGTCGATGGCGCGCCGGGCATCGTCTACACCCTCGACTGGAACAACAAAGCGGTAGTGCGTCATCGCCTGCACTGGACTCACGCCGAAGCCAGCGCTGCCGCCAGTGCCTTGCTCAAACGCACCGGCGATGCGCAGTACGAAACCTGGTATCGCCTGTTCTGGGAATTTTGCGAAACGCATTTCATCGACCGCTGCGACGGCAGCTGGCACCACGAACTCGATCCGCAGAACCGCCCAAGTGCCGATATCTGGGCGGGCAAACCGGATCTGTACCACGCCTGGCAGGCCGTGCTGATTCCGCGTCTGCCGCTGGCGCCGAGCATGGCCAGTGCTCTGGCACAGCTTTCCCGAAGCGTTCCTGTGTAACCATGTGGTGACATTCGCGCGTCCCTTCGTTACCTGCGAGGGGAAACGCTCTGTTTAAACTCGTGTGCAGCGCAAGCACCAGACTTGCATGCATAACAACAAGAAAGGTACATCTCAGATGAATGCGATTTCTCGCCTCGCTACTGTCATTTCTGTCGCCTCCCTGTTCCCGCTCGCTGTGCTGCCCCTGAGTGTTTCCGCTGCCGAATCCAAAGGTTCGGTGGAAGTCGTGCATTGGTGGACGTCCGGTGGCGAAAAAGCTGCCGTCGATGTGCTCAAGGCACAAGTCGAGAAAGACGGTTTCACCTGGAAAGACGGCGCTGTCGCCGGTGGTGGCGGTGCGACTGCCATGACCGTGCTGAAAAGCCGCGCGGTAGCCGGCAACCCGCCAGGCGTTGCCCAGATCAAAGGCCCGGACATCCAGGAATGGGCGTCGACCGGTCTGCTCGACACTGACGTCCTGAAAGACGTTTCCAAGTCCGAGAAGTGGGACAGCCTGCTCGACAAGAAAGTCTCCGACACCGTGAAGTTCGAAGGTGATTACGTGGCCGTACCGGTGAACATTCACCGCGTGAACTGGCTGTGGATCAACCCGGAAGTCTTCAAGAAAGCCGGTATCGAAAAAGCCCCGACCACCCTCGAAGAATTCTACGCCGCCGGCGACAAGCTGAAAGCGGCGGGCTTCATCCCGCTGGCTCACGGCGGCCAGCCATGGCAGGACAGCACCGTGTTCGAAGCGGTCGTGCTGTCGGTGATGGGCGTTGATGGTTACAAGAAAGCCCTGGTCGACCTGGACAACGCTGCCCTGACCGGCCCGGAAATGGTCAAGGCCCTGACCGAGCTGAAGAAAGTCGCGACCTACATGGACCAGGACGGCAAAGGCCAGGACTGGAACCTGGAAGCGGCCAAGGTCATCAACGGCAAGGCCGGCATGCAGATCATGGGTGACTGGGCCAAGTCCGAATGGACCGCCGCCAAGAAAGTCGCCGGCAAGGACTACGAGTGCGTAGCGTTCCCGGGCACCGACAAGGCGTTCACCTACAACATCGACTCGCTGGCCGTGTTCAAGCAGAAGGACGCGGGCACCGCGGCCGGTCAGCAGGACATCGCCAAAGTCGTGCTGGGTGAAAACTTCCAGAAAGTCTTCAGCATCAACAAGGGCTCGATCCCGGTGCGTAACGACATGCTCGCCGACATGGGCAAGTACGGTTTCGACTCCTGCGCCCAGACCGCTGCCAAGGACTTCCTGGCAGACGCCAAGAACGGCGGCCTGCAACCGAGCATGGCGCACAACATGGCGACCACGCTGGCCGTGCAGGGTGCGTTCTTTGATGTCGTGACCAACTACATCAACGACCCGAAAGCCGACCCGGCCGACGCTGCCAAAAAACTCGGCACTGCCATCAAGGCTGCCAAGTAAGCGGTAGCGACGAGCTGCGAGCTACAAGCTGCGAGACAAGAGCGCTGCTCTGCTGGTCTTGCAGCTCTCAACTCGTAGCTGCTCTTCTCTTTTTTTATTGGATCTTCCCATGAGTTCTGTTGCTGTGTTCAGCAAGGCCTCGCCGTTCGACGCATTGCAGCGCTGGCTACCGAAACTGGTGCTGGCGCCGAGCATGTTCATCGTTCTGGTGGGCTTCTATGGCTATATCCTCTGGACGTTTGTCCTGTCGTTCACCACGTCGACCTTCCTGCCGAACTACAAGTGGGCAGGCCTGGCGCAATACGAGCGTCTGTTCGACAACGACCGTTGGTGGGTGGCGAGCAAGAACCTGGCCGTGTTCGGCGGCATGTTCATCGGCATCACCCTCGTAATCGGCGTGACACTGGCGATTTTCCTCGACCAGAAAATCCGTCGCGAAGGCTTTATCCGCACCATTTACCTGTACCCGATGGCGCTCTCGATGATCGTCACCGGTACTGCGTGGAAATGGCTGCTCAACCCGGGCATGGGCCTGGACAAATTGCTGCGGGACTGGGGCTGGGAAGGCTTCCGTCTCGACTGGCTGATCGACCCGGATCGCGTGGTGTATTGCCTGGTGATCGCGGCGGTCTGGCAGGCTTCGGGCTTCATCATGGCGATGTTCCTCGCCGGTCTGCGTGGCGTCGATCAATCGATCATTCGTGCCGCCCAGATCGACGGCGCGAGCATGCCGCGCATCTACTGGAAGGTTGTGCTGCCAAGCCTGCGTCCGGTGTTCTTCAGTGCGGTGATGATCCTGGCGCACATCGCGATCAAGAGCTTCGACCTGGTGGCGGCCATGACGGCCGGCGGCCCGGGTTATTCCTCCGATTTGCCGGCGATGTTCATGTACTCGTTCACCTTCAGCCGTGGACAGATGGGCATGGGCTCGGCCAGTGCAATCCTGATGCTCGGTGCGATCCTCGCGATCATCGTGCCTTACCTGTACTCCGAGCTGAGGACCAAGCGTCATGACTAGTCTCGCCTCCAAACCGGCCATCAGCCTGAGTCGCATCGCGATCTACGCGGTGCTGATCCTTGCGGTCCTGCTGTATCTGGTACCGCTGGTGGTCATGCTGCTGACCAGCTTCAAGACCCCGGAAGACATCTCCACCGGCAACCTGCTGAGCTGGCCGACCGTGGTCAGCGGCATCGGCTGGGTGAAAGCCTGGGCCACCGTTGACGGCTACTTCTGGAACTCGATCAAGATCACCGTTCCGGCCGTGATCATCTCCACCGCCATCGGTGCGTTGAACGGTTATGTGCTGTCGTTCTGGCGCTTCCGCGGTTCGCAGCTGTTCTTCGGCCTGCTGTTGTTCGGCTGCTTCCTGCCGTTCCAGACCGTGCTGCTGCCGGCGTCGTTCACCCTCGGCAAGATGGGCCTGGCGAGCACCACTACCGGCCTGGTGTTCATCCATGTGGTCTACGGTCTGGCGTTCACCACGCTGTTCTTCCGTAACTACTACGTGAGCATTCCGGATGCGCTGATCAAGGCCGCGCGTCTCGATGGCGCGGGGTTCTTCACGATCTTCCGCCAGATCATCCTGCCGATGTCCACTCCGATCATCATGGTCTGCCTGATCTGGCAGTTCACCCAGATCTGGAACGACTTCCTGTTCGGCGTGGTGTTCTCCAGCGGTGATTCGCAACCGATCACGGTGGCGCTGAACAACCTGGTCAACACCAGCACCGGGGCCAAGGAATACAACGTGGATATGGCGGCGGCGATGATCGCCGGGCTGCCGACCCTGCTGGTCTATGTGGTCGCAGGCAAGTATTTCGTGCGCGGGCTGACGGCCGGCGCAGTCAAGGGGTAATCATGGCTACGCTCGAACTTCGCAATGTAAACAAGACCTACGGTACCGGCCTGCCGGACACCCTGAAGAACATCGAACTGTCGATCAAGGACGGTGAGTTCCTGATCCTCGTCGGGCCCTCGGGCTGCGGCAAGTCGACCCTGATGAACTGCATCGCCGGCCTGGAAACCATCACCGGCGGCGCGATCATGATCGGTGACCAGGATGTCAGCGGCATGAGCCCGAAAGATCGCGACATCGCCATGGTGTTCCAGTCCTACGCGCTGTATCCGACCATGAGCGTGCGCGAGAACATCGAGTTCGGTCTGAAGATCCGCAAGATGAGCCAGTCGGCGATCGACGAAGAAGTTGCCCGCGTGGCCAAGCTGCTGCAGATCGAGCACCTGCTCAATCGCAAGCCGGGTCAGCTCTCCGGCGGCCAGCAACAGCGCGTGGCGATGGGCCGTGCCCTGGCGCGTCGGCCGAAGATCTATCTGTTCGACGAACCGCTGTCCAACCTCGACGCCAAGCTGCGTGTCGAGATGCGCACCGAAATGAAACTGATGCACCAGCGCCTGAAAACCACCACGGTCTACGTGACCCACGACCAGATCGAGGCGATGACCCTGGGCGACAAAGTGGCGGTGATGAAGGACGGGATCATCCAGCAGTTCGGTACGCCGAAAGAGATCTACAACGACCCGGCCAACCTGTTCGTCGCGAGCTTCATCGGTTCGCCGCCGATGAACTTCATCCCGCTGCGTCTGCAACGCAAGGACGGCCGTCTGGTGGCGCTGCTCGACAGCGGCCAGGCCCGTTGCGAATTGCCGATGGCAATGCAGGACGCCGGTCTTGAAGACCGTGAAGTGATCCTCGGCCTGCGCCCGGAGCAGATTGCTCTGGCCTACGGCGAGGGCAATGGCCTGCCGAGCATCAAGGCTGAAGTGCAGGTCACCGAGCCGACCGGTCCGGACACCCTGGTGTTCGTCAACCTCAACGACACCAAGGTCTGCTGCCGTCTGGCGCCGGACGTGGCGCCGCAGGTGGGCGAAACCCTGACCCTGCAATTCGATCCGTCGAAAGTGCTGCTGTTCGACGCCAAATCCGGTGAGCGCCTGGGGGGTGCAGGCCTGCCGAAAACCGAATCGCACAGCGCCAACGTGGCCCAGTTCAAGGGTCGCTGATCAACCAATGCGGGAGCGGGTTCGCCCGTTCCTGCAGGGAGCACGCGGTGCGTGGCCTGTCGCGCGCCGCATCAGATGTAAACCGCGTTAAATAAGAAGAACAGTTAATAACAATAAAACGAGGATGTAGGGATGAAGAAGAACAACAACGCTCAGCGAATCGGCCAGTTGTCAGCAGTTGCGGCAATGATGCTGGCCGGTAGCGTCCACGCGGCTGACGCGTTCAGCTCCGATTCGGAGTGGATGACCGGGGACTGGGGTGGCGAACGTACCAAGCTGATCGAGCAGGGTATCGACATCAAGATGGACTACGTCGGTGAAGTGGGCGGCAACCTTCACGGCGGTTTCAACGACGACAAGACAGCGCGTTACGCCGACCAGTTCGGTCTGGGCGTGGCGCTGGATCTGCAAAAACTGTGGGGCTGGGACAACACCCAGGCCAAGATCCAGTTCACCAACCGTAACGGCTACAACATTTCCAACGATCGCGTTGGCGATCCGCGTGCCGGCACCCTGAGCTCCTCGCAGGAAGTCTACGGTCGTGGCCACATGGTGCGTCTGACCCAGTTGTGGATCAAACATCAGTTCTTCGACAACAAACTCGACATCAAGGCCGGTTACTTCGGCGAAGGCGAAGACTTCAACACCTTCCCGTGCGAGTTCCAGAACCTGGCGTTCTGCGGTTCGCAAGTGGGTAACTGGGCGACCAACATCTGGTACAACTGGCCGGTCAGCCAGGCGGCCATTCGCGTCAAATACAACATCAACGACGAGCTCTACGCGCAGATTGGTGCGTACAACCAGAACCCGTCGCAACTGGAACACGGCAACGGCTTCAAGTTGAGCGGCAGCGGCACCAAAGGCACCGTGTTGCCAGTGGAGCTGGTCTGGTTGCCTAACCCGAACGGCCTGCCGGGCGAATACCGTGTCGGTTACTACAAGAGCACGGCCGATGCCGACGACGTTCGCGAAGACGTCAACGGTTTCGACGCGGCGACCACTGGTGACGCCTACCGCACCCACAGCAGCAAGCACGGTTACTGGTTCGTTGCACAGCAACAACTCACCAGCCACAACGGTGACAAGAGCCGTGGTCTGAACATCGCTGCCAACGCCACGTTCCATGACAAGGACACCAACTTCATCGACAACTACCAGTCCTTGATGTTTGTGTACAAAGGCCCGTTCGACGCACGTCCGAAAGATGACGTCGGTATCGGTGCGGCACGTATTCACGTCAACAATGACGTGAAGAAAAACGCCGAACTGCTCAACGTCGCCAACGGTGTTTCGGACTACGACAATCCGGTGTTCTCGCCGATTCGTGAAACCGAATACAACTACGAGATCAACTACGGCTTCCACGTGACCAACTGGCTGACCGTACGCCCGAACCTGCAATACATCACTCATCCGGGCGGTGTGGATGAAGTGGATAACGCTTTGGTCGCTGGCCTGAAAATTCAGTCTACGTTCTGACGCGTCTGCGATAAGCTCCTCTCTATGTGCGCATATTTGCGGACAGCCAAGGCTGTCCGCTTTTTTTTGGACAGGGGTGTCGCAGCCCATGAAAGTTGAATCTGGAACCGTGGCCCATGCATGAGCATCCGCTGCAACGCTTCTTCAAATCCTTGCGCGAACGTCCGGTGTTCGCCTGGGAGCGCTATCAGATGCGCGATGTGCTGGTGATCGATCATCCGCTGTGTCAGGCGGTGTTCAGTCGCCAGGGCGCGCAATTGCTGCATTTTCAGCCGCGCGGGCAAAAGCCGTGGTTATGGTGCGCGGCGAAATGGCCGCATGTCGGCGCGATTCGCGGCGGCGTGCCGGTTTGCTGGCCATGGTATGGCCGTCACCCGAGCGAAAACGCGTGGCCGTCCCATGGCTGGGCACGCTTGCTGGACTGGAAACTGCTCGACAGCAGCACCAGCGATGACGGCGTGCGCCTGCATTGGCAATTGCAGTTGTGCGACTGGCAGGTGGACCTGCACGCGCACCTGGGTGAACGCATGGAATTGCGCCTGAGCACCGAGCATCAGGACGACATGCCGTGCCAGTTGAGCCAGGCTTTGCACGCTTACTGGCGTATTGGCGACGTGAGTGAGATAGCGCTGTCTGGGCTCGAAGGGGCGCAGGGTTACGACCAGTTGAACCGTGAAGTTTGCCAGCAGGAAGGCGAATTGCGGGTTGATGGCGGCTGTCAGCGAGTGTTTCAGCACGACGGCGAATTGCAGCTCAAGGATCACGCCTGGCAGCGCGAATTGTGCATCGATACCGGTGACAGCGCGGACACGGTGGTGTGGCATCCGGGTGCGCGGCCGTTGCTGGGCGTGAGCTGGGATGAGATCTCGGAATTTGTCTGTGTTGAAGCGGCGGCGGGCGGGACTGACAGCCTGCATCTGGCGCCGGGGGAGAAGGCGCATTTGAGTTTGCAGGCTTGGGCTGGGGCTTGAGTGTGTCAGTTCGACCGCTGCCCTCACCCTAACCCTCTCCCAGGGGGAGAGGGGACCGATTGGGGGATATTCAAGAGATTCACCGAATTGAACGAATGTCTTTGAATCCATAATCGACCCAATCTTTCAAGTCGATGTATAGCGCAAGACACTTCGGTCAGTCCCCTCTCCCTCCGGGAGAGGGTTAGGGTGAGGGGCTTTTGATCTTCAGTTGAACTCGTCACCCACCGGATACCGGCTCGCATTCAAGCTCTCTTTGATCTTGCGCAGATGCGGCTGGAAATCCACCCCGCGACGCAGCGTCATCCCCGTCGCCAACACATCCAGCACGGTCAACTGAATGATCCGCGAAGTCATCGGCATGTAGATGTCAGTGTCTTCCGGCAGCGGAATATTCAGGCTCAGCGTACTGGCCTTGGCCAGTGGCGAATTCTCTGCCGTCAGGCCCAGTACCGAAGCGCCGTTCTCCCGGGCGATGCGCGCCACTTCCACCAGTTCGCGGGTGCGGCCGGTGTAGGAAATGATCACGAACAGCTCGCCGGTGTGCGCCACCGAAGCAATCATGCGTTGCATCAGCACATCGGCGTGAGCGGTCACCGCCAGGTTGAAGCGAAAGAACTTGTGCTGCGCATCCAGCGCCACCGGCGCCGAAGCGCCGAGGCCGAAGAAGTGGATCTGCCGGGCCTGGATCAACAGGTCGACGGCGCGGCTGATCAGGTTCGGGTCCAGCGCCTGGCAAGCGCTGTCCAACGACGCGATCGCACTGCCGAAAATCTTCTGCGTGTAGGCCTCGGGGTTGTCGTCGGCTTCTACTGCGCGGCTGACATACGCCGCGCCGCTGGCCAGGCTCTGGGCCAGTTGCAGCTTGAGTTCGGGGTAGCCGCTGACGCCGAACGAACGGCAGAAACGGTTGACCGTCGGTTCACTGACCGACGCCGCCTGGGCGAGGGCGGCGATGCTGAAGCGGGTGGCCTGCTGTGGGTTGAGCAGGATCACTTCGGCGACTTTGCGTTCGGCCTTGTTCAGCTCTTCAAGGCGACTCTGGATCTGTTCCAGTAAATTTCGCACGCGGTCCATAAGAATTCCTAGATTCACCGGCGCCGATAAGCGCGCGGCTATGCAAATTGGGCCTTTGATGTGGCCCGTGACGGTGGCCTATCCTACTGATGGCTCCGACCGACCACCACTCGGAATCTGTATTTTGCGAAAATGTTGTGGTTATTACTACATTTTCCCTTGAGTGATGCCTTGAAAAAAGGTATTTGTAGCTTAACTTGATAAAAGAACAAACATCATGCCTTCGATTACGGTTGAACCGTGCACCTTCGCCTTGTTCGGCGCCTTGGGCGATCTGGCCCTGCGCAAGCTGTTTCCTGCCCTTTATCACCTTGATGGCGCCGGCCTGCTGCACGAGGACACGCGCATTATCGCACTGGCCCGTGAGGCGGGCACCGAGCAGCAGCACCTGGCGTTCATCGCCGCCGAGTTGCGCCGTTACGTGGGCAAGGAACTGGACGAGGCCGTGGCCGAGCGCTTTCTGGCGCGTCTGACCTACCTGCACGTCGACTTCCTCAAGGCTGAAGATTATGTGGCGCTGGCCGAACTGGCCGGCAGCACGCAACGCATGATTGCCTACTTCGCCACCCCGGCGGCGGTGTACGGCGCGATCTGCGAGAACCTGGCGAACGTCGGTCTGGCGGAAAACACCCGCGTGGTGCTGGAAAAGCCGATCGGTTCCGACCTGGAATCCTCGCGCAAGGTCAACGACGCCGTGGCGCAGTTCTTCCCGGAGAACCGCACCTACCGCATCGACCACTACCTGGGCAAAGAAACCGTTCAGAACCTGATCGCCCTGCGTTTCGCCAACAGCCTGTTCGAAACCCAGTGGAACCAGAACTACATCTCCCACGTGGAAATCACCGTGGCCGAGAAGGTCGGCATCGAAGGCCGCTGGGGTTACTTCGACAAGGCCGGTCAGCTGCGGGACATGATCCAGAACCACCTGCTGCAACTGCTCTGCCTGATCGCCATGGACCCGCCGGCCGACCTGTCCGCCGACAGCATCCGTGATGAAAAAGTGAAAGTGCTCAAAGCCCTGGCGCCGATCAGTCCGGAAGGCCTGACCACGCAAGTGGTGCGCGGCCAGTACATCGCCGGGCACAGCGAAGGCAAGTCCGTGCCGGGCTACCTTGAAGAGCCGAATTCCAACGCCCAGAGCGATACCGAAACCTTCGTTGCCCTGCGTGCCGACATCCGCAACTGGCGCTGGGCCGGCGTGCCGTTCTACCTGCGTACCGGCAAGCGCATGCCGCAAAAACTGTCGCAGATCGTCATCCACTTCAAGGAACCGTCGCACTACATCTTCGCCCCCGAGCAGCGCCTGCAGATCAGCAACAAACTGATCATCCGCCTGCAACCGGACGAAGGTATTTCCTTGCGCGTGATGACCAAAGAGCAAGGCCTGGACAAGGGCATGCAACTGCGCAGCGGCCCGCTGCAACTGAATTTTTCCGACACCTGGCGCAGCGCTCGGATCCCCGATGCCTACGAGCGGTTGTTGCTGGAAGTGATGAACGGCAATCAGAACCTGTTTGTCCGTAAAGATGAAATCGAAGCCGCGTGGAAATGGTGTGACCAGCTGATCGCCGGGTGGAAAAAATCCGGTGACGCGCCCAAGCCGTATGCGGCCGGGTCGTGGGGGCCGATGAGCTCCATTGCCTTGATCACGCGGGACGGGAGGTCGTGGTATGGCGATATCTGATGTGAAATTGCCCGAGGGCGTGAATGCCCGCGAATTCAAGAGCCCGGTGCTGCTCGCCGAAGGCCTGGCGCTGAATGTCGCCAAGCAATTGAGCGAAGCGCTGGCGGCACGTGGCAACGCCGTGTTGGTGGTGTCCGGCGGTCGTAGCCCGGTGGCGTTTTTCCAGCACCTGGCCAAGCAGGAACTGGACTGGTCGGAGGTCGTCGTGACCCTGGCTGACGAGCGCTGGGTACCGGTCGAACATGCCGACAGCAATGCCGGTCTGCTCAAGCAGTATCTGCTCAAGGGCCCGGCGGCCAAGGCGCAGTTCCTCAGCCTCTACAGCGCGGCGGCCAACGTCGAGCAGGCTGCGGAGCAGGCCGATCGTTTGCTCGCCGAGTTGCCGCCCATCGACGTGCTGGTGTTGGGCATGGGCGATGACGGTCACACCGCGTCGCTGTTCCCGGACAGCCCGAACCTGGCCGAAGCCCTGCAAGCCGACGGCACCCGTCGCTGCTGGCCGATGCTCGCGCCAAGCGTGCCGCGTCAGCGCCTGACCATGAGCCGCGCACTGCTGGCGTCGGCGAGGCACAAGATTCTGTCGATTTCCGGTCAGTCGAAACTGACCACCCTGAATGCCGCACTGGCATCCAACGACGTCGCTGCCATGCCGGTTCGCGCGTTTCTGCAACCTACGTTAGAGATTTACTGGTGCCCATGAGCCAAGGAACAGCCGCTATGAAAACCCCATCCCCGACCGTTTCCATGGCGGACAAAGTTGCCCTGATCGACAGCCTCTGCGCCAAGGCGCGGATCCTGCCGGTAATCACCATCGCCCGCGAACAGGACGTGCTGCCGCTGGCCGACGCCCTGGCGGCCGGCGGTCTGACCGCGCTGGAAGTGACTCTGCGTTCGCAGTTCGGCCTCAAGGCGATCCAGATCCTGCGCGAACAGCGCCCGGAGCTGGTGACCGGTGCCGGCACCGTGCTTGACCGAAACATGCTGGCCGCGGCTGAAGCTGCCGGTTCGCAGTTCATCGTCACCCCGGGCATCACCCGTGACCTGCTGGAAGCCAGCGTCGAAAGCCCGATCCCGCTGCTGCCGGGCATCAGCAATGCCTCCGGCATCATGGAAGGTTATGGCCTGGGTTATCGCCGCTTCAAGCTGTTCCCGGCGGAAGTCAGCGGCGGCGTGGCTGCAATCAAGGCACTCGGCGGCCCGTTCGGCGAAGTGAAATTCTGCCCGACCGGCGGCGTCGGCCCTGCCAACATCAAGAGCTACATGGCGCTGAAAAACGTCATGTGCGTGGGCGGTAGCTGGATGCTCGATCCTGAGTGGATCAAGAACGGCGACTGGGCCCGTATTCAGGAATGCACCGCTGAGGCTTTGGCGCTGCTGGACTGATCGCTTCACCCGACACTTCGTTGTGTGTTCTACGGCTTTACGGTGCGCTTGGTCGGTGCACCGTTTTTTTTTTGCCCGTAAAAAACTTCGTTATCTTGAGATACATAGTTACCGCACCTGGCTGCGCGCGTGGCGTTAACCTGCGTTCATCTTAAGGAAGAGAGAACGCGTCATGGATAACCAGCCTTCAGCTCCATCGGTTTATCAACTGGCCCCCGAGCAAGTCGCCGGGCCGTATTTCCGCAATCCCAAACTGCTGCGCCGCAACATCAGTGAAGGCGCCGAAGGCCTGCCGCTGTTGCTGCGCCTGACCATCGTCGATGCCATGACCGCCGAGCCGGTCAGCGGTGCGCTGGTGGATATCTGGCACTGCAACGCACGCGGCGCGTATTCCGGCTGGAGTCGGGTGAACCCGGATCTGGAAGTCGACGTCGAGGACATTGGCGCGATCCCGCGAACGGACGACGACACCTATCTGCGCGGCGGCCAGTTCAGCGACCACAAGGGCAGGGTGCGCTTCACCACGATCTATCCGGGTTTCTATGCCGGGCGAGCGCTGCACATTCACGTGGCGGTACGCATCGTTGCCGGCAATGAGTACCTCGAGGAGCGCAACGTGGCCTGGGTCGGGCAGCTTTATTTTCCGGAGATGGTGTCCCGTGGCGTGCTCAATGCCAAGGC
This sequence comes from Pseudomonas sp. R45(2017), assembly GCF_002112305.1. Classification (NCBI taxonomy): domain Bacteria; kingdom Pseudomonadati; phylum Pseudomonadota; class Gammaproteobacteria; order Pseudomonadales; family Pseudomonadaceae; genus Pseudomonas; species Pseudomonas sp. R45(2017). The sequence continues at coordinate 474,045 of NZ_NEHH01000001.1, read as the reverse complement.
CTATCGCGGGCGCAGCTCGCTGCCGGTGTGCAACACCGACGATGCCTATTACGCCAACATGGGCGGTGAAGAGTCGACCCTGACGGTGTGGCCGATCAGCCGCGATTCACACGAGGACGGTTACTTCGGCCACCTCACGATCGGCATCGACACCTTTGCGGTGTCGTCGCAGATCAAGCCCGAGGACTTCGACAAGTACACGGTTTAACGCAGTTCGTTCAGCGCCTGAATCAGCGACTGAATCTCCGCCGCCGTGGTGGTCAGCGACGGCGTGACACGGATGCACGGCCCGCAGGCTGCGCCGTTGCGCACGACAGTGAACAGGTTGTAGTCGTTGAGCAGGCGTTCGACCATCGCCTGCTGGTCGGCATGCCGGGTAAAACGCATCGAGGTGATGCCGCAATACAGTCGCGGATCGTCCGGGGTCGTGACTTCGATGCCCGGTAGGTTACGCACGGCGCTCACCCACAGGTTGCGCAGGTAATTCACCCGCGCGCCTTTGGCGGCCGCGCCACCCAGTGCGCGGTGTTCCTCGAACACCAGTGGCAAGGTCATCAGCGCCGGAATGTTCGGCGTGCTGTAAGGCGTGCGCGAACGGATGTCGCCAGCCGAAAAATGCATCTCGCCCATGTCCGGATCGATGTCGGCCAGGCGCTGTGGAGCGATGTAGATAAAGCCGAGGGTCAGCGGCGAGCCGATCCACTTGTGCAGGTTGTACCCGGCGAAGGCGATGCCGAGCGCTTCCAGGTCGAACTCGATCTGACCAAGGGCATGGGCGCCATCGAGGATGATGTCGACGCCGTATTCCTTGGCCAGCGCGGCAATGGCCTGCACCGGCATCACCAGCCCGGTGCGGTGGGTGACGTGGGTCAGCGCCATCAGCTTGAGCTTCGGATAGCGGATGAAGGCTTCGCGGTAAGTCGCCAGCAGGCTGTCGAAGGTGGCGGGGTGGGCGTGCTCGATCTCGATCACCTCGACCCCGCGATGCTTTGCCAGCCAGCGCATGGCGCCCTTGACCGTGTCGTACTCCAGATCGCAGATCAGCACCTGGTCGCCAGGCTGCAGACGGTTGTAGTTGCGGATCAGCGATTGCAGGCCGGCAGTGGCGTTGTGGGTGAACGCCACGCTTTGCGCGCGGACGCCGATCAGCTCGGCCAGTTGCGCGCGGATGTCGAGGCTGTCGTGCTGTTCGAAACGCTGGCGCACGTAGATCGAGTTGCTGTTGTTGATCAGCTCGATGTTGCGCTGGTACTCCTCGACCACCGTGCGCGACATGCGCCCGAAGTAGCCATTCTCCAGATTCACGGGGCCGGGGTGGCGGTCGTAACGGTCGGCGAAGGTTTGCCAGAAGGCTTCGTCTCGGGCACGGCGGGTGTTATCGGGCATGGTCGACTCGACTCGGATCAGGGTGACGCCTTAGTGGCGTGGGGCAGGTTTGCCGTGTTTGGCGCGCAGCGGTTCGAGCAGTTCCGACAGGCCGTTGTGATCGATTTCCTGCATCAACGCCAACAGCCCGCCCAGTTCGCCATGGGGAAATCCTTCCCGGGCAAACCAGTTCAGGTAGGGGCCCGGCAGGTCGGCAATGATCCGGCCCTTGTATTTGCCGAAGGGCATTTCGCGGGTGATCAGCAGTTCGAGCTTTTCAGGGTTCATCGTTGGAATCGTCTGGCTTTGAAAACACTTCGGAAAATACAGGCATTCTGCATGCAGGCCAAATGACAGATCATGCAAATAACAGGCATACAGATTTTCCTTTTATTTATAAGTTATTGAAAAATAACGATTAATTTCTTTTCGAAAAGCTGGCATGACCACTGCAATACTCCTTGCATCTTTCACCCACGCAAGGAATTGAAAAATGACTGACATGAATAAAGAAGCCATCTCCGTCCTCAACGACCTGATCGAAACCAGCAAGGACGGTCAGGAAGGCTTCAAGACCTGCGCTGAAGACATCAAGCACCCAGAGTTGAAAACCCTGTTCGTGAAACGCTCCGCCGATTGCGCAACGGCTGCGGCCGAGCTGCAAGCCGCGGTGCGTTCGATGGGTGGCGATCCGGAAACCTCGACCAGTGTCAGCGGTGATTTGCACCGTCGCTGGGTCGACGTCAAAGCGATGTTCACCGGCAAAGATGAAGAAGCGGTGCTCAACGAAGCCGAGCGCGGTGAAGATCACGCCCTGAAGGCTTATCGTGAAGCGATCGAGAAGATCAACAAGCACAACCTGGTCGGCATTCGTGATCTGGTCGAACGCCAGTACCACGGTGTGCAACGCAATCACGATCAGGTGAAGGCGCTGCGTAACCAGGCTCGCGCACGCTCATAAGCGTTCGAAGCCCACAAAAAACGCCAGCTGGTCTGGCGTTTTTTTGTGTCCGGATTTAACCGAGGACGATCAGCCGATGCTGATGGCCGGCAACGTCGGCAGGGTAACAGTCTGCTGCTTGCGCGGCGCCAGAATTTCGGCCTCGCCATCTACTACCAGCTCATCGCGCTGGTTGAATACGCGAGTGGCGATGCGCACGCGGAACTTCGGCAGTTTCTCGAGGATTTCCAGGCGTACGGTCAGGGTGTCGCCGATCTTCACCGGCTTCTGGAAGCTCATCTGCTGGCCGATATAAATGGTGCCCGGTCCTGGCAGCTCGCAAGCCACTGCCGCACTGATCAGCGCGCCGCTGAACATGCCGTGGGCGATGCGTTCCTTGAACATGCTGGCGGCGGCGAACTCGGCGTCCAGGTGCACCGGGTTGTGGTCGCCGGACATCGCGGCGAACAGCTGAATGTCGCGTTCCTCGACAGTCTTGCTGTAGCTCGCGGTCTGGCCCACTTCGAGGGCTTCGTAAGGGATATTGGTAACCTGGGTCATGGGTCTGAATTCCTGTGACGGATGAAATGAATCCACAAAAAATTATTCGCTGCGGTGCGGCCGGCGATGGCTCAGGGCCTGGTCGATCCAGGCCAGCACATCGGCGGTCACTTCGTCGCGGTTGCTCTCGTTGAACAATTCGTGCCGCGCCTGCGGGTAGATCTTGAGTTGCAGGTTCTGGCTGCCGGCCGCGCGCAAGGCGTTGGCCAGATCAGTCAGACGCTTGCCTTCGCTCACCGGATCACATTCGCCGCCGATCACCAGCAGCGGCAGGCCCGGATCGATCTGGGCGAGATTGGACGCTTTGCTGATTTGCTGCAACCCGCCGAGCAGGTCGATCCACAGTTGATTGGTGCAGCGAAAGCCACACAGCGGGTCGGTGGCGTACTTGTCGACCTCGGCCGGGTCGCGACTCAGCCAGTCAAACGCGGTGCGCGCCGGTTTGAATTTATTGTTGAACGAGCCGAACGACAGCCATTCGATCAGCGCGCTGCGACCCTTGGCGCCCTGGCGCAGCTTTTCAAACCGGGCGATCTGCCGGGCCGCGCGATACAGCGCAACCGGCTGGAAATTCGAGCCGCTGAGAATCGCGCCATGCAGGCTGGCGCTGTGATGCAGTAAATAAGCCTGAGCGATGTAACTGCCCATGCTGTGCCCGAGCAGCACGATCGGCACGCCTGGATGACGCTGGCCGAGGAACTGGTTGAGGCTCGCGAGATCACCGACCACCTTGCACCAGCCATCGTCATCGGCGAAATGCCCCAGCGTCCCATGATCGGCGGTTTTGCCATGGCCGCGCTGGTCGGGCGCGTACACGCCGTAGCCTTCAGCACAGAATGCTTCTGCCAGCCTTGCATAGCGGGCACTGTGTTCTGCCATGCCGTGAGCCAGCAGAATCACCGCCTTCAGCGGCGCGTTCGGCAGCCACAGGTTGACGAAGAGGCGGCTGCGGTCACTCGCGTCCAGCCAGAAGGTGTCGTGGATCATGGCGATTCCTTTTGCGGCCTGTTTTTGCTCAAGCGTCTTGCAGAGGTTGCATTGTATAGCGCGTCCGATCAGCTCACGCCACGGCAGGAAGATTCACACGATCAATGACGACCTTGCCCATATTTGCCTGATTGACCATAGCTGCTAGTGTCCGTGAAGCCCCGCTTTTTGCTCTCGACTTTTTCAGGGACAGAAAGAAATGACAGCGAAGCGGCCCCGGATCGGCTCAGGTAAAGAGGACAAGAACAATGCAACCTGATTTCTGGAATGACAAACGCCCGGCGGGCGTACCCCTGGACATCGACGCGGGTGAATTCAAGTCGGTGATCGAGGTGTTCGAGCGTTCCTGCAAGAAATTCGCTGATCGCCCGGCGTTCAGCAACATGGGCGTGACCCTGACCTATGCCGAGCTGGAGCGCCAGAGCGCCGCGTTCGCCGGTTATCTGCAAGCCCACACCGACCTGGCGCCGGGGGATCGCATTGCGGTGCAGATGCCCAACGTCCTGCATTATCCGATTGCCGTGTTCGGGGCCTTGCGTGCCGGGCTGATCGTCGTCAACACCAACCCGCTGTACACCGCGCGGGAGATGCGTCACCAGTTCAAGGACTCCGGCGCCCGGGCGCTGGTGTACCTGAACATGTTCGGTCAGAAGGTTCAGGAAGTGCTGCCGGACACCGACATTCAGTACCTGATCGAAGCGAAGATGGGCGACCTGATGCCCACCGCCAAGGGCTGGCTGGTCAACACCGTGGTCAGCAAAGTGAAGAAAATGGTCCCGGCGTATTCGCTGCCCCAGGCGATTTCCTTCAAGAGCGCGTTGCGCATGGGCCGGGGCTTGGGCATCAAGCCGTTGAAGGTCGGCCTGGATGACATTGCCGTCTTGCAATACACCGGCGGCACCACCGGCCTGGCCAAGGGCGCGATGCTCACCCACGGCAATCTGGTGGCGAACATGCAGCAGGTGCGTGCCTGTCTCGGTCAGTTCGGCAGCGACGGCCAGCCGTTGTTGCGCGAAGGGCAGGAGGTGATGATCGCGCCGCTGCCGCTCTACCACATCTATGCGTTCACCGCGAATTGCATGTGCATGATGGTGTCGGGCAACCACAACGTGCTGATCACCAACCCGCGCGACATCGGCGGCTTCATCAAGGAGCTGAAGAACTGGAAGTTCTCGGCGCTGCTGGGGCTCAACACCCTGTTCGTCGCGTTGATGGATCACCCGGACTTCAAGACCCTGGACTTCTCCACCCTCAAGCTCACCAACTCCGGCGGCACCGCGCTGGTCAAGGCCACCGCCGAGCGCTGGGAGCAGATCACCGGTTGCCGGATCACCGAAGGCTACGGTCTGACCGAAACCTCGCCGGTGGCCTGCACCAACCCGTACGGCGAGCTGTCGCGAATCGGCACGGTCGGCCTGCCGGTGCCGGGCACCCGCTTGAAAGTCATCAATGACGACGGCGTCGAGCAGCCGCTGGGCGAGCGCGGCGAGCTGTGCATCAAGGGCCCGCAGATCATGAAGGGTTATTGGCAGAAACCCGAAGCCACCGCCGAAGTGCTGGATGCCGAGGGCTGGTTCAAGTCCGGCGACATCGCGGTAATCGACCCGGACGGTTTCGTGCGCATCGTCGACCGCAAGAAGGACATGATCATCGTCTCGGGTTTCAACGTGTACCCGAACGAAATCGAAGACGTGGTGATGGCTCACCCGAAAGTCGCCAACTGCGCAGTGATCGGCGTGCCGGATGAGCGTTCCGGTGAGGCGGTGAAGCTGTTTGTGGTGGCGCGGGAAACCGGGGTGAGCCTGGAAGAGCTGAAGGCCTACTGCAAAGAGAATTTCACGGCGTACAAGGTGCCGAAACACATCGTGCTGCGTGAGTCGTTGCCGATGACGCCTGTCGGGAAAATCCTGCGGAGGGAGTTGCGCGATATCGCCTGATCGGTGATGCGTACCCGTTGAGTACGAAAGATCGCAGTCTCTGGCGGCTACCTCAAGCTGCGGGAGGCTGCGATTTTTGTTTTCTATCCGCGACGTTGTCCCCGAAAACCGGGACTTTCAAGGTGTTATAGGATTTTTGCTCTAAAATGACTGCCAGTAGTTCTTGAGTCATTAAAATGACTGTAGGGGCCGCTTTTGGCTCTAGTCGACCCTTGGCAAAGCTGCTACTCTCGGCGCGCTTTGTGACTTCTCGGCCTTGTAAAAAGCCAGACTCACCAATAAACAAACACCAATAATAATCGCATCAAATGCGGTGCTGAATTCGCGTTGCTGAGGAGTGGGCTTCCATGATCGAAGACTTTTGGAAGGATAAGTACCCCGCTGGAATTGCTGCCGACATCAATCCAGACGAGTACCCGAATATTCAGGCAGTGTTGAAGCAATCCTGCCAACGCTTCGCCGACAAACCGGCGTTCAGCAACCTGGGCAAGACCATCACCTACGGTGAACTGTACGAGTTGTCCGGTGCGTTTGCTGCTTATCTGCAACAGCATACCGATTTGCAGCCCGGTGATCGAATCGCCGTGCAACTGCCCAATGTGTTGCAGTACCCGGTCGCCGTCTTCGGTGCCATTCGCGCCGGGCTGATCGTGGTCAACACCAACCCGCTGTATACCGCGCGGGAAATGGAACACCAATTCAACGACTCCGGTGCCAAGGCGCTGGTGTGCCTGGCGAACATGGCGCACCTGGCCGAAGCCGTGGTGCCGAAAACCGGCGTCAAGCACGTCATCGTCACCGAAGTCGCCGACCTGCTGCCGCCGATCAAGCGCCTGCTGATCAACAGCGTCATCAAGTACGTGAAGAAAATGGTTCCGGCCTATCACCTGCCAAAAGCCGTCAAGTTCAACGACGTGCTGAGCAAGGGCCAGGGTCAGCCGGTCGCCGAAGCCAACCCGGACAGCGGCGACGTCGCGGTGCTGCAATACACCGGCGGCACCACCGGCGTGGCCAAGGGCGCGATGCTCACCCATCGCAACCTCGTCGCCAACATGCTGCAGTGCAAGGCGCTGATGGGCTCCAACCTCAATGAAGGTTGCGAGATCCTGATCACCCCGCTGCCGCTGTACCACATCTATGCGTTCACCTTTCATTGCATGGCGATGATGCTGATCGGCAACCACAACATCCTGATCAGCAACCCGCGCGACCTGCCGGCGATGGTCAAGGAACTTTCGAAGTGGAAGTTCAGTGGCTTCGTTGGCCTCAACACGCTGTTCGTGGCCCTGTGCAACAACGAAGGTTTCCGCAAGCTGGATTTCTCGGCGCTGAAAGTCACCCTGTCCGGCGGCATGGCCCTGCAACTGGCCGCGGCCGAGCGCTGGAAAGCGGTCACCGGTTGCCCGATCTGCGAAGGTTACGGCATGACCGAAACCAGCCCGGTGGCCACGGTCAACCCGATCCAGAACATCCAGATCGGCACCATCGGCATTCCGGTGCCGTCGACCCTGTGCAAAGTCATTGACGACGCCGGTGTCGAGCAGCCGCTGGGCGAAATCGGCGAGCTGTGCGTCAAGGGCCCGCAAGTGATGAAGGGTTACTGGCAGCGTCAGGAAGCCACCGATGAAATGCTCGACAGCGAAGGCTGGCTGAAAACCGGTGACATCGCGCTGATCCAGCCGGACGGCTACATGCGCATCGTCGATCGCAAGAAAGACATGATTCTGGTGTCCGGTTTCAACGTGTATCCGAACGAACTGGAAGACGTGCTGGCGGCCCTGCCGGGCGTGTTGCAGTGCGCAGCCATCGGCGTTCCGGACGAGAAATCCGGCGAGGCGATCAAGATCTTCATCGTCGCCAAACCGGGTGTCACGCTGACCAAGGAACAGGTGATGGAGCACATGCGCGCCAATGTCACCGGCTACAAGGTGCCGCGTTCCGTTGAGTTCCGCGATGCGTTGCCGACCACCAACGTCGGCAAGATCCTGCGTCGCGAACTGCGCGACGAAGAGCTGAAGAAGATCAAGGCGAAAAGCGCCGCATAAAACAGAAAGCCCCGCAGATGCGGGGCTTTTTGTTGGTTAACTGTTTGATCGTTCCCACGCTCTGCGTGGTAACGCATCCCGGGACGCTCTGCGTCCCTCCGTGCTGGACGCGGAGCGTCCGGGGCGGCATTCCCACGCAGAGCGTGGGAACGATCACGTTGGTCAACGTAAAAGGTTTACTGGCGGAACGGCGCGAAGTTCACATTGGTGCCCGCCGGGCGCATGTCCTGCAGGTACGAGTCCTTGTCGGCGCTCAGTTCCAGGCTCAGGGCCGCCTTGCGCTTGCCTTCGTTGCGGATCACCAGGCCTTCGAGCTTTTCGCGCAGAAACACGGTCGGCACTTTCAGGTGCAGCAGTTCGTCGGTGGCCGGGGTGTGCATCAACAGGTGAATCCACTCGTACTGACCGATGGCCAGGCGCGACACCGGCAAGTCGAACCACCAGATGTTGCGGTTGCGGTTCAGTTCGGCGAAGTGGCAGTTGTTGGTGCCGAGCACGGCACCGCCCAGTTCCTGGTTGCGACGGGCGATGGCCTGCTTTTTATCGAGTTTCATAACATTCCTGCGGGATCGGTTCTGTGGCGCATGGCGCCCTTATGGTGGGCATTCTCGGGGGTACGCTCGCAAACATAAAGCCCAACCTGCACGCCGCGACGAAATGAAGCCCTGAAAATAAATGAAACTTGGCGCAAACCGGGCCAGTCAATCATTACGTACTGACTTTCCCCGTTAATGTTCCAAGGAGAATCACCATGGGTAGCACGAGCGATAAAGTGAAAGGCATGACCAACGAAGCGGTCGGCAACGTCAAGCAAGGTGTCGGCAAAGCCACCGACAACACCAAACTGCAGGCCGAAGGTAAAGTGCAAGAGAAGAAAGGCGAGGCCCAGCAAGCGGTGGGCAAAGCCAAGGACGCGGTCAAGAAAGGCGTCGACAAGGCTTGATAGAGCCTTGAACGAAACAACGAAGCGGCCATCCAAGGATGGCCGTTTTCGTGTCCCGTTCATATGCGGTCACGGATCACAGTGTTTCAAAGTCGCCAATTAAGCTACTTTGATGAGAGAAAAACGGCCCCTGAGTCGCCACGACTTCAACCTGTTTTGCGGCGAAAGGAGACGCGAATGATTTTTCCGGACATGAAAGGTCTGCCCCTGCACCGGGTGATGGTGCGCACGGTCACTGAATTCGTCGACGACGAGATGTCGACCTATGCCTCGGCACTGGCCTACCAGATGCTGTTCTCGCTGTTCCCGTTCATTCTGTTCCTGATTGCCCTGATCGGCTTCCTGCACCTGCCGGACTTCTTCTCCTGGCTGCGCCTGCAATCGGAGCTGGTATTGCCGCCCCAGGCGCTGGAACAGGTCAACCCGGTGATCGATCAACTGCAGCAGTCCAAGGGCGGCCTGCTTTCGGTCGGTATCGTCATCGCCCTGTACACCGCGTCTGCCGGCGTGCGCCTGATGATGAGTGCGATGAACGCCGCCTACGACGTGGTCGAAGGACGGCCCCTGTGGAAGCGCTTCCCGCTGTCGATCATCTACACCGTCGGCATCGCCGGCATGTTGCTGGTCGCCGCTGCGCTGATGGTGCTCGGTCCGCAGGTGATGGGCTGGATCGCCGCGCAGGTCGGGCTGGAAGAAGTCATCGTCACCCTGTGGACCATCGCCCGCTGGCCGGTGATCGTGATCCTGATGATGGTGGCCGTGGCGCTGATCTACTACGTAATGCCCGACGTCAAACAGGAGTTTCGCTTCATCACCCCGGGTTCGGTGCTGGCGGTGGTGGTGTGGATCATCGCGTCCCTGGGGTTCGCGTTCTACGTCAAGACATTCGCCAACTACAACGCCATGTATGGCAGCATCGGTGCGATCATCGTGCTGTTGCTGTATTTCTACATTTCCGCCGCCGTGTTGCTGCTCGGCGCGGAGATGAATGCGGTAATCGAACATATGTCCAGCGAGGGCAAGGATTCGGGCGAGAAAGTCCCCGGCGAACTCGATGAACATCCCAAACAACACGTTTCCGGCCTCGGGCGCGATCACTCGCTCAAGCCGAACACTGACGAAGCCTGATCATGATCCGTGAAATCCTGAAGATGGGCGACGAACGCCTGCTGCGCATCGCCCCGCCAGTGCCCGCCGAAATGCTCGACAGTCCGGAGTTGTGGCAACTGATTGACGACATGTTCCAGACCATGGAAAGCGTCGGCGGGGTTGGCCTGGCGGCACCGCAGATTGGCGTCGACCTGCAACTGGTGATCTTCGGTTTCGAGCACAGCGAGCGTTACCCGGACGCCGAAGCGGTGCCGCAGACGATCCTGATCAACCCGCTGATCACGCCGCTCAGTCCGTTGATGGAAGAGGGCTTCGAAGGTTGTCTATCGGTGCCCGGCCTGCGGGGCGCGGTGGATCGTTATCAGCAGATCCGTTACGAAGGCGTGGATCCCAAGGGCGAGCCGATTGTGCGTGTGGCCTCGGGCTTCCATGCGCGGGTGGTGCAGCATGAATGCGATCACCTGATCGGGCGGCTGTACCCGTCGCGCATTACCGATTTCAGCAAGTTCGGTTTCACCGAAGTGATGTTCCCGGACCTCGACCCCGACGCCGACGACTGACTAGTCCGCGCGCGGTGCCAGCTCCATGGCAATCATCGGTTTGCTCCGTGCATAACGGCTCAAGCGCTCGGCCATGGCTTGGGGCAGGGCGGGGTCGAAAGTGAAGCCGCGTCGCTCGTAGAAGCCGCGCAAGTCCGGGTGGCAGAACAGCCACACCGGCGCCTCGACGCCCTTCACCGCTTCGGCAATCAACTGCGCGGCAATGCCCTGTTCGCGACAGGCCGGATCGACGAACAACCCGGTCAGCCAATGCCCGCCGAACACCGGCCGCAGACACAGCGCCGCCACGATTTCTTCCCGCCGCGCCACCCACAATTGCGCCTCGCGCACCGCTTTCATCGACGATTGATGCTGGCGGTAGAACTTGTTCATCAAGGGCCAGGACAGGTCGTCGAGCTGGCTGTAACGGATGTCGGTCATGAATCGGACTGCCGGTGCAAAAGCCGCGGATTATAAAACAACGTGCCCGCCGGGATAGGTGTATACCTGATCTCACATCCCCTCTGAGTGGAGTACGCGTCATGTCCAAAGGTATGGATTCGAAGAAAGCCGCGAAGAAGAAACCGGCCAAGACCGCCATCGAAAAACGCCACGAGAAAAGGGCGAAGAAAGTCGACATCTTTGGCCATTGATCACGCCGTTCGGGAGCCCGGATTCGGGCTCCTGTCTTGTCCTTGAAAACAGCCTGAAAAAATAATCTGCAAGAATTTCCGTTGTCGTTGCACAGAAGGAATGGACTCCTCTTCCGAGCAACGCCATGGCCCATTACTTTGACGATCAGCATCGTCAGCAAATCGAAACCCTGCGCCAGCGCTTCACCGCCCGCACCGAGTGGCCGACCTGGCTGCTGCTGATCGGCGTCTACGGCGGCTGGTTCGCGATTGTGCTGGGCAGCGCACGGCTCGGCGTCTGGTGGAGCACGCTGCTGCTGATTCCGCTGCTGGTACTGTGGCTGTCGGTGCAGCACGAATTGCTCCACGGTCATCCGACGCGCTGGACCTTCGTCAACAAAGTCCTCGGCTATGCACCATTCGCGGTGTGGTATCCGTACACGCTCTATCGCGACAGCCATTTGCAGCACCATCGCGACGAAGACCTGACGATCCCCGGTGTCGATCCCGAAAGCCGTTATCTGAGCGCCGAACGCTGGCAGGGCAGTTCGCTGTTCGAACGCAGCCTGCACTGGCTGAACAAAACCGTATTGGGCCGCTTCATTCTTGGCGCGCCGCTGGCGTTGCTGGCGCTGGCCGGCGAAGAACTGCAACGCCTGAAAAACCGTGAACGCCAGGCCTGGCTGATGTGGCTGACCCACGGTGCCCTGACCGTACTGATGCTGTTTTTCATCGCCCGCTACAGTGTGTTGCCGATCTGGCATTACCTGTTTTTGATCAGCGTGCCGGCGCTGTCGACTGCGATGGTTCGCTCCTACTATGAACACCGGCCGCACACGCAACCGGAGCAGCGCACGGTGCTCAACGAAGCCGGATGGCCGTGGCGCTGGCTGTTCCTGAACCTGAATTTCCATCTGGTGCACCACGACTTGCCGAAGCTTTCGTGGTACGACTTGCCCGAGGCCTACCGCATGCGCCGGGAACAATGGGTGGCGCGCAGTGGCGGATTTCTGGTGCAAGGTTATGGGCAACTGTGGCGCCGGCACGGCATCAAGCCGATCGACAGCCCGCAGCATCCGTTTATTTGAGGCGACCATGACGTCAGGTTACGCAGAGCTATTGATGTACATCGCACCCGAGCCGATCCGCGCGGCGAACGAGCAGTGGCTGGCGCGGATCCTCGAACACCTCGGCCGTTCGCGGCTTGATGCCGACGGTCAGTCGTTGCTCGAACTCTGGCGCTCGCCTGAGTTGCTGCTGACCCAGACCTGCGGCTATCCGCTGATGACCGCGCTGCGTGGGCAGGTGAGGATTGTCGGCCGTCCGCGCTACGAATTGCCGGACGCCAGCGCCGGCAATCATTGCAGCCTGATCCTCGCCCGCGCCGATGATCCACGCCGCAGCCTGGCGGAGTTCTTCGACAGTCGCGGGGTGATCAACAGCGAAGACTCCAACAGCGGCATGAACCTGTTGCGTCAGCGTCTGGCGCCGTTGCACCGGGACGGCCAGTTTTTCGCCTCGGTCGGCATCAGTGGCGGTCACCGCGAAAGCCTGCTTTGGTTGCGCGAAGACCGTGCCGATCTGGCGGCCATCGACAGCGTGACCTTTGCGTACCTGGCGCAGTACGCCGCCGAAGAGGTCAGCGGATTGCGAGTGGTAGCGCGCAGCGCGTTCAGTCCGACATTGCCCTTCATCACTTCGGCCAGCACGACTGACGGACAGATCGAACACCTGCGCCGGGCCATGAACCGCAGTCTTCAAGACCTGCCCGATGTGGCCCGCACCCTCGGTTTGCCCGAAGTATTGCCCGCCAGCGAAAGCGATTACCTCGTCTTGCTGGATTACCAGCGCGAGGCCGAAGAACTGGGTTATGGCCGCTTGCGTTAGCGGCTTCTTGTAATTCACTAATGGAATATAAAAATTCTTTTTAAGTATTTTTAACGCATAAGGCACCTTGCTAGGATCGCGCCACCGGACGACCGGACATTCAGCGACCCTTTACCAAGGAGCCCCCATGTCCGGCGCCGACTCATCCCATCGCAATCATGTGAACACGTTGTTTCGCGACCACTACCAGTGGTTGTGCACACGTCTGCGTCGGCAATCGAATGATGCGGCCACGGCCGAAGACATCGCCGCCGAAACCTTCGCGCAACTGCTCGAAGCCCCCGGCCTGACCGCCATCCGCGAACCCCGCGCCTTGCTCACCACCATCGCCCAACGTCTGCTGTATGAGCGCTGGCGGCGGGGCGATCTTGAGCGTCGGCATCTGCACCAACTGCAACAAGGTGACCTCGATCACGCGCCGTCTCCCGAAGAACTCGCCGACCTGTCGCAGAGCCTCAAGCACCTGGACCGGACACTCCGGCGCCTGCCAGGCAAGGTGCGCTCGACCTTTCTGCTGGCGCGCATCGACGGCCTGACCTACCCGCAAATCGCTGCCGAACTGGGCATCTCCCAGCGTTCGGTGAGCCTGTACATGACCCGTTCCCAGGCCCTGTGCAACCGCCATAGCGCCAACCAAACCCTGATTTCCTCCCAGAACAAGAGGTCCGCATGAGATCGATCAAAACCCTGCTCGGCAGTTCGCTGCTGGCCCTGACCCTGACTGCCGGGCACGTCGTGGCAGCGGAAAAAACCGCGCCGATCCACTTCGGCGACATCACCTGGGAAAGCGGCAGCTTCATCACCGAAGTGCTGCGCCTGATCGTCGAAAAAGGCTACGGCTACCCGACGGACACGCTGCCGGGCAGCACCGTCAGCCTGGAAGCGGCGCTGGCGAAAAACGATATTCAAGTGATCGGCGAAGAGTGGGCCGGGCGCAGTCCGGCGTGGGTCAAGGCTGCCGCCGAGGGCAAAGTGTTCGGCCTCGGTGACACGGTGAAGGGCGCCACCGAGGGTTGGTGGGTGCCGGAGTACGTGATCAAGGGCGATCCCGAGCGCGGGATCAAACCGCTGGCACCGGAGCTGAAATCGGTGGCCGACCTGCCGCGCTACAAGGATGTGTTCAAGGACCCGGAAGACCCGAGCCGTGGGCGCTTCCTCAACAGCCCGACCGGCTGGACCTCGGAAATCGTCAACAGCCAGAAGCTCAAGGCGTATGCGCTGAACGACACCTTCGTCAACTTCCGCACCGGCTCCGGCGCGGCGCTGGATGCCGAGGTGGCGTCGTCGATCAAGCGCGGCAAACCGGTGCTGTTCTACTACTGGTCGCCGACGCCGCTGCTCGGTCGCTTCAAACTGGTGAAGCTGGAAGAGCCGCCGTTCGACGCCGAAGCCTGGAAAACCCTGGCCGACGCCAACAACCCCAACCCGAAAGGCACCCGCTCGATGCCGGCGAGCCTGGCGATTGGCGTGTCGGCGCCGTTCAAGGCGCAGTATCCGGAGCTGGTGACGTTCTTTGAGAAAGTCGATTTGCCGATCGATCTGCTGAACCAGACCCTGGCCGGGATGAGCGAGAAACGCCAGCAACCACGGCAGGTGGCCGAGGCGTTCCTGCGCGATCAGCCGCAAGTGTGGAAGCCTTGGGTGCCGGGTGATGTGGCAAACAAGGTGAGCGGGAGTCTGTAGTTCGTTTCTGATATTTCTGTAGTGCTGCACCGACACCATCGCGGGCAAGCCCGCTCCCACAAGGTTCTGCGCGATGTTCAAGCCTGCGTGGTACCTGTGGGAGCGTGGCTTGCCCGCGATGGCGTTCGACCAGACAAAACTTTTTTGCGCTGAACCGTTTCTCGTCCGCTTCCTGTCCGAATTCCCTCAGTACTGGCCGACTAGTGGCCTTGCGCAAGACTTCGTGCTGTCTATGCTCATTCATAACTAACTATGTCGAACGCCATCCAATGCGCTACGTCCGCTAGCGGTTACCGATCTCAAAGCTGCCAGAGTGCGCAATCCAAGGCACCGACACTTGACCGACAAGGAGCTGTTTTTTAAATGGAAGTTCTTCTGCATGTTAGGAATGGCCCGCCCGCGGGCTATCAAGAGAAGGATGTCTTGATTAGAGCGTCGTCGCATGGACTCTCCGATTAATCATCGTTTATCACCTGACAACTTCCTCCCGTGGAGGAAGGCGTGTGCCTGTTCTGTGGAACGTAGTGGTGGATTCTGAAAGACCTGAACTTTCATCAAATCAAAAGACCGCGCTCAAGGTGATCGAGACATGTTCAACCTACATCACAAGGCTGATCTGCAGGAAATCGAACGTTTCAGTTGTGCCCTGACCGAAGCCAACGCCAAGTTGGAGGCGATCAGCCGTTCGATGGCAATGATCGAATTCACCCCCGATGGCATCGTGCTGGATGCCAATGACAACTTCTGCAAGACCATGGGCTACAGCGCCGAAGAAGTGCGTGGCAAACATCACCGGATTTTTTGTGAAGAAGAATTTTATCGCAGCGAGGAATACGCCAAGTTGTGGCGTGACCTGGCCCGGGGCGAACCCATCAGCGGCACTTTCCTGCGCTTGAACAAAAGCGGCCGGGAGATCTGGCTCGAGGCCAGTTACATGCCGGTGTATGGCCCGGACAAACAGGTCCGCAGTGTGATCAAAGTGGCGTCGGACATAACGGCGCGCGTGAACAAGGAAAAGGAAGAAGAAAGCATGCTCGCTGCCATCGGCCGGTCGATGGCAGTGATCGAGTTCACTCCGGAAGGCAATGTGATCACGGCCAACGACAACTTCCTCAAGACCATGCAGTACTCGCTCAACGAAATCGTCGGCCATCACCACAGTCTTTTCTGTCACCGGGTCGAGGCCGAGTCCGCGCAGTACAAGGCGTTCTGGGCGTCGCTCAATCGCGGCGAATATCACTCGCACCGCTTCGAGCGCAAGAACAAGTCCGGGCAGACCGTTTACCTGGAAGCGTCGTACAACCCGCTGTTCGACGCCAAGGGCCGGCTGTACAAAGTGGTGAAGTTCGCCAGTGACATCACCCACCAGATGACCACCTTGCAGACTGCTGCGGAATCGGCCCACAGCACTTCGGTACAAAACGACGCCTGCGCGCAAAAAGGCTCACAGGTCGTGCAGCAAACGGTGCAGATCATTCAGGACATTTCCCGCGACCTCAACGAAGCGGCGCTGAGCATCGATGCGGTCAGCAAGCAGTCGGACATCATCGGCACCATCGTTCAGACCATTCGCGGGATCGCCGACCAGACCAACCTGCTGGCGCTCAACGCGGCCATCGAGGCGGCGCGGGCGGGCGAGCACGGGCGTGGTTTTGCGGTGGTGGCGGACGAGGTTCGCAGCCTCGCGGCGCGGACCAGCCAAGCGACCCTGGAGATCGTCGACGTGGTGCGCAAGAACCACGAGTTGTCATTGAGCGCAGTGTCGAGCATGCAGTCGAGCCTGAGCCGCACCGGGCTCGGGGTGGAACTGGCGAACGAGGCGGGCGACGCGATCCGGGAGATTCAGCAGGGCTCGCGGCATGTGGTGGATGCGATCAGTCAGTTCAACGAGACGTTGCAGTTGAACTGACGGTTTCACGGCTGAAAAAAGGATCCCCGTGGGGATCCTTTTTTATTGCACCGCTTTTCAGAGCGAAGCGAGGAACTTGTCAGCCGACTCGTCGCTGATCTTCGCCGAGTTGGCATCTTGCTTGTTCTGCTTCTCGGCTTCGGCCAGCTTCATCTTGTCCTGCAGTCGCTCGGCGATTTCTTTGCCGATGGCCAGTTGTTTCTCCGGCGGCATGGCTTTGATGTCGTCTTCGGTCAGACCCATTTCCTTGAGGATACTGTCGCGCAGACGCTGTTCCGGCGTTTTGCTCATGTAGTCCTTGAACTCGTCCAGGGCCGATGAGCCTGAGGATTTGCTCGGCGAAGTATCGGAGGTTTGCAGGGCGACACGGGTCTTGGCGAACGCTTCGTCGACGTTGTCGCTGATACGCGTGGCTTCGCTGACTTGCTGGGTCGCCAGTTGGGTGGCCGATTCCCGCACTTTGGCGGTGGCTTCGGCGGTTTGCGCCTGGGCCTGGTTTTGCAGGGTTTGCAGCATCGCGCCATGCAGACCGCCTTGCAGGCCGGCCGCGGCCGTGGCGGTTGCATCGTCATTCAGCGGCTTGGGCAGGTGAATGATTTGCTGTTGTTTTGCACTGACCAACATGATGAAAGGACCTGTAGGTAATGACTGTCAGCCCTAGGGAGCAATTACCATGCCTATCTAATAAGTTCTTTTATTTCAATGGCTTGTGGTTTTTGGTGAACCGGCAAAGCGGTCATCCCTTGCCGGAGGGCGGCAGAGGATGACCGTTGTCCGTCAGCGATGGGCGATGTTTTCCAGCGCCAGGTTACGGGTGCGAGGGCCGAAATAGCCGATGGTCAGCATCACGATCAACATGCTGGCGACGATGAACGCCAACACGCCCGGTGTGCCGAAGTGGTCGAGGAACAAACCGATCAACAGGCTGCTGAACACCGTCGACAAACGACTGAACGAATAGCAGAACCCCACCGCCCGGGCGCGGATGTTGGTGGGGAACAGTTCGCTCTGATAGGAGTGGTAACTGAAGCTCAGCCAGGCGTTGCAGAAGGTGATCATCACACCGCAGAAGATCAGGCCGAAGGCGCTGGTCTGCAGGGCGAACAAGGTGCCGAAGGTCATGGCGCCGAGGGCCGAGCCGACGATCTGCCATTTGTTCTCGAAGCGGTTGGCGAATTTGACGAACAGCAGCGGCCCGAGCGGGTAGGCGAGGGTGATGATGAACGCGTACATCAGGCTGTGAGTGACGCTGACACCCTGACCGGAGAGCAACGCCGGCAGCCAGTTGCCGAAGCCGAAGAAACCGATGGCCTGGAAGATGTGGAAGACGATCAGCATCAGCGCGCGACGCCGGTAAGGTGGCTGCCAGATATCGGCGAAACGGCCCTTGCCTTCGACGTCGACGGCTACCGCTTCCGGTGCATCCAGTGGCTGG
This sequence comes from Pseudomonas sp. R45(2017), assembly GCF_002112305.1. Classification (NCBI taxonomy): domain Bacteria; kingdom Pseudomonadati; phylum Pseudomonadota; class Gammaproteobacteria; order Pseudomonadales; family Pseudomonadaceae; genus Pseudomonas; species Pseudomonas sp. R45(2017). Next base: position 456,072 of record NZ_NEHH01000001.1, on the reverse strand, counting down.
TGGTGATCCTTTTCGCAGCGCGCCTCGATGCCGTCGAGAATCCGGTTCGCCTCATCGAAACGGCCATGCTGGGCCAGCCAGCGCGGCGACTCCGGCAGACGCTTGCGCAGCCACCAGATGAACAGCGCAAACACCGCGCTCGCCAGCACCACCCAACGCCAGCCGGACACCCCGAACGGCGCCTGCGGCACCAGCCACCAGGACATCAACGCCACTGCCGGTACCGACAGGAACTGCACGAAAAATGCGAAGGCAAACGCCGAACTACGCATGCGCTTGGGCACCAGTTCCGAGAGATAGGCGTCGATGGTCACCAGCTCGATGCCAAGGCCGATGCCCACCAGAAAACGCATGCAGATGATCCCCAGCGCCGAACTCTGCACGCCCATCAGCACCGTGGCCACGGTGTACCAGACCAGCGCGAAGGTGAAGATCGCCCGTCGCCCGAAACGATCCGCCATCGGGCTGAGCAGGCTGGCGCCGAGAAACAGGCCGAGGAACGTCGCCGAGGCAAACGCAGCCTGATCGGAGAAACCGAACACGCCCTGATTGCCGGTGGCGAAGATGCCGTCGTGGATCAGCCCGGGGCTGATGTAGGCGGTCTGGAACAGGTCGTAGAGTTCGAAGAAACCACCGATCGATAGCAGCGCCACCAGCCGCCAGATCGTGGCGACTGCCGGGAGGCGGTCGATGCGTGCAGAAATCTCGGCGGCGCGTATCGGGTCGATGCCGTCGCGTTGCGCGGCGGGGGCGTGTGCAGTCATGGGCAGATCCATTTTTTATTGATGGAAAAGCTTAGCCTGCTATCGGAAATCAATGATTGTTTATATCGGCGGTTGGCACGGGAAAACCGCCGATTTCTTGCAATATCCGCTTACCAATTAACGATTTATGTCGCGGGCTGTGGATCCGGCAATGCCGAGGCCGGAAGGCCGAACACCTTATCGAACAGCCAGTTGAACGCGAAGGTGTAGCAAGGGATGAACACGATCAGTGCCAGATCCAGCAGAAAGGCCTGCATCAGACTGATGTTCATCCACCACGCGATCAGCGGAATCAGAAACACGATCAGTGTCAGCTGGAAGCCGACGGCGTGGGCGATGCGCCGTTTTACCGTGCGGGTGCGCGACACCTGACGGCTTTCCCAGCGCTCGAACAGCGAGGTGTAGATGAAGTTCCAGGTCACGGCGATGGTGGTGATGATCACCGCCAGCGGGCCGGTGCTGCCGGGCGAGGTGCCGGACAACAGGGCCAGGCCCAGGGCCGAGAAGGTCATGCCGATCACTTCATAGAGCGACACATAGACCAGTTTGCGTTTGACGCCTTGCATGGGGAATTGCCTCTTTCTTGCGACTTGTGGCCAATGGGACTGGCGAAGGCGACGAAAGATAGCTTCAATATAGATGACAGAAAAAGTCAGTAGCTTTCAGTTTTATTGATAGGTGTGCGAAGTGAATTTCAACAGTGAAAGCATCGAGCTGTTTCTCGCCGTGATCGAACGCGGCTCGTTTTCCGCCGCTGCGAGGGCATTGGGCAGAGTCCCGTCGGCGGTGAGCATGGCCATCGGCAATCTGGAGGCGGAACTCGGTTACTCGCTGTTTGATCGCAGTCACCGCGAACCGCAACCCACGGCAATGGCGCTGTCGCTGGTGCCCCATGCTCGGTTGATCGCCGATCAGCTCAAGCAATTGCAGGTGCATGCGGTGCAGTTGTCGCTGGGGCTTGAGAGCAAATTGTCGATTGGCGTGGCGGCGGATATCGATCGCCGACGGTTGCTGACGGCGATCAAGGATCTCAGCGAGCGTCATCCGCTGCTCGACATCGAAGTGCTGACCGCGCCGCAGGACGATGTGCTGGCGATGCTTCACCGCGGCCGGGTCAGCGTGTGTCTGGCGTTCGCCGGGTTGAGCGTGAATGTGCTGGAGCGTTTTCAGTTTGTCGGCAGTGAGCGGATGATCGCCACGCTGGCGGCGGACAGTCCGTTGTTGCAGGGGCAGGATCTGTTTCTCGAGGATCTGGTGCATGTGCGGCAGATCGTCGTCGGCAGCCGCGACTTGCCGATCAGCGAAACCCGGCCGCTGGTGGCCGAGTCCCACTGGCGCACCGATAACCTGGAAACAGCGCTGGAAATGGTCGAGGCGGGATTGGGCTGGGGCAATTTTCCGCTGTCGGTGGTGCAGCCGTGGCTCGATAGCGGACGGCTGAAACGGTTGAACTTCCGCAATATCGAAAACGGCCTGGTGCTGCCGGTGCACGCGGTGTGGCTCAAGAGCCAGCCGTTGCAGAAGGGGGCGCTGGCGCTTGTTGAAATACTCGGTCGGTGATCGTTCCCACGCTCTGCGTGGGCACGATCAACAGGTTATTGCCGTGCGGGGTCAGGTGCTCTCGCGAATCTTCAGCTCGAACCCCATGTCTTCGACCGGCCGCGCCACGCTATTGCCGGCCATCAGCGTCAGCATCTGCTCCGCCGCACGTTTGCCGATCGCTTCGCGGGGCGTGTTGATGCTGCTCAGGCGCGGCACCATGTGTTCCGACATCGGCAGGTCGTTGAAGCCGAGGATCGCCACTTGCTCGGGGATCCTGATCCCGTTGCGCAGCGCTTCGAGCAGGGCGCCCTGAGCCAGGTCGTCGTTACCGAAGAAGATCGCATCGACATCCGGATGCGCCGCCAGCAGTTGCAGGAACAACTCGCCGCCCAGGCCCACGGACGATGAACGCGGGGTCAGCACTTCCAGATCCGGGTCGTAGCGACCGGCCTTCTGTAGCGCTTTGCGAAAGCCTTCGCCACGCAGCAGGGTGCGCTGATCGAGCTGCGCGCCGATGTACGCCAGACGCTTGCGGCCACGGGACAGCAAATGTTCGGCAGCCGTTTCCCCGGCGCTGAGCTGGGAGAAACCGACGCAGTTCACCCCGGCCGCGCTGTCCAGCTCCATCATGTACACGCAGGGAATGTTGCTGGCCTCGATCATCCGCCGCGAGCTTTCAGTGCGGTCGAAGCCGGTGAGCAGCAAACCGCGTGGCTGATAGGCCATGTAGTTGCGCAGCAGGTTTTCTTCTTCATCGCGGGAATAGTGGAAGTTGCCGATCAGCACCTCGAAACCTTTGGGCGTCAGTACCCGATGAATGGCTTCCAGGGTGTCGATGAACAACAGGTTGGACAGCGAAGGCACCAGAACCACCACCGAATGGCTCTGGGCCGAGGCCAGAGCGCGGGCGGCGGGGTTGACCACATAGTTGAGTTCCAGCGCGGCTTTCTGGACTTTCTCCACCAGTTCGGTGGCAACCGTGCTGACCCCACGCAGGGCGCGCGAGGCGGTAATCGGGCTGACGCCGGCCAGACGGGCGACTTCATTGAGGGTGGGACGGCCGGTGGTGCGGGTGTTTTTATCGTTTTTAGGGGTGGTCATCGGGCGGCTTGCCAAACAAAAATCAAGGCACTAAGGTAGCGCTGTCCTTATGCAGCTGCAAATGCGTAAGCGAGGTCCTGCCTGATCCTCGCTTTTTGGCGTACCGACAAAACCTGCTGCAACCCAAAAAAACGACAAGAAGGCGTCGGCAACTTCTGCCTGTGCACTAGAGTCATAGCTAGCAAAGGTAGCGCTGTCTGCGCGCTGAGGTGTTACATGAATCATCCCATCACCGCCCTGGTCATCATGGGCGTTGCCGGTTGCGGCAAGACGTGCGTCAGCGAGGCCCTGTGCCAATTGAGCGGCGCCACTGCCATTGAAGGCGATACTTTCCATCCGGCCGCGAACATCGAAAAGATGAGCGCGGGGATCCCCCTGAATGACGAAGACCGTGCCGGCTGGCTCGACAGCCTGTGCGATGAACTGCGTCGCGTCGATGCCCTGGGCGAACGCCCGGTGCTGACTTGCTCGGCCCTCAAACACAGTTATCGCGAAGTGCTGCGCAGCGCCTTGCCGGGCCTGGGTTTCGTGTTCCTCGAATTGACGCCTGAAGTCGCCGCCGAACGTGTGTCCCACCGTCCGGGCCACTTCATGCCGGCCACTTTGATCGAAAGCCAGTTCGCCACCCTCGAATCGCCCAAGGGCGAGCCGTTGACCCTGGCCCTGAATGCTTCGATCCACAGCGTTGAAGAACTGGCGTCGCAAGCCCACGTCTGGTGGCAGGCCCATGGCCTGAAACAGGCGGTATGAGTGTGATTGCGAAGATAGCGCTGTCCTTTCGACTTCTGATTAACCCGCTTTAATAACAACAACAAACCAGGAGACACCCCCAATGTTTGGCATGTCCCATGACGCCTATCTGCTGCTCGATGCAGTGGTTACGGTGATCGGACTCATCGTCCTGATCACCAAATTCAAGATTCACCCCTTCATTGCCCTGACCATCGCCGCCGCGTTCCTCGGCCTGACCTCCGGCATGCCGATCGGCACCATCATCAAGGCGTTCCAGGACGGCTTCGGTGGCGTGCTCGGTTTCGTCGGCATCATCCTTGCGCTGGGTACGATGCTCGGCAAGATGATGGCCGAATCCGGCGGTGCCGATCAGATCGCCCAGACCCTGATCCGCGCCTTTGGCAAGGACAAGGTTCAGTGGGCGATGATGTTCGCCGCGTTCCTGGTGGGCATTCCGCTGTTCTTCGAAATCGGCTTCGTGCTGCTGATTCCGCTGGTGTTCATCGTGGCTCGCCGCACCGGTGTGTCGATCATCAAGATCGGTATCCCGCTGCTCGCCGGCCTGTCCGCCGTGCACGGCCTGGTGCCGCCGCACCCGGGCCCGCTGCTGGCCATCGGCGTGTTCGGTGCCGACATCGGCAAGACCATTCTGTACGGTCTGATCGTCGCGCTGCCGACCGCCATCATTGCCGGTCCGATCTTCGGTACGTTCATCGCCAAGCACATTCCCGGTACGCCAAATCAGGAACTGGTCGATCAACTTGCCCGTGAGTCGGACTCGCAGGATCTGCCAAGTTTCGGCATCACCCTGGTCACCGTGCTGCTGCCGGTGTTCCTGATGCTGCTGAAAACCTTCGCCGACGTGGCGCTGCCGGACGGTCATTTCTTCCGCACCTGGATGGACATGATCGGTCACCCGATCTCGGCACTGTTGCTGGCATTGCTACTGTCGCTGTACACCTTCGGCTACAAGCAGGGCATCGGTTCTCAGCAGATGCTCAAATGGCTCGACGCGAGCCTGGCGCCAACTGCCGCGATCATCCTGATCATCGGTGCCGGCGGCGGCTTCAAGCAGATGCTGGTGACCAGCGGTGTGGGCGACGTGATCGGCCACATGGCGGTCAGCGCGCAGATCTCGCCGATCCTGCTGGCGTGGCTGGTGGCAGCGGTGATCCGCATCGCGACCGGTTCGGCCACCGTGGCGACCATCACGGGAGCGGGCATTGTGGTGCCGGTGGTGGGGATGATTCCGGGCGTGAACCGTGAGTTGCTGGTGCTGGCCACCGGTGCTGGCTCGCTGATCCTGTCCCACGTCAACGATGCCGGTTTCTGGCTGGTGAAGCAGTACTTCAACATGACCGTGGCCGAGACCTTCAAGACCTGGACGGCGATGGAAACCATCCTGTCGGTGGTGGGTTTGGGCTTTATTCTGTTGCTGTCGCTGTTCGTTTAACCTCGAACGCCAGACACAAAAAAACCGCAGCGATGCGGTTTTTTTGTGCCTGGATCGTTCCCACGCTCCGCGTGGGAATGCAGCCCGGGACGCTCTGCGTCCCAAAGCGGACGCGGAGCGTCCATTGAGGCATTCCCACGCAGACGGTTCGACGCCTCGACGTGGGAACGATCATCACCTCAGGATTTGGTCACGAGGCCATCCGCCCGGAACATCCCGCGAATCCCGCGTACTGCCTGGCGAATCCGGTCCTGGTTTTCGATCAGCGCAAAGCGCACGTGATCGTCGCCGTACTCACCAAAGCCGACACCCGGCGAGACGCAGACCTTGGCCTCGGCCAGCAGCTTCTTGGCGAATTCCAGCGAGCCGAGGTGCGCGTAGGCTTCGGGAATCTTCGCCCAGACGTACATCGAAGCTTTCGGGTTCTCGACCATCCAGCCCAGTTCATGCAGGCCTTTGACCAGTACGTTGCGGCGCTGGCGATATTGCTCGGCGATGTCGCGTACGCACTGCTGATCACCTTCCAGCGCAGCAATCGCGGCCACCTGCAGCGGGGTGAACGTGCCGTAGTCGTGGTAGCTCTTGATCCGCGCCAAAGCGCTGACCAGTTCCGGGTTGCCGACCATGAAGCCGATGCGCCAGCCCGCCATGTTGTAGCTCTTGGACAGGGTGAAGAACTCCACCGCGATGTCCTTGGCACCCGGCACCTGCATGATCGACGGGGCTTTCCAGCCGTCGTAGACGATGTCGGCGTAAGCCAGGTCGTGCACCACCAGCACGTCGTACTGTTTGGCGAGAGCAATCACCCGCTCGAAGAAATCGAGTTCCACGCACTGCGCGGTCGGGTTGGACGGGAAGCCGAGGATCATCATCTTCGGTTTCGGGATCGAGCCGCGAATCGCCCGTTCCAGCTCGGCGAAGAAGTCCACGCCCGGCACCAGCGGCACCGATCGCACCTGGGCGCCGGCAATCACGGCACCGTAGATGTGAATCGGGTAGCTCGGGTTAGGCACCAGTACCGTGTCGCCCTGATCCAGGGTCGCCAGCATCAAGTGCGCCAGGCCTTCCTTGGAACCGATGGTGACGATGGCTTCGCTTTCCGGGTCGATCTCGACCTCGTAGCGTTCCTTGTACCAGTTGGAAATCGCCCGGCGCAGGCGCGGAATGCCCTTGGACGTGGAGTAACCGTGGGTGTCTTCGCGTTGTGCAACCTGCACCAGTTTTTCAACGATGTGCGGCGGCGTGGCGCCGTCGGGGTTGCCCATGCTCAAGTCGATGATGTCTTCGCCGCGACGTCGGGCGGCCAACTTCAGCTCGGCGGTGATGTTGAAAACGTAAGGGGGGAGTCGATCTATGCGCGCAAAGCGGCGCGGCGAACCTTGTTCAGCCATTGTTGCCTCGGATAACGTAAGCGCCCGGAACCGTCCGAGCGACGCTGGTCACTGCGGTGACCTGTGGCGGACGATAAGGGCAGCGATGGCAGACTGTCCAGCGCCTTTGTAAACAAATTTTTCCCAAGGAAAACGGTTAATGGAATTCACCAGCGGCTTCTTGCTGAGCCTTTCGCTGTGCCTGGACATCGGCGTGGCCAACATCGCGATGATCACCCTGGCGATGCAGCGCGGCTATTTTCAGGGCTTCGCACTGGGCCTCGGCACCTGCGTCGGCGACCTGATCTACGCGGTGCTGGCGCTGGCCGGGATGACCGTTCTGCTGCAATACGAAACCGTGCGCTGGGTGTTGTGGATCGGCGGTTCGGCACTGTTGATCTACTTCGCGGCGAAGATGATCTATTCGGCGATCCATCACGAAGCGCAATTGGCGGCGACCGCCGAAGTGGGCCAGAACTCCCATCGCAAGGAATTCTTCCGTGGGATCTTTCTCGCCATGTCGTCACCCAGCGCCATCCTCTGGTTCGCGGCAGTGGGCGGCACGTTGATCGCCCGTTCCGGCGGCGGCGGTCCTTTGAGCTCGGCGCTGTTCCTCGGCGGCTTCCTGTGCGCCGGGCTGTTGTGGTCGGCAGGCCTGTGCTTCGCCGCGAGCCATGGCGGCAAGTTGCTGGGCGACAAACTCCTGCGCTATTCCTACATGGCATCTGCAGCGATCTTCTGCTATTTCGCGGTCTACGTGATCGTATCCGGTTATAACGAGTTCGTCGGTTCCGGCGCCGCCGAGGCCCTGCATACGCTGTAAATGTGCGAATCGGGTTTGGCTTCTATACTCCCAGCCGAACCCACTTTTTTCGTTCAAGGAGTCGAGTCATGGATGAGCAAAAACGCGTCGAAGTGGCTGAACCTCGCTTCGAACATGGACACTTCCTGCTGATTGCAGGATTTCGCGATCGCTTCACTCAAGAGACCGTTCAGGACATCCCTGCGCTGTGGGAAAAACTGATCCCGCACATCGGAAATATTCCGGGGCAGAAGGGTGAAGTGACCTACGGTGTCTGCAGCAATTTCGACGGCAACGGCGGTTTCGATTACATGGCCGGGGTCGAAATCCGCAAGCTGGACGACTTCCCGCAGGAAAAGTATCCGTGGATCGAAGTCCTGCCGCGTCAGTACGCGGTGTTCGAACACAAGGGTTCGCTGGATCAGTTGCCGCAGACCATTGACTACATCTACAACACCTGGCTGCCGAATTCCGAATACAAAGGGCTCAACGCCCCGGAGCTGGAACGCTACAGCGCCGATTTCAACCCGAAGCTCAATACCGGCAAGCTGGAAATCTGCGTCCCGGTGGAAAAGAAAACCTGATCGGCAACCGGCAGCGCGAACCCGCTTCGCGCTGCCGGTCGAGTTTCACTTGCCCTTGATCCGTCGTGCCCGCAACAGGTCGATGCCCAGGGTAATGAAGCCGAAGAAGCTGATGCCCAACACCATCAACAAACCGATTTCCACGCTGCTCATAAACGGTTCCCTCCTCGGGTGATCAGAGACAGGCGTCAGAAATAGACCGTCCCGAATCCGAAGAAAAGCGCTTATACGCAGGCTTTACGCCCCCTGCGCGGATCGATATGAACACCTTATTCCTTTATCCTTGGCGGCCTTGTTTCCACTGATTTCGAGCCGCCATGAACACCGTCATCCGCCACGTCACCGCCGCCGACCTGGACCGCTGCTACGCCATCGAAACCCTCGCCTATGAGGGCGACGAAGCCGCGACCCGCGAGAAGATCGCCACGCGCATCGCCACCTGGCCGGACGGTTTCATCGTCGCCGAGGTGGACGGGCAGGTGGCAGGGTTCATCAACTCCGGCGCGGCGTTTGATGTGCAGATGTCCGATGAGGCGTTCAAGGAACTGATCGGCCACGACCCGGCAGGGCCGAACGTGGTGATCATGTCGGTGGTGGTGCACCCGGACTATCAGGGCCTGGGCCTGGCCAAGCGTCTGCTGGGGGAATTCATCGAACGCATGCGCGAGCAGGGCAAGGCGACGATTCACCTGATGTGCAAGGAACGGCACATCCCGCTGTACGCCGGATTCGGTTTTGCCTACATCAAACCGTCCGAATCCGACCACGGCGGGATGGCGTGGCACGAGATGATCCTGACGCTCTGAAGAAGAACCCCTGACCTGATCGTTCCCACGCTCTGCGTTTGGGAATGCAGCCTTCGACGCTCTGCGTCATGACGGTGCCAGGCGTTGCATCAGCGGTGCGGCAGGAACGCGGAGCGTCCCGGTATGCGTTCCCACGCAGAGCGTGGGAACGAGGGTGGGCGGTGTCAGTAGAGGGTGTCCCGCACCCGCGTCGGGGCCTCGCGATCATAAGCCTCGGCATCAAACTGCCCATCATTCAGACGCTTGTGAAACGCGCCCGCCGTCGGCAGCGCCGAGCGCGGCAAGTGGGTTTCAGGGTTCCACGCATCCGAACGCACGAACGCTTTCGAGCAATGAAAGAACGCCGCCTCCACCGTCACCAGCAACACCGTACGCGCCGGTTTGCCGTTCACCGCGAAGCTTTCCAGCAACTCGGGATCAGCGCTGATGGTCGCCGTACTGTTGACCCGCAACGTCTCGCCGATCCCCGGAATGATGAACAGCAGCGACACCCGCGGATCGTGCAGCACGTTGCGCAAGGTATCGATGCGGTTGTTGCCCGGGCGATCCGGCAGGGCCAGGGTGCGCTCGTCGATGATCCGCACAAACCCCGGCGCATCGCCGCGCGGGGAACCGTCGATGCCATCGGCACCCACCGAGCTGACAATCACCAACGGCGAAACCCGGACCATCGCCTGATAGTCCTCGTTGAGAAAACCGATCTGCTTGCGCAGCGCCCGTTCGTGGGGCAAGCCGTAGATGGCTTCCAGCGCTTCGATTGAATCGATCATCGTTGCTCCCTCGACGATTAGAAGAACAGCCCCATGCGCCGCTCGTAACCGATGCGACCCTTGTAGGCCTCGCCGCTGTCGACAAAGCCGTACTTGGCGTACAGCGCAATCGCGGCGTCATTGTCGGCGTCCACCGACAGTTCCAGTCCTTTGATTTCAGGCCAGGCCTGGCGCGCAACTTCTGGCAACGCCAGCAGGCAGGCCTTGCCATAGCCCTTGCCTTGTGCGCGGTGATCGACCTGCAATGCATGCAGGGTGGCGCTGTGTTCATCGGCCCATTCCGGCAGAACCGGCGGGCGCTTGAGCAGCAGGAACGCCACTGGCTCATCTTCTGCCAGCAGGGCAAAACCCTTCACGCCAGGACCGGGTTTCGACAGCAGCGTATGCAGGGCGCCGTGGATATCGCCGGAGAACTTGATCTGCTCGGCGTGGATTTCAATCGCTTCGACTTGCTGACGCTGCAAGGCGTTAAGGCTCTCGTACGGTACGAGTTTGGCTGACACGGGAATTTCCTTTTTCCTACAAAGATGAGCCTCGGATTCTAGCGATTTTGTCTTCTCCGGAATTTTTTTGTTTCAACTGTCGATCCGGCAAATCGCCGAACGACTAAGGGTGTCTTCACAACAAAAACCAGGGAGAAACCCCATGAGTACGCAAGCGCAGATTCAAAGCCTGATCGACACCTACCGCGAGGCGGTGATGACCAAGGACGTGGAAAAAGTCATGGCCCTGTACGCCGACGACATCGTCTCCTTCGATGCGATCAAGGCCCTGCAATTCAAGGGCAAACCGGCCTACCGCGCGCACTGGGTGGATTGCATGGAAATGTGCCCCGGCCCGCACATTTTCGAATTCCACGAAATCGCCATCGAGACCGCCGACAACATCGCCTTCGCCCACTGGGTCGCCAACTGCGGCGGGACCAATGAAAAGGGCGAAACCCAGAGTTGCTGGATGCGCGTCACCGCGTGCTACCGGCAGGTGGGCGGGGCGTGGAAGATCGCCCACGAACACTGGTCAGCACCGTTCGACCCGATGAGCGGCGCGACCCTGTTCGATGTGAAACCCTGATCTTCAGCCATAGTTGATCCGTCCGATTCAGGAGAACGCCATGAAGTATTTATGCCTGGTCTACAGCGATGAGCGCCTGCTGCATTCGTCGCCCGACAGCCCGGAAGATGCCGAGTGCTGGGCCTACGCCGAGTCGATCCAGGGCAGCGGCCGGATGGTCGCCGCCGAAGCGCTGGAGTCGGTGCAGACCGCCACCACGGTGCGCATGCGCAACGGCAAGCTGTCGATCACCGACGGCCCGTTCGCCGAGACCAAGGAGCAGTTGGCCGGTTTCTACCTGATCGACGCACGGGATCTCAACGAAGCGATTCAGGTCGCCGGCAACATTCCGGCGGCCCGGGTCGGCAGTGTCGAAGTGCGTCCCGTGCGCCAGTTGAATGTCTGAGGTCGCGGCCCGGGTCGAGCAGGTCTATCGCGAAGACTCGCGGCGGATCCTCGCGACCCTGATCCGCCTGCTCGGCGATTTCGACCTCGCCGAAGAAGCCTTGCACGAGGCGTTCTTCGTCGCGGTCGAACGCTGGCAGCGCGACGGCGTGCCGGACAATCCGCGAACCTGGCTGGTGTCCACCGGGCGCTTCAAGGCGATCGACGTGTTGCGTCGGCGGGCGCGGTTCAAGGCCTCGCAGCCGTTATTGCTGGCGCAACTGGAAGAACTGGAACAGTCCGAATGGGACGCCGAAGACGTGGAAGACGACCGCCTGCGCCTGATCTTCACCTGCTGCCACCCGGCGCTGGCGGCGGACGCGCAAGTGCCGCTTACCCTGCGTGAAGTCTGCGACCTCACCACTGAAGAAATCGCCCGGGCATTCCTCTCGGCCCCGGCGGCGATTGCCCAGCGCATCGTGCGCGCCAAGGCGAAGATCCGCGATGCGAAAATCCCTTATCAAGTGCCGAGTCTGAGCGAACTGCCCGAGCGCCTCGACAGTGTGTTGCGGGTGATTTATCTGGTGTTCAACGAAGGCTATTCAGCATCCGGCGGCGCCCAGGTGACACGCGAAGACCTGACCCGCGAGGCGATTCGTCTCGGGCGATTGCTGCTGGAGTTGTTGCCGGATCCAGAGGTCATGGGGTTGCTGGCGTTGATGCTGCTGCATGAATCGCGGCGCTCGGCGCGCTCTTCGCCTGATGGTGAACTGATTCTGCTGGATGATCAGGATCGCGGATTGTGGAATGCCGAGTTGATTGCCGAAGGCTGCGATCTGGTGGAAAAAGCGCTGACCACGGGGCGCTTCGGGCCGTACTGCCTGCAGGCAGCGATTGCGGCGGTGCATGCCGAAGCGCCGACGGCAGGGGAGACGGACTGGGAGCAGATCGTCGGGCTGTATGACGTGTTGCTGCGGGCGGTACCGTCGCCGGTGATCGAGTTGAACCGGGCGGTGGCGGTGGCCAAGCGGGACGGGGCGCTGGCGGGGTTGACCCTGGTTGAAGGGATTCTGGACCGTGGGGAATTGCAGGATTACCACTTGGCGCATTCGGCGCGGGCGGAGTTTTGTCGGCAGTTGGGGCGGGTTGAGGAGGCGCGGGTGGCCTATTCACGGGCACTGGAGTTGACGCGGCAGGAGCCGGAGCGGCGGTTTATCGAGGGGCGGCTTTCGGCTTTGGATCGCTTGCCCTCACCCTAGCCCTCTCCCGGAGGGAGAGGGGACCGATCCGGGGATATTGGGGATATACGCCGACCTGAACGGTTCGCTGTGAATCCATAATCGACCAGATCTTTCAGGTCGATGTATGACGTAAGACACCTCGGTCAGTCCCCTCTCCCTCCGGGAGAGGGTTAGGGTGAGGGCGCTTTTGATTTTGCCTTTCGCCTTTCGCTTTTAGGCCTGCTGCCGAGTCGCAGCCATCACAATCTCGCGAATACAAACGCCCTGCGGCTGCCCATACGCATAAGCAATCGCCGTCGCCACATCCTCGGCACTCAACACCGTGCCACCCATGTCCTGCTTCCAGGCCTGATACCCGGTCTTGATCGCCTCATCCGTGGTGTGGCTCAGCAACTCGGTCTCCACTGCACCCGGCGCAATCGTGGTCACCCGCACATTGTGCGGCGACAACTCCTCACGCAGATTCTCGGACAATCCATGCACCGCAAACTTGGTGCCGACATACGCCACATGGTTCGGGAACGTCTTGCGCCCGGCCACCGAACTGACGTTGATGATGGTGCCGTGCTTGCGCTCGATCATCCCGGCAACCACCGCGTGCACGCCGTTGAGCAGGCCTTTTACGTTGACGTCGAGCATCTGGTCCCACTGCGCCGGGTCCTGTTTGCTCATCTCGCCCAGCAGCATCACCCCGGCGTTGTTGATCAGCGCATCGGCCGGCCCGAACTGCGCTTCCGCTTCGGCCACAGCGGCCAGCAATGCGGCGCGGTCGGTGATGTCGACGCGGCGGCTGAAGGTGTTCGGCAGTGCCAGTGCTTCAAGGCGTTCGATGCGCCGGGCCAACAACAGCAGCGGATGGCCGGCAGCGCTCAAGCGGCGGGCGGTGGCTTCGCCGATGCCCGAGCTGGCGCCGGTGATGATGATCAATGGCTTGCTCATGGTTGAACTCCTGAGATAAGAAAAACAAATGACCAGATTCGTGACGCAGTATATTTAGTCCGCTGGAGGCTGAAAAATGCCTTATTCCTCTGTCTGCTATCGGAATCTCCTATGGATATCCGCCATCTCAAAGCCTTCCTCGCGGTGTTCGAGGAACGCAACATCACCGCTGCCGCGCAACGGCTGTTCATCAGTCAGCCCACGTTGTCGGTGACCATCAAACAGCTGGAAGAAGAGCTCGGTGCGACGCTGTTCGTACGTCAGCCCCGTGGTGTGGAAGTCAGCGACGAAGCGCGTCTTCTATACCCGCAGGCACGGCGGATGGTGGCCGAGTCCGAGGCACTGAGCCGGATGTTTCGCGGCCGCGAAAACCGTGCGCCGCTGACCCTTGGTATCGAGGGCGACATCGCCGCAAGCCACATCGAAGCCTTTGTGCGCATGGCCCATCAGGCGTTGCCCAATCTGTTGCTGACCCTGGAAGAGGGCTGTCACGGCGATGGTCGATTGGCGGTCGAGGAAATGTGCTGCGAGGACGAACTGTTCCTGCCGCTGTGGGAAGAGTCCTATGTGATGGCGCTGCCTCTCGATCATCCGATGGCAAACGCGCAGGCCGGCTGGGCGCCGATCGAGGACTGGATCACCTGCCCACAGCATCCTTCACATCAGCGGTTGATGGCGCTGTACGGACGCTCGCCGGAAGCGGTGGCGGGGCATGCCGGTTCACTGCAACAGGCGTTGCACATGGTGGCGGCGGGTGTCGGCGTGGCGATGTTGCCGCAGTCACTGGTCAGCGGGCATGAACGCATCGTCGTGCGCGCGCTGCACCTGCCGGCGCCGACCCGGCGGGTGGGATTGTGCTATGCAGCGCAAGCGCTGGAGTTGCCGACGATGCGCGGGTTGCACGCGTATTTTCAGGTCAATCGCCCGGCAGCGATCGAGGCGGCCTGAGCTATTCCAGCATCTTGCTCAGCAACCAGCTGCCCGCCGGCCCCGGCGGGTACAGCCGCGACCACAGCGCATCGACGAACACCGGTTTCGGCCAGCCGCGCACCTTCAGTTCCACCAGCAAATCATTGCCGAAACGCTCCACCAGCCAGCGTGGCAGCGGGGCCCAGCCAAAACCTTTCTCGGCCATTTCCAGCAGCATCAGGTAACTCGGTGCCGACCACACCCGGCCTTTGCCGCGACTGTCATAGGGATTGACGATGGTGGCCAGGCGCAGTTCGCGATGCTGCTCAAGGACCGTTTGATCGATGGATTCCTGAGTCGCCAACGGATGCCCACGACCCACAAACAAGGCGATTTCAGTGCGCTCGGCGACGGTCGCGCTCGCCAGATCCGGCGGGTAGTTGTCCTGCATCTCGGCGAACGCCAGGTGCGCCCGACCGCGCTGCACCAGTTCGACCAGGTCATCGCACTCGGCGATCAGGCATTCCAGTTCCAGATCCGGATAACGCTGCTCGAAACCCACCAATGCGGCTTCGAAACGGTCGGACTGATAAGTGTCGGAAATCGCCACCGTGAGTTTCGGCTCAACACCTTGGGCCAATTGCCGGGCGGTCATTTCCAGTCGGCTGGTGGCGGACAGAATCGCCTCGGCCCGTTGCAGCATCACGTGCCCGGCCGGGGTCAGCGTCGGCTTGCGGCTGCTGCGGTCGAACAGCACCAGGTCCAGATCGATCTCAAGACTGGCCACCGCCGCACTCACCGTCGACTGACTGCGCCCGAGTTTGCGCGCCGCCGCCGAAAACGAACCTTGAGTCGCCGCCTGGACAAACGCCAGCAACACTTCCTGAGATGCCATGAACTATCGCCGTGATCGATGGTTATTGGTTATGAAGTATCGGTGTGGTGCTGGATCATGGCAACCATCTTCACAGAGGACTTCGGCCATGACTGCCAACAAATCCATCACTGAGCGTATCTTCCAGGCCATCGGTTTCGAACTGCTGGCGATCTTGATCTGTACCCCGTTGCTGGCGTGGATCATGGGCAAACCGCTGGTCGAAATGGGCGCCGTCACCATCGCAATCGCGTTGCTGGCCCTGGGCTGGAACGTGGTGTTCAACGGCTTCTTCGACCGGATGCTCAAGCGCTGGAACATCGCTCACAATGCCTGGGTGCGAGTGGCGCACGCGCTGCTGTTCGAGGGCGGGTTGATCGTGATGGGCGTGCCGCTGATTGCCTGGTGGCTGTCGGTCAGTCTGTGGCAGGCGTTCCTGCTCGACATCGGCGTGCTGCTGTTCTTCCTGCCGTACACCTACATCTACCACTGGGGTTATGACGTGGTGCGCGAGCGGCTGGTGATGCGCAGCGTCTGCCAGAACTGAAAAAAAATCGCAGCCTGTGAGGGCTGCGATTTTTTGTCCTGGGTTTTTGCAGGGTTTAGAGAAACATCCCGCCCGACGCTTCAATCCGCTGACCGTTGATCCACTGCGCCCCCGGCGACAGCAACAGCGCCAGCGCACCGCCAATGTCATCCGGCTGCCCGGCCCGGCCCAGCGCGGTGTTGCTGGCGACCATCGCATTCAACGCCGAATTGTCGCGCACCGCGCCGCCACCGAAGTCGGTTTCGATGGCGCCCGGTGCCAGGATATTCACGGCGATCTGCCGCGCCCCCAGCTCCTTGGCCTGATAACGGGTCAGCACTTCCATCGCGCCTTTCATCGCCGCGTAAGCCGCGTAACCCGGCAGGGTGAAGCGGGCCAGACCGCTGGAGATGTTGATGATCCGCCCGCCATCGTTGATCAGCGGCAGCAGTTGCTGAGTGAGGAAGAACGGCCCTTTCAACTGCACGTTCATCAGCAGGTCGAACTGCTCCGGCGTGGTGTCGGCGAAGGAGGCATGCACGCCAATCCCGGCGTTGTTGATCAGGAAATCGAAGCGCGGACGTTCAAGTTGTTGCAGCGCCTGCTCGACCCGCACAGCAAACTCGGCAAAACCTTCGCTGCGCCCGACATCCAGTTGCAGCATCACGGCTTGGGCGCCGAGGGTTTCCAGTTCCTGCACCAGCGCTTGGGCTTCATCGGCGCGGCTGTTGTAGGTGCCGATAATGTCCACGCCTTGCGCGGCGAGGTGCAGGGCGGCGTTCTTGCCGAGGCCACGGCTGGCACCGGTGATCAATGCGATTTTGCGGTTCATGGGTCTTCCTCGATGGCAGTGACGGTTGATGGGGCACAGTTTATTTATCCGCCATGGGGTGATAAACAGACTGAAACCGGAATCACTGGTCGGAATATCCGAACAATCAATGGGTGACCCATGAACAAACTGGAACTGCTGCGCACCTTCGTCCGGGTCAGCGAATTGTCGAGTTTCACGATGGCGGGGGAGAGTCTCGGGCTGCCGCGTTCGACGGTGTCCGAACAGGTGCAGGCGCTGGAAAGCCTGCTCGGCACGCGTCTGCTGCAACGCACCACGCGCAAGGTCCAGGCGACTCAGGACGGCCTTGCGCTGTACGAGCGAAGCAAGGATCTGCTGTCGCACATGGACGAAATCGAGAACCTGTTCCGCCAGGACGAAGCGTCGCTGACCGGGCGGATCCGGGTCGATATGCCGAACATTCTGTCGCGACGGCTGATCATGCCGAAGCTGCCGGAATTCATGGCGCGTCATCCGAATCTGGAGCTGGAAATCAGCAGCACCGATCGCCGGGTCGACCTGCTCGCCGAAGGTTTCGATTGCGTGGTGCGCATCGGCGCGCAACCCGATCAGTCGGTGGTGGCGCGGCATCTGGGGGACTTCAGCATGATCAACTGCGCCAGCCCCGCGTATCTGGAGCGCTATGGCGTGCCGCAGACACTTGAAGATCTGGCGCAGCATCGGTTGGTGCACTACGTCGGTGTGCTGGGTTCGCGTTCCGAAGGGTTTGTTTACGAGCAGGACGGGCAGGTTCACCGGGTGCCAATGGCGGGCAGTGTGACGGTCAACAGCACCGATGCCTACGAGTCGGCGTGTCTGGGGGGATTCGGTCTGATCCAGGTGCCGCGAACCGGGATGAATACTTATCTGGATACCGGAGAGGTGGTGACGGTGCTGCCGCAATACACCGCGCCGGCGATGGGCATTTCACTGCTGTACGCGAGGCAGCGGCATCTGCCGTTGCGGGTGCGGGTGTTCATGGACTGGCTGGGGGATTTGATTCGTTCGACGCTCTGATTTCTGCCGCAAATCCCTGTGGGAGCAACGGCTCTCACAGGGATTCGGCTGGATCAGAAAATCTGGGTAAACAGCCAATACAGGCTGCCCGACAACAGAATTGCCGCCGGCAAGGTCAGCACCCACGCCATCAGCAGATTGCGGATGGTCTTCATCTGCAAACCGCCACCGTTGGCGACCATGGTCCCGGCCACGCCCGAGGACAGCACATGAGTGGTCGACACCGGCAGGCCGAACATGTCGGCGGCGCCGATGGTCAGCATCGCCACGGTTTCAGCAGAGGCGCCTTGGGCGTAGGTCAGGTGGGTCTTGCCGATCTTCTCGCCGACCGTGACCACGATCCGCTTCCAGCCGACCATGGTGCCCAGCCCCAAGGCAATCGCCACTGCGATCTTCACCCACAGCGGAATAAACCGCGTGGCGTTGTCGATCTGTTGCTTGAACAGTTGCAGCTTGCCGCTGGTGTCGGCGTCGAAGGTGCCGACCTTGTTCTTGTCCATCAGGCGAATGGTTTCGCTGGCCAGGTACATGTCGTTACGCACGTTGCCCATGGCCTCGGCCGGGACTTTCGCCAGCGAGCCGTAGCCCTTCACTTCTTCACCGATGTGTCCGGTCAGGGAGGCGAGGGCGGGGATCAGTTGCGGCGTGGCTTCCTTGCTGCGCACGTAGTCGGAGAGCACAGCGCGGGGATCGGCCGGTGCCGGCAGTGGCGCACTTTTCACCAGCGCTTGCTGGGTCACTTGGGCGACAGCGGCGAATTGCAGCGACTGTTCTTCCGGCATGGTGCGGTTCAGCGCATAAGCCATCGGCAGGGTGCCGACCAGAATCAACATGATCAGGCCCATGCCTTTCTGGCCGTCGTTGGAACCGTGAGCGAAGGACACGCCGGTGCAGGTCAGGATCAGCAGACCGCGAATCCACCACGGTGGCGGGGTGTTGCCTTCCGGCGCCTTGTACAGCGAACGGTTCTTCACGAACGCGCGCAGCGCCAGCAGCAACAGCGCCGCACAACCGAAGCCCACCAGCGGCGACAGCAGCAGCGCGTAACCGATCTTGGTTGCCTGAGCCCAGTCCACACCGCTGGTGCCGTCGCGGCCGTGCATCAAGGCATTCGCCACGCCGACGCCGATGATCGAACCGATCAGCGTGTGCGACGACGAGGCCGGCAGGCCCAGCCACCAGGTGCCGAGGTTCCACAGGATCGCCGCGATCAGCAGGGCGAAAATCATCGCGAAACCGGCGGACGAACCGACTTGCAGAATCAGCTCCACCGGCAGCAACGCAATGATGCCGAACGCCACCGCGCCGCTCGACAGCAGCACCCCGAGGAAGTTAAAGAAACCCGACCACACCACGGCCACATTAGGCGGCAGCGAGTGGGTGTAGATCACCGTGGCCACGGCGTTGGCGGTGTCGTGGAAACCGTTGACGAACTCGAAGCCCAGCGCAATCAACAACGCCACGCCGAGCAGCAGGAACGGCGTCCAGGTGGTGACCACCGTGCCGAGTTCGTGCATGTCGTGCATCAGGCTGTAGGCGGTGAACAGCATCCCCATCGCCAGTACCGCGAAAAACACTACGTAGGTGAACGGGCCGGTTTTCTTGTCGAGGGCCGGCCTGCCACTGGCAGCGGGGGCCGGGCTGACGGTCAGGGAGGGAGTAGCCATGGGCGGACAATCCTGAGCGGGGGAAGGAGTGTCGCCCATGATCGTTGCTAAATATTACAGAGAGGCTGCGACAGATCAGTGTTTGGGGTTTTAGCTTCACCGCTGATCTGAAGGCGGTGATCGTTCCCACGCTCCGCGTGGGAATGCATAAGGTGACGCTCTGCGTCACAGGGACGCGGAGCGTCCCGGGCGGCATTCCCACGCGGAGCGTGGGAACGAGCGGCAGGGGCAGTCGGCTCTTAGTAATCCCGCCGCTTGCGAAACGCCCAGCGCCCGGCGATCACGGTGAACGTCGCCACCAGCGCCACCAGAATCCAGAACCCTTCCGGATCGGTGGCCAGCGGCACGCCGCCGACGTTCATGCCGAAGAAACCGGCAATGATGTTGATCGGCAGCGCCAGCACCGTGACCACGGTCAGGGTGAACAGCGTGCGGTTGCTCTGTTCGTTGAGGTTGGCGGCGATCTCTTCCTGCAACAGCTTGATCCGCTCGCCGAGGGCGGTCAGGTCGTTGATGATCAGCGCGAACTCCTCGGTGGATTTGCGCAACTCCTTCACGTCTTCCTTCTGCAACCACGGCGGTGGCCGGTTGAGCAGGCGCAGCAGCGAACCCGGCTCCAGCGCCAGCAGCCGTTGTAGGCGCACCAGCACCCGTCGGTTGGCGCCGAGTTCGGCGCGGTTGGTCGACAGCCGCGAGGACAGCAATTCGTCCTCGACCTGATCGACGCTCATGCTGGTCTTGCGCACGATCTGGGTCAGCACTTCGCCCTGGTCGCGCAGCAGGTGCACCAGCAGTTCCAGCGGCGAACGAAAACACTCGCCGGACTTCACCGACGAACGCAGCTTGTCCACCGAATGCAGCGGTTGCAGACGCGCACTGACGATCAGTTTGCTGCGCACGCATACCCACAGCGTCGACACGTCCGATGACACCATGCTGCTGAGGTTGAACACCACGTCGTTGACCACCGCCAGCAACGCCGAATCGACATGCTCGATGCGGGTCGAACGCGAACCTTCGTGCAGCGCTTCGAAAAACTCTTCGGGCAATTGCAGGTGGCTTTTCATCCAGCGCTCGCACGCGGCGTGGGCCAGATTCAGGTGCAGCCAGAGAAATTCATCGCCCTCGCTGTCGTCTTGCAGGCAGCGCAGGGCGGTCGCCGAATCCACCTCGCGCCCGCGTTCGCCGGGGCGAAAACGAAAGCCGTAAAGCAGGCCGAACAGGTCAGGATCACGATGACTGATATCGAGGCTGTGGTTCATGAAGGCTCGCTGCGAGGAGGCGTCTGTCGCGGGATTTGCAGATTCACCTGAGCCGCATCATCGCCATGTCACATGACGCTTGTGTGACAGTAAAATGACGTCAAATCAATGCGTTACCGGCGGTCGGATTTTTCTCAAGAAGGGCGCTGGAACGCCGATCACGCATGAGTTAGGTTGCGCGCCTTCGCCATGAGCCAAGGTCCGCCGACACGGATGTCCGGCAACAATTCACGTCTTACCGGGCGTGCCTCATCCCTGTCCTGAGTACCTGTGATGCTGCAAAAATCCCTGAGAGCGCAAATTCTCGCCCTGCTGAGCGGCAGCCTGCTGGCGATGCTGTTGATCGCGCTGGCCTGCTTTCATTTCCTGTCCAACGGCGTGCAGAACTACAGCCAATTGATCGCAGGTCCGTTGCACACCTCGCAACTGATCGATGAAGCCAACCTGCAATTCAAGGTGCAGGTTCAGGAGTGGAAAAACGTTCTGCTGCGCGGCAAGCAACCGGCGGATCTGGCCAAGTACTGGGGCCAGTTCGAAGACCGTCAGCGCGATGTGCAGGGCATCCTCGGTGAGCTGGCCAACCAGAAAGGCCTCGAGCCTGCGCTGAAAACCCGCATTGATCGCCTGCGCGAAGAACACCGTCTGCTTGGTGCTGCGTACCAGAAGGGCCGTGATGCCTACGTCGCCGCCGGTGCCGATCCGACTGCGGGGGACGCCGCCGTCAAAGGCGTCGACCGTGCCGCCAGCGACCAGATGAGCGAGCTGGTCGCCGAGCTGCGCAAGCAGGGCACCGAGCAATCGGCGCAGATCAGCGCCAGTGCTGACCGCACTGTGTGGCTGGGGCTGTTGGTGATGCTCGCGTCAGGCTTGCTGATCGGTCTGCTCAGCCTGTGGCTGGTCAACCGCAACCTGGTCGAGCCGATCCGCAAACTCATCGACTACGTCACCCAGTTGAGCAAGGGGCGTCTGGTCGAGCGTGTGTCCAGCGACCGTCAGGACGAGCTGGGTAACCTGGCCGCAGCGGCCAACACGTTGCGCGATTTCCTCGCCGAAACCTTCAATCATCTGCAACGCAGCGCCAAGGATCTGGACAGCGCCAGCGGCGAGTTGAACGCCATCGCCACCGTGATGGCCGGCGGCACCAACGAGCAGTTCAGCCGCACCGATCAGGTGGCCACGGCAATGAATGAAATGTCCGCCACCGCCCAGGAAGTCGCCCGTCATGCGGCTGACGCTGCACGTGCGGCCGACGATGCCGACCAGTCCGCGCAACAGGGCGAGAAGGTCATGCAGAGCACCATTCACAGCATCACCCAGATGCGCGGCGAAATCGCCAACACCGCCACCGTGATCCGTCGTCTGGAAGCTGACAGCGGTCGCATCGGCAAGGTGCTGGAAGTGATTCGCGGGATCGCCGAGCAGACCAACCTGCTGGCGCTCAACGCCGCCATCGAAGCGGCCCGTGCCGGTGAAGCGGGGCGTGGTTTTGCGGTGGTCGCTGACGAAGTACGCAACCTCGCGCAGCGTACGGCGGAGTCGATCATCGAGATCAACCAGATCATCCACAGCGTGCAGACCGGCGCGGTGGACGCGGCCCAGGCCATCGACAGTGGCCAGACCCGCAGCGATGAAAGCGTCGAGCAAGTGACCCAGGCCGGCGCCATGCTCGAGCGCATCACCCACGCGGTGGAAGCGATTCGCGACATGAACCGCCAGATCGCCACCGCCGCCGAGGAACAGACCTCGGTCGCCGAAGACATCTCGCGCAACCTGACCGAGATCACCTCGATCGCCAGCACCAACCTCGACAACGTGCAGCGCACCGAAAGCGCCAGCCAGAACCTGCACGGCCTGTCCGGCCAACTGAACGACGTCACCGCTCGCCTGAGCGTCTGACCGGCCAGTGACTGTGTACCGGTTCGGTTACCGAGTCGGTACACAGTCGATCTCAATTGGTGCAGACCGCCGCCGATGCCCGGTTATCTATAACCGGCATTGGAGATTTCCCATGGTCAGCATCACGTCTGTTTCGATCAATCAGACCGCCACCACGCCCACCAGCAAAACCTCGATTGCCGACACCGGTGACGACACCTCGATCACCGCGGCAGCCAGCACCGGCGTGAAGGCCGACACCAGCAAAGTGGCGGCGGGCGGTGGCGCGGCGCCGGCGGGGGACAGCAGTTCCAGCAGCGAAGAATCGGATACCGTGAAAGAACTGCGCAAGCAGATTGCCGAGTTGCAGAAGCAGTTGCAGGAAGAGCAAAAGGCGCTGCAAGCGGCTCAGGCGAAGCAAGAAAGCCAGGATGCCAAGGCGGCGGATGTTGCGGCGGCGCAGTCGCAGATCGCGACGACATCGGCTTCGTTGCAGACGGCGACGGCGGCGTTGTTGGCGGCTTTGCAGGATTCGGATTCGAGTACGTCGGGTTCGCTGGTCAGTACCTCCGCGTGAAGCCTTTTCCCCTCACCCTAGCCCTCTCCCCGAGGGAGAGGGGACTGACGGAGTTGAATGTTCGAGTTACGCCGACCTGAAAATCTTGTGTCGAACTCAGGTTTAGAAACCCATGGAGATCGGCTCCCTTTCCCCCTCGCCCCCTTGGGGGCGGTCCGACGTTTCGGGAGGGCTGGGGTGAGGGGGTAGGGGCTGACTGACGAAACATGATTTCAGCCAGACACCAGACACAAAAAAGCCGCACAACCCAAAAGTCATGCGGCTTTGTTTTATCAACCAATCAAGTGTCTTGCTTGTCGCTCAGCACCTTGCCAGTCGTTGCATCGAAGTCCACATCAAACTCCTTGCCATCAGCAGTACGCAACTCAACTTCATACTCATAACCATTGAAGTGATTATCCAGATCCGTGTCAGTGATGGTCGCACCCGGATGCAGTTTCAGCGCTTGTTCGTTCATCGATTCCAGCGACTTGATCTTGCCGGACTTGACCAGTTCAGGGATCTGGTCAACGCGAACGTCAGCCTGGGCCAGGCCAGCGGTGAGGGTCAGGGCGGCAGCAGTAAACAGGGCAGTCAGGGTTTTCATCGGTTATTCCTTTGGGTGATTCGTTTAAGTGAGTTCAGGTTAATCGCCGCAACTTAACTCACCCTTAAAACGCAGCGAGCAGGCTGGACTCCCGAGGGAGCGAGCCTGCTCGCGATACTGACTGACGCGCGGATTTACAGATCAGAAGCCGTTGTTCTTCAACACCTGATCCACACTGGCGGCCGGGCGTTTGTAGAACTTCAGCAGTTCGCTGGCGCGGTTGGTGAAGATGCCGTCGACACCAGAGGCCATGACTTTCTCGAAGTCCACCGGCTCATCCACGGTGTAGACGTGGACCAGCAGGCCCTTGTCGTGGGTGTACTTGTTCATCCATGGCTGCACCAGATCCGAATAGCTCTGATCGCCGCCGTGAGTCAGCTTCGCCGAAGGGCCGGTGCCGATGGCGCCCTGTGCCTTGGCGTAGTCGATCCATTGCTTGAATTCGGCTTCGGATTTCGGCTCCTGCTTGCCGTAGAACGCGTTCTTGTCCTTCTCGCCGGATTCGGCAAAGGTCACTTTGGATTTCGGCTCGATGCTGCCTTCACCCACCCACAGCAACAGGATCTTCGGCACCTGCGGCATTTCCTTTTGCAGCATTTCCAGGCTGCTCTTCTCGAAGGTTTGCAGGATCACCTTGCCGTTGCTTTCGCCGACGCTGGCGGCGTTTTTAGCCGGTTTGGCGCCGGCCGGAACCAGCCAGCCACGAGCCTGGAGTTTTTCCTTCAGGTCATGTTCGATCCCCGGGAACAGCTTCGGCTCCTTGGTTTCGATGTACAGGCCGGGTTTGTGCTTTGGGTTGGCCTGGGCGATGTCGATGATTTCGTCGAGGGTCAGAATCTTCAGGCCGACGTAGGACGGGCGCGCGCGATCCGGGTACTTGGCGTTGTACCAACTGCCGGCGTCGAGGGTTTTCAGTTCGGCCATGGTGAAGGCATTGGCCGGGCTGTCCTTGCGTTCCGGGAACTTGGTGGCGACGTCGGTGGTGCGCTGCAGATTGTCGTCGTGCAGGGCGAACAGCACGCCGTCCTTGCTGCGCTGCAGGTCCATTTCCAGGTAATCGGCCCCCAGGTCGCGCGCCAGTTTGTAGGAGGCGGCGGTGGATTCCGGGGCATCGAAGGACGCGCCACGGTGGGCGATCACCGCCGGGTGCGGAATGCCCTCGGAGGCAGCGAGCGCAACCGGGTTTGGCTGGCTGGCGGCGTGAGCCTGACCGAGGCCGAGCATCAGGCTCAGCAGCAGTGCGCTTTTGGTAAACGTGGCGGGCATGTCGAGGTCCTTTCGCAGGTATTTTCGAAGATGTCCCTTTTAGCAACTCAAACGAAAACGTGCTATCGCAAGACCGACATAAACGTACTGAAAGCGAAAATTTGCGCACTTTTGTGCGTTCGTTTGCAGTACGCTTGGCCACGGCAACCGCCCCGGCAGAGGGCGCGCCTCAATGCCCTGCGTGTAAACCTTCGATCACTCTTGTGAGGTTTACCATGCGCATCACATCGCAACTCATCTGCCAGGCCGCCGACGACCTCAAGGGCTTCGTCGGCCTCAACCGCAAGACCGGACAGTACATCGTGCGCTTCAGTGAGGACTCGTTCGGCATGGACGTGGCCGATGACGGCATCATTCCGTGCAGCGAATTCGTCTGGGCACCGACCACCGAACAGACCATGACCCTCAAGCGCGAACTGATCCAGTTGCTGCTGGATCAGAACATCGATGACCGGATCAACATCACCGAGCCGTTGCGGGTTTACATGAGTAAACGCGAAGTGCCGGAGATTGAGGCGGTGCGTTGTCTGGTGAAGGGCTGAGGTTCTGCAGCGACTGTTCCGGCCTCTTCGTCGGAACGCCGCCCGGGGCAAGCCCGCGAAAGGGCCAGTGAGTACACCTCAATACTCACTGGCCGAACCGATATTCCCGCTCCACCCGACACACCCGCGTATGAAACGCCGAATACCACTCAGCCCGCCCGCGCGCCTGAATCACCCAATGCTCCGGATGCTCGCGCCAGGCCAGAATCGCTGCCTCACTCTCCCAGTACGAAACCGTAATCCCCACCCCGTCCGCGCCTCGGATCGAATCGATGCCTAGAAACCCCGGTTGCTCGGCAACCAACTGCATCATGTGCTCGGAAGCCTCGGCATAGCCGTTGTCACCTTCGGTGCGTGTCGAAGTGAAGATCACGGCGAAACACTCAGTGTCCGGTTTCATCGACATTGCTCCGAGCAGGCTTCAACAAATGCTCGCACCAGCGGTGGCAAGTTCCCCTTGAGCGCCGCACGTTCCGGCTGGAACAGTGTGGCGACAAAGAACACATGGTTTTTCAGTTCGATGGCGCGCAGATCGCCTGCCGAATCGTGACCCACGGCGTGTAGTTCATGGGTCAGCAACTCCCGTTCGAACTGCGGATTCACACCGTAGCGGCAGCGATAGCCTTCGTGAATCTCCGACGTTTCGTACGCCTTGGCGATCAACGAACCGGGCACCAGATGAATGCTGTCCACCGCTTCCACCAGCGAGCAGGTAAGCGGTGTGAGCACTGCGCGGCTCGAGTCAGGCGAGGTTTCGCCATGTTCGGCGTCGGCCCAGCCCAGCACGTGGCGGGAAAACTCCAGCACCGCATGCTGAAAACCGCCGCAGGTGCCGAGGAAAGGGCGCTGCTGCTCGCGGGCAAAGCGGATGGCTCGCAGGGCACCGTCTTCGCTTTTGTAGGGGCTGGCCGGGACACACCAGAAGCCGTCGAATTGTTCCAGCGGCGTCTCGGGCAGGATTCGGTCGGTGGCCAACCATTCGAAATCGACCGGACGGCGAAGGTGTTCCGCCACCAGTCCGAGGGCGGCCGGGATGGCCTGGTGGGCGGTGACTTGCGGATCGAAATCACCGATCAGGGCGATGCGCAGGGCTCTGGATTCCATGAGTACTCTCTGTGCTTGTTGAGGGATGACGCTCACTATAGATTGGCGTTCACGCACTCTAAATTGGCGTTTGCCCAAGTGATCAATGCAGCCACGCAATACCGACTCGACTTCCCGGATCTGGCCCTGATCCTCGCTTTAGTGCGCGGCGGCTCTCTGGCCCGGGCCGCACAGCTGTTGAAGGTCGATGTTTCGACGGTGTTTCGCGCCGTGCGCCGACTGGAAGCTGCACTCGGCCAGCAATTGTTCGAAAAAAGCCGCGCCGGTTATTTGCCCACCAGCCTTGCGCAGACCCTTGCCGAGCAGGCCGAACGCGCCGAGCAGGCACTCGAAGCTGCGCGTATTGGTGTGGAGCAGGGCGGCGAAGTAGTGAGCGGCACGGTGCGCCTGACCTGTACCGATTCGGTGTTGCAAGGTCTGCTGCTGCCGGCGCTGGCGCAGTTCATGCCGAACTACCCGGCGCTGACCATCGAGCTGAGCACTTCCAACGATTTCGCCAACCTCAGCCGCCGCGATGCCGATATCGCCCTGCGCCTGACGCGTACACCGCCGGAGCATCTGGTCGGACGGGAGCTGGCGAAGATTGCCTACCGGGTCTGTGCCAGCCAGCGTTATCTACAAAATGTTGAATCGGCCGATCTGGCGGCGCTGACCTGGATCGCCCCGGACGACTTTCTGCCCGATCACCCGACCGTCGCCTGGCGCCGTCAGCAGTTGCCCGGTGTGACGCCGAGCTATCGCTGCAACAGCATGCTGTCCGTGACCGAACTGGTCCGCGCCGGACTGGGCGTGGCGGCGTTGCCGGACTTTCTCATCAATGAAGGGCTGCAGGCCTTGAGCGAACCCTTGCACGGTTACGACACCGCGCTGTGGCTGCTGACCCGCCCGGACTGCCGCGCGTTGCGCTCGGTGGTCACGCTGTTCGACGAACTGGGGCGGGCGCTGCGATTGCCGTGATCGTGTTTAACCCGGCGCGCGGTCATTGGCGAACATGCTCACGGCTTCCACCGCTTCGCTGGCGCCGTCACGGATCTGCAAAATCACCGTGCCGGCCTGATCCGCCAACTCAACACCTTGCGCTGCTCGCCCGCGGGTGCCGTCCATGCTTTTGATAGCTTGACGGGTTTCCGACTGGATCAGACCGATCATGTTGGAAATTTCCGCTGTCGACCCGCTGGTGCGCGCTGCCAGTTGCCGCACTTCATCGGCCACCACGGCGAAGCCGCGACCTTGCTCACCCGCTCGGGCGGCTTCGATGGCGGCGTTCAGGGCCAGAAGATTGGTCTGATCGGCAATCGCGCGGATGGTGTTGACGATGGCGGTGATTTGCTCGGAGCGTTCGCCGAGCTGCGCGATCAAGGTTGAAGACTCGGCGATGTCGTCGGCAATTTCGCGCATTTCACTGGCTGCTTGCTGAATGACTTGAGTGCCTTGTTCGGCGACTTTTCGGGTGGCGACGGAGATGTGATAGGCGGCACTGGCGCTGCGTGCATCCTGCTCGTGTTGCTCGACCCGAGCGGTCACGTCCGACGCGAACTTCACCACTTTGCACAAGCGACCGGCGGCGTCGTAGACCGGGTTGTAGTTGGCTTCAAGCCACACGGTCTGCCCGCGTTTGTCGACGCGCTCGAATTGGCCCTGAAACAGTTCGCCCTGATTCAACCGGCGCCAGAAATCCTGGTAGGCGCTGCTGTTGACCAGTTGTGCGGGGCAGAACAAACGGTGATGTTTGCCTTTGAGTTCGGCGAGGGTGTAACCCATGCGCGTCAGAAAATTCTGATTGGCGGTGAGGATATTGCCGTCGAGATCGAATTCGATCACCGCCATGGCGCGGTCGATCGCCTGCAATTTCGCATTGGCTTCGCTTTCCTGCTGCACTTTGGCAGTGACATCCATGGCGTACTTGACCACTTTCACCACGCGGCCCGAGTCATCCTTGATCGGGTTATAGCTGGCCTCGAGCCAGATCGGACGGCCCTGGCTGTCGATGCGTTCAAAGGTGCCGGACTGGAACTCGCCGCTTTTCAAGCGCGACCACAACTCGGTGTACTGATTGCCACGGGCAAACTCTGGCGAGCAGAAGTGGCGATGGGCCTGGCCGATCACCTGTTCGCGGGTGTAACCCATGGTTTTCAGGAAGTTGTCGTTGGCGCGCAGAACCACACCGTCGACGTCGAATTCGATCACTGCCATGGAGCGGTTGATCGCCTCCAGCAGGCCGGCTTGTTGGTTGATGGTGTTTTGGAGATCGACGAGGGCAGTCTTGTGGCGGTTGAAAATCATGTTCATGGCACTCTGGAAATAGGACTGAAGGTGGGGTCCCTGTTTCCGCGTCAGCCAGCCAGATATATCAATGGCTGGAAGCAGTGTGCCAGCATCCCGGCTGGCGGATTAACTTATACAAAACTTTATAAACTTGTACAAGAAATCGATTTTTCTCAATTTTGTACAAGTTTTTCAGGCGGGTGTTCGGCTCAACGCTACGCTGATTGTGTTACGTCCCATGTGCTTGGCCGTGTACAACGCCTTGTCGGACTCTTCGAACCACTCAAGGGCATCGGCGTAAGAGGTTTGATAGCGAGCAAGCCCGATACTCAGGCTGACCCGCAGCTCGGAAACGTCGGGATGGCGGTATCGATCCAGTGCCTGACGCAGTTGCTCCATCAGCGCTTCAGCCTTGCTCAGGGGCAGGTTGGGCAGGATCACGCAGAATTCATCGCCACCGTAACGCCCGGCCAGCTTGCTTTCGTCGAGTACGAATTTCAGCTCGTGACTCAATTGCCGCAGCACCGCATCGCCGACGATGTGTCCGTAACTGTCGTTGATCGACTTGAAATGATCG
Source organism: Pseudomonas sp. R45(2017) (assembly GCF_002112305.1). Taxonomy (NCBI): domain Bacteria; kingdom Pseudomonadati; phylum Pseudomonadota; class Gammaproteobacteria; order Pseudomonadales; family Pseudomonadaceae; genus Pseudomonas; species Pseudomonas sp. R45(2017). The sequence goes on along the minus strand of NZ_NEHH01000001.1, from coordinate 426,655 downwards.
ATGTCGATCAACGCCAGAATGGCTTGGGAATTGTGCTGCCGGCACTGCTGGAACTTGAGATGCAGCAAGTCTTTCCAGGCGCCGTGGTTGAGCAGGCCGGTCAGGCTGTCGGTGCGGCTCAGGGCGCTCAAGCTGCGTTTGTGCTCGGCGAGTTTGATCGCCAACCGGTAACAGACCATGCCCAGCGCCAGCGGATAAAGCGTCAGCATCGGCAGGCAGGCCCAGACCTGAGTCTGCGTGGCCGTCAGGGTGAAATGGACGCCGAACACTGACCAGCCCAGCAGCACGCCGATCACTTGGGCGAGCGCGCCAAGCCAGAACAGGCGCACGCCACCGGCGGCCACGTTGTTCATGGTCATCATCGACAGGATGGTGACGGTAGTCAGCGGATTGAACTGAAAACACGCGGTCCAGAAACCGCCGCACACCGAGTCATAGAGCAGGTTGCGGCGTTCGGCGCGATAGGGGAAAGCCGAGCGGGTCGAACATTGATAGGCCACGTGCGGCCAGAGAAAACCATTGAACAGCAACAGCGCCCAGAGCCAGCCCGGCATGTTCAACGGATACAGCGCGGCGCCGACACTGAAGAAACCGATGCCCAGTCCGATGGCCCTTGGCAAGTAAATGCGTCTGGCGAATGACAAGCCTTTGCCGCGTTGGTTTTCCATGGTGTTCTGCGCCAGATTCATTCTGAAACACTTTGCAGTGTAATTCTTCAGACTGACCGTTCATCGGCCAATGACAGACATTGTCATTTATTCCAGCGGGAAAATTCAGTGTCCTTGTGAGCCATTTACCGTGGCGCAGGCCCAATCTAGAGCTGATAGCAAGCCAGGAACATGTCCAGTGCAGAGTCGACCACGGCATTTTGCGCTGTGCTGTCGAGGGAGGGCTGGCCCATGGAGATCTGCGGCCAGAAGGCAAAGGTCTTCAGCAATCCCTGCACCTGATGCGCGGCGAACTCCGGATCGACCGGTTTCAATCGACCATCCGCCTGGGCGGCGCGAATCCACACCGTCACGCTTTCCTCACGTTCGCCCATACGCGCCACCATGTTCTGCGCGCGCTCCGGCGAATGGATCGCGGCCGCGATGGCGACACGGGCCAGATTCATGAAATTGTCGTCCGCCATCATTTGCAGTTTGGCCAACAGCATTTGGCGCAACTGCTCACGCAAAGGCAGATCGGGCTGATATGACACGGCTTGCTCGGTGCTGATCCGTGCCCACAACTGGTTGAGAATTTCGGCGAACAGCTCTTCCTTGCTCGGAAAATGGTTATACACCGTGCGCTTCGACACCCCGGCAGTGGCCGCAATCTTGTCCATGCTGGTGACTTCGAAACCGTTGGCCCGGAACTCGGAAATGGCCGCGAGGATGATGGCTTCGCGTTTACGGTCGGTGAGGCGCGTTGGAGCTGTCATAAATTCGATTCGGCAGAAAAAGGGTGAAATTACACTCGGCAGTTTACTTGTCATCCGGTTTGTTGCAACCTAGAAACTACACCGTTCAGTGTAATGTTGCCTTAATCGGTGCACCCTAAAACCAGATGTCCGGCTGATGCGTGCGTGCCTTGGCCCTCTATCGTCCCACCGTGGAAAACCGTGAATTGTGCGGTTTTCCTGGAGTCTTTCAGTCATGGCCAAATCAATTTCTTCCGCGGTTAGTCCAGCACCTGAAGCTTCGCGCCAGGCCGAAGGGACTTTCCGTAACCACGCGCCGGTGCAGCGTGAAGGCTTGCGCAAAATGCTGCGGATCATGTGGAACATGATCTTCCACAAACCGCGCAACACCCGGCCGGCGGCGGCCATTCCAGTGCAGCCACTGACCCGCGCCGACCTGATCGCGGCGCCGAACCACAGCGTCTATCGCCTCGGTCACTCGACCTTGCTGCTCAAACTGCAGGACAAGTTCTGGATCACCGACCCGGTGTTCGCCGAGCGTGCGTCGCCGGTGCAATGGGCCGGGCCGAAACGCTTCCATCAGCCGCCGATCAGCATCGATGAATTGCCGTCGATCGAAGCGGTGATCCTGTCGCATAACCACTACGACCACCTCGACTATGAAGCGGTATTGAAACTGGCGGACAAGGTCAACGTGTTCCTGACCCCGCTGGGTGTCGGCGACACCCTTATCAAGTGGGGCATCGATGCCAGCAAAATCCGCCAGTTCGACTGGTGGCAGGGCACAGAAGTCGCCGGCATCCGCTTCATCGCCACACCGTCGCAGCACTTTTCCGGGCGCGGCCTGTTCGATGGCAACCAGACCCTGTGGGCTTCGTGGGTCATCATCGACGGCGACAAACGCATCTTCTTCAGCGGCGACAGCGGCTACTTCGATGGCTTCAAACGCATCGGCGAACAGTACGGCCCGTTCGACGTGACCCTGATGGAGACTGGCGCCTATAACGTCGAATGGCCCCACGTGCACATGCAACCTGAGGAAACCCTGCAGGCCCACATCGATCTCAAGGGCCGCTGGCTGTTCCCTATCCACAACGGCACGTTCGACCTGGCGATGCATGCGTGGCATGAACCGTTTGACCGCATTCTTGCGCTGGCTTGGGAACGCAGTGTTTCCATCACCACGCCGCAAATGGGCGAGGCATTCAACCTGGCACAGCCGCAACGGGGGAATGCGTGGTGGTTGGCGGTTGAAGGGGAGAGTGAGGCGGTGGTGCAAGGAGCCTGACTCACCGGTGCAGGTTCGCCTCGATGAGGCGAACCGAATCACTCCGCCATCGCATAATCCCCACGCACTGATTCGGCTGTCGAACCATTGCTTGTCGAACGCCCCGGCGCAAACCCCGGAAAGAACACCAGCCCCTGCGCCTCAAACCGATAGGTCAACGCCAGCCGCGCCGAATCCGCCACTTCCTGCTGCGCTTCGAACCGCTGAATGTCCTCTACTGAAACCTTGGCCTCCCGCGACAACTGTTCAATGCTCCAGCCCAACATCCCTCGGGCCTGGGCGCAGTGGGTCGGGGTGAACTGGAAAAGGGCGATACGTTCGAGGATGAGGTTCATCGCTGAAGAGGCCATGGTGTGCTCCGGGCTCGAGAGTGCTGATGGAAAATGTACTGTGTTTTTGTACAGTTGTTTTCGGCCGGGATCAAACGCATTTTTTGATTTCCCCTAGTTCGCCGCCTCTAACCAGACGGACGGTGCCTGACCGAGGATGCGACGGAACATCGTCGAGAACGCCGCAGGGCTGTCATAGCCGAAATCCAAGGCAATCCGCGTCACCGCTTCACCCGCCGCCAGGCGTGCCAGCGCCAATACCACGCAGGCGCGCTGGCGCCATTGACTGAAACTCAGGCCGGTCTGCTGACGAAACAGTCTGTTGAAGGTGCGTAAGCTTACGTGCAGCTGATCGGCCCATTGCTGGGGTGATTGGTGGGTATTCGGCTGATGCAGAAAGGTCTGACACAGTTCGAGCAGTCGTCCGTCAGACGGCAGAGGGATATGCAACGGAAGTGGTGCACTGCGCAGCAATTCATGCAACAACAAGTCGACCAGCACGCCATCACGCCCGGTCAGGTCATAGGTCAGCGGCAGCTCCACGGCTTCCATCAGCAAGTGCCGCATCAGCGGCGACACACTGATCACCTGACAACGCTCGCCCAGATCCACCGCCCCCGGCTCGATATACAAACTGCGCGTGCTGACCCCCAGCATTAACACCTCATGCGCCACACCCGGCGGAATCCACACCGCTCGCTGCGGCGGCACCACCCAGTTGCCATCATGCGTGCTGACCTGCATCACCCCGGTCGCGCCGTACAGCAATTGCGCCCGTCGATGCGTATGACGTGGCAACAGATAGCCGTGGGAATAATCCGTACCGATCGCCACCACCGGGCGCGGCGTGTCATCCAGCAGATTGATCGAAACATTGCGCATCGAGCGGCATCCAGCGATTGGCGTAAACGCAAACATTATTGGCTCGGTTGCTGAAGCAGGCCAAGCGCTGCCGCTCTATCGTCGACCGCTCCCAAACAACGGACGATGCGCCATGTTCTACCTCCTGCTGACACTTTTCGGCTGCCTGACCGGCGTCACCGCCGTGCTCTTCGGCTTCGGCGGCGGCTTCGTCGTCGTGCCGCTGCTGTATCGCATGCTCACCGCGAGCCACGGCGCCGACGACCCAATTAGCCAATCCGCCATGCACATCGCCGTCGCCACCTCGACCTGCGTGATGATCGTCAACGCCTTGGTCGCCACCGGCAAACATCGCCGCGCCGGCAACCTCATCCGTGATTACCTGTGGCCCTTGGGCGGGTTCATCGGGTTGGGCGCGGTCGTCGGCGCAATCGCAGCGGTGTGGGTCAGCGGCGAAGTCATTCGTTATGCCTTCATCGCCTACCTCGGCGTGACGATTGTCGACTGCCTGCTGCGACGCGGCTTTCTTACTCGATCCGAAGGCGTTATCCCACGGCGACTGGGAACGCTGGAATCGTCCGGCGGCGGTGTAGGCATCGGCGCCATCGCAACCTTTCTCGGTGTAGGAGGAAGCGTCATGACCGTGCCGTTATTGCGGCGTTGCGGGTTGAGCATGTCGCAGGCGACGTCGATGGCTAACCCGTTGAGCGTGCCGGTGGCGCTGGCGGGAACGCTGACGTACATGCTGATGGCGGGGTTCAGCGAGACAAAACTCGGGCCATGGTTTGTCGGGTATGTGGATCTGCTGGCATTTGCGGTGCTGACGCTGGGCTCGATGCTGGGGATTCGACTGGCCACACGGTGGATCGGGCGGATACCGGATCGGGTGCATGCTTGGGTTTATATTGGATTGTTGGTTATTGTGATGGTGGTAATGTCGGTTAAGTAGTCGTCAATCGACAGCCCCATAATCGACCACTTCCAGTATTTATTAGAGAACAAGGATGCTGATCTTCAACTGCACCGAAGCCGTCAGCAAGTTCTTCAGTCGTGTCCACCAAGGCAAAAAGATCACCCCGGTGGATTTCGCCCCGCCGTCATCAACCATCGAAGATGATGAGATGGACAGTGCTGTCGAACAGTGGCTGGTGCATGCGATCACTGTGCAACGAAAGCATGTGCTGTTCGCCATGCACATCAAGACTCGCTATTGCATGGTTTTCGCCGACATGAAAAAGGCGGATCTGGATGCATTTGTGGGGCAATTCGCTGATCGCTGGTTCAACGGTGTCATGCTTCATGCAACCCATCACGGACTCTCCGAGTGGATTGATATCGAACCGTTGATTGAGCGATTCCAGTGGATGTGTCGACCGCAGCAGTTCTATCGCCGCAGCCATCGCAGCGCACAAAAACACATCGATGAAATTGCCTGGGTCTTCCAGGACAAGGCCGCAGGGGCCGGTTGTTTACCGCCTGATGAAGTCGCAGCCATGGTGTTCGACGCGCAGATGAACGACACCCCGAGAAACAGCAAGGGCGCCAAGGGTTACTACTACCCGGATGAGGAGATGACCGTTCATTGGCTTCGTCGTTATTGCGCTCTGGATGAGGACGAAGTTCAAGCGGCAAAGACGCGCCGCATGCAAGTGTATCGGGAGATAGCAGCAGTCGAGCGCGAAGCCTGGCTGGAAGAGTACAACCGACAAAACTCGATTACTTAAGCCACCCCCGCCATAATCCGCCCCGCATTCACTAGCGCCGGCACTCACGTCCCGGCGCGACCTCCGACTCACTCAGGGATCGATCCATGCTCAAGGGACTGTTGCGCCTGGCGCCATACGCCGCCGTGCTGTTTTCACTGCTTTCCACCGCTCAGGCTGACGACGGCAGACGTGTGTTCACCGGCACGCTGGGCAAGACGCCGATTGTGGTGGAACTCAACACTCAGCAGCCGGATGAAGTGACCGGTCGTTACTTCTACGAGAAATACCATCGGGACCTGCCCCTCAGCGGGTCATTGCAGGACAGCACTCTGACGCTGGTCGAAGGCAACAATCGCTACAGCGACGACAAGCCACTGCCAACTTTGAAACTGGAAGAAACTGCCACTGGCTGGCAGGGCGAGTGGCAACGTCCGAAGGGCAAGAAGCTTTCAGTGCAACTTTCCGAGGCCAGGCTTCCAGCGCCGACAACTTCTACGCTGCCCTTCATCGCCGCGCTGCCAAACGGCGAGCCGTATGAATATTTGCGACTAGAGGGACTCAAGCTCAAACCGCTGAAGAAACAAGACTTCATGGGTTACACCCTGCAATGGTGGACAGAGCCGGAGTCAAAGATTTCGCTGTTCAGCGTAGAGTCCGGTCTGCCAAAAGACGATCTGCAACGGGTTAACCGGCAGTTGCTTGGACGGTTGTGGAATGAGGTCATCCGCTATCACGGTTGCCAACTGCAGGGCGGGGAATACGTCGAGTTCATGCAGGACGCAGAACCCAAAATGATTTCGCCAGCCGTGGTCAGCCTGAACATCTCGACCAGCTATTTCTGCGGTGGCGCGCATCCGGACTTCGGTGATTCACCCCTCAACATTGATGTAAGCACAGGCCATCCGTTATCACTCGAAGATGTGTTGTGGGTAGGTGAGGGCAAGCCACTGCTGCATGCCGAACGAGACAGTCTGGGTGACAAGCCCTTGAGCCAAGCCGAAAGTGACGCGCGTTATCAGTATGAAAACAAAGAGCTGGTGCCTTGGTTGATCAAGCAATTCACCGTCCTGTACCCCGCAGAAATGAAGAAGCCGACGCAAGATGACGATTGCGACTTCACGGAAGAAAGCGTTTGGGGTTCTTCGCCGTGGTACTTCACTGCGAAAGGCTTGTACCTGGGCGCCTACTTCGCCCGCGTTCAACGCTCTTGCGATAGACCAGACTGGTCAGTCCTGCCGTACTCCCTCATCAAACAACACCCCGGCGCCGTCAAACTGCAACTGCCCCAGAACTAACCATCACACCAGACCCGGCGCTTCACGAATGATGAAGTGATCCAGGTTCTCGATATTGGCATTGAAGACCTCGAAAGGCTTTTCGGGGTTCTTCTTGCCCGGCACCTGCTTCAACTCCGGCGTCACGCCATAAAAGAAGCAGAACAATTCCTTGTCGCTGTCGATGGCGTGCTTGATCTCTTCCAGAAACGCCTTGCGCTTGCGGTAGTTGTCGATCAGCTTTTTGTTGAGATAGACACTGACCGGATAAGGCTTCTTCTTGCTGTCATCCGGTTTCTTGAACCAGACCTTGTCCTCGAAATCGATCCGGAAACTGGCGCTGTGAAAGTCCTCGATCTTCTTGATCCGGCCCCAGTAAATCAGCCCCTTGTTGTCCATCAAATACTCGATCTTCTTGAAGAACGAACTGTACGGCGCCGTATGCTCGCCAATCTTCAACGGCATGCGCTTGAGCAAATCCTTGTCCGCGAAGTTCGACACAAAACACTCCACTGGGTGAGCGAAGACACTGGTCTTGTCCGGCGCCGTCTCACGACTCGGCGACTCTTTTGAGGGGGCAGTTGCCACCCGCACCGGATCATCCCGCAACACATCCGCTGCCCCCGCTGGCGCGGCAGGCTTGCGCACATACTCACGACGCGTCAGCAACAACTCCGACGGGAAATGCTCCTCCCGACCGTCATCCGCTTCCCCATCCGTCGCCTCAACCCCCGACGCCGACGTCTTCAAACTCACATACGGACAACCCGCCACATGCTGCGTACCGGGCAGATTCTTGAAGTGCGGCGTGCGCACGTAATTCACGTTCTTGGCGTTGAACGTACCCAACTCGTTGGACGCATCGAACGCCGAACGACAGGCGTCGTTGGGGCATTGGAAGTGTTCCTTCGCAGAATCGAACGCCACAGTCTCATCGAAATTGAGATCGCGAACGTCATAGATCGACAACTTGTCGTCGAGGCTGAGGCAGTAGGCGAGGTCGAATTTCATGGTGGGGCTCGGGTCCTTGAGTGGGGGAAGGGGTATTAATAGCGGGAGGTGGGGTGGGTTGCACTGATTGTTTTCAGAATGATGCGGAATCTTTAGAAGCCAGCCTGCTGGTGATCGGTGGCATCAACTCAATACTGAATCCAGACACCCACTCAGCAGCAAAAGCTCTTCCTAGTCACAGAGTTTTATTCCTCTGGAATCAGCCTTTTCACCCGTTTATAAAGCGAGGCTGTAAACGCCAAGCGATCATTCGAATGGTGGCAACGACGATGGCAATTCGGACAAAGTGCGACAGCGTTCGAGACTTGATCCGAACCCTTATCTGCAAGTGGTTTGACATGGTGGACTTCTAGAAACGGCAGGTCATGCATTTGAAACGGAGCCGGGTCACCACAGCCTTCGCAATGTCCCTCGGCTTCATTTCGGACCCAGGCTCTAACCTCGGGATCGCGTACGTAATCCGTGCGATTACTCGACGCTTTCTTTGGTTTCTTTATGCCTTTCGGCGGCTCTTTTATGTGCTTCTTCTGAATTGCAGCAGCGCGACGCTCTAGTGTTTCTTCATCGGCTGTCGGAATCGCCGGGTCGCCCGGCTGGATGCCGCGATTTGTGAGAGCTGTTTGAATTAACTGCTCAACGTTCGAACCAACGTTTTTCGCCGGTTTGTAACCCTTGATGGGTTTCCGATCCATCGTCATCAGGACTCTGGAAATGTTCTGCATTCTGAATTCGACGGAGCCTTTTGTGCGAGTCAACAAGGCTGATGCGCGTAGTTCGCGATTCTCATGTGCCTTGTTGAATTTTTGGCCCGCGAGCTCTAGGTCAAGCATTTTGAGATAGGTGTAAACCGCTGCCTCAATCTCAGCAACAGTCCAGTCAGTGTCTTTTTTCTTGTCGCTCATAAAATCGCCGAGGGTTGAAAACCCTCGGACGATACTGAGTGGCCATTACAGATGTCTACGAAAATTCCTACAGAAAATAACGACGGATCTCGCGAAGTCCTACAGCCAGCATCACTAACCCATCGAGGGCCCCGAAGGCTGAAACATCTGCGCAACCCTTCGCCACCAAGGCTTCCCCGGTCTCCGCCGTTGCGTCTGATCGTTCAGCAGATAAGGCATATCCCGCAGTCGAATCCAGCCTTCATCCTGCCAATGCAGCAAACTCAACGACATCTCCGGCCAATCCAACAAACTCAACATCGGTCGTTCTGAATGTCCTGAGTGCTCTGCATCGCGCAAGGCCGGCACCACCTGCAGAGTCAACCACTCCCGCAACAACCGGTTCCCCGGAACGTAGTGGTACACCAGCAGCGCATACACACCTGATTCGCTGAGCATCAATTGCTTTTCGGGTTGCCGAAAATACTCAATCCACAAAACGCGACGTTGGTCCTTATCTAGTTTGTTGACCATGCGTTCGCACAGATGGACACCCATCAAACGACCCACATCGCGGGCGCAGAACCACGGTTGGTTTTCGAGCAGAAGGGCGCGTAGTGCGAGGTTGTGACGTGAGAAGACTGCTACAGAAAAAGGATCGGGCATATCCATTACCTCTACGTTTAGATTTTTGGAGGGCCTGACCCCAACGTAGAGTGGACTTAAGAAATCCCAACGAGCAGGTAATCACTGCCGACGACATGCGCGTCCGTGAGTTGACCATGCTTTCTACGTTGGGTGTTTCTTAGGCACCTGCGAACAAGTTAGTACAGTTTTACAGAAATTTGAAGGTAACCACTTCTTCGAGTGCTGTCGGATATTTCGCTTCTACAAAATTTTTTGTAAAAAATGCACTTTTTACAGGATTTTGCTCTTTTGTGGGAGCGCAAGATAGTGAGAGCTGTTGTTGCTCCATCGCAAGCTGCTATAGCCTGCGAGTAATCGGTGTCCTATCCATCGTGTATCAATTATCTGGACTTCATTAGGTTTTGAAATTAGTAAAAGTCGACCCATAAAACTCACCCAGTCAGTATGTTTTATTAATTTTAAACTATAAGCGTGGCATGATCTGCCCGAGTTGAAAAAGGACATTTCTTTGAATATGTCCCGGGGTAGTATTTGTCTGATAAGATTGATTTTTTCTAATATTTCATGTTCGGAAGCGACAAAATCTATCATTGGAATGTGGAATAATTTTTTGTTAATTCTAACTGATGAGTGTATCGCAAGCTCGTTGTTGTTAGGTAAAGCGCTTATGATTTTTTCAATGATATCTTTAGATAGTTGGTTTGCACTTATGCGAATTATTTCGCGATGATCAAGGATGGATTGAGGTTCGTATTCATAAATGCTGAGCTCAAACTCGGCATCATAGCTCAGGCTTGATGCCAAGTCTTTTAATAGATAGAAAGGGTGGTTTTCCTCTAATATCATGTTGTCCGAATGCCCATTAGTTTTTGATACATTTCTAGTGCAAAATCATCTGTCATTCCTGACAGGTAGTCGATAATAAGGTGTGCTCTATAAATCCATTCTTTTTCCGGGTTTGCGGTTGCTTCATGTTTGTATGATTTTTTACATTGCGATGGGAGTAAATTTATTAGGCGGGAATGAATTTGTAAGCCCAGCTCTTTTGTTTTTTCGGTGTCTTTATTTAGGACGGTTTGGAAATTTTCGCAATCTATTTCGAGTAATGGTGATAATTTGTCTAATAGGCCGGTTATTATGCTGTTTCCTGAAAGCTCAATTACCTCTGCTTCTCTCGATGTGTAAACGTTGAGTGAGACAAAGTTTCTTACTGCTTTGAGTATCTTATATTCTGAAGACTGTTTCTCAATCAGGGTCTCGTGAAAATTCCCTTGAAAAATCCCATCGGCGTTTTTTAGAAATGACTGTTTCGCTATGTTTGTTGCTCTGTTTATTATATTGGTTCTAATGTAGATAAATTCGTTGATGGTCTCTTTGTTCTCTTTTGCTTTTAAAGTGAGCTCTTCCCAATCCTCTTTTGCTTTTCCATCTAAAGCATTGCTGACATCTTTCAATACGTCGTCGAGACGAATAATTTTTTTCTCTATCCCATCTTCGATGTCGCTTAGGCAGTAAGCTATGTCGTCTGCAGCTTCCATGATGAACGTCAATGGGCTCCGCACGTAGTGAGGGATTTTTAGTCTGTCCCAGACGTCTTTGATGGACGCGTCTTCAGTTAAGAAATATCCTGGTTTTTTGTGAAAGTTGTTTTTGCCCGCCTCACGGGTGCTTTCGGGGTGGGGGTACTTCAGATAGGCAGCAATAGTTGAACAGGTCAGATTCAACCCATACTGATCTTCCCCTTGGAGCTTGGTAATTATCCGAAGCCCTTGAGCGTTGCCGTCGAAATTTTCGAAGTCGACATAGTGAGACGTTATGCTTTTTCTATGCTGCTCGAATGGTTGGTTTTCTAAACCTTTATTTTTAAACCAATTGGAAATTGCAGCTTCACCGAAATGTCCAAAGGGAGGGTTGCCTATGTCATGTAGAAGACAGGCACATTCAACAATGTTAACTAGTGGGTCCGAGTCGCTGATCTCATTGGTCTTAACTAACTCTTTTGCAATTTTCTGAGCGATTTGTCGGCCAATTGTTGCCACTTCTAATGAGTGTGTGAGTCGACTGCGAACTGCGGCATTTGACTCAAGAGGAAATACTTGAGCTTTTTTCTGAAGCCGCCGGAACGGAGCTGAAAACAAAACTCTCGCCTTGTCGCTCTCTGTTTCCGATGTTAAATCGTGCTCCCTAACAGTGGTAGTCGGCCGAAGGCGCTCAGTACTAATTATCGTGCCGTATTTCATTGTTTTCTCCTTAAAAAAAACCCCGCATTGCGGGGCTTTTATTACCCAGCGTCCATGCGCAGGTAAAACCGTTCAGATTGTATTGATGGGATCAATCCCAGCTCAACGCCCCACCAGTCTGATACTCAATAACCCGAGTCTCAAAGAAATTCTTCTCTTTCTTCAAGTCCATGATCTCGCTCATCCAAGGGAACGGGTTAGTCGTCCCTGGGTACTCTTCCTTCAAACCGATCTGCGACAGACGACGGTTAGCGATGAACTTCAGGTAATCCTCCATCATCGCAGCATTCATACCCAACACACCGCGAGGCATGGTGTCGCGGGCGTATTCGATTTCCAGCTGAGTGCCCTGCAGGATCATCTGCGAAGCTTCTTCCTTCATTTCGGCATCCCACAGGTGTGGGTTTTCGATTTTGATCTGGTTGATCACGTCGATGCCGAAGTTCAGGTGCATGGATTCGTCGCGCAGGATGTACTGGAACTGCTCGGCGACGCCGGTCATTTTGTTGCGGCGGCCCATGGAGAGGATCTGGGTGAAGCCGCAGTAGAAGAAGATGCCTTCCAGAACGCAGTAGTAGGCGATCAGGTTGCGCAGCAGTTCTTTGTCGGTCTCTACGGTGCCGGTGTTGAATTCCGGGTCGGAGATGGCGCGGGTGTATTTCAGGCCCCAGGCGGCTTTTTTCGCGACCGACGGGATCTCGTGGTACATGTTGAAGATCTCGCCTTCATCCATGCCCAGCGATTCGATGCAGTACTGGTAGGCGTGGGTGTGGATCGCCTCTTCGAATGCCTGGCGCAGGATGTACTGGCGGCATTCCGGGTTGGTGATCAGGCGGTACACGGCCAGGGCCAGGTTGTTGGCCACCAGGGAGTCGGCGGTGGAGAAGAAGCCGAGGTTGCGCATCACGATGCGGCGCTCGTCGTCGGTCAGGCCTTCCGGGTTTTTCCAGAGGGCGATGTCGGCGGTCATGTTGACTTCTTGCGGCATCCAGTGGTTTGCGCAGCCGTCCAGGTATTTCTGCCAGGCCCAGTCGTACTTGAACGGCACGAGCTGGTTGAGGTCGGCGCGGCAGTTGATCATGCGCTTTTCGTCAACGGCGACACGGGCGGCGGAGCCTTCGAGTTCGGCGAGGCCTTCGGCGACGTCGAGGGAATCCAGTGCAGCCTTGGCGCGGGCCACGGCGGCCGAGTCTTCGGCGGTCACGGCGCGGGCTTCGAGGGCGGCGGCACCGCCGGCGCTGTCGAGGCGGTCCATGTTGGCTTCGCTAGCGTGGCCGGCGTTGGCGCCTTTCACTGCTGCTACTTCACTGTCTTCTTTGTCGAATTCGTCCCAGCTCAGCATGACGTGTCGTCTCCTGCGTGAGGGCCTGTGCCCGTGTGAAAACTGATTGGTTGGTTTTTCACACGGCCGTACAGGCCGCGTTGGATGTCGTTTTTTGCAGCGGTGCTACGCAGGCAATAAACAGAAAATTTTTACGGGTTTCCGAGAGCCTCTGACGGGCGCAGGTCAGCGTTGTCGCTGCTGCGGGGCTTCAGAATGGCTTTGATCCCTGTAAGGGAATATTGCTGACCCGATTAGGGCGGCATTATAGGGAAAAAAACACGGGCGTGGGGGAGGGCGAAACAGCGCAGGGCGGTCGAGCGCGCGGGTGATTTCGATCGGAGCGAGGGTTTACAGGGCTTTCGCCGGGATTGGCCCCGGAGAAAATTTTTTCATTAATTTTTTGGCGTGTGATTGATTGCTCAAAAAACGAGCAAAAAACCGCGTTTTTCACTATATCTTGTGTTTTGCAACCCTTTTGCGCCGCTTCAAACACAACTGAGCCCGACCGAAGCCGGGCTGGAATCGACTCTCGATGTTGCGCTGAGTGATCCGATTCGGTGCAGTCTCAACGCATCAATTGGTGCAGCCGTTACCCATGATGCTGTAACGCAGGATGTGACGCTGACCCTTGGAGTCGTCGTACTCCATTTTCGCCGGAACAACTTCGCAGACATTCGGAACTTCGCTCATGGAAACAACTTTGGCGATGTCCAGGTGAGTGGAGTAAGTGTATTCCTCGATAACCGGTTGTTGCTGTGCGACATCAGTCGGAACCTCGTCTGCCATGGCGGTTGCGCACAGACTGCTGAGGGCCAGAACCAATAAAGCTTTCATTTGACATTTACCTTCTTGAGGTCGAGTGGGGGCACGCAACCTTTTTGGGGTTGCGTGTGGAACTTCATCGTTTTGCTTTGTTACTTCAGAACTGGATTAACGGCCTTCGTGGGGGCTGTAACCTTGTTAATCGCTTTGCCTTGTCGGCGAGGTGAATTTTAGGGAGGCGGGGCAGGGGTAAACAGACCCGGTTTTGATAAACACCTTTGGCAGATTTGGTAACAATCCTTGGAGATGGTGTTACCAGCGCTGCGGCTTTCCCGGGAAAACGAGGCGTCTGAATCGCTGGCAGGCCAGCTCCCACAAGGGTTGCGGGGTTTGCTTCGGAGGTGGTTCGGGCATTTCTGGATGTTTTGTAGGGGCTTGTTACTACCATCGTCGAATGGTTCTATACGGGCGCCCCGGCTACAACAGGGTCATACAAAAACAACTATTACACCGAGGTAGGAAAGATGAGTGCGGCTTCCCTGTATCCCGTTCGTCCCGAGGTTCTGGCCAGTACGCTGACCGACGAGGCGACCTACAAGGCCATGTACCAACAGTCGGTCGTCAACCCTGACGGTTTCTGGCGCGAACAAGCCAAGCGCCTCGACTGGATCAAGCCTTTCACCACGGTGAAACAGACTTCGTTCGACGATCACCATGTCGACATCAAGTGGTTTGCCGATGGCACCCTGAACGTTTCCTACAACTGCCTCGACCGTCATCTGGCCGAGCGCGGCGATCAGGTCGCCATTATCTGGGAAGGCGATGATCCTTCCGAAAGCCGCAACATCACCTACCGCGAACTGCACGAACAAGTGTGCAAACTCGCCAACGCCCTGCGTGGCCAGGACGTACACCGCGGCGACGTGGTGACCATTTATATGCCGATGATCCCCGAAGCCGTGGTCGCCATGCTGGCCTGTACCCGGATCGGCGCGATTCACTCGGTGGTGTTCGGCGGCTTCTCGCCGGAAGCCCTGGCCGGTCGCATCATCGACTGCCGCTCGAAAGTGGTGATCACCGCTGACGAAGGCATCCGTGCCGGCAAGAAGATTTCCCTCAAGGCCAACGTCGACGACGCCCTGACCAACCCTGAAACCAGCAGCATCCAGAAAGTCATCGTGTGCAAGCGCACTGGCGGCGACATCAAGTGGAACCAGCATCGCGACATCTGGTACGAAGACCTGATGAAAGTGGCGGGCACCGTCTGCGCGCCGAAAGAGATGGGCGCCGAAGAAGCGCTGTTCATCCTTTATACCTCCGGCTCCACCGGCAAGCCGAAGGGCGTGCAGCACACCACCGGCGGTTATCTGTTGTACGCGGCCATGACCCACGAGCGCGTGTTCGACTACCGTCCGGGCGAAATCTATTGGTGCACCGCCGATGTCGGCTGGGTCACCGGTCACTCCTACATCGTCTACGGCCCGCTGGCCAACGGCGCGACCACGCTGCTGTTCGAAGGCGTGCCGAACTATCCGGACATCACCCGGGTGGCGAAGATCGTCGACAAGCACAAGGTCAACATCCTCTACACCGCGCCGACCGCGATCCGCGCGATGATGGCCTCCGGCACCGCCGCTGTTGAAGGCGCGGACGGCAGCAGTCTGCGTCTGCTCGGTTCGGTGGGCGAGCCGATCAACCCGGAAGCCTGGGACTGGTACTACAAGAACGTCGGCAAGTCCCGTTGCCCGATCGTCGATACCTGGTGGCAGACCGAAACCGGCGGCAACATGATGAGCCCGCTGCCGGGCGCCCATGCGCTCAAACCAGGTTCGGCGGCGCGTCCGTTCTTCGGTGTGGTGCCGGCGCTGGTGGACAACCTCGGCAACATCATCGAGGGCGAGGCCGAAGGCAATCTGGTCATTCTCGATTCGTGGCCGGGTCAGGCGCGCACCCTGTACGGCGACCATGACCGTTTCGTCGACACCTACTTCAAGACCTTCCGTGGCATGTACTTCACCGGTGACGGCGCCCGTCGCGATGCCGATGGTTACTACTGGATCACCGGTCGCGTGGATGACGTGCTCAACGTGTCCGGCCACCGCATGGGCACTGCCGAGATCGAAAGCGCGATGGTCGCTCACCCGAAAGTCGCCGAAGCGGCGGTGGTCGGTGTGCCGCACGACATCAAGGGGCAGGGCATTTATGTCTACGTCACCCTGAAAAACGGCGAAGAGCCGAGCGAGCAACTGCGCCTGGAACTGAAGAACTGGGTGCGCAAGGAGATCGGGCCGATCGCTTCGCCGGACGTGATCCAGTGGGCGCCGGGGCTGCCGAAGACCCGTTCGGGCAAGATCATGCGCCGCATCCTGCGCAAGATCGCCACGGCCGAATACGAAGGCCTGGGCGACATCTCCACCCTGGCCGATCCGGGTGTGGTGCAGCATCTGATCGATACGCACAAGACCATGAACGTCGCCTAAGCGGCGGGTCTGAAGGCTGAAAAGCCCCGTCCGGCATTGCGCCGGGCGGGGCTTTTTGTTTTCCAATAATTATCGAATTGCTCCGTCAGCCCATTCCCACTGTTACCCGTCCGCCTTCAAGTAACTGAATGTGTAACCGCCCGCTCCGCAACGGGGCATCCGGAAACGCATCGCCCCGTTTTAGAGCCTTAAAACACCCGGTGAAAAATAAGACATAACCCCGCGCTTGCCGGATTAGAAGGGTTTGCGAATAATAGGCCCGCAATTTGCAGTATAGATCGGTTCACTGTCTTTCGCTCTTGCATGAAATTGCAGGGCTGTCAATGTGCTCAAGCGGGTTTCTCGGTGCATCTGTAATTAGTTGTCGCATTGAAGAAATATCGGCTTCGGGCCTGTCGTTAGAATGCCGATCACTCGCTCGTCGTGGCTTGCGTTGAAGCCTTCGCGGTTTTGACTGGAAATGTCCCACGCACGCAGCAACCGATTTCGTTACACCCATTCGCATATTGGGCTGTCGCTCACTCTGCCGTTTTTGCCCTTTACCGATGGAGTCCCAAGATGAAGAAACTTGTGCTGCTTGGCGCCCTGGCACTGTCCGTGCTGTCCCTGCCGACATTCGCCGATGAAAAGCCTCTGAAAATCGGTATCGAAGCGGCTTACCCTCCATTCGCCTCCAAAGCGCCGGACGGCAGCATCGTCGGTTTCGACTACGACATCGGCAACGCGCTGTGCGAAGAAATGAAGGTCAAGTGCCAGTGGGTCGAGCAAGAGTTCGACGGTCTGATCCCGGCACTGAAAGTGCGCAAGATCGACGCGATCCTGTCGTCCATGTCCATCACTGACGACCGCAAGAAGTCCGTGGACTTCACCAACAAGTACTACAACACCCCGGCCCGCCTCGTGATGAAGGAAGGCACTCAGGTCAGCGAAGGTCTGGCTGAGCTAAAAGGCAAGAACATCGGCGTACAACGTGGTTCGATCCACGAGCGCTTCGCCCGCGAAGTCCTGGCCCCGCTGGGTGCCGAGATCAAGCCATACGGCTCGCAGAACGAAATCTACCTCGACGTGGCCGCCGGCCGCCTCGACGGCACCGTGGCGGACGCTACGCTGTTGAATGACGGCTTCCTGAAAACCGACGCCGGCAAAGGCTTCGCGTTCGTCGGCCCGGCGTTCACCGACGTCAAATACTTCGGCGACGGCGTAGGCATCGCGGTACGCAAGGGCGACGCTCTGAAAGACAAGATCAACACCGCCATCGCGGCCATCCGCGAGAACGGCAAGTACAAGGCAATCCAGGACAAGTACTTCGACTTCGACATTTACGGCAAGTAAAGACGTCGCTCGACCCGTCCGAAATGGCGCAAGCAACAGGATCTCTGCGGTTTGCGCCATTTTTTCATCCCAACTTTCGAGGACCTGAATCATGTTGAAAGGCTACGGGGCTGTCATCCTCGATGGCGCTTGGCTGACGCTTCAGCTCGCCTTGTCGTCCATGGCCCTGGCCATCGTTCTCGGGCTGATCGGCGTCGCGTTGCGCCTGTCGCCGGTGCGCTGGCTGGCGTGGCTGGGCGATCTGTATTCCACGGTGATTCGCGGGATTCCCGACCTGGTGCTGATCCTGCTGATCTTCTACGGCGGTCAGGACCTGCTCAACCGCGTCGCACCGATGCTCGGCTATGACGACTACATCGACCTGAACCCGCTGGCCGCCGGTATCGGCACCCTCGGTTTCATCTTCGGTGCATACCTGTCGGAAACCTTCCGCGGCGCGTTCATGGCGATCCCCAAAGGTCAGGCCGAAGCCGGCATGGCGTACGGCATGAGCAGCTTCCAGGTGTTCTTCCGGGTGCTGGTGCCGCAGATGATTCGTCTGGCGATTCCGGGCTTCACCAACAACTGGCTGGTGTTGACCAAGGCCACCGCGCTGATTTCCGTGGTCGGTCTGCAAGACATGATGTTCAAGGCCAAGCAGGCGGCCGACGCCACCCGCGAGCCTTTCACCTTCTTCCTCGCAGTGGCGGCGATGTACCTGGTGATCACCAGTGTCTCGTTGCTGGCGCTGCGTCACCTTGAGAAGCGCTACTCGGTAGGCGTAAGGGCGGCTGATCTATGATCTTCGACTACAACGTCATTTGGGAGGCCCTGCCGCTGTACCTCGGCGGTCTGGTCACCACCCTCAAGTTGCTCGCGCTGTCGCTGTTCTTCGGTCTGCTCGCGGCCCTGCCGCTGGGCCTGATGCGTGTGTCCAAGAACGCTGTGGTCAACGGTGCGGCCTGGCTCTACACCTACGTGATTCGCGGCACGCCGATGCTGGTTCAACTGTTCCTGATCTACTACGGTCTGGCCCAGTTCGAAGCGGTGCGTGAAAGCTTCTTGTGGCCGTGGCTGTCCAGCGCAACGTTCTGTGCGTGCCTGGCGTTCGCGATCAACACCAGCGCCTACACCGCTGAAATCATCGCCGGCAGCCTGAAGGCCACGCCGAACGGCGAGATCGAAGCGGCCAAGGCCATGGGTATGTCGCGCGTCAAGATGTACAAGCGCATCCTGCTGCCATCGGCCCTGCGCCGGGCGCTGCCGCAGTACAGCAACGAAGTGATCATGATGCTGCAGACCACCAGTCTGGCGTCCATCGTGACCCTGATCGACATCACCGGCGCGGCCCGTACCGTCAACGCGCAGTTCTATCTGCCGTTCGAGGCGTACATCACCGCCGGCGTGTTCTACCTGTGCCTGACCTTCATTCTGGTGCGCCTGTTCAAGCTGGCCGAGCGTCGCTGGCTGAGCTATCTGGCCCCGAGGAAGCACTGATATGGAACGCATCGACCACGTTCTGCCGTGGAGCCACCTGGGCAGCGAGCGCCGGATTTCGGTATTTCGCTTCGGGAGCGGCGAGCGCAAGGCCTACATCCAGGCCAGCCTCCACGCTGACGAACTGCCCGGCATGCGCACCGCCTGGGAACTGAAAAAACGCCTCGGCGAGCTCGAAGCCAAGGGCCTGCTCAACGGCGTCATCGAACTGGTGCCGGTGGCCAATCCGCTGGGCCTCGGCCAGTTGCTGCAAGGCAACCATCAGGGCCGTTTCGAGGCCGGCAGCGGCAAGAATTTCAACCGTGATTTCGTCGAGCTCAGCGCCCCCGTGGCCGCCAGGCTGGAAGGACAACTCGGTGATGATCCGCGCGCCAACATCCGTTTGATCCGTCAGGCGATGGCCGATCATCTGGCCGAATTGCCTGAGGCGAGTAGCCAGTTGCAAGGCATGCAGCGCATCCTGCTGCAACACGCCGCCACCGCCGATGTGGTGCTGGACTTGCATTGCGACTGCGAAGCCGCGCTGCACATGTACGCCTTGCCGCAGCACTGGCCGCAGTGGCGTTCGCTCGCCGCGCACCTGGACGTGAAGGTCGGCCTGCTGGCGGAAGATTCCGGCGGCAGCTCGTTCGATGAAGCCTGTTCGCTGCCGTGGCTGCGTCTGTCGCGGCTGTTCCCGGACGCGCAGATTCCACTGGCGTGCCTGGCGACCACCGTTGAGCTCGGCGGTCAGGCTGACACCACGCCGGCGCAGGCCGAAGCCTGGGCAGCAGGCATTCTGGCGTTCCTCGCCGAGCAGGGCCTGATCCGTGGCGAGTGGCCGAGCGCGGCACACGAACCGTGCGAAGGCATGCCGTTCGAGGGCACTGAATTGCTCCTGCCGCCGCATCCTGGCGTGGTGAGTTTTCTGCGCAAGCCCGGCGAGTGGGTTGAAGCCGGTGACAAGATTTTCGAAGTGATCGATCCGCTGTCGGATCGGGTCAGCACGGTGTGTGCTGGTACGTCCGGGGTGCTGTTTGCCATTGAGCGGCTGCGTTACGCCCAACCCGGTTTCTGGCTGGCCAAAGTGGCGGGGCGCGATGCGCTGCGCGACGGCCCTTTGCTCAACGACTGACTGTTTTTGTGAGAACCGACCGCATGTACAAACTTGAAGTCCAAGACCTGCATAAACGCTATGGCAGTCACGAAGTGCTCAAGGGCGTTTCCCTGAAAGCGGCCGCCGGCGATGTGATCAGCATCATCGGCTCCAGTGGCTCCGGCAAAAGTACTTTCCTGCGCTGCATCAACCTGCTCGAGCAGCCGCACGCGGGCAAGATCCTGCTCAACAACGAAGAGTTGAAGCTGGTAGCGAACAAGGACGGCGCGCTGAAAGCCGCTGATCCGAAACAGCTGCAACGCATGCGTTCGCGCCTGTCGATGGTGTTCCAGCACTTCAACCTGTGGTCCCACATGACCGCGCTGGAAAACATCATGGAAGCGCCGGTTCACGTGCTGGGCGTGTCCAAGGCCGAAGCCCGCGAGAAAGCCGAACACTACCTGAACAAGGTCGGCGTGGCTCATCGCAAGGATGCGTTCCCGGGGCACATGTCCGGTGGCGAGCAGCAGCGCGTGGCAATCGCCCGTGCGCTGGCGATGGAACCGGAAGTGATGCTGTTCGACGAACCGACTTCCGCCCTCGACCCGGAACTGGTCGGCGACGTGCTGAAAGTCATGCAGGCCCTCGCTCAGGAAGGCCGGACCATGGTGGTGGTGACCCACGAAATGGGCTTCGCCCGTGAAGTGTCGAACCAGTTGGTGTTCCTGCACAAAGGCGTCGTCGAAGAAAGCGGCAACCCGCGTGAAGTGCTGGTCAATCCGCAGTCGGAACGTTTGCAACAATTCCTCTCGGGCAGCCTCAAGTAATCGCTCCCGTTATGCACCAGATTAGGTCATGCTGCGCAGCGCGCCAGATGGTCTAATTTGGTTGCAGCCGATTTCGGTTTTTCCCTCTGTTTACGTTTCGGATCGCCCGCCATGACTGCCCATCGAATTGGTTTCCTGATTTGGCCCAGCACTAAAGCTCTGACTTTGGCGCTGGCAGAGGAGGCCTTGCGTGTTGCCCAGCGTGTGCATCCGGACGTGGTTTACGAGTTGTCCTTCCTGCAGGCTGAAGCACCGGCCGAGGGTGAATGGCAACTGCCCGGCGAACCCTGGGCCGGCAAACTCGAAAACTTCCAGAAACTGTTCCTGCTTGCCGATGAGCCACCGACCACGTTGGCGCCGGCGCTCAGCAGCGCGCTCAAACAACTGGTGCGTGCCGGTTGTGTGATTGGCGGTCTGTCGGCCGGTGTGTACCCGCTGGCGCAACTCGGTCTGCTCGACGGTTATCGCGCGGCGGTGCACTGGCGCTGGCAGGACGATTTCGCCGAACGCTTCCCGAAAGTCATCGCCACCAGTCATCTGTTCGACTGGGATCGTGATCGCCTGACGGCGTGCGGCGGCATGTCGGTGCTCGATCTGTTGCTGGCGGTGCTGGCCCGCGATCATGGTGCGGAACTGGCCGGTGCGGTCTCTGAAGAACTGGTGGTCGAGCGCATCCGCGAAGGCGGCGAGCGTCAGCGCATTCCATTGCAGAACCGCCTCGGCTCCAGCCATCCGAAGCTCACTCAGGCGGTGCTGCTGATGGAAGCCAACATCGAAGAGCCGCTGACCACCGACGAAATCGCCCAGCATGTGTGCGTGTCCCGTCGCCAGCTGGAGCGGATCTTCAAGCAATACCTCAACCGCGTGCCGAGCCAGTACTACCTCGAGCTGCGCCTGAACAAGGCCCGGCAGATGTTGATGCAAACCAGCAAGTCGATCATCCAGATCGGCCTGTCGTGCGGTTTTTCCTCGGGACCGCATTTCTCCAGCGCCTATCGCAACTTCTTCGGCGCCACGCCGCGGGAAGACCGCAACCAGCGGCGCAGCAGCAGTCCGTTCGAACTGTCGTCGGTGCCGCCAGAGCGCGGTTGATCCCTCACCAATTACGCCATGGCATTGGCTGCCATGGCGCTGTATCGGTCAGTCCTCGATTTCCAGATCAGGCCTCATTTCAGCCGGGCGCGGTGCATCGTCGATGCCGGCGACGTTCAGGTTGTTGCCAGTCTCCTGATAGTAGGCCCGGATTCTTGCTTTGCTCTCGGTCGACAACGGGTTATCGCGCAAGTCGTAGCGGTCGCCGACTGCCGCGGGCACATCCATGATTTCTTCCGGCACGTCTGTGATCGCATTGCCGGACAGATCAATCTCGTTCCAGTGCAGGTTTTCCAGTACGCCTCGCGGTATTTCGGTAATTCCGGTATCGCTCAGGTCGAGGTCGGTCAGGCCATACAGGTTGCTGACGTCCGGCGTCAGCCCCAGCGGGTTGTCGCGCAGGTTGAGTACCTCGAGTTTGTCCATGCTCGCCAGTGCTGCTGCCGATTCGGGTGTCAGCCTGATTTTGCAGTCCGGCAGGCTCAGGGCGGTCAACTGATTCATGGTGAAAATATCCTCGGGAATATCGCCGAGATCGCATTCGCGAATGGCCAGGCTGTCCAGGCCGGGAAAAGCTTCAAGGAAGCGTCCGAGCCTTGATGAGTGGCTTTCACCCACCAGGAACAGGTCCGGCACGTAGGGCAATGGGGCGCCGAGTGTCGGCAACTCGCCGATGAAACTCACAGTGTGGCTGAACCCGAAACTGTCGAGACTCGAGTCCTCCATCGGGATCTGGCGCCAGCAGGTCAGCAGTGCTTCGGCGAACTGCGTACGCAGTTGTTCCTGACGTAGTCGCTCGGTTACGGGCAGCGGTTGGCCGTCAGGCGCACTCACAGGGACGTCGCTGCTCCAATGAGCGAGGCTGCGGGTGAGATCGCTCAGCGCCATTTCCCTTCTTGCTACTTCCTGACGGCCATCGGCCAACGTGCCGCTCAGGCGATAGAGGAAGGTGCTGGCCTGATCATCGTCCAGCGCCGGATAAAGCGTTTGCACCCGAGCCCGATCTGCCTCTTCGGCAAGCACGCCCAGATCACCCCCGGTGCGCCGGAAGTAATCCTTGATGCGCTCTCGCGACGCCGGGCTCAGAGGGTTGTTGCCAAAGTCGTAACCGTTACCGATTTCCGCCGGCAGGTTGAAAACTTCGTCAGGAATTTCGTTGAGCCGGTTGTTGTTGAGGATGACGATTTCAAGTTGCGGATGGTTGATCATTCCGTCGGGAATTTCGCTGATCGCGGTGCCGGCCAGATCGAGAAAATCCAGCGCTGGCAAGGAGCGGATGTCTGGCGCCAGTCCCAGAGGGTTGTTGTACAAGTCGAGTTTTTTCAATCGTGTCAGCGAAGCAAGGGTGGAACGGCCCTCGACATCCAGCGTCACCGCGCAATTGCTCAGTATCAGATTTTCCAGGGCTGGCATACGCCGGAACGAATCCGGTATTTGCTGCAATCCAAGATCGCGCAGCTCCAGTGTTTTCAGCCCTGAAAAGGCGTCGAAGAAGCCATCGCCGGCGCGCAATTGGGCGTTGCCGGTGATCGACAATGTAGTGACATGGCTGAAGTCAGCGCTCAGTGAGGGCAGCTCGCCGATGAAAGAGAGATTGAGGATCAGCCTGTCTGATCGCATCTCCGGTTGTGCGGTCGAGCGTGCGCGCCAGAACGCTTGCAGGTCACGGCGATATTGATCGCGGCCGGTGCGTTCAACGATTTTGTCCTCATCTGTGAGTGGCGTACCGGTTGACGGATGTTGCTCGGGAACCTCACTGACCCAACGGTTGAGGGGTGTATCGAGTTGCTGCCATTGCGTTTCCCACTGAGCGATTTGAAGTCGACCCTGAGCGACGGTTCCCGGCAACAAATACAACATTCGATTGGCTTGTTCGGCGTCGAGGGTCGGAAACAAAAGGCGCACGCGGTCGATGTCCGCCGTCGGCATCGGTACTCCAAAGTCTTGCCGGGTGTGCTGGTAGCGGGTCTTGATCCGCTCGCGAGTGGCGGGTGAAAACGGGTTTTCGCCAAGCATGAATTGGTTGGGTGAAAGCGCAGGGCGATCGAGCAGGCTGTCGGGAAGCTCGCTGATCCGGTTGTGTTCGAAGTTGGCCATGATCAGCGTCGGGTGCTCGACCAGGCCTTCCGGCAGATGAGAGATCCCGGTGTCGATCAGGCGCACGTGAGTCAGCGCCGGCAAGGTCTTCAACTCTGGTGCAGCGCCCAGCGGGTTGTGGCTCAGATTGAGGAACTGTAGACGGCTCATGGACGACAGGCGGGCCTGAGTCGGCGGCGTCAGGGTCAGCTCGCAGTACTCCAGCACCAGGCGCTCCAGCAACGGCATGCGTTCGCAAGCTTCGGGCAATTGCTCCAGTTTGAACTCGTGCAGTTCCAGATGACGCAGGCCGGTGAAAGGCCAAAGAAAAGCATCGATGCCGCTCAGGGCCGGATTGCCGTCAAGGGTCAGCTCGGCGATGTGGCTGAAGTCAGCCGACAGCACGGGCAAATCGCCAATGAACGGCAGCTCTGCGATCAGCACATTGCCCCTTTGCGTGGCTTTTTCGGCAAACCGGAAGCGCCACAGTTCTTCGATTCGTTGGGCAAACAGCTTTCTGTTGGTCTGCATCACGAACACCTGCCGGGGATTGAGCACCTGCCCCGTGTCCGGATGAATACTCGGCCCTGCCGCTGCCCACCGTGCAAGGTCGGCATTCAGTTGGCGGATTTCTGCCTGCCAGTGGCGCAGCTGGCTTCGGCCATGTTCAATCGAGCCCGGCAAGCTGTAGAACACATCGCTGGCGTCTTGCGCGTCGAGGTCGGGAAACAGCTGCTGGGTGGTTTCTATATCTGCAAGGTCGGCGAGTACGGCGAAATCCTGCCCGGTCTCGCGGTTGTATTGTTTGATCCGCTCGCGAGTGCTGGCGCTCAGTGGATTGTTCGAGAGGTCGTAGCCGTCACCGGCCTGAGCCGATAATTCAAACAGGCTCTCGGGTAATTCGGTGATCTGGTTTTCACTGAGGATCGCCGTCTTGAGCGTCGGATGGTCGATCAGGCCAGGCGGGACTTCCAGCAGGCCCGTGCGTGAAAGGTCGAGGTAGGTCAGCGAGTTCAGGGTTTGCAGATCGGGCACCAGATTCAGCGGATTGCCCGGTAACTCCAGTGATTCGAGTCTGGGCATTGCGGCCAGCGCTGTCAGTGATTCGGCTGTAAGGCTCACGCCACAGCTATCCAGCACCAGGACTTCCAGCGTCGACAGGTTTTTGAGCGTCTCGCTCAGTTGATCCAGTTGGCCGTTGCGAAAGAACAGCCGTTTGAGCCGGGAGAAACTTCGCAGAAACGCCGCGTCACCGCGCAAGCCTTTATTCCCGTTGATGGTCAGCGCAGTGATGTGATTGAAGTCCGCGCTCAGTATCGGAAGGTCACCAATGAATTTGGCCTCGGCCGTAAAAACATCGGCCCTGGCGTGCGGATGGATTTTCGAGCGGTGACGCCACAGGCGCAGCAGATTGCCGGCAAACGTCTCGCGTGCATCCTGTTCGGTGAAGCGTTCGTTGGCTTCCAGCATCGCGCCGCTGATCGGGTCGCGGTCGGGAATGTCTCGGGCCCAAAGATTCAGATCGGCACTCAGCGTGGCCAGCTCGGTTTCCCACGCCGTCAGTTGCAAGCGGCCCTGAACCAGTGAGCCGGGCAGGCGATAAATCAGGCCGCTGGCCTGGCCCTCGTCGATATCTGGAAACAGGGCCGTGGTGCGGTTGATATCGGCCTGTTCGGCGCGTACGCCAAAATTGACGCCGGTGCGGGTGAAACAGGTTTTTACCCGCTCGCGTGCGGCGGCAGTGAGTGGATTACCGGAAAAGTCGTATCCGGCAGCCGCAGCAGGCGAGAGTTCGAACAACGCTTCAGGCAGTGTGGTGATCCGGTTATCGGTCAGCCAGGCGCTCCTGATCTGCGGGTGATCGATCAAGCCGGGCGGGACTTCGGCAATCCCGGTGCGGGACAGGTTGAGGTAGGTCAGCGATGGCAGGAAGGTTAAATCGAAGCTGCTGCCGAGTGGGTTGTCCTTGAGATCCAGTTCAACCAGTTCATTGAGTGAAGTGAGCAGCGTCTGGTTTTCCGGGGTCAGGATTATTCCACACTTGCGCAGCCTTAACCGGCGCAGGGCGGGCAGGGTCGAGAGGTTCTGCGGCAGGGTGTGCAAGTCGAAGTTCTGCAGGTCGAGTCGGGATAAACGAGGGAAGCGTTCAATAAATGTTTCGATGCCTGCCGATGCTCCGCTGCCGCTCAGTTCCAGGCTGTTGACATGGCTGAAGTCTGCCGCCAGCACCGGCAGATCGCCCAGCAAGGGTTCGATAAAACGCATGCGATAGCCAAAGCGTTCCGGAGTCTCGCGGCGCCAGCAGCTGAGCAGGGTTCGGGCGAAAAGCTGTCGATCACGAGCGGCTGCAGCTCGTCGGGCGATAGACAGTTCCTGTCCGGTGGCGGGATCGATCCGTACGTCTCTCAGGCGCCATAGATCAAGGTCGTTTTCCAGGCGGGCGTATTCAAGGCGCAGTCGTGACAGCTCGGCGATCGGATTCTCCAGATGGTTTTGCAGGCGTTGCACCATGGCCTGCAGGCCTTCTTGAGTGATCCCGGGAAAAACATCGCGCACCCGCATGTCCAGGGTCGGCGGAGAACCATCGGGTGACAGATTGCGTGAGTAACCGTCAGTGCCCAGCAGGCGCAAAGTGTCGACGTCGGTGGCGGGAGAGGATTCGACCGCCAGTGTGAGTCGCAGACTGTCGCGTGGCAGAGGATTGTCGCGAATGAGCTGGCGGAGCTTTTGTCCTTCGCCGATTTGCAGATTCAACGCCTGACGTCGGTCGTCGGGCAGGGCTTGCAGCACGCTGGTGTAGAAATCCGTCGGGCCGTGCAATTCCAGTCCGGCCTGATCAAACGGCTGCCACGTGCCATCGGCTCGGCGTACCAGGATTTTTTCGATAGGGGCGCCCATGGGACCGGTGGTGTCGAGCCGCTTTCCTGCGAACGATTGGTCACGCACTTCAAGGCTGACGGTGTCTGACCAGCCCGGCAGCAGCGGCAGGCTGTGCAGCGCCAAAGTCTCGGAATCCTGGTTATGCACCGAATCGATTTCCAGTCCTTCATAAGCCCGGGTGATGCGTAGCTCGTGCAATGCGGTTTCAGAGAGCTGTTGCTGACGCTCTGGAAGCACGTCTTCACTCAGCTGCATCAGCTCGGTGCCGGTGGCAGTGTGAATGAGTTCTTCGGTGATCCTGACAGGCAGGTTCGGTACGTGTCGCGCCACCTGTTTCACCAGCGGTGTAGCGCGATGCTGGCTTGACTCATAGCGTTGTTCGAACAGGGCAGGGCGCTGTTGCCTGGCAATCTGCGCGAGTCGGCTGCGAAGTTGACGGACGCGTGCATCCAGGGCGATTTTTTGCCCGAATTCTTCATTGAAAAGGGTGTTGATTTCGGTTTCATCGAGAGCCCGCAGCAATGTCTTGAGCAGGTCGTCGTCGATCAGACGATTAACGTGAACGTCCGTTAGCGGGAGCTGCACATCATCGGAGGATTGCCAGAGCGTCGCTCCCTCGGCATCGATCAGGCGCAGCCTTCTGGTTTTCGGCCACAAGCCTTGTTCGTTCAGCAATTGCAGCTGGATCAGCGGATCTGCCTCGCGATAAACCGTTGGCTCGTCGCTGGTGATCTGCTCGATGAACGCCTGCAAGTCCCGATCGATCCTGAAACGCTCAATGGTGTCGGCCAGCAGTGGCGGAACACGCTCCTGATTCATGTGCATTTTGCGCAAACCGTCTTCGGTGTAGCCGCTGATTTTCAGAATGCGTTCGCGCTGCGCCGGGGTAAATGACTCCACGCTGTGGCCGATTCGCTGCAACGCCGTGGCGGTGTCCCATCGCAGCGGATTTTCCAGCTCGGTGTGAAAAGCCCCTTCGCCGTTATGCCGCACGACAGGTTCGTAGGTGTCGGTGCGTGAGGGGTGTTCGATGCGCAGTTGACCCGGTATCTCGTGATCGTTGACCGCGTAGTGCGTCTGATCCAGCGGTAGCAGTTTTTTGCCCTGATGCCAGTGCAGACCCTGGGCGTCGGGCAGGGAGCCTGCCGCTGGCAGGGTGTCACGGGCGTAGCTGCTCAGATCCGGCTTCCAGTACAGGGTTTTGCCGTTGCGCAGTTTCACGGGTTGAAACCGATCCATGAATGCCACCACTTCGGGCGGCAGTACCTTGGGCAGTTCGGCCATGGCGACACTGGTGCCAATCCCGAAAGCACCCAGCTGAATCAGTGATTCCAGTGCAGCGAAGTAGTGCGCACAGGCTTCAGTGGATTGGTCTTCGGCCAAATCGACATAGAACGTGAAAAGCTCGTCGAGCAGCTGATAGGTGATGTACGCCATCATCATTTCACCCAGAAACGGCACGAACGGCAGAACGACGAACGCGGCGATTTCCAGGATCGACGTTGCGACACTGACAAACGAATCCCAGCGCCTCCAGCGTGCATTGCGATCAACCATGGCAGTGGGAACAGCGATCACTGCGGCATCGTTGAGGATCTTGTTGAGCTTGCGCTGATAAAGATGTTCCCAGAGTTCACCGGCGATGGGGGTGGCCAAGAATTGCAGGTCGGGCCTTTCGATAAGGGTGTCGCGCCACGACGGCATTTGACTGCCGGTCTGTGGCGGATGCCATTTCACTTTGCTCAGACGTTGCTTGAGCTGGCCGAAAAATTGTCCACGTTGTTCGTGTGTGACGAAGCGGCTGAAGAATCGCTGGTACTCCGTATCGCGCAGCTGTCGGATCAGTTCGTGTGCGAGGTCGCCCGTGGAGAGGTATTCCTTGATCGGATGATCGGGGTCGTCTGGTATGTAAGCCACCACTGCAACGGCGGTTTTCGCGCTTTCAAGGTCAGGTGCAAACACCAGGATTCCGGTCAGTGCGACCGACATCATCGTCAAATCGTGGCACAGCATGGGCTGACCGTTCATCAAAACCACGGATGTCCCGTCCAGCAGACTTTCAATCGAATGCAGATTCGCTTCTCCGATGTCGCCATTCATCCGCGCCAGCTTCAGTGCGGCGCGCAGTGCGGTTTTCTGCGCGGTATTGACCTTGTGCCGCAGCACCGAAGCTGCCACCGGGTTGGCGAGCGCGAGACTTTCCTCCAGGTAGGTTTTGTAGCGAGCACCGATATCCAGTTCCCGGCACAGTCGGCTGAAGGCTGGAATGCCGGGTTCTGCATTAAGTGGCGCCAGTGTCTCGAATTGTCCGGTCCCGGTCGGGCGGGTGATGAACGAGGAGCCGCTGGCGTAGGCCCCGGGTTCTGTTTCGCCCGCCTCGAAGTTATGCAATGCCGCGTCCAGCAGCGACACCGTCCACGTCCGGGTGCCGGTGGTAATGCCTGCGGCCTTCACCGGGATGTACAACTGCAGAAAGGTTTCCTTGACGTTCAGCTCGAGGTCGAAACGCGTTTTCAGCGCCTCGGTCAGGATGGGCTCGGCGAAGGTGCTGGCGTTCTGTACCCGTTCGAGCATTTGATCGACGGCGTTCTGCGCGGTCATGTGCTGCGTTATGGCGTTTCTGAGCGCTTGATGTTGATCAACGGGTGCTGACTTGATCGGTTCGGGGAGCGCGCGATGGCTGTTCTTCAAGGCGGCGCGCCGGGCGGGCGACGCCTTGCCCAGCCATTCGGGGATCGCGTTCACCAGCGGTTCATAGTGGGAAGCGGGGCTTTGTGCGGTCGCACCGGGCGTGGGCGAACTGGCGGGCGATTGCCCGGTGGTGGATGGCATCGTTGGCGTCCTTGAGCGTCGAAAAAGAGCTCAAGCAGAGCAAAATGCATCTTGTGTCAGGTGGTACATATGTATGACAGGCCATCCCGCCGCAATTGATATGCTCGCAGGCCTGCTGAAATGGCTGGCGGCAGTTTAAACTGCGCCTTTGCGACGCTATATGTCGCATTGCCGTAAACCCGGGAAAAACCGGGGTTTGCGCTATAAGAAGTTGTCGCTTGGCGACAAGGCCGGGCACAAAACTGTCCTTACAATCCCCCCATCGCTCGCCAGTTTCAGGCGGGTGGCCCTCATCAGGAGACTCCGATGTCCGTTGAGCACGCTGCGGTACAACGCGCCGATTTCGACCAGGTTATGGTTCCCAACTACGCGCCTGCCGCTTTCATCCCGGTGCGTGGCGCCGGTTCCCGCGTCTGGGATCAGGCCGGCCGCGAGCTGATCGACTTCGCCGGCGGCATCGCCGTCAACGTATTGGGCCATGCGCACCCGGCGCTGATCGGTGCCTTGACCGAGCAAGCGAACAAGCTGTGGCACGTGTCCAACGTGTTCACCAACGAGCCTGCGCTGCGTCTGGCGCACAAGCTGATCGACGCCACCTTTGCCGAGCGCGTGTTCTTCTGCAACTCCGGCGCCGAAGCCAACGAGGCCGCCTTCAAGCTGGCCCGTCGCGTCGCGTTCGACCGTTTCGGCACCGAGAAGTACGAAATCATCGCCGCGCTCAACAGCTTCCACGGCCGCACCCTGTTCACCGTGAACGTCGGTGGCCAGTCGAAGTACTCCGACGGTTTCGGCCCGAAAATCACCGGCATCACTCACGTGCCGTACAACGATCTGGCGGCGCTGAAAGCCGCTGTTTCGGACAAGACCTGCGCGGTCGTTCTGGAGCCGATCCAGGGCGAGGGCGGCGTGCTGCCGGCCGAGCTGGCTTACCTGCAAGGTGCCCGTGAACTGTGCGACGCGAACAACGCGCTGCTGGTGTTCGACGAAGTGCAGACTGGCATGGGCCGTACCGGCAACCTGTTCGCCTACCAGCATTACGGCGTGACCCCGGACATCCTGACCAGCGCCAAGAGCCTGGGCGGCGGTTTCCCGATCGCCGCGATGCTGACCACCGAAGCGCTGGCCAAGCATCTGGTCGTCGGCACGCACGGCACCACATACGGCGGCAACCCGCTGGCGTGCGCCGTGGCTGAAGCGGTGATCGACGTGATCAACACCCCTGAGGTGCTGAACGGCGTCAACGCCAAGCACGACAAGTTCAAGACCCGCCTGCAACAGATCGGCGAGAAGTACGGCCTGTTCACCCAGGTGCGCGGTCTCGGTCTGCTGATCGGTTGCGTGCTGAGCGATGCCTGGAAAGGCAAGGCCAAGGACATCTTCAACGCCGCTGAACAAGAAGGCCTGATGATTCTGCAGGCCGGCCCGGACGTGATCCGTTTCGCCCCGAGCCTGGTGGTTGAAGACGCGGACATCGACGCCGGTCTGGATCGCTTCGAACGTGCTGCAGCGAAACTGACCCAAGCCTGATTCATGCAAGACCGCCCGGCGTCTGTCGTGATCGACAGGCGCCGGGACCATTTTCCTGTGCCGGGCCTGCCCGGCATTTTTTTCCCGAGTCGGCGCTTTCGCCGACCTGAAGTAGAGAAAGGAGTGACACCATGCTGGTGATGCGCCCCGCGCAAATGGCTGATCTGGGCGAGGTACAGCGTCTGGCTGCGGACAGCCCGATTGGTGTCACTTCCTTGCCGGATGACGTTGAACGCCTGAGCGACAAGATCGCTGCGAGCGAAGCCTCGTTTGCCGCCGAAGTGAGCTTCAACGGCGAAGAGAGTTACTTCTTCGTCCTCGAAGACACCGCCACCGGCAAACTGGTGGGCTGCTCGGCAATCGTTGCTTCGGCCGGTTATTCCGAGCCGTTCTACAGCTTTCGCAACGAGACCTTCGTGCACGCTTCCCGCGAGCTGAAGATCCACAACAAGATCCACGTGCTTTCGCAGTGCCACGACCTGACCGGCAACAGCTTGCTGACCAGTTTCTACGTGCAGCGCGAGCTGGTGGGTTCCCCGTGGTCTGAGCTCAACTCCCGTGGTCGTCTGCTGTTCGTCGCCAGCCATCCTGAGCGGTTCGCCGATTCGGTGGTGACCGAGATCGTCGGTTACAGCGACGAGAACGGCGACTCGCCATTCTGGGACGCCATCGGTCGCAACTTCTTCGACCTGAACTACGCCGAGGCCGAGCGTCTGTGTGGCCTGAAAAGCCGGACGTTCCTCGCCGAGCTGATGCCGCATTACCCGATCTACGTGCCGCTGCTGCCGGACTCCGCTCAGGAAGCGATGGGCCAGGTACACCCGCGTGCGCAGATCACCTTCGACATCCTGATGCGCGAAGGCTTCGAGACCGATCACTACATCGACATCTTCGACGGTGGCCCGACCCTGCATGCGCGTGTTTCGGGGATCCGTTCGATCGCCCAGAGCCGCGTGGTGCCGGTGAAACTCGGCGAGCCGGTCAAAGGTGCCGGTCGCCAGTATCTGGTGGCCAACGCCCAGTTGCAGGATTACCGCGCGGTATTGCTTGAACTGGATTACGCGCCGGGCAAACCGGTGACTCTGGATCTGGAAGCGGCCGAAGCCCTGGGCGTCGGTGAAGGTGCCAGCGTGCGCCTGGTGGCGGTTTAACGCCTTAGCGAGTTTCACGGGTGGCCACGGCGGCCCGTTTGAGGAGATAGCATGATTGTTCGTCCCGTACGCAGCAGCGATTTGTCCGCTCTGATCGACCTGGCCCGCAGCACCGGCACTGGCCTGACCACCTTGCCGGCCAACGAAGAGCGCCTGACCCACCGGGTCGGCTGGGCCGAGAAGACCTTTCGCGGTGAAGCCGGCCGTGGCGACGCGGACTACCTGTTCGTGCTCGAAGACGACAACGGTCGCGTGGTGGGGATTTCCGCCATCGCCGGCGCCGTCGGTCTGCGCGAGCCTTGGTACAACTTCCGTGTCGGCCTGACCGTCAGCGCCTCGCAGGAACTGAACATCTATCGCGAGATCCCGACGCTGTTCCTGGCCAACGACCTGACCGGCAACTCCGAGCTGTGCTCGCTGTTCCTGCACGCCGATTACCGCACCGGCCTCAACGGTCGCATGCTGTCCAAGGCGCGGATGCTGTTCATCGCCGAATTCCCGCAACTGTTCGGCAACAAGATCATCGCCGAGATGCGCGGTGTGTCGGATGACGCTGGCCGTTCGCCGTTCTGGGAAAGCCTGGGGCGTCACTTCTTCAAGATGGAATTCAGCCAGGCCGATTACCTGACCGGTGTCGGCAACAAGGCGTTCATTGCCGAACTGATGCCGAAATTCCCGCTGTACACCTGCTTCCTGTCGCCGGACGCGCGCAACGTCATCGGCCAGGTGCACCCGGACACCGAGCCGGCGCTGGCGATGCTCAAGAGCGAAGGTTTCAGTTATCAGGGTTACGTCGACATCTTCGATGCCGGCCCGGCCATCGAGTGCGAGACCAGCAAGATCCGCGCGGTGCGTGACAGCGAAGCGCTGGTGCTGGCCATCGGCACGCCGGGCGACGACGCCACGCCGTTCATCATCCATAACCGCAAACGCGAAGACTGCCGCATCACGGCGGCGCCGGCCCGTCTGGCCGCCGGCACGCTGGTGGTCGATCCGCTGACCGCCAAACGTCTTCAACTCAACGCTGGCGATCAGGTTCGCGCCGTGGCGTTGTCTGCTGCCCGGGAGTCGAAATAATGAATTCGCTATACATCGCAGGTGAGTGGCTGGCCGGTCAGGGCGAGGCCTTTCAATCGCTGAACCCGGTGACCCAGCAAGTGCTGTGGTCGGGGGAGGGCGCCACTGCCGCTCAGGTCGAGTCGGCCGTGCAGGCTGCGCGTCAGGCGTTCCCGGGCTGGGCCCGTCGTACCCTGGAAGATCGCATCAGCGTGCTCGAAGCGTTCGCCGCTGCGCTGAAAAACCACGCTGACGAGCTGGCCCGCACCATCGGTGAGGAAACCGGCAAACCGCTGTGGGAAGCCGCGACCGAAGTCACCAGCATGGTCAACAAGATTGCGATCTCGGTGCAGAGCTACCGCGAACGTACCGGCGAGAAGAGCGGCCCGCTGGGCGACGCCACCGCCGTGTTGCGCCACAAGCCCCACGGCGTGGTCGCGGTGTTCGGCCCTTACAACTTCCCAGGTCATTTGCCGAACGGCCACATCGTGCCGGCGCTGCTGGCCGGTAACAGCGTGCTGTTCAAGCCAAGCGAGCTGACCCCGAAAGTCGCCGAGCTGACGGTCAAGTGCTGGATCGAAGCCGGTCTTCCGGCCGGCGTGCTGAACCTGCTGCAAGGCGCCCGCGAAACCGGGATCGCTCTGGCGGCGAACCCGGGCATCGACGGTCTGTTCTTCACCGGTTCAAGCCGTACTGGCAATCACCTGCACCAGCAGTTCGCCGGTCGCCCGGACAAGATCCTCGCGCTGGAAATGGGTGGTAACAACCCGCTGGTGGTCGATCAGGTCGCCGACCTCGACGCCGCGGTGTACACGATCATTCAGTCGGCGTTCATTTCTGCCGGTCAGCGTTGCACCTGCGCCCGTCGTCTGCTGGTGCCGGAAGGCGCGTGGGGCGACAGCCTGCTCAAGCGTCTGGTGGAAGTCAGCTCGACCATAGAGGTCGGCGCGTTCGATCAGCAGCCGGCACCGTTCATGGGCTCGGTGGTTTCCCTTGGTGCGGCGAAAGCGTTGATGGATGCCCAGGCGCATCTGCTGGCCAATGGCGCGGTGTCGTTGCTGGCGATGACGCAGCCGCAGGCCCAGTCGGCGCTGCTGACCCCAGGCATCGTGGATGTGACGGCGGTTGCCGATCGCTCCGACGAAGAACTGTTCGGCCCGTTGCTGCAAGTGATCCGCTACGCCGATTTCGCGGCGGCGATTGCCGAAGCCAACGACACAGCATTTGGTCTGGCCGCAGGTCTGCTGTCGGATTCCGAAGAGCGCTACCAGCAGTTCTGGCTGGAAAGCCGTGCCGGGATCGTCAACTGGAACAAGCAGCTGACCGGTGCTGCGAGCAGCGCACCGTTCGGCGGTGTCGGCGCCTCGGGCAACCACCGCGCCAGTGCCTACTACGCGGCGGATTACTGCGCGTACCCGGTGGCCTCGCTGGAAACTCCAAGTCTGGTGTTGCCGGCGGCCCTGACGCCTGGCGTGAAGATGGCGTGATGCTAATCGCCAGCCTGCTGGCGATGGCCGCGCCGCGGTCTCAAAGAATAGTTACTGAAGCCTATAACAACAGATTCTCGTGGAGCCTCGCTGATGAAATCCTATGAAGTCAATTTTGACGGTCTAGTGGGGCCGACCCATAACTACGGTGGTCTGTCCTACGGCAACGTTGCGTCCCAGAGCAACAGCCAGCAGTCTTCGAACCCGAAGGAAGCGGCGCTGCAAGGCCTGGCGAAAATGAAAGCGCTGATGGAAATGGGCTTTCAGCAGGGCGTTCTCGCACCGCAAGAGCGTCCGGATGTGGCTGCCTTGCGCCGTCTGGGTTTCAGCGGCACCGACGCTCAGGTGATCGAGCGTGCCGCCAAAGAAGCGATGCCGCTGCTGGTCGCCAGTTGCTCCGCGTCGAGCATGTGGGTGGCCAACGCCGCCACGGTCAGCCCGAGTGCCGACACCGCTGACGGTCGCGTGCACTTCACCGCCGCCAACCTGAACTGCAAATACCACCGCAGTATCGAGCACCCGACCACCAGTCGTGTGCTGGGCGCGATGTTCGCCAATCAGCAGCACTTCGCGCACCACGCCGCATTGCCGGCGGTGGCGCAGTTCGGTGACGAAGGCGCGGCCAACCACACGCGATTCTGCCGTGAGTACGGCGAGGCCGGTGTCGAGTTCTTCGTGTTCGGTCGCAGTGCGTTCGACACCCGCTACCCGGCGCCGCAGAAATACCCGGCGCGTCAGACCCTCGAAGCGTCGCAAGCGGTCGCTCGTTTGCACGGCCTGCGTGACGACGGCGTGGTCTACGCGCAACAGAATCCTGCGGTGATCGATCAGGGCGTGTTCCACAACGACGTGATCGCGGTGGGCAACGGCGAGGTGCTGTTCTATCACGAGGACGCGTTCCTCGACACCGATCAGATGCTGGCTGAGCTGCAAGCCAAACTGGCCAAGGTCGGCGGCAACTTCCAGTCGGTCTGCGTGCCGCGTTCGGCGGTCACCGTCGACGACGCCGTGCGTTCCTACCTTTTCAACAGCCAGCTGCTGTCGCGTCCTGACGGTTCGATGCTGCTGATCGTGCCGGAAGAGTGCCGTGGCAACGAGCGCGTGTGGAATTACCTGCAAAGCCTGACCAGCTCCGGCGGCCTGATCCGTGAAGTAAAAGTCTTCGACCTCAAGCAAAGCATGCAGAACGGCGGTGGCCCGGCGTGCCTGCGTCTGCGTGTCGCGCTCAACGAAACCGAGCTGGCGGCCGTCAACCCAGGGGTTATCATGACCGCCCCGTTGTACGGTTCGTTGACCGAATGGGTTGAAAAGCACTACCGCGACCGCCTGACCGAAAGTGACCTGGCGGATCCGCAGTTGCTGCTTGAATGCCGGACGGCACTGGATGAACTGACGCAAATCCTTAAACTGGGCGCGGTTTATCCATTCCAGATCAATTGATGGCCGGCGCGCCGCCTGAACGTGGCGCGCGGCTTGTCTCCCCAACAGAGCGTAAAAAAGACATGAGCGATTCCCTGCGGCTGATCCTTGAAGACACCGACGGCAAGCAACTGGAAACTTCCTGCACCCGCGTCGCGGTCATGTGGCAAGGCAAAGAGCTGTGGATCCAGCAGGACGGCCGCGGCCAACTGTTGATCGGCGTGGACGTCGAAGAGGGCGACGAAGAGTACGCCAACCTGCTGTTGCGCCCATTGGCGACTAATCTGGTAAGTCTGCAACTGGAGATGGAACCGGCTGACCTCGGCGACGATGACGGTCACGTGCACGGCCCGGATTGCAATCACGACCACTAAGGAAACCGCTCTATGCTCGCCCTCGGCAAACTGCTTGAACTGACCCTCGCCGGCCGCGAACCGGCGGAGAAGACTCAACTGACTGTCGAAGGCGTGCGCATGCGCTGGTTGAGCGAGGGGGCGCTGGAAGTCCGGCCACCCGAAGCGCGCGACAATGGCCTGGATCTGCTGCTGTCGGCAGGTATCCACGGCAATGAAACGGCACCGATCGAATTGCTCGACCGGTTGCTGCATGACATCGCCCGCGGCGATCTGAAGCCGCGCGCACGCATTCTGTTCCTGTTCGGCAACCCGGAAGCGATTCGCAAGGGCGAACGTTTCGTCGAGCAGGACGTCAATCGGCTGTTCAACGGCCGTCACGAACAAAGCAGCGGTTCCGAAGCCCTGCGCGCCTGCGAGCTGGAACGTCTGGCGGCAAGCTTCTTCAGCCTTCCTGACCGTCAGCGCCTGCACTACGACCTGCACACCGCAATTCGCGGTTCGAAAATCGAGCAGTTCGCCTTGTATCCGTGGAAGGAAGGTCGCCAGCATTCCCGTCTTGAGCTGGCCCGCCTGCGCGCGGCCGGCATGGAGGCGGTGCTGTTGCAGAACAAGCCGTCGATCGTGTTCAGCTCCTACACCTACGACAAGCTGGGGGCCGAGTCCTTCACGCTGGAGCTGGGCAAGGCGCGGCCGTTCGGGCAGAACGCCGGGGTCAATGTGTCACTGCTGGAAACCCGCCTGAAGCAGATCATCGAAGGCACTGAGCCGGAAATGGCAGAGCAGGACCTGGACGGTCTGCAACTGTTCAGCGTGGCACGGGAAATCATCAAGCACAGCGATGCGTTCCGCCTGAACCTGCCGGCGGACATCGAAAACTTTTCGGAACTGGATGTGGGTTATGTGCTGGCCGAAGACCTGGCCAATACCCGCTGGATCATCGAAGAGCAGGGCGCGCGGATCATCTTCCCCAACCCCAAGGTCAAGAACGGCCTGCGGGCGGGCATTCTGATCGTGCCGACCACTGACGAAAATCTTGCCTGAAACTGAACCTCCCCCACGCCGCGCGCGGGGGAGATCGTTATTGCATCAGACCGCTACAGCACGCGGCTCGGTGCGGCGCAATGCACGCACTTTCTGCAACGTATCGGCGCAGGTCTTCGCCGCTTCCTGACCTTTGTGCACGAAATGCTCGAAGAAGAACTTCTGGTGTTCTTCGCCGGCATGGAAGTGGTGCGGGGTCAGCGACACCGAGAACACCGGCACTTCGGTTTCCAGCTGCACCTGCATCAGGCCGCTGACGACCGACTGGGCAACGAACTCGTGACGGTAGATTCCGCCGTCCACCACCAGGGCGGCGGCAACGATACCGGCATAACGACCGGTCTTGGCCAGCAGCTTGGCGTGCAGAGGCATTTCAAAGGCGCCGCCGACTTCGAAGAAATCGATGTCCGATTCCTGATACCCCTGAGCGATCATTTCGGCGAGGAAACCCTTACGGCTCTGGTCGACGATTTCCTTGTGCCAGCAGGCCTGGATGAACGCGACGCGCTCGCCGTGAGTGTGTTTGCTTTTGCTGTCGATAGCGGTGGGTTGCATGTTCTGACTCCTGTTTGTGTGAAAAACAGGGCGTTATGAATCGAAAGGGATTCAAGGGTACGCACGCTCGCGCGAACACGGCGGACGGCCCTTTGGCGTCAATCCCGTTCTCTCTTCATCCGGACTATGACCGTCGGCCCCGGAATCACACCGGGTCTGCTGACCTTGCCGCCGCTCACGGTTTTTGCCGTGCCTGACACCAAGCGCTCGCGGGCTATGCGCATTGCGCGCAATTACCGCCGGTGGGGAATTGCACCCCGCCCTGAGAACGTTTCGCCGCCCTTTATCGGGCGGCGCAGCGTTTTTAACACAGATTGCCGGGCTGTGCATTGCGCCTTTGTGATGATTGCCATCGGATTTTTCGAAGCACAGGAAACGACTTTTCCTTGCGCGAGGGTTGATTAATCCGCGCCGTGCCCGCAGTAATTCACCTTCGTAAAGGGATTTCCCCAGCTGACTTGAGGCCAGGTTCATGAGCGTTATCGATCTTCGCAGCGACACCGTCACTCAACCGACCCCCGCCATGCTTGACGCGATGACCCGCGCCGACACCGGCGATGACGTGTATGGCGAAGATCCGACGGTCAATCGTCTGGAAGCCGAACTGGCAAAACGGCTGGGTTTCGCCGCCGCGCTGTTCGTCCCGACCGGGACCATGAGCAACCTGCTGGGCCTGATGGCACACTGCGAGCGCGGTGACGAATACATCGTCGGTCAGCAGGCGCACACCTATAAGTACGAGGGCGGCGGCGCAGCGGTACTCGGTTCGATTCAACCACAGCCGCTGGAAGTGCAGGCCGACGGCTCGCTGGACCTGGATCAGGTGGCCGCGGCGATCAAGCCCGACGATTTCCACTTCGCCCGTACGCGCCTGCTGGCGCTGGAAAACACCATGCAGGGCAAAGTGTTGCCGCTGGACTATCTGGCCCGGGCCCGCCAGTTCACTCGGGACAACGGCCTGCAACTGCATCTGGACGGCGCGCGGCTGTACAACGCGGCGGTCAAGCTCGGGGTCGATGCTCGGGAAATCACCCAATATTTCGATTCGGTCTCGGTGTGCCTGTCCAAAGGCCTCGGCGCGCCTGTGGGGTCGGTGCTGTGCGGTTCGTCGGCGTTGATTGCAAAGGCCCGGCGCCTGCGCAAAATGGTCGGTGGCGGCATGCGTCAGGCTGGATTGCTGGCGGCGGCCGGGCTGTACGCGCTGGATCACAACGTCGAGCGTCTGGCGGATGACCATGCCAACGCCCAGTATCTGGCTGAAGGCCTGCGCGAGGCCGGTTTCAGCGTCGAGCCGGTGCAGACCAACATGGTTTACGTGCAGATGGGCGACCGTGCCGAGGCGATCAAGGCTTTCGCTGCCGAGCGCGGGATCAAATTGAGCGCTGCCGCCCGCCTGCGGATGGTCACGCACATGGACGTCAATCGCTCGCAAATCGAGCAAGTGATCGCGACATTCGTCGAGTTTTCGCGCAAGTGACAGCGTTAGCCACCCAATTGACCGTTTCTATCGTATAAACACGCTGTACCCCGCGCGCAGGGCCGATATAATGCGGCCCTTTGCCGTCGTTTCGTCTGTTGACGTTTCGTACAGGCCTTTGGCCGCAGCCTCCGTGGAAGAACCTAATGAAAAGCGCAGAAATCCGTGAAGCCTTCCTTCGCTTCTTCGAAGAGCAAGGCCACACCCGTGTAGCCTCCAGCTCTTTGATTCCGGGCAACGACCCAACCCTGCTGTTCACCAACGCGGGGATGAACCAGTTCAAGGACTGCTTCCTGGGCCAGGAAAAGCGCGCGTACACCCGCGC
This sequence comes from Pseudomonas sp. R45(2017), assembly GCF_002112305.1. Classification (NCBI taxonomy): domain Bacteria; kingdom Pseudomonadati; phylum Pseudomonadota; class Gammaproteobacteria; order Pseudomonadales; family Pseudomonadaceae; genus Pseudomonas; species Pseudomonas sp. R45(2017). Next base: position 386,465 of record NZ_NEHH01000001.1, on the reverse strand, counting down.
CGTCTCCAGCCAGAAATGCGTGCGCGCCGGCGGCAAGCACAACGACCTGGAAAACGTCGGTTACACCGCCCGTCACCACACCTTCTTCGAAATGCTGGGTAACTTCAGCTTCGGCGACTACTTCAAGCGTGATGCCATCACCTACGCCTGGAACTTCCTGACCTCCGAGAAGTGGCTGAACCTGCCGAAGGAAAAACTGTGGGTCACCGTCTACGCCAGCGATGACGAGGCCTACGACATCTGGACCAAGGAAGTCGGTGTGCCGGCCGAGCGCATGGTGCGCATCGGCGACAACAAGGGCGCGCCATACGCCTCCGACAACTTCTGGACCATGGGCGATACCGGCCCGTGCGGTCCTTGCACCGAGATTTTCTACGATCACGGCGCCGACATCTGGGGCGGCCCACCGGGCTCGCCGGAAGAAGACGGCGACCGTTACATCGAAATCTGGAACAACGTATTCATGCAGTTCAACCGCACCGCCGATGGCGTGTTGCACCCGCTGCCAGCCCCGTCGGTGGACACCGGCATGGGTCTTGAGCGGATCAGTGCCGTGCTGCAGCACGTTCACTCGAACTATGAAATCGACCTGTTCCAGAGCCTGCTGGCCGCATCGGCCAAGGCCATCGGCTGCAGCAACGACAACCAGGCGTCCCTGAAAGTCGTGGCGGACCACATCCGTTCCTGCGGCTTCCTGATTGCCGACGGCGTACTGCCGTCCAACGAAGGTCGCGGTTATGTGCTGCGCCGGATCATCCGTCGCGCCTGCCGTCACGGTAACAAGCTGGGCGCCAAGGGCAGCTTCTTCTACCAGATCGTTGCCGCTCTCGTGGCCGAGATGGGCGAAGCGTTCCCGGAACTGAAATCCCAGCAGGCGCACATCGAACGCGTACTGAAAGCCGAAGAAGAGCAATTCGCCAAGACCCTGGAGCAGGGCCTGAAAATTCTCGAGCAGGATCTGGCCGAGCTCAAAGGCGACGTGGTGCCGGGCGACGTGGTGTTCAAACTTTACGACACCTACGGTTTCCCGATGGACCTGACCGCGGACATCGCCCGCGAGCGCAGCCTGACCATCGACGAAGCCGGTTTCGAGCGTGAAATGGAAGCCCAGCGCGTCCGCGCACGTTCCGCCAGCTCGTTCGGTCTGGACTACAACAGCCTGGTCAAGGTTGACGTCGACACCGAGTTCACCGGTTATCACGCCACCAGCGGTTCGGCGAAAGTCGTTGCGCTCTATAAAGATGGCCAGTCCGTGGACGTCTTGAGTGAAGGGCAGGAAGGCGTTGTGGTGCTGAACCAGACCCCGTTCTACGCCGAATCCGGCGGCCAGGTCGGCGATTGCGGTTACCTGCAGGCCGGCGACAGCCGTTTCGACGTGCGCGACACCACCAAGACCGGCGGCGCGTTCCTGCACCACGGTGTACTGGCGTCGGGCAGCCTGATCGTTGGCGCACCGGTGGAAACCCACGTCGAGGCCGACGTGCGTCACGCCACTTCGCTGAACCACTCGGCCACTCACTTGCTGCACGCAGCGCTGCGCAAAGTGCTGGGCGACCACGTTCAACAGAAGGGCTCGCTGGTCGACAGTCAGCGCCTGCGTTTCGACTTCAGTCACTTCGAAGCGATCAAACCTGAGCAGATCAAGGCGCTGGAAGACATCGTCAACGCCGAGATTCGCAAGAACTCCGCCGTTGAAACCGAAGAAACCGACATCGAAACCGCCAAGCAGAAAGGCGCGATGGCGCTGTTCGGCGAGAAATACGGCGACAACGTGCGCGTACTGAGCATGGGCGGTGATTTCTCCGTCGAGCTGTGCGGCGGTATCCACGCCAATCGTACCGGCGACATCGGCCTGCTGAAAATCATCAGCGAAGGCGGTGTGGCATCGGGTGTGCGTCGTATCGAAGCGGTCACCGGCGCTGCGGCGCTGGCTTACTTGAACGCTGCTGAAGAACAACTCAAGGAAGCGGCCAGCCTGGTCAAGGGCAGCCGCGACAACCTGATCGACAAGCTGTCGGCTGTGCTGGAGCGCAACCGTGCGCTTGAGAAGCAGCTCGAGCAGTTGCAGGCCAAGGCCGCTGCTGCCGCTGGCGACGATCTGTCGGCTTCGGCCGTGGACGTCAAGGGCGTGAAAGTGCTGGCCGTGCGTCTGGATGGTCAGGACGGCAAGGCGCTGCTGGCGCTGGTCGATCAGCTGAAAAACAAACTCGGCCGCGCAGTGATCCTGCTCGGCAGTGTCCATGAGGAAAAGGTCGTACTGGTTGCAGGTGTAACCAAGGACCTGACTGGCCAACTCAAAGCCGGTGATTTGATGAAACAGGCTGCTGCGGCAGTGGGCGGGAAGGGCGGTGGTCGTCCGGACATGGCGCAGGGCGGCGGTGTCGACGCCGGCGCACTGGATGGCGCACTGGCGCTGACCGTTCCATTCGTCGAGCAGGGTTTATAAGACGGCCCGTCGGGCCCGCAGTCTAGTGGTGGGCCCGACGGCTGTTTGAGTGATTATTGGGCGCCCTTCATGGGCAGAGGCGGCTTTGAAATGGCTTTGATCGTACAGAAATTTGGAGGCACCTCGGTCGGCACTGTCGAGAGAATCGAGCAGGTCGCCGACAAGGTTAAGAAATTCCGCGATGCCGGCGATGACCTGGTGGTTGTGCTGTCTGCAATGAGCGGCGAAACCAACCGTCTGATCGATCTGGCCAAGCAAATCAGTGGCGAAGATCAACCGGTTCCGCGTGAACTGGACGTGATCGTTTCCACCGGTGAGCAGGTGACGATCGCCCTGTTGGCCATGGCGCTGATCAAGCGCGGTGTGCCGGCGGTGTCGTACACCGGCAACCAGGTGCGGATCCTGACGGACAGCGCGCACAATAAAGCGCGTATCTTGCAGATTGATGACCAGAAGATTCGCGGTGACCTGAAAGCCGGTCGCGTGGTTGTGGTCGCCGGTTTCCAGGGCGTCGACGAGCACGGCAACATCACGACCCTGGGTCGTGGCGGTTCCGACACCACCGGTGTGGCGCTGGCCGCTGCGCTGAAGGCTGACGAATGCCAGATCTACACCGACGTCGATGGTGTCTACACCACTGACCCTCGTGTGGTATCGGTTGCTCAGCGTCTGGACAAGATCACCTTCGAAGAGATGCTGGAAATGGCCAGCCTCGGTTCCAAGGTGCTGCAGATCCGCGCGGTGGAGTTCGCCGGCAAGTACAACGTTCCGCTGCGCGTACTGCACAGCTTCAAGGAGGGTCCGGGCACCCTCATTACTATTGATGAAGAGGAAACCATGGAACAGCCGATCATTTCCGGCATCGCTTTCAACCGCGATGAAGCCAAGCTGACCATCCGTGGCGTGCCAGACACCCCGGGCGTGGCGTTCAAGATTCTCGGCCCGATCAGTGCCGCGAACATCGAAGTCGACATGATCGTGCAGAACGTCGCGCACGATAACACCACCGACTTCACCTTCACCGTGCACCGCAACGACTACCAGTCTGCGCAAACCGTGCTGGAAAACACCGCTCGCGAGATCGGTGCCCGTGAAGTGGTTGGCGACACCAAGATTGCCAAGGTCTCGATCGTCGGCGTCGGCATGCGTTCCCACGCAGGCGTGGCCAGCCGCATGTTCGAATCCCTGGCAAAAGAAAGCATCAACATCCAGATGATCTCGACCTCGGAAATCAAGGTTTCCGTGGTGATCGAAGAGAAGTACCTGGAACTGGCCGTGCGCGCCCTGCACACGGCTTTCGAACTCGACGCTCCGGCCCGCCAGGGCGAGTGATGCGTTGTCTGAAGGGCGCGGTCTGACCGCGCCCTTTATTTTTTGAATGGCGTGAGCCCTGAACTGTTCTTTTGCTCGCGCTGGTCAATACTCAGGCATGTAGGGCTACGATCGCTCCGGTTGTAGGTCGGGTGCCTTTTTTTTGCAGACTGTTGTCCCTGAAATGATTCGCGTGAGGAGAAAGGTATGCTGATTCTGACTCGTCGGTGCGCAGAAAGCCTGATTATCGGTGATGGCGAAATCACCGTGACCGTGCTCGGCGTTAAAGGAAATCAAGTGCGTATCGGCGTCAACGCCCCGAAAGAGGTGGCCGTGCACCGTGAAGAAATCTATCTGCGTATAAAGAAAGAGAAGGACGAAGAACCAAGCCATTAATTTTTATCGATTTTTATGTTTGCAAACGGGGAAGAAGGTGGTTAATATACGCCCCGTGTTGCGGAGAGCTGGCCGAGTGGCCGAAGGCGCTCCCCTGCTAAGGGAGTACACCTCAAAAGGGTGTCGGGGGTTCGAATCCCCCGTTCTCCGCCATTATTTGCTTAGTACGTTGTAATCTGGCTTTTTCTGTAAGTTGCTGAAATTTATAGAAAAAGTGGTTGGAATAGAGATTAGACGGGCTATAATGCGGCGCAACAAATGCACTCGTAGCTCAGCTGGATAGAGTACTCGGCTACGAACCGAGCGGTCACAGGTTCGAATCCTGTCGAGTGCACCATTTAAGAGTCAATTGCAGCGATGTAAATGACTTGGCTTCAACCAGTTGTGATCTGGTCTAAAAACACAAAATGCACTCGTAGCTCAGCTGGATAGAGTACTCGGCTACGAACCGAGCGGTCACAGGTTCGAATCCTGTCGAGTGCACCATTTAAGAGTCAGTTGCAGCAATGCGGATGACTTGGTTACAGCCAGTTGTGGTCTGGTCTAAAAACACAAATTGCACTCGTAGCTCAGCTGGATAGAGTACTCGGCTACGAACCGAGCGGTCACAGGTTCGAATCCTGTCGAGTGCACCATATACCGAAAAGCCCGCGTTTAACGCGGGCTTTTTGCTGTCCGGGATTTGGCTTTTCCCGTCACGCATCCTTTCTCATCAAAATCGATTTGAGCACTGCGGCCTCGCTTGAGGTCGTAACGATAACTCGTTGCCGAATTTCGGATGCTCACCTTGTCGGGTTTGCCCAAGGCGCTTTCAACATCCTGTTGGCTCATGCCGGCGATGATTCGTTGATTGATGATCGCCTCGCGTTTCTGTCGCGCGTCGATCAGATCTCCACATTTGTCCTGGGTGCGCCCGACGACGGCCATTTCTCGCTTTCTGATATTCATACCGGATATTTCTTCGTGCCGGGCTTCGGGTATCAGGGTGACTGTGGAGCCAGGCGAGTAGGGGCGAACTTCCTGCAATGAAAGGTGCTCATCGTTCGCGCAGCTCAGCGTGGTGAACGTGACGTGACCATCTGAAGCTTCGCAACGATGAAGTGTCGTTGCGCTCCCGATGGCGGGCAGGCAGAGCAGGGTGGTCAGCATGAATCGGGATGTTTTCGATGGCATTCGGCGTCCTCCATGACGATTGTTCTCAAGCGTAGCCGGCAGTTTTTTCACCGCCGGTGTGTTTTCTTTTCAGGATGCGTCGTCGCAGTGTGAAGGATCAGGACAGTGCTCAGCTTTGTCTCGCAAGCGCTTGTTTCAGCCACTATTTTTTAACGTTTAAAACCGTCAGGCGGTGTATCATTGCGCCCGTCAGCCCCGCCGGGGCTTATGGAAAACCTCCATGGACTTACCCAGTAGTTATTCAGTAACCCGTTTCACCAATCATGAATTGACTGATTGATCCTTCCGGCGTGCCCCGCTGCTGGGAGTGGAGTTCGCCTATGTCCGAAATCGAAGTAAAGAAAACACAGGAAAGCCTGCAGGATCGCCTGGCTCAGGTCGTCGAGCTGCTGCAGCGCCAGCGGGTCGTCGAAGACCTGACTCATCGCCAGGAAGGCCCGCATCATGACCGGGTCGAGAACCTGGTCCACCGGCAAAACCTCGTCGAATTGCAACGCAAGCTCGACGATCTGCACTCCGCCGACGTCGCTTACATTCTTGAAGCCCTGCCGCTGGACGATCGTCTGACGCTCTGGCAACTGGTCAAGGCCGATCGCGACGGCGACATTCTTCTCGAAGTATCCGATTCCGTCCGTGAAACCCTGATCGCCGACATGGACGATCATGAGCTCCTGGCTGCGGCCAAGGACATGGATGCCGACGAACTTGCTGACCTGGCCTCCGAGCTGCCGCGAGACGTCGTCCATGAGCTGATGGAGACTCTGGACCAGCAGCAACGCGAGCGTGTGCGTTCGGCCCTCTCCTACGACGAGGAGCAGGTCGGCGCGCTGATGGACTTCGAGATGGTGACCATCCGTGAGGATGTCAGTCTCGAAGTGGTTCTGCGTTACCTGCGTCGCCTCAAAGAATTGCCGGGCCATACCGACAAACTGTTCGTGGTCGACTACGACGGCGTGCTCAAGGGCGTGCTGCCGATCAAGCGTTTGCTGGTGAATGACCCGGAGAAGCAGGTTTCCGAGGTCATGGCCAGTGACCCGGTGAGTTTTCACCCGGACGAGGACGCCTATGACGCCGCTCAGGCGTTCGAACGTTACGACTTGATCTCGGCCCCCGTGGTCGACAAGAACGGCAAGCTGATCGGCCGTCTGACCATCGACGAGATGGTCGACCTGATTCGTGAGGAGAGCGAAAGCGAAGTCCTCAACATGGCGGGTCTGCGTGAAGAGGAAGATATTTTCGCCTCCGTCTGGAAGTCCCTGCGCAACCGTTGGGCGTGGCTGGCGATCAACCTGATCACCGCATTCGTCGCATCGCGGGTGATCGGCCTGTTCGAAGGTTCGATCGAGAAGCTGGTGGCCCTGGCGGCGCTGATGCCGATCGTGGCGGGCATTGGCGGCAACTCCGGCAACCAGACGATTACCATGATCGTTCGCGCCATGGCGCTCGATCAGGTCAGCACCGGCAACACCTCGCGCCTGATGCGCAAAGAGTTGGCCGTGGCGTTGATTAACGGCCTGGTCTGGGGCGGTGTGATCGGTGTGGTCGCTTACTTGCTCTACGGCAGCTGGTCGTTGGGCGTGGTGATGACGGCTGCCATGACGTTGAACCTGTTGCTGGCAGCATTGATGGGGGTGTTGATCCCGATGACTCTGGCGAAGATGGGGCGCGATCCGGCGATGGGCGCCAGTGTGATGATCACGGCCATGACCGACAGTGGTGGCTTCTTCATCTTCCTGGGGCTGGCGACGATTTTCCTGCTCTGACCGACTGCATAAAAAAACAGCCCGCCAATTGGCGGGCTGTTTTTCGCCTGTAAGTAGCCCGAATCGCAGGCAAAAAAAAGCCAGCATTCATGCTGGCTTGAGATGTTCGGTTTGACTCAGGATGCGTCTGCGGCCATTTCGGCGTCGTGGGCGATCAGAGAAACCAGCGCGTTCTGCTGGCGATGGGAGAGTTGGCGGAAGCGTTGCAGCAACTCGCGTTCGTGCAGCGACAGCTCCGGGCTGTCCAGGCGCATGCTCAGCTCTTCGCCCAGTGCACCTTCCTGAATAAGACTCTGCTCAAGGCGCGCAATGATCTCGGAGTTCATGCTGCGATGATGATTGCGAGCCACCTCGGCAATGCGTTCACGCATTCCGTCTGGCAGACGTACGACGAACTTGTCAGCCGTACGGCTGGAATAAATTGCCTGTTTCAATGGGCGCATATATTTAACCGGTTAGTTCAGGGGAGCGGTTCTCGGGATTGGCCGCAGGATGAGTGGTAGGACAAGCATCCGCGCCAAATGGTTCAACCTGAATTGTTAAGAGGCGCGCATCATGCCTCAAAATTGCCAGATCATTGGCGTCAATTCTGTGACAAATATTGATCCGGGTAAAGGCGTAATGCCAGCACCAATTATCAGAAATGCGGACTGGTTTGAAAAGAAAGCATCGGCCCGTATCGCTGACCGCGTCCTGAAACATGTCGACTGATGCCCGAAGGCGTCAGAACGTGCATGCTATGCGGGTTGAATCGTTGTTCCTTACCTTGTACAGGATAGTGGCAAATGGCCGATTTACTAGGGGCAAATGCCCGCCGGAGGGCGTTTTCAGGATGGATGGCAGGCTGATTTACCTCATGGGACCTTCCGGCTCTGGCAAGGACAGTCTGATCGAGGCTGCGCGTGAACCTTTACGGGCGTTGGACTGCGAAATCATCAGGCGCGTGATCACCCGTTCGGCCGAATCCATGGGCGAGGATGCGATCGGCGTGACGCCCCAGGAGTTCCAGCAACGTCAGCGTGCAGGCAAGTTCTCGCTGTGGTGGGAGGCCAACGGCCTTTCCTACGGGATTCCTGCGGAGATGGATCAGTGGTTGAAAGCCGGCAAGCACGTCCTGGTGAACGGCTCTCGGGCGAACCTTCGGCAAGCGCTGGAACACTACCCGACGCTAGTGCCGGTGTTGCTCACGGTTCGGGATGATGTCCTGCGTGAGCGCCTGCTCCGGCGTGGCCGGGAGACGCTTGAGCAGATCGATGCGAGGCTGGCCCGTAACACGCTGTTCAAGGACAGGCGTTCAACCGACAGCCCTGTGCACCTGATCGACAACTCGGGCGACCTGGCCGATGCCGTCAATCATTTGCTGGAGCTGGTCAGGTTCAGCGCAATACCGGATCAAACTTGATCTTGCGCCCGGCCACCAGCGCCAGTACGAACAGCGCCGAAAAGACGCCGCAACCGATCAGGGGCAGGGATATTTCGGTTTGCTCGAACAGCGAAAAATGCCCGAGGCCACTCAATAAGGCGAGGATCAGAAATCCTGCAGCTGACTTGGACATGCTGTACTCCTGAGGATATTTCAAAAAACCAGACGTTCAGTCGAATGCGCCGGCAACGCCTGTTCAGATTCGCTGACCGCTTGCGGGGCGAAGCTCTCATCGCTCAACACCGCCCATTGCGGCGCCTTCTGCACTTGCAGGTAATGCGGCATGCGCCCGGCCACTTTCTCGTCGTCCTCGGGGACGAAGTGAAAGCCCACCAGGACGGCCAGTGCGATTGCGTTTGCGAACACGAGGGCGCTGTTCATGAGACGAGTCTCCGATTGTTCTTGTATAAGAATCGGTAAAGCAGCCGTCGTGCCAATAGTCTAACCGCTGTTAAATCCTTTAAAAACAAGCATTTAGCAGGGTTTTTCGAAGTGCACGCATTGCATTCTGCAATGATGGCTTTTTGCGGTGATGCAAATTGCACGGTAAAACGTCCGGCACCCTTGCAAGGCGCCTGCCTACACTTAAAAAGCCCTGCGGACGACATGACAAATCAGGGCCCGGCCGTTAACATGCACGCCGTCTGTCGCACCGACAGATTTGTGTCCCAGTAGCTCAATTGGATAGAGCATCCCCCTCCTAAGGGGAAGGTTGGCAGTTCGAACCTGCCCTGGGACACCATCTATTGAAAAAGCCCCGCGCAGAGTGATCTGGCGGGGCTTTTTGTTTTCAGGAATTTATAAGCGAAAGCGACTGACCAGAGTGTTGAACGACGCCGCCAAGTTGGACAGTTCCTGGGTCGAGGCGCTGGTCTGATGTGCGCCTGCCGCTGTCTGGGTGGAAAGATCCTGAATGTTGACCAGATTTCGGTCCACTTCACGAGCAACGTGTGCCTGTTCTTCCGAGGCTGTGGCGATGACGAGGTTGCGATCATTGATCTGCGAGATGCCGTCGGCAATCAGCTCCAATGCCTGGCCGGTCGCTTGCGCCAGTGACTGGGTTTCGCTGACCAGCGCCTGGCTTTTCCCCATGGCGCCGACGGCTTCGTCTGCACTGTTGCGAACGTCGTTGATCATGCCTTCGATTTCCCCCGTCGAAGCCTGGGTTCTTGCCGCCAGGGCTCGTACCTCGTCGGCGACCACGGCAAAACCTCGACCTTGCTCACCCGCGCGTGCAGCCTCGATGGCGGCGTTAAGCGCCAGCAGATTGGTTTGCTCGGCAATCCCCCGGATGACATCCAGAACCTTGCCGATGTCCCGTACTTTCTCTGCCAGGTCCTTGACCATGGTGGTGGAGGTGGCGATTTCCGTGGTTGCATGGTTGATCGCGGCAACGGCGTTTCGCGCTTGATCGCGTCCATTGCTGGCTTCCCGGCTGGTGGTCTGGGAGGCCTCGGAGGTGGATACCGCATTGCGCGCAACTTCCTCCACGGCGGAGGTCATTTCCGTGACAGCCGTCGCTGCCTGCTGGATCTCGTCGTTCTGACGAATCAGTCCGCGGCTTCCATTGTCAGTGACGGCGGTGAGTTCTTCGGCAGCGGAAGCCAGTTGATCTGCCGCGCTGGCGATCTGCTGAATAGTGCTTTTCAGACTGCCCTGCATCTCGGCCAGGGCCGTGAGCAACTGACCGGCCTCGTCGCGGCCGGTGCTGACGATGTTTTGAGTCAAGTCGCCCCCAGCGATGCTTCGGGCGCTTTCAACGGCTTTGGAGATGGGGCGGCTGATCAGTCGGCTGATGAACAGGCCAAGCAAAATCGCCGCGACAAAGGCCAGCACGATGCCGATGTACAGCGAGGTCTTGGCGGAGGACTCCGTCAGAACCGATCGCTTCGCGGCTTCGCTGACCTGCATGTCGTTGGAGTTGGTCATGATGGTCAATTCGTCCATGACGACGCGGTAGTTTTTCTGCAGATTGCCGAGCAGCAGTTCGCGGCCATTTTCCAGGTCGCCGGCCTTCATCAGGGTCAGATACCTTTGCACGATCGCCTGGTAAACGGGCCAGGCCTTCTCCATCCGGTCACCGGCTGCACGTTCGTCGTCGGCAAGCTCGGTTTTCCGGTATTCGGCAAAGGCTTTTTCGCTCGCCAACTGGTTGGCGCTCATCGAGGCGAGGAATTCGTCTTTGGTGCTCTGTGGCAGGTTGGCGGCAGTGGCGACGTAAAGCCGATACATGTCACGGGTCTGTCCGACAGCCTTGATTTTGGTCTGCGCGATGTTGGCGACGGCGACGAGGTTGTTGCCGAACACCGATCTGAGGCTTGTCGAGAGTTCGGTCACTCCCCGGCTTCCCAGCAGGCCTACCCCCAGGGTGATGAAGGCGCACGCCGCGAAGGCCGTGATCAATTTCGTGGAAAGTCTTGCGTCATTCAACCAACTCATAAGGGGCATCCTGCTGACATGTGGGGGCGGGTCAATATCGAGCGCAGCTCGTAAGCAAATGGCTAGTCGTCGTACATCTTTCGGCTGCGGAGTCCACAACTGTAGGGTTACCAGTTGTTTCTTATTTAAATATATTCTGCATTAAACACCCTTGTAACCAGCGTTTTAGAGCATTCAGCACATACATACAAAAGATGGCACTTGGCCTTTTCTATTTATTGCAAAGTGTTACATTGTATGGAATATTCCAATAAATACGTACGACATCGTACCTCTTCGTCCTTGTCGCTCAAGATGACGAGGACGCTGTGTTCGTGATTTCCAGAACCGTGAAAAAAAAAGAACGAAGCAGCCTAGGGTAGGACTCATGTCGCGTCGCATTGATAAAGGGAAACGCAGGGGGTACGCCTCTGCCGGATTGGTTACGCTGCTGATCGCCATAGCTGGCGCCGCGTACGGCGAGGCGCTCGACAGCACCGCGTCGGTGGGCAAGCGTCTAGCGGTAGCCGCTGACTGTGTGGCTTGTCATACGGCGCCAGGCGGCAGGGCTTTTGCGGGCGGCTATCCGCTCGGTTCACCGATGGGCACGATCTACTCGACCAACATCACGCCTTCGAAAACGGCGGGTATCGGCAATTACACGTCAGAGCAATTCGCCCGTGCGGTGCGTGACGGGGTGGCGGCCGATGGCACTCGGCTTTACCCGGCGATGCCCTACACCTCCTATTCGAAGATGACCGACAGCGACATTGCTGCGCTCTACGACTACTTCATGCATGAAGTGGCGCCGGTCGATACGCTGAACCAGAAAACCGCTCTGGATTTCCCGTTCAATATCCGCGCGTCGATGATTGGCTGGAACGCGCTGTTCCACAGCAAAACACGCTTCACGCCGGATCCGGCCAAGTCCGCCGAGGTCAATCGCGGCGACTATCTGGTCAACGGCCTGGCTCACTGCGATACCTGCCACACACCGCGCAATGTCCTGATGGCGGCCGACAGCGCAAAACCGTTGGCCGGCGGATCACTGGGCAGTTGGTATGCCCCCAATATCACTTCCGACAAAGTCAGCGGCATCGGTGCCTGGTCGAGCGACGAGATCGTGGCCTATCTGCGTACCGGTCACGTCGAGGGCAAGGCCCAGGCGGCGGGGCCGATGGCCGAGGCGGTGGAGAACAGTCTGCAGCATTTGAGCGATGTGGATCTCAAAGCCATTGCGGCCTATCTGCTGCAGACGGCGCCGATCAACAGTGGGGAAACCAAAGCCCGCCACGAGTACGGTCAGGCCTCGGTCGATGAATTGACGCTGCGCGGAGGCAAACCGGGGGACAACCCGGGCTGGCAGATATTCAGTGGCACTTGCGCCAACTGCCATCAGCCGAACGGTCAGGGCACGCGGGAATACCCATCACTGTTTCATAACACTGCCACCAGTCGCAGCGACAACCTGATCGCGGCCATCGTGTACGGCGTGCATCGTGAAGTCGACGGTGTGGCCATCGACATGCCGGGTTTCGGCCCTGACGCGCTGTTCACCGACCGCCTGAACGACCAGCAGATTGCCGACGTCAGCAACTACGTGCTGTCGCGCTACGGCAATGCCGACACGATTGTCACCGCCGCCGATGTGGCGCAGGTACGGGACGGTGGTCCCAAGGCACCGCTGGCAGTAATGGCGAAGTTTACGACCCCGGTCATCATTCTCGTGTGCGTGTTGATGGGCCTGGGCGCATGGGCCTTGATTGCACGTCGGCGCAAGGAGGCCTGAGCAATGGACACTTCAATGACGCACAAACACGAAAAAACTCAAACCGAAAGCTCGACTGGGCTCACTCGCCGCAATCTGTTGCGTGGTTCCGTGACGCTGGGCCTGGCCGCGATGATCGGCAGTGCGCTGCCCTGGCAGTCGGTGCTGGCAGCGCAGGTATCGGGCGACGATTTCATTGCGCTGTCGCAGTTTCTGGTCAGCCGTGCGGTCAATCCGGTTCTGGCCGGTCGTTACTACGCCGCACTGGACAAGCGCGCGCCGAATTTCTCGACCAATGTAATAGCCCTGAAGCAATTGATCGGCGCACAGGGGTACAGGCATGTCGACGAATACCTGGCGCAGCCGAATCCGGATCCATCGCTGCGAGCCACGGCCACCAGCATCATTTCCGCCTGGTATCTGGGCATTGTCGGTGAGCCGGCGTATGCCGAGCTGATCAGCTATTCCCTCGCCATGATGTATCAGCCCACTCACGGCATTCTCATCATTCCAACCTACGGTGGCGGCCCGGATTCATGGGGTCCCAAACCAGCAGTCATTCAGGACTCGACAGTATGAGCAGCGATCAATTCGATGCCGATGTGGTGATCATCGGTTCCGGTGTCATGGGCGGTCTGATCGCCACGGGCCTGGCCAAAGCGAACAAGTCGGTGATCGTGCTCGAGGCCGGTCCCCGGGTGAATCGCCGTGATGTGGTGGAAACGTTCCGCAATGCCCCGGTGAAACTCTCGCTGGCCAATGCCAAGCTGCAGGGCGCCGGGTCGCCCTATCCGAGCCTGCCTCACGCGCCGTCGACCTACGGCGACTATTTGCAGCAGGTAGGGCCAGTGAAATACAACACTTCTTACTTGCGTGTGGTGGGCGGCACCACCTGGCACTTCGGTTCCTCGCTGTGGCGCATGCTGCCCAACGATTTTCGTCTCAAGTCGTTGTATGGCCGTGGTCGTGACTGGCCGATCAGTTATGACGAGCTGGAACCGTATTACGCTCGGGCTGAAATCGAACTGGGCGTTTCCGGTGTCGACGGCCAGGACGAAAGCGGGCAGGGCGGGGACGCCTATCCGCCGCGCTCGATTCCCTATCCGATGGAGGGCCTGAAGCCGAGCTACATGTTCAAGCGCCTCTCCGAATTGCTCAGCAAGGGCGGGTATAACCCGATCCTCGAGCCGAACGGCCGGGCAACCCGCCCCTATGGCAAACGGCCTCCCTGTGCCGGCAACAACAACTGCAACCCGGTATGCCCGATTGCAGCCAAGTACGACGGTTCGATGCATATCGATGAGGCCGAGCGCCATGGCGCCAAGGTGCTGGACAACTCTGTCGTCTACAAGATCGAGGCGGGCGACGACGGCAAGATCACCGCGATCTGGTACATGCGCCCCGACAAGATCAAACACAAACTGACCGCCCGGGCCTTTGTACTGGCGGCATACGGTATCGAGTCGCCGAAGCTGCTGTTGATGTCGACCTCGGAAAAGTACCCGAACGGGATTGCCAACTCCTCGGATCAGGTCGGGCGCAACCTGATGGATCACACCGGCATCAGCATGAACGTCATGACCAAGGAAGACATGTGGCCGGGCGAAGGGCCGACGCAATTGCTGGTCTATCTGAACAGTCGCGATGGCGCGTTTCGCAACGATTACCCGAGCTACAAGATCAAGGTGCGCAACACCGTGCCGACGTCGCAAATCACCTCGAACCTGATCGCCAAAGGCGTGCTGGGCTCGAAGCTCGATGAGCAGATCCGCCTGCAATCGGCGCGCTCCCTGAACTGGGCCGTCGATTTCGAAACCTTGCCGCTGCCGGAAAACCGGGTCACCCCGAGCAAGACCAAGTTCGACGCCATCGGTCTGCCGGTTCCCGAGATCTACTACAGCGTTCCCGACTACTGGCACGCCGGTAAAGAGAAGGCGCTGGAAGACTTCAAGCAGTTTGCAAAACTGCTCGACGCCGACATCCTCAGCACCGACACGGGCTTCCAGAACCGTCAGCACATCATGGGCACCACCATCATGGGCGATGATCCGAAAGACTCGGTGGTAGACCGCGATTGCCGCAGTCACGACCATTCCAACCTGTTCATTGCGGGGACGAGCGTCATGCCATCGTCCTCCTGCGTGAACCCGACGCTGACAGGTGCGGCGTTGAGTATTCGGATTGCCGATGTGTTGGTGGCGGAGGTCTGAGAAGCGCCCTGAAGTACAAAGCCCCACGCAGAGGTGTCTGGTGGGGCTTTTTTGTGTCTTTCAATCTTGCAGGAGGAAGGGTTAGAAAATTTCAGCTCCACCCTCTGCCTTTCCAATCGAGGTTGTGACGTTCGTGAAATGTCGGCGGCCGTTGACTGAGAAGCCCCGTTCGGGATCTTGAGACCCGGGCTTGCGCAAAGTCAGCAAGGCGGGCAATCCGTCTTTCTCGCTGTAACTACCAAACCAATTGTTCAGCCTTGCGATGAAGCACTCGTTGTCGATAAAGACTGGCAAGTCCATGACGGTTTCTACTGCGTAGTAACCTGCGCCGTAACTGTAATAATCATCGTCACCCGAGCCCGATGCAGGAATGGGGCAGAGGGGGCCTTTGTGTTGGCTGGGTTGTTGAGGTTTACCCGCACCCGATTGGATCAGGGCTTTTATGAGAGTCTTTCGCAAAACTGGGTCCAGTACGTAGCTGGTACTGCTTTCCTCGGAGTATTGATTACTCGGCACGATCAACTTGTAGTCATACCGAACTGTCACCGTTGGTATTTGGCTGTTGATCTTCAGGGGATTGAGCAAGTACACATCATCAGCACCGTATGAGCCGTTGCGGTAGGCGAGATACATTCTTCCGTGAGATTTGATCCAGCCTGCCGACTGGTTGGCGCCGCGATCACTGGTGGAGAACAACGAGCTGCCGGCGCCGGCTTCCGGATCATAGGGAGCCAGCCTTCTGGTGAACCGTTCTCCATCGTGACGGAAGGTTTCATAGAAGCTGAAGAGGCCTGTACCACCGGTGTAGGTTGAAACGATCAGATCCCGTTGGCCGTCGCCGTCCAGGTCTATCAATGTGTAATTCACCTGACCTTGCTCGGCATCAGCATCGAGGCCGGAAGCGTTAAGCGCTTTCCATTCACCCTGGGTGACGCCCTTGGGAATACTTTTGGGGAACACGGTCTGATCCTCGGCTGGGTCGTCATTTGGATCGCCGGAGAATGAGGTTTCGCCTTTTTCGCTGGTGAGAGAGCCAAGTGCCCGCTCCAGTGCAAACTCCGGACTTTCCTTACTCATCTCCCGAACCCGTTGCTGCAGATCCTCCATGACCTGTCTATCGATCTCGTCCGGTTTGTAGGCCACCGCGTCGATCCACTGCGCGTGCAAGACCTGCAAACGATCCTGATAACGCTGGCTCAGGCAACTGACCTCCTCGCCACATCTATCACGCTCCCTGAGCCACTGGTGCTGAGCCTTTTTCACTTCGGCCTGCGCCGGCGCAGCCTTCATCAACTTCCGATAAGCCGCCCCCATCTGCGCATCCAGCTCATGCAACGGCTTGTCCGCGCAAATCGCCTTCTCCACAACACTCGCCGCCTTTGTGCAGTCCATTCCGCTCGCCAGTGCCTGCTGCAAAAACAGCAGCGCACAGGCCGACACGATGTAGCGTCCCTTGATGTACACGATGAATCCTTTGCCGTTGGAAGGTGAGAACCGCCGCGCAGGGTAATCCTTGCGCAACGAATCTTGAACCCTCGCTTCAAGAGAACCCCTGATCCGGCCGATAACCCATTCGGTGACTTCAGAGTCGCGCGAAATCGCTTGATAGCATTTGGCCGGCAGCTATCATCTGCGCGCCTGGAAATGGTCCATCCTCTTCAATTGCCTGGAAATCCTCGATGCTGTCGTATCACCAAAAGAGTTTTCTGATCGTCGATGATTTCTCGGATTTCCGCAGTTCCGTGCGTTCGATGTTGCGCGAGTTGGGCGTCAAGGATGTGGACACCGCCGACACCGGCGAGCAGGCGCTGAAAATGTGTGCGCAGAAGTCCTACGATTTCATCCTCCAGGACTTCCACCTCGGTGACGGCAAGAAGAACGGTCAGCAGGTGCTGGAAGACCTGATGATGGAGAAGCTGATCAGCCACGAAGCGGTGTTCGTGATGGTCACGGCCGAAACCAGTCAGGCGATGGTGCTCAGTGCCCTGGAGCACGAGCCGGACGCGTACCTGACCAAGCCGTTCAACCGCTCCGGCCTGGCTCAGCGGCTGGAGCGTCTGGAGCAGCGCAAGACCCTGCTCAAACCGATTCTGCAAGCCCTCGACCGTGGCAAACCGGTCGAGGTGCTCAACGCCTGTATCGCCCTGTGCAAACAGGACATCCGCTATTCGCCGCTGTGCCTGCGCTATCGCGCGGATGCGCTGCGCGACATGAACCAGAACGAAGCGCTCGAGCGACTTTACGACAGCATCATCGCCGACCGGCCGTTGCCATGGGCGTTTGCCGGGTTGGGCAAATTGCTGTTCAAGCGCGGGCAGGTCAGTCAGGCCAAAGGCGTTTACGAAAAAGCCCTGAAGGTCTTCCCGATGATGCCGGCGCTGTACGACGGCATGGCCGACGTGCTGGTCGCCGAAGGCGATACCAAAGGCGCGCAGCAAGTGCTGGAGGAGGCCATTCGCCTGTCGCCGCTGGCGGTGCGCCGTCAGGCGTTGCTGGGCAAGCTGGCGATGGCCAACGAAGATTTCGACACCGCTTCCCGGGCTTATCGCCAGGCGGTGAATCAGGGCGCGCAATCGCGGTTCAAGGATCCGGAAAGCAATCTCGGCCTGGCCCATGCCCTGATCAGCAAAGGCAGCGAACGCGGGCTCGACACCCGCACGCGGCTGGAGATCAACACCACCCTCAGCGCCGTGGCCAAGGAAAACCCGACCGACCCGGGCCTGCAGATTCGCGCGCGTCTGATGAAGGCCACGAGCCTGTTGCTCAACGATGCCGAGACCGCCGAGAAGCTCACCGAACAAGCGCTGATGCGCCTCGACGGCATGGAGCAGTTCATGAGCCCCGAGGCGGCGTTGCTGGTCGCCAAGCAATTGCAGATGCTCGGTCAGGCCGAGGCGGGCACTTCGATGCTCAAGAGCTGTGCGGAAATCTACGGCGATGACCCGACGGTGATGAAAGACATCGCCAAGCTCACCGACGACCCGACTATTCTCAGCTCCAGCAACGCGGCCGCCGACCTCAACCGTCAGGGCGTGCGCGTGTACAAGACCGGCAACCTGGTGGAGGCCCGCGAGGTGTTCCGCAAGGCGCTGAAGATGCAACCGAAGAACATCAGTATCGCGCTGAACATGGCCCAGTCGTTGCTGCACGGCACCGACACCAATGTGCCGTCGGCGGAGCTGGAAGAATGTCGGGCCTGCCTGAAACTGGTGGGCATGATGCCCGATACCGACGCGCGTTATCCGCGTTATCAGAAGCTGAAAAGCAAGGCGTTTGGCGAATGAACCAAGACGAGCAGGCACTGGATTTTTCCACGGTGATCGCCTCCACCGTGCACGACATGAAGAACTCTCTGGCGATGCTGATGCAGGCCCACAGCCAATGGCTGGCGCGTCTGCCCGAGACGCAGCGCCAAGGGGCGGAGCAGGGCGTGATCGACTTCGAGTTCGCCCACCTCAACGGCATGCTGGTGCAGTTGCTCGGGCTGTACAAGCTTGGGGTGAATCAGATGCCGTTGCAGCCGGCCTATCACGAGCTGGACGATTTCATCGAAGCGCAACTGGCGGCGCATCAGGAAGTGTTCGCCAGTCGTGGAATCATCGCCACTTACGAAGTCGATCCGCTCAGTCCGCTGGGTTTCTTTGATCGCGAACTGATCGCCTCTGTGCTGGGCAACTGCATCAACAATGCGATCCGTTACGCCCGTGAATCGCTGCTGATCACCGTCAGCGACGAAGCCGGGCAAC
The DNA here is from genome assembly GCF_002112305.1 of Pseudomonas sp. R45(2017). Classification (NCBI taxonomy): domain Bacteria; kingdom Pseudomonadati; phylum Pseudomonadota; class Gammaproteobacteria; order Pseudomonadales; family Pseudomonadaceae; genus Pseudomonas; species Pseudomonas sp. R45(2017). Next base: position 367,811 of record NZ_NEHH01000001.1, on the reverse strand, counting down.
TGGTGCTGAGCATCAATGACGACGGCGACGGTTACCCGGCCGAAATGCTCGAGCGTCAGTCCGATTACGTGCAGGGCATCAATCACAGCAGTGGCAGCACCGGCCTCGGTCTGTACTTCGCCGGGCGCATTGCCGCGCTGCATCAGCGCAACGGTGTTGGCGGCCGGACCGAGATTCGTAATGGCGGCCCGCTGGGCGGCGGCGTGTTCAGTATTTACCTGCCCTGAATCACGGATTCATTGACCGGAATTCTTTTTGTTGGCTGCTGCTTGATATTCCGAACAGCCGAAGCCTATTTTGTCCGGGTCGCCGTTCGCGGCTCGCACAATAACAAGGATTGCGTCATGACAACCGATGGCCAGCGTTCACTCGCGCAGCGATTGACGGGCATTGATGAGATTGAATGTGTCACGCCGGATTTGAACGGTGTGCCACGTGGCAAGGTAATGACCGCCGAGGGTTTCCTCGAAGGGCGGCGTTTGCAGTTGGCCCGGGGGGTGCTGCTGCAATGCATCATGGGTGGTTATCCCGCCGCGAAATTCTATGGCAGCGATGACGGTGACCTGGCGCTGGTGGCCGATCCGGCGCAGATCCATCCGTTGCCATGGAGTGAAGAACCGCGGGCCTTTGCCATCTGTGATGCCGACGAGCTGACCGGCGAAAGCTCCAACCTGTCGACCCGTGGTCAACTCAAGAAGGTCATTGCCCGCTACGCAGCCCTAGGTCTGGCGCCGGTGGTGGCGACCGAACTCGAATTCTTTGTGTTCGCTCCGAACACCGACCCGAACCAACCGTTCCAGCCGCCCGTCGGTCTCGACGGTCGTCGCGAGGACGGTCACTCGGCGTTCAGCGTCAGCTCCAATAACGGTCTGCGGCCGTTCTTCAGTGAAGTCTATAAATGCATGGCGGCCCTCGGTCTGCCGCGCGATACCTTCATGCACGAAATGGGCGTCAGCCAGTTCGAGATCAACCTTCTGCACGGTGATCCGCTGTTGCTGGCCGACCAGACCTTCCTGTTCAAACACCTGCTCAAGGAAGTCGCGCTCAAGCACGGTTTGACCGTGGTTTGCATGGCCAAGCCGCTGGCGCACACGCCGGGTAGCTCGATGCACATTCACCAGAGCATCGTCGAAATCGGCAGCGGCAAGAATGTGTTCAGCGATGCGGACGGTCAGCCGACCGCGATGTTCCGCCACTTCATTGGCGGGCAGCAGGCGGGCATGGCTGATTTCACCGCGCTGTTTGCACCAAACGTCAATTCCTACCAGCGCCTTTGCCATCCGTTCGCATCGCCGAACAACGCCTGCTGGTCCCACGACAACCGCGCCGCCGGCCTGCGTATTCCGGCCAGTTCGCCGGTTGCCCGTCGAGTCGAGAACCGCTTGCCGGGCGCCGATGCGAACCCGTATCTGGCCATCGCTGCGAGCCTTGCCGCCGGCTTGTACGGCATCGAGCATGAGCTGGAGCCAAGCGAAGCGATTCAAGGCGAGTTCGAAGTGCCGGACAATCTTTCGCTGCCGTGTACCTTGCACGCGGCGCTCGAACGTCTGAAACGCAGCCAGCTTGCAAAGGAACTGTTCGGCACGGAGTTCATCGAAGGCTACATCGCTTCGAAGACCATGGAGTTGACCAGTTTCTTTGATGAAATCACTCCCTGGGAACGCCGTGTTCTAGCAGCCCAGGCCTGACGACATGTCGCCGTCGGGCTATCGTTTGATAGCCCGATACTTACCGCAAGGAGCCGCTCGGAACGCCGATGCGCCAAATCTGGAAATCCTTTCGAGCGCTGTATTTCGCCTCGCTGATGATGTTGATCGGCTCGGGCCTTCTTTCTACTTATCTGGCTTTGCGTCTGGCTGCCGACCATGTCGACGGGTTGTGGGTCGGTGCGTTGATGGCGGCCAACTATTTCGGTCTGGTGCTGGGCGGCAAGATCGGTCACCGCCTGATTGCCCGGGTCGGGCATATCCGTGCCTACTCGGCGTGTGCCGGGATCGTCGGTGCGGCGGTGCTCGGTCATGGCCTGGTGGACTGGCTGCCGGCCTGGCTGGTGCTGCGGACCATCGTCGGCCTCGGCATGATGTGCCAATACATGGTCATCGAGAGCTGGCTGAACGAGCAGGCCGACGCCAATCAGCGCGGTCTGGTGTTCAGCGGCTACATGATCGCGTCGTACCTGGGGCTGGTGCTCGGTCAGCTGATTCTGGTCATGCACCCGGGCCTTGGCCTGGAACTGCTGATGCTGGTCGCGCTGTGCTTCGCCCTGTGTCTGGTGCCGGTGGCACTGACCCGGCGGATTCACCCGGCACCGCTGCACCCGGCGCCGATGGAGCCGCGCTTTTTTATCAAGCGCGTACCGCAATCGCTGAGCACGGTGCTCGGGGCGGGGCTGATCATCGGTTCGTTCTACGGTCTGGCGCCGCTGTATGCCTCGCAGCAGGGGCTGTCCACCGAGCAGGTCGGTCTGTTCATGGGTAGCTGCATTTTTGCCGGGTTGGTGGTGCAGTGGCCGCTGGGCTGGTTGTCCGACCGCTATGACCGGGCGCTGCTGATTCGTTGCTTTGCGTTGTTCCTCGCGATTGCCGCGTTGCCGCTGGCGATCCTGCCGCAGGTGCCGCTGGAGGTTCTGTTCGTGGTCGGCTTCCTCTGCTCGCTGGTGCAGTTTTGCCTGTACCCGTTGGCGGTGGCGTTCTCCAACGACCACGTCGAAGGCGAGCGCCGGGTGTCGCTGACGGCGATGCTGCTGGTGACTTACGGCGTAGGCGCCAGTATCGGGCCGCTGGCGGCCGGGGTGCTGATGAAGCTGTTCGGGCCGCAGAGCCTGTATGCGTTCTTCACCTTTTTCGCGTTGGTGCTGGTGTGGCGGATCCGACCTAAAGCCGTGACCAATCTGCACCAGGTGGACGATGCACCGCTGCATCACGTGGCGATGCCGGACAGCATGTCCAGTTCGCCGCTGGTAGCAGCGCTTGACCCGCGGGTTGACGAGCAGGTGGTGCAGGAGCAGATGCAGAATACGGTCGCTCCGGAGCCTGAACCTGAACCAGAACCTGAACCAGAATCTGCCGCGCCCACCGACTCGACAGTCGAAGACGAGGGGCCGGACATCACTCCCGCCAAGCCGTGATCCGGGCATAAAAAAACGGGCAGTCACCGCAGTGACTGCCCGTTTTTCATGCCTGCCGATCAGAGATCGTCTTTATCGAACCGACGCGCTTCGCGCTGCAGTTGATAAACGAAACGCTCGACGTTCCGGGCCGCCGGGCCGCTGATGTTGTGAAAGCGCAGGCCGGCGAAGGTGATGTTGAGCTTTTCTTCGAAGTGCAGGTAACGCAGCTCGACCGATACCGGTTGGTTGCCGAACAGCGGTGCGGCGATCAGGCGATCATAGACCTGGCCCAATTGCAGGCGGTCGGTGATATCGCCTTCAAAGCGCAGCTTGCAACCCGTGGCCGAGATGTCCAGCAATTTGCCATCCAGCGGTGCCTTGAGCTTTTCGCCGCCGAGCACGACGCTGACCAGGTCGGTCAGTTTCAGTGCGGCGCGAAAGGCGTTGCGGCGCTGGTGATAAACCACTTCGGTGGGAAGGTCGCCGGTGTAGAAGCGGTCGCCGTCGGAGTCTTTGATGCTCAGCGTCCCTGTGCATTCCCAGGCAATGCGCACGCCATCATGAAAACCCTCAACCTTGAACGGTTCGCCTGCTTCCAGAAAACGTTCGCCGTCGCGCGGGATCATCTCATCAAGCTTGATCGAACCGTTTTCGCGATCGACTTCAATCAGGTAGCTCTGGAAGCGCTGGCTGCGCTCGTGGAACGTAATGATCAGCGGATCGTGGCTCTCTTGCAGCTGGCGCAGATTGCTGGAGATCTCCAGGGGCGTGGTGAGCACCTTTGGGGGCTGCGGAGCGTCATCGTTGGACACGTTAAATCAATCTCCAGACAAAATTTGACTACGGCTGGCCAGTATTTTGCCAGCATGTTTCGCACGTTGATAGGGCGCAAGCATAGAAGAAAGCATCACGCCTGGCTGAGCGCGCGTGGTTTCTGCAGTTTGGAGAAGGTGCCGCTGGCATCGTAGAGCGCGGGAGGCTCGCCGCCGGTGAGGATTTTCAGCTGATTGGCCGTAGCGGCCTGCTGCATGATGATCGACTGGCCGTTCTTGACGTTGGCGGCCTGGCACTGGGCAATCAGGTCGGTCAGGACATCGCTCTGGCTCAGCAACTGATCGCCGATGCTCGACTGGCTGGCCAGTTGTTCCAGGCCTGCGCGGTCGAGCGACAGATTGAGACTGGCGAGGATTTCGCTGCGCTTGCGGCCATGCTGTTCGAGCAGAATGATCAATGCCTGTTTGCGCGCCAGAATTTCTTCCAGCAGAGGCATGTCGCGACCGTGCAAGGCGAGGGACTCGGTTTGCAGCAACTCCAGCAATTGTTGAGCTGGAGCAAAGTCGTCGGTGATCAGTTGCAATAGATTAGTGTCGTGCATGGCTGGCCTTGGGTTTTAAGCGTCCAAAAGCCTGGCGCTGACCGAGGCCTAGCGCTGGGCTTCGAAATTAAGCAGTTTGCTGGCTACACGGTTGCTGTCGACCTTGTAGCTGCCATCGGCAATCGCTGCTTTCAACTCGGCCACGCGGGCTTTATCGACGGCAGGCTGATCGCGCAGCTTGTCAGTGACCTTCTGCAACTGTTGAGCCTCATTGCTGAGGTGTACCGATTCCCCGCTTTTTGCGGTACTGGCCTGTTCGGCCGGGGTATTCAGCGGCGCGGAGGTGCCGGTTTCGGCGGTTTCCTTGGCGTTGCTGGTACGTGTACTGCCCGTAAGTGACGAGGAGCTGTTCAAACGGCTGAAATCGATGACCATGTTAAAAACCTCTGGGAATTTGGACGCTTGCCATGTTCTCGGCCATCCCCTGGAAAACTTTAGGCTCATTTAGCAATGAGCTTGCATGCGCCGTTGCAGATCCTGCTGCGGCACAGTTTAGGGAACAGCTCTGGTCAGCGCCAGTTTTCTGCTTGGGTACTCAGGGGCTTTTCAAATATCCGTTCATACAGCCGCTCACATCACCGCTACATGGCCGTTCACATGGCAACTTCCACCTGGCCCGGCGCGATAACCTGCGCCTTGATAACCCGTTGGGAATTGAGGTTTTTCACCCGAATCTGTTCTTTCAGGCCGCCGTTCGACAGGGCTTCGCCCGGCATGCGGACGGCGAGGGTGCCGCTGCGGGCGGTGATCACCACTTGATCGCCCTTGCGAACCACTTCCGCCTGTTCCAGATGCACCAGGGTGATGACTTGATCGGCTACCGTTGGTCGGGTCAATTTCTGGCCGATGGCTTCATCCACCGACGTCAGGAAACCCTGATTGATCGTGCTGACGTCGCGCTCGCGCAAGGTCACGTCTTGAGGCTCGATGATGCCGGCGCGTTTGAGTGGCCGCGTGGTGGTGACAATCTCGCGAAACAGGCGGACTTGAGCGGGCACGAACACCGTCCAGGGGGAGGTGCCTTCGCAGCGGACCTTGACCGTGACACGGCCCAGAGGGCGTGCCGGACTCTCCAGTGTCGCTGTCAATTCCTTGTCGCACATAGGCATGCGCATGCGTGGATCGAGCTGGTTGACCTCGATTTCATAACGGCCTTCCGTTTGACTGGTAGCCAGATAGTCTTCTACGGTGAATTCAAGAAAGCCCTGAGTGACGCCGATAAGCATGTCAGGCAAGGTAACCGCATCAGCACCGGCAGGGCTGCCAGCGAAAAAAAGGCAAATGGCGGACATCGCGCAAAGCCCTATGCGGAGGGGAGATGTCAGGCGTCGGAAAAATGTCGTTTGAGCGTTCATACGAGTTGAAAAGCAAGCGCCGTGCCGTTTAGCAATGAATGTGCGTCGCAACAACACTTGGCGTTGGTGTAGGAGTCTGGGCATGGCTGGTGTAATGGATTCGGTGAACCAGCGCACGCAACTGGTGGGGCAGAATCGCCTGGAGCTGTTGTTGTTCCGTCTCGACGGCCAGCAGCTCTACGGGATCAACGTGTTCAAGGTTCGGGAAGTGCTGCAATGCCCGCAACTGACGCTGATGCCCAAGTCCAGTCCTGTCGTGTGCGGGGTGGCGAATATCCGGGGGGCGACCATTCCGATCCTTGATCTGGCGATGGCGACCGGCTCCGGTGCTTTGAAAGACAAGAACAGTCCGTTCGTGATCATCACGGAATACAACACCAAGACGCAGGGTTTCCTGGTGCGCTCGGTGGAACGTATCGTGAACATGAACTGGGAAGAGATCCATCCGCCGCCCAAGGGCACCGGACGCGATCATTACCTGACCGCTGTGACTCGGGTCGACAATCAGTTAGTCGAAATCATCGACGTCGAGAAGGTGCTGGCGGAAGTTGCGCCGACGCCGGAAGCGATTTCGGTCGGCGTGGTGGATGTCGAGACCCAGAGCAAGGCGTTGTCGCTGCGGGTGCTGACGGTCGATGACTCGTCGGTGGCGCGCAAGCAGGTGACGCGTTGCCTGCAGACGGTCGGTGTCGAAGTGGTGGCGTTGAACGACGGCAAGCAGGCGCTGGATTACCTGCGCAAGCTGGTCGACGAGGGCAAGAAGCCGGAAGAAGAGTTCCTGATGATGATCTCCGACATCGAAATGCCGGAGATGGACGGGTACACCCTGACGGCCGAGATCCGCAGCGACCCTCGCATGCAAAAGCTTCATATCATCCTGCATACTTCGTTGTCGGGTGTGTTCAATCAGGCGATGGTCAAGAAAGTCGGTGCCGATGACTTCCTGGCCAAATTCCGTCCTGATGACCTGGCATCCCGGGTAGTCGACCGGATCAAAGCAGCAGATATCAGCTAAGGGCCTTTTGCCCCTGGCGTTCAACACGATTTAAGAGGCGGCATCATTTGTCTACGGGTAATTTGGATTTCGAACAGTTCCGGGTCTTCCTGGAAAAAGCCTGTGGCATTTTGCTCGGTGAAAACAAGCAGTACCTGGTGTCGAGCCGTCTCAACAAACTGATGGAGCAGCAAGGCATCAAGTCCCTGGGTGAGCTGGTTCAGCGCATCCAGACCCAGCCGCGCAGCGGTTTGCGCGAGCAGGTGGTCGATGCCATGACGACCAACGAAACCCTGTGGTTTCGCGACACCTATCCGTTTGAAGTCTTGAAGAACAAGGTGCTGCCCGAAGCGATCAAGGCCGCTCCCAACCAGCGTCTGCGGATCTGGTCGGCGGCCTGCTCGTCGGGTCAGGAACCCTATTCGCTGTCGATGTCGATCGACGAGTTCGAGCGGACCAACATCGGCCAGTTGAAGATGGGTGTGCAGATCGTTGCCACCGATCTGTCCGGCAGCATGCTGACCAACTGCAAGACCGGCGAGTACGACAGCCTGGCAATCGGTCGCGGTCTGTCCGCCGATCGTCTGCAGCGCTACTTCGACCCGAAAGGGCCGGGGCGCTGGGTGATCAAGGCACCGATCAAGAACCGGGTGGAGTTCCGCTCGTTCAACCTGCTCGACAGCTACGCAAGCCTGGGCAAGTTCGACATCGTGTTCTGCCGCAACGTGCTGATCTACTTCTCCGCCGAGGTGAAGAAGGACATCCTGTTGCGCATCCACAGCACGCTGAAGCCGGGCGGTTATCTGTTCCTTGGCGCTTCCGAGGCGCTGAACGGTCTGCCGGATCATTACCAGATGGTTCAGTGCAGCCCGGGGATCATCTACCAGGCGAAGTGATCAAGACCGGCAACACAAGAAACGGGAGTCCTCAGGGGCTCCCTTTTTTTTATGCCTGAAGGTTTTGCCGGTGGCAGGCGGCGGCAGAAAAGCGGCATCCGGCGGAAACCGGTTGCCGCTTTTCTGGCATTGCCGCGTTGCCGGTTCCGCGCAAAGCCCCGTAATCCGGGGCTTTCTCAAACTGGCACGCCGCTTGCTATAACCCTGTTACGAAAAATCCGGTCACCTGAAGGTTCCCGACATGAGCATCAGCTTCGATAAAGCGCTCGGCATTCACGAAAAGGCTCTGGGCTTCCGCGCCCAGCGTGCCGAAGTGCTGGCCAACAACATCGCCAACGCCGATACCCCGAACTACAAGGCGCGGGATCTGGAGTTCTCCAAAGTGCTCGAAGCACAGAGCCAGAAGAACGCCAACGGCACCATCGCCCTGAACATGACCAACAGCCGTCACATCGAAGCTGAAGGGCTGGGCAATGGCGACGAGTCGCTGATGTATCGCACGCCGATGCAGCCGTCGATCGACCAGAACACCGTGGACGCCCAGCTGGAACAGTCGAACTACGCGGAAAACGCGGTCGGCTTCCAGGCCAGCTTCACCCTGCTCAACAGCAAATTCAAAGGGCTGGTATCAGCCCTGCGCGGAGAGTAATCCATGTCCCTGTCCAGCGTTTTCAACATTGCCGGCAGCGGCATGAGCGCCCAGACCACCCGCCTCAACACCGTGGCTTCGAACATCGCCAACGCCGAGACCGTCTCGTCGAGCATCGATCAGACCTACCGTGCCCGTCACCCGGTATTCGCCACCATGTTCCAGGGCGGCCAGAGCGGCGGCAGCAATTCGCTGTTCCAGAACCAGGATGCTGCGGGCCAGGGCGTGCAGGTCATGGGCGTGGTCGAAGACCAGAGCAACCTCGAAGCGCGCTACGAGCCGAACCATCCGGCAGCCGACGCAAAGGGCTACGTCTACTACCCGAACGTCAACGTGGTGGAAGAAATGGCTGACATGATTTCCGCGAGCCGGTCGTTCCAGACCAACGCCGAAATGATGAACACCGCCAAGACCATGATGCAGAAGGTACTGACCCTCGGTCAGTAATAAGGGGCGACTGCCATGAGTGTTACCGATACCACCAGCAGCCTGACGATGAACGACATACTGGCCAACTCTTCGAAGAAGACCAGTAGCACGACCACCGGCGGCATCGCTTCGGCCACCAACAGCTCGACCGGCGGCCAGGCCCTGGGCAAGGACGCGTTCCTGCAACTGCTGGTAACCCAGCTGAAGAACCAGAACCCGCTCGACCCGCAGGACAACAGCGCATTCGTTGCCCAGTTGGCGCAGTTCAGCAGCCTTGAGGGGATCACCACCCTCAACAGCACCGTCAGCTCGCTGGCCGGCAACTACAACTCGTCGCAAGCCCTGCAGGCTTCGTCGCTGGTCGGCCGCAACGTGATCGTGCAGACCAACTCGGTACAGCTCGACGATCCGAGCAAAGGCATGACCGGTTCGGTCACCGTTCCGTCGTCGATTGCCGGCGGCACTGTCTCCATCACCGACAGCAGCGGCACCGTTGTTCGCACCATCGACCTGGGCAGCCGCGCCGCCGGCAATGCGAGCTTCACATGGGACGGCAAGGACAAGGACGGCAACCTGGTGAAAACCGGTACCTACACCGTCAAGGCGAACGCCTCGATCAACGGTACCTCGACCGATATGGCGACCTACCTGCCAGCCACGGTCACCAGCGTGACGATCAGCCAGACCGGTGGCGAGCTGATGCTCAACCTGTCCGGCAAGGGCACCGTTGCCCTGTCCAAAGTACAAACCATTGGTATATAGAGCCGACTAACCGGCACAAAGGAGTGGAATATGTCTTTCAATATCGGCCTTAGCGGTCTCTATGCAGCCAACAAGCAACTGGACGTGACCGGCAACAACATCGCCAACGTTGCGACCGCCGGTTTCAAATCGTCCCGTGCAGAATTCGAAGACGTCTACTCGGCCACTCGCCTGGGTAGCGGCAGCAAGGTCATCGGCAACGGTGTGCGCCTGGCCAACGTTTCCCAGCAGTTCACCCAGGGCGACATCAACAACACCGGCAACGTGCTGGACATGGGCATCAACGGTTCGGGCTTCTTCACCCTGAGCAACAACGGCTCGATCTCCTACACCCGTGCCGGTACGTTCAAGGTCGACAAGGACGGCTTCATCACCAACACCGACTACACCTCGCGTCTGCAAGGCTATGGTGTGGACTCCAACGGCAAGGTCATCAACGGCGTGTTGACCGACCTGAAGATCGACACCTCGAACCTCGCGCCGAAGTCCACCTCGCTGGTGACCTCGACCATCAACCTGAACTCGACCGCTCCGGTGATCGACGACACAGTGGCGGCCGGCAAGTTCGACCCTAGCAAGACCGAGACCTACACCAAGTCGTTCAGCACCCCGATCTATGACAGCCAGGGTAACTCCCACGTCATGGACCAATACATGGTGAAAACCGGTGCCAACACCTGGAAGGTCTACACCCTGGTAGACGGTCGTAACCCGGATGCTACCGGCAGCGATCCGAAAGTCACCGCACCTGTCGCTTCGACCATGACCTTCGACTCCACCGGTCAACTGACTCAGGTCAGCACGCCGCCTGCCGTGATCAGCAGCGACCTGAAATTCACTGGCTGGGTACCGGGTACTGTCACCAACGGCGTGTGGAAGGCCAACGGTGCTTCGGCGAACCCGGCTGGCATCACCATTTCGATGGCCAAGACCACTCAGTTCAACGCTGACACCGCGCGTTCGATCCCGACTCAGGATGGTTACGCGACTGGCCAGATCACCAACCTGACCATCGACGGTACCGGTACGCTGTTTGCCAACTTCAGCAACAACCAGAGCAAGGCCATCGGCCAGGTTGCGCTGGCGAGCTTCACCAACGAGCAGGGTCTTCAGCCGATTGGTGGTACCAGCTGGAAAGAGACTTACGCTTCGGGCATTCCGGGCTACGATGCGCCGGAGACCGGTACTCTGGGTTCGGTTGTTTCGAACTCGCTGGAGGAGTCGAACGTTAACCTGACCAATGAGCTGGTTGATCTGATCAAGGGTCAGAGTAACTATCAGGCGAACGCCAAGACCATTTCGACTCAGAGCACCATTATGCAGACCATTATTCAGATGACCTGATTTCTGGGTTTGGTTTTGTATGGGAGCCCCTCTTTTTGAGGGGCTTTTTTTTGGCTGCGGTTTGGGGTGTTTATCCGTTTCTGCGGGTGTTGCCGCTGGCGGTTTCGCCCTTACGGCGAGTCCCTTTTGCAAACGCCCAAAAGGAACCAAAACGCTGGGCCCCGGCGTTCGGCACCTCGCTTTGGCTCGGTGTTCCTTCGTTACGGGATTCATCCGGGGGCATCGCCTACGGTTTGCTTCGCTGCACCTCCTCTCGATGCATGCGGCTGCGCCGCACGGTCGCTGCGCTCCCACCCCCGGATAAATCCCTCCACTCAGCCTTCCGATGGGGCCGGCACGTCAAAAGCCTTACTCGAGCTAACGCTCATCGTATTGAGTGGTGGAAGCAGGGATGTTTGCTTTAGTTCAACTCGGTCTTTCACGTCGGCGTATCTCTCCCAAACAACTCGGTCAGTCCCCTCTCCCTCGGGAGAGGGTTAGGGTGAGGGGGCTTTGGAGAGGAAGATGCGGGAGTTGAGTTGGATGCGTTTCAAAACCCAAGTTCACCTCGGTATTTCACGTCGGCGTATCTCTCCCAAACACCTCGGTCAGTCCCCTCTCCCTCCGGGAGAGGGCTAGGGTGAGGGCGGCTTTTGCTTTTATCGCGGGCAAAAGAAAACCCCCGACAAACCAGAAGTCTGTCGGGGGTTTCTCGGATCAGGCGTTTCGCAACGCCCGATTCAGCTCAGCTTATTGGCAAGCTTCGCAATCCGGCTCGTCGATGGCGCAAGCCTTCGGTACTGGAGCCGGGCCGGCAGGGGCTGCCAGGACCGAGTCGTCGCCGTGGTTGCCGCCGCTGGATACAGCGTTCAGCTTGCCGGTGTTGATGGTCGACTTCTCGGTGCTGGTCGCGGCCAGGGCGCGGAGGTAGTAGGTGGTTTTCAGACCACGGTACCAGGCCATGCGGTAGGTCACGTCCAGCTTCTTGCCCGATGCGCCGGCGATGTACAGGTTCAGCGACTGGGCCTGGTCGATCCACTTCTGACGACGGCTGGCGGCGTCAACGATCCACTTGGTGTCCACTTCGAATGCGGTCGCGTAGAGCTCTTTGAGTTCTTGCGGGATGCGCTCGATCTGCTGAACCGAACCGTCGTAGTACTTCAGGTCGTTGATCATGACCGAGTCCCACAGACCGCGAGCCTTCAGGTCGCGAACCAGGTAGGGGTTGATCACGGTGAATTCGCCCGACAGGTTCGATTTCACATACAGGTTCTGGTAGGTCGGTTCGATCGACTGCGATACGCCGGTGATGTTGGCGATGGTCGCGGTCGGTGCGATGGCCATGATGTTCGAGTTGCGGATGCCTTTCTGTACACGGGCGCGAACCGGTGCCCAGTCCAGGGATTCGGTCAGGTCGACGTCGATGTACTTCTGGCCGCGTGCTTCGATCAGGATCTGTTGCGAATCCAGCGGCAGTACGCCTTTGGACCACAGCGAACCCTGGAACGTCTCGTACGAGCCGCGCTCGTCGGCCAGGTCGCAGGAAGCCTGGATCGCGTAGTAGCTGACCGCTTCCATCGACTTGTCGGCGAACTCGACGGCAGCGTCGGAACCGTAAGGGATGTGCTGCAGGTACAGCGCGTCCTGGAAGCCCATGATGCCCAGGCCGACCGGACGGTGACGGAAGTTGGAGTTCTTCGCCTGCGGTACCGAGTAGTAGTTGATGTCGATCACGTTGTCGAGCATGCGCACGGCGACGTCGATGGTGCGCTTGAGCTTGGCGGTGTCCAGCTTGCCGTCGACGATGTGGTTCGGCAGGTTGATCGAGCCCAGGTTGCAGACCGCGATCTCGTCCTTGTTGGTGTTCAAGGTGATCTCGGTGCACAGGTTCGAGCTGTGAACAACGCCGACGTGCTGCTGCGGGCTACGCAGGTTGCACGGGTCTTTGAAAGTCAGCCATGGGTGGCCGGTTTCGAACAGCATCGACAGCATCTTGCGCCACAGGTCTTTGGCCTGGATGGTCTTGAACAGCTTGACCTTGCCCGGGTACTCGGTCAGGGCTTCGTAGTACTCGTAGCGCTCTTCGAAGGCCTTGCCGGTCAGGTCGTGCAGATCCGGTACTTCGGACGGCGAGAACAGGGTCCATTTGCCGTCATCGAAGACGCGCTTCATGAACAGGTCAGGGATCCAGTTGGCGGTGTTCATGTCGTGGGTACGACGACGGTCATCACCGGTGTTCTTGCGCAGCTCGATGAACTCTTCGATGTCCATGTGCCAGGTTTCCAGGTAGGCACAGACAGCGCCTTTGCGCTTGCCACCCTGGTTAACGGCGACGGCGGTGTCGTTCACCACTTTCAGGAACGGAACCACGCCTTGCGATTTGCCGTTGGTGCCCTTGATGTACGAACCCAGTGCACGCACCGGCGTCCAGTCGTTGCCCAGGCCACCGGCGAATTTTGACAGCATGGCGTTGTCGTGGATCGCGTGGTAGATGCCCGACAGGTCATCCGGCACGGTGGTCAGGTAGCAGCTCGACAGCTGTGGACGCAGGGTACCGGCGTTGAACAGGGTCGGGGTCGAAGCCATGTAGTCGAACGAGGACAGCAGGTTGTAGAACTCGATCGCACGGTCTTCTTTCTGCTTCTCTTCGATCGCCAGGCCCATGGCCACGCGCATGAAGAAGATCTGCGGCAGTTCGAAACGCACGCCATCCTTGTGGATGAAGTAACGGTCGTACAGGGTCTGCAGGCCCAGGTAGGTAAATTGCTGGTCGCGCTCGTGGTTGATCGCCTTGCCCAGTTTTTCCAGGTCGAAGGAGGCCAGCACAGGGTTCAGCAGTTCGAACTCGATACCTTTGGCGACGTAGGCCGGCAGTGCCTTGGCGTACAGGTCGGCCATCTCGTGGTGAGTGGCGCTTTCGGCCACGCCCAGGAAGCCCAGGCCTTCGGCACGCAGGGTGTCCATCAGCAGGCGGGCGGTCACGAACGAGTAGTTCGGCTCGCGCTCGACCAGGGTACGCGCGGTCATCACCAGAGCGGTGTTGACGTCGTTCAGGGCCACGCCGTCGTACAGGTTCTTCAGGGTTTCGCGCTGGATCAGGTCGCCGTCGACTTCAGCCAGACCTTCGCAGGCTTCGGTGACGATGGTGTTCAGGCGACCCATGTCCAGTGGCGCGAGAGTGCCGTCGGCGCGGGTGATGCGGATCGACGGGTGCGCCTGTACCGGTGCTTCGGCGGTGGTGCGAACGGCGCGTTCCTTGGAACGGGCATCACGGTAGATCACGTAGTCGCGAGCCACTTTCTGCTCGCCGGCACGCATCAGGGCCAGTTCGACCTGGTCCTGGATTTCTTCGATGTGGATGGTGCCGCCCGACGGCATGCGACGCTTGAAGGTCGCGGTGACCTGTTCGGTCAGGCGGGCAACGGTGTCGTGGATTCGCGACGAAGCGGCAGCGGTGCCGCCCTCAACTGCGAGAAACGCTTTGGTGATAGCGACGGTGATCTTGTCATCGGTGTAAGGAACGACAGTGCCATTACGCTTGATCACGCGCAGTTGGCCAGGCGCGGTGGCAGCCAGATCCGAATTCGAATCGGCGGCCTGCGGCAAGGTGCCCTGCGGGTTCTCGCGAGTTGTGTCGGTTTGCATGGGTGTCTCCACGTTCTCTATGTTTGTTTGGGCACCATCACGGTGCCCACCGTTCCGTCCTGAAGCACTACGACCGGCAGTTGCCGGGTAACGACTTCGGGACAGTTCAGGAAGGGGGCCTTGTGGGCGCCGCTTCCATGCCGAAGTCTTCGGTTCGCGCGATACGCGTGAAACCGCATTCCTTTCGGGGAGCAGTTTGGGACTGCAACACCCGTACCGTTTACGCCGTGATCGGCTGAAAAACGGTAGCCATCCGCAGGCGCGGTTTGGGCTTCTGAAAATACGTTTGGTTCAACCCGACAATGGCAATAAAAAGCCTTGAATTCACTGTCCGGTTTGTGTTTGGTTTTTTGGTCTCAACCCCTACATGTAGGGTTTTTTTGAGCGCGGGCTACAAGATAATGCGTTTCGGGGGGCGATTGCAACGGACAGCCTGTGGATAACCCTGTGCGTAAATTGTGTGCGAAACAGGGAAAACCTTTGTAGGCCGTGAACCTGCTGAGCTAGACCGTTTGTCACTGTTTTTCAGTCGGGAAAAACGCTTCAGCGGATTTTTAAGGGCGCGAACCCTATCACAAAAATCCGCCTTGTCCGAACGCATTTACCGACTTGTGTTCTGGCTGTACGCCGTTTATACAATCGGGCCATGCGCACGCATTCTTATCCTCCTTAAAGATGACAAAAAGACGGGAGGATCCTTCCTTTATAAGCAGCATCGGCAAGCAGAGGTCACCCGTGGAGCAAGAAGCCTGGCAGGTATTGATAGTCGAGGACGACCAGCGTCTGGCCGAACTGACCCGTGAATACCTGCAAGCCAACGGATTGCGCGTGGAGATCGAAGGCAACGGTGCGCTGGCGGCGGCGCGGATCATCAAGGAACAGCCGGACCTGGTGATCCTCGACCTGATGCTCCCCGGCGAAGACGGCCTGAGCATCTGCCGCAAGGTGCGTGACCGTTACGACGGCCCGATCCTGATGCTCACCGCGCGCACCGATGACGCCGACCAGATCCTCGGGCTCGACTTGGGTGCCGACGACTACGTCTGCAAACCGGTGCGCCCGCGACTGTTGCTGGCGCGTATCCAGGCGCTGCTGCGACGCAGTGACACACCGGAGGCGCCAGCGGGCAATCCGCGTCGTCTGCAGTTCGGTCCGCTGGTGGTGGACAACGCCTTGCGCGAAGCCTGGCTCAGTGACAGCGGCATCGAGCTGACCAGCGCCGAATTCGATCTGCTCTGGCTGCTGGTATCCAACGCCGGGCGGATCCTGTCCCGGGAAGAAATCTTCACCGCACTGCGCGGCATTGGC
This sequence comes from Pseudomonas sp. R45(2017), assembly GCF_002112305.1. Classification (NCBI taxonomy): domain Bacteria; kingdom Pseudomonadati; phylum Pseudomonadota; class Gammaproteobacteria; order Pseudomonadales; family Pseudomonadaceae; genus Pseudomonas; species Pseudomonas sp. R45(2017). Next base: position 351,966 of record NZ_NEHH01000001.1, on the reverse strand, counting down.
TACGACGGCCAGGACCGCTCGATCGATGTACGCATCTCGCGCATCCGCCCGAAAATCGGCGACGACCCCGATCACCCGCGCCTGATCAAGACCGTGCGCAGCAAAGGTTATCTGTTCGTGCCGGAAGCCTGCGTAGAACTGCCGCTGTGAATTCGATCTTCCTGCGCATCTATGGCGGCATGTGCGCGGCGCTGATTCTGGTGGCGGTGCTCGGCGTGCTGGCGCTGCACCTGCTCAACCAGGTGCGCAGCGAGCAATACCGCGAGCGTCTGGCCCACGGCACGTTTTCGCTGATGGCCGACAACCTGCAACCGATGAATGAAACCGAGCGCCATCGCGCCTTGCTGGTGTGGGAGCGGCTGCTCGGGATTCCGCTGGCGCTGAAGACCTTTGCCCAGACCGATCTCGATCTGACCCAGCGCACCCGGGTGCAGCGCGGCCAGGCGCTGGTCGAACAGACCGGCCCGCACGCGGCCAAGGTCTATCGGCTGGTCAGTGACAAGGATCAACTGGTGCTGGTGGGCGAGGTGCAGCAGATCAGCGAGCAACTGGCCCGGGCGACCATCTACCTGTTGGCCGATGAGCTGGTGCGGGTGCCCGTGGGCGAACAGCCCAAACGACTGGCGCAGTTGAAAGAAGACAAAGGCTTCGGCTTCGATTTGCGGCTGGTCACCGTCAGCGATGCCGACATGGACGAAGACCAGAGTCGTCGAGTGTCCGAAGGCGATACGGTGATGGCGCTGGGCAAGGGCGGCGATTCGATCCGGGTGTTCGCCGGCATGGTCGGCACGCCGTGGGTGCTGGAAATCGGGCCGCTGTATCAGATGAATCCGTACCCGCCGGAATGGCTGGTTTTGATCGCCGCTCTCGGCCTGACCCTGATCGGCCTGATCGTCTATTTATTGGTGCGTCAGCTCGAACGGCGTTTGCGCGGGCTCGAAGCTGCCGCCACGCGCATCGCCAAAGGCAGTCTGGAAACTCGCGTTCCGGCCCGGGGTGCCGACTCGGTGGGCAAGCTGGCGGCGGCGTTCAACGGCATGGCCGAGCACTTGCAGCAGTTGCTGGCCATCCAGCGTGAACTGGTGCGCGCGGTGTCCCACGAATTGCGCACGCCGGTGGCGCGCCTGCGTTTCGGCCTGGAGATGATCGGCTCGGCCACCACCCCGCAGGCGCTGGAGAAATACCGCGAGGGTATGGACCACGACATCGAGGACCTCGACAAGCTGGTCGACGAAATGCTCACGTACGCCCGGCTGGAGCAGGGCTCGCCGGCGCTGACCTTCCAGCGCATCGACCTGGATGCACTGGTCAATCAGGTGATCGAAGAGCTGGCGCCTCTGCGCGCCGAAGTCACGGTACAGCGCGGTTTGTGCCTGTCGGCGGCGGATTGCGATGACGCCTGGGTCGAGGCCGAGCCGCGTTACCTGCACCGTGCCTTGCAGAATCTGGTGAGCAACGCCATGCGCCATGCACGCTCGAAGGTCACGGTCAGTTATCAGGTCGGGCAGATGCGTTGCCGGGTGGATGTCGAGGACGACGGCCCCGGCGTGCCGGAAACCGCTTGGGAGAAAATCTTCACGCCGTTCCTGCGCCTGGACGACAGCCGCACCCGAGCGTCCGGCGGGCACGGGCTGGGCCTGTCGATCGTGCGGCGGATCATCCACTGGCACGACGGCCGGGCGCTGATCGGCAAGAGCAAGAGTCTGGGCGGAGCGTGCTTCAGCCTGAGCTGGCCGAGGAATCAGGAGCGGCGCTGAAGCCGCTTACGCCTGGATGCTGACCAGGCTCAGCAACTGCCCGTCTTGCACGCCGAATTGCGCATCGAGCTCCGTGCCGTTGCGCCATTCACTGGACAGATCCGTCAGCAACCGCAGCCGCACCTGACCCTGTTCATTCCACTCCAGAACCTCGGCGTGTTCGAAGTAGAAGCGCTGCTGCACGATCGGGTACAGCGCCTTGAACAGGCTTTCTTTCACCGAAAAGGTCAGGGTCACCCAGAGCGCGATCTGATCCCGGGAGCCGGCGGCCATGCGCTGCATTTCCGGCGGGGTCAGGATCTCTCCAGCCAGCCGCTCGGCGCGTTCGGCGTTGAGCAGGTTTTCCAGGTCCATGCCCAGCCCGCGCCAGTGCTGTTTGTTGGCGACAATCGCCGCCGCACGGCCGGTGCTGTGGGTGATCGAGCCGCAGATGTGTGCCGGCCAAATCGGCGCGCGATCCTCGCCGATCGCCGGAACAGTGCTTGAGCCTTCCAGCTGCTGCAACGCCGCCCGTGCACAAATCCGCCCTGCAAGGAATTCCGCCTGCCGCTTCGCCACCGAACGCTGAATGCTCGGCGGCGACTCGATGGCGCTGCGGCGGAAGTCATCACCGAGCAATTGCGAAGGATCGAAATGGGTGCTCAGCAGCACAGTGTCGGGCAACACCGTCGGCAGCGGCCAATGGGCATCGAGCGGGGTGCAGCAGGCGGGGAGGAAAGGGTTGGAGTTCATGTGGCGCATTTTGCCGGGTTGCCTTAAGGCTGGATAGTGTCGACATGATCGTTCCCACGTCGAACCGTGATCGCTCCGACGCTGCGGCCCCGAATTGTGATCGTTCCCACGCTCCGCGTGGGAATGCAGCCTCGGGACGCTCCGCGTCCCTTCGCTGTGTGACGCGGAGCGTCACTGTATGCATTCCCACGCAGAGCGTGGGAACGATCAGCAACAGGGGTTCAGCCAAAGATTTTCTTGAAGAACGCCTGCATGTCCGCCCAGGATTTTTCATCGGCGGCCTTGTTGTAGCCGATATCCGGGCCACCGTGATCGCCGTGGCTCAGGCGATCCGCGTCGGGATTGCTGAACCCGTGCTTGGCACCGTCGAGGCTGACGAATTGATAGTCGGCGCCGGCCTTGTCCATTTCCGACTTGAATGCCGCGACGTTGTCCGGGGTGACCATGCTGTCCAGCGCGCCGTGCTCGACAAGGACTTTCGCCTTCACGCTACCCGGCGTAGCCGGAGTCTTGGTGGCCAGCGCACCGTGGAAGCTCACCACGCCGGCCAGCGGCACGCCCTGACGCGCGGCATTCAGCACCACGCCACCGCCGAAGCAGTAGCCGATGGCGCCGATTTTATCCTTGTCGGTCTGCGGCTGTTTCTTCAACAGATCCAGCCCGGCCTGAAAGCGCTTGCTGGCCGCATCGGCGTTTTGCGTGGCGGCCTGCATGAACGCCATTGCGTCTTTCGGGTGCTCGGTGTTCTTGCCTTCACCGTACATGTCGATGGCCAGCGCGCTGTAGCCGAGCCCGGCGAGATCCCGGGCGCGGCGCTTGGCGTAGTCGTTCAGGCCCCACCACTCATGCACCACCACCACGCCGGGGCGCGGGCCCTTTATTGCATCGTCGTAGGCGTAGTAACCGATCAGCTTGGTGCCGTCAGCACTCTGATAGGGGATTTCCTCGGTCTTGATCGCAGCCTGGCTGAGGCCGCTGAAGACAAGGAGGGCGAGGGTTAGAAGCAGGCGCATGATCGGGTCTCCGGACAATAAAGTGGTCAAAACAGCCTAGTTCATTTCATTCAGGCCAGGTTCAGAGAGCGTTCAGGGGCGGTACAGGGGAGGGTCAGTAACCTTGCGCCATACCCAAACAGCACTGTGAAAGAGGAAACTCCATGACTCGTTTAAATAAACTGCTGCTGGCTTTTACCGTAATGAGCGCCAGTATCGCGGCCCACGCCGACACCACCAGCAACTTCGCCGGCCTGACCTTTGGCCAGACCAGCGACAAGATCAAAAAATCCAACGCCCTGAACGACAACCTCGGCCATCCGGATGCCACCGCGGCCATCGACGGCAACAACACCTACGGCCTGCGCCTGGGTCAGCAAAACAGCCAGGGTCGCTACTACGCCACCTACGACAACGTGTCCGGCTCGCACAATGGCATTAAACTGCGCCAGGAAAACCTGCTGGGCAGCTACGATCTGTTTTACCCGGTGGGTAGCAGCACCAAGCTGTTCGGCGGTGCCACGGCCGGTCTGACCAAGTTGACCCAGGATTCGCCGAGCTACAGCCGTGACAGCGACATCGGTTACGCCGTCGGCGGCCAGTTCGGTGTGTTGCAGCAAGTCTCGCAGAACACCTCGGTCGAACTCGGTTACCGTTACCTGCGCAGCAACGCCAGCACTGAGATGAAAGAGAGCGGCGGCAGCAAGCAAGGCTCGCTGGATTTGACCAGCAGCGCCCAGACTTACCTGTCGGCCAACTACGCTTTCTAAGCGATTGGCGTCAGGCCCGCGCCGGGTCGTCCTTCGAGGGGCGACCCGGCGCAGCCATGTGAGGCGAAAGCCTTTGGAGTTGTCGATTTACCCGGGAGAGCGTCATGAAACTGTTGGTCGTCGAAGATGAAGCGCTGTTGCGCCATCACCTGCAAACCCGCCTGACGGAGAGCGGTCACGTGGTCGAGTCCGTGGCCAATGCCGAAGAGGCGTTGTACCAGACCGGGCAATTCAACTTTGACCTGGCGGTGATCGACCTTGGACTGCCGGGCATGAGTGGCCTCGACCTGATCCGCCAGCTGCGCTCGGGCGCCAAGACGTTTCCGATCCTGATCCTCACCGCGCGCGGCAACTGGCAGGACAAGGTCGAAGGTCTGGCAGCCGGGGCTGACGATTATCTGGTCAAGCCGTTCCAGTTCGAAGAACTCGAAGCGCGGCTCAATGCGTTGCTGCGCCGCTCCAGCGGTTTCACTCAGTCGACCATCGTCGCCGGCCCGCTGTTGCTGGACCTCAATCGCAAGCAGGCGACCCTCGACGAGCAACCGCTGGCGCTGACCGCCTACGAGTACCGGATCCTCGAATACCTCATGCGCCATCACCAGCAGGTGGTGCCCAAGGATCGGTTGATGGAGCAGTTGTACCCGGATGACGACGAGCGCGATCCAAACGTGATCGAAGTGCTGGTCGGCCGTTTGCGCCGCAAGCTCGAAGGCCCGGCCGGATTCAAGCCGATCGACACCGTGCGCGGCCTCGGTTACCTGTTCAATGAGCGCTGCACTTGATCCGTTCCCTTCGCGTCCGGCTGATGCTTGCCGCCACGACCCTGGCGGTGTTGTTCATGCTCGCGTTGCTCCCGGCGATGCAGGGCGCGTTCAGCCTGGCGCTGCAGGACTCGATCGAACAGCGGCTGGCGTCCGACGTCACCACGCTGATCTCCGCCGCGCGGGTTGAAAACAACCGCCTGATGATGCCGGCACAGTTGCCCGACGAGCGCTTCAACCTCACGGACAATCGCCTGCTCGGCTACATCTATGACCGCGAAGGGCATCTGGTCTGGCGCTCGAAGGGCACCCAGGAAGAGAAGATCAACTACACGCCGCGCTACGACGGCCTCGGCAACGAGTTCGCGCGGATCCGTGAAGCCAACGGCCAGGAATTCTTCGTCTACGACGTCGAAGTCAAACTGCTTGGCGGCAAAAGTGCAGCCTTCAGTATCGTGGCCCTGCAACCGGTGCGCGAATACGAAACCACCCTCGAAGGCCTGCGGGAAAATCTCTACCTCGGTTTTGGCGCGGCATTGCTGGTGCTGCTGGCGCTGCTGTGGATCGGCCTGACCTGGGGCCTGAAAGCCTTGCGCCGGCTCAGTCAGGAACTCGACGAAATCGAAGGCGGAACCCTCGAAAGCCTCAGCGAACAGCACCCGCGTGAACTGCTGCGCCTGACCGGTTCCCTCAACCGCTTGCTGCACAGCGAACGCCAGCAGCGCAGCCGGTACCGCGATTCCCTCGACGATCTGGCCCACAGCCTGAAAACCCCGCTGGCGGTATTGCAAGGCGTCAGCGAAGACATGGCCCAGCGCCCCGAAGACCGCGATCAGGCGTGGGTGCTGCAAACCCAGATCGAACGCATGAGCCAGCAGATCGGCTATCAGTTGCAACGCGCCAGCCTGCGCAAAAGCGGTCTGGTGCGCCATCAGGTGCGCCTGCGCCCGGTGCTGCAAAGCCTGTGCGACACGCTGGACAAGGTCTACCGCGACAAACACGTGCGCGTCGCCTTCGATCTGCCGGAGCACTGTTACGTGCCGATCGAGCAGGGCGCCTTGCTGGAAATGATGGGCAACCTGCTGGAAAACGCCTATCGCCTGTGTCTGGGCGAAGTGCGCATCAGCGTGCGCGAAAGCCATTCCGGAATGGAGCTGTGCATCGAAGACGACGGCCCCGGCGTACCACCGGATCAGCGCGCACGGATTCTCGAACGCGGCGAACGCCTGGATCGCCAGCACCCAGGGCAGGGGATCGGGCTGGCAGTGGTCAAGGACATCATCGAGAGCTACAGCGCGAAACTGACGCTGGGCGATTCACCGATGGGCGGGGCGGCGTTCAGAATTCATTTTCCTGCGGTGTGAAAACGATCGGCCCTCACCCTAACCCTCCCGAAACGTCGGACCGCCCAGAGGGAGGGTTAGGGTGAGGGGGCTTTTGATCTTTGGCCTCACTGCTCCTGCGCCCGATAAGCCCCCGGCGTCAGCCCCGTCCACTTCTTGAACGCCCGATGAAACGCCGACGGCTCGGAAAACCCGAGCTGTTCGGCGATCTGTTGCAACGACAGATCGGCCCGCCCCAGGTGATAAATTGCGATGTCCCGGCGCAACTGATCCTTCAATTCCTGAAAACTGGTGCCTTCCTCGCGCAGATGCCGGCGCAAGGTTTGCGGGCTGATGTGCAGGTGCGCGGCAACTGCTTCGAGGTCCGGCCAGCGTGCGCTGTCGTGGCTGAGCAAACGGCGCAGCCGGCTGCTCAGGCTGTTGCCGTCGTCCGGGCGGGACAGCAGGTCGGCGGGGGAGCGTTCGAGGAAATGCTTGAGGGTGCGTTCATCCTGCAACAGCGGCATGTGCAGATAACGGCTGTGAAACACCAGGCTGCTTTGCGTTGCCGAAAATTCCAGCGGGCAGGAAAACAGCAGATCGTATTCCGCCCCGTGCGCCGGTTTCGGGTAGCTGAAGCTCGCCTGTTCCAGACGAATCCGCTGGCCGATCAGCCAGCTGCCGAGGCGATGCCAGATCACCAGCAGGCTCTCGCTGAGAAAGTGATCCGGGTCCCACAACTGCGCATCGTCGAGGCTCAGGCGTACCCATTCGTCTTCATGGCTCAGGGTCAGGCACGGGGCTTCGGGGAATAGGCTATAAAACAATAAGCCGCGTTGCAGAGCCTTCTCCAGGCTGCGGCAATGGATGATGGCGTGGCACATCATGGCGAAGCTGCCAGGTTTGCTCGGAGCGTTGCCAAAACCCAGGTATTCGTCGTCCAGGGCCAGCCACAGGTTCTGGATCAGTTGGGTGAATTGTTCCGGGGCGATCCGCGCGCGCGGCTCGTCGAGCAGTTCGGGGCTGATGCCCAGTTGCTGCAGCAGGTCCGAGTAGTCGTAACCCGAGCGCCGCGCGCCACCGAGGGCGGCGCGGGCAAAGTGACTGGCGATGGTGCGTTCGCGCATGAGCGGCAGATCCTTCCTCTGGCGACCGATGGTAGCGGCTGCCTTTGATCGGTAACAAGGCGGATTTCCGCCAAATTGTAGGACGAGGTCGGGCGAGTTGGCGGAAATCCGCCACACTTGAGTAACCGAACGGTGACACAGAAAAAGCCGGATCCCCTGATATCAAAAGGCTTGCAGCGATTTGCACCAAAGTGGCACGACGTTTGCGATAAGAGCGACAGAAGCGTGCGCCGAGCCGGTCCGGAAAGCGCCGTTCGACACAACAAATCCCTCCAGTGCAGGAGGGTTCGCAATTCAGGTTTCGCGTTCAACAGATGGATGTTGCCACGCGGGACTCTTGAGGAACTTTGCAATGACGACTCGTCAGCCACTGTACAAATCCCTGTATTTCCAGGTGATCGTCGCAATCTGTATCGGTATTGCGCTCGGCCACTACTACCCGCAGTTCGGCGTGGCCGTAAAGCCGCTGGGTGACGGGTTCATCAAACTGATCAAAATGATCATCGCCCCGATCATCTTCTGCACCGTGGTCAGCGGCATCGCCGGCATGCAGAACATGAAATCGGTCGGCAAGACCGGCGGTTACGCACTCCTGTACTTCGAAATCGTTTCGACCATCGCCCTGCTGGTCGGCCTGATCGTGGTCAACATCGTGCAACCGGGCAACGGGATGCACATCGACGTCAGCACCCTCGATGCCTCGAAAGTCGCGACCTATGTTGCTCAAGGCGCAGACCAGAGCGTTGTCGGCTTCCTGCTCAACGTGATCCCGACCACCATCGTCGGCGCGTTCGCCACCGGTGACATTCTGCAAGTGCTGATGTTCTCGGTGATCTTCGGTTTCGCCCTGCATCGCCTGGGTGCCTACGGCAAGCCGATCCTGGACTTCATCGATCGCTTCGCCCACGTGATGTTCAACATCATCAACATGATCATGAAGCTCGCGCCAATCGGTGCCTTCGGTGCGATGGCGTTCACCATCGGTGCCTACGGCGTCGGCTCGCTGGTGCAGCTGGGTCAACTGATGATCTGCTTCTACATCACCTGCCTGGCGTTCATCCTGATCGTGCTCGGCGGTATCGCCCGCATGCACGGCTTCAGCGTGCTGAAGATGATCCGCTACATCCGTGAAGAGCTGCTGATCGTGCTGGGTACTTCCTCTTCGGAATCGGTACTGCCACGCATGCTGATCAAGATGGAGCGTCTGGGCGCGAAGAAATCGGTGGTAGGTCTGGTGATCCCGACCGGCTACTCGTTCAACCTCGACGGCACCGCGATCTACCTGACCATGGCGGCCGTGTTCATCGCTCAGGCGACCGACACCCACATGGACATCACTCACCAGATCACTCTGCTGGTAGTGTTGCTGCTGTCCTCCAAAGGCGCAGCCGGTGTGACCGGTTCGGGCTTCATCGTACTGGCGGCCACCCTGTCGGCCGTAGGTCACCTGCCGGTGGCCGGTCTGGCGCTGATCCTGGGTATCGACCGCTTCATGTCCGAAGCCCGCGCCCTGACCAACCTGGTCGGCAACGCCGTAGCGACCATCGTCGTGGCCAAGTGGGTCAAGGAGCTGGACACCGATGTGCTGCAATCCGAGCTGGCCTCGGGCGGTCGTGGTATCTCCGACGAGCGTGAGGAAGATGACCTGGGCGTGGCCGAAGGCCCGACCCCGAGCAATGTGAAGTAAGCATCGCTTGAATGGAAAAACCCGCTTCGGCGGGTTTTTTCTTGCCTGCTGTTTGAGCGCAACGGTCAGCGCAACTGATGGATCCGGTAATTGCCCCATCGCCGATGGCTGCCTAGGCTGCATGCATCGTTGATGGAGATTGCCCATGCCTGCACCGCTGGCCTCACTGAAGATTCTGGATTTCTCGACCCTGCTGCCGGGGCCGTTTGCCTCGCTGCTGCTGGCGGATATGGGCGCCGAAGTGCTGCGCATCGAATCGCCGACCCGCCTCGACCTGGTGCGGGTCTTGCCGCCCCATGATCACGGCGTCTCGGCCAGTCACGCGTATCTCAACCGCAACAAGCGCAGCCTGGCGCTGGACCTCAAGCAGCCCGAGGCGTTGGAGCTGGTGAAGCAGTTGCTGGTGAATTACGACATCGTGCTGGAACAGTTTCGCCCCGGTGTGATGGAGCGGCTGGGGCTGGGTTACGAGGCGCTGAAGGCGATCAATCCGAAGCTGATTTATGTGTCGATCACCGGTTACGGCCAGACCGGACCGTACAAGGATCGCGCCGGCCACGACATCAACTATTTGGCGCTGGCCGGGCTCTCCAGCTACACCGGCCGCGCCGACAGCGGGCCGTTGCCGCTGGGCATGCAGGTGGCGGATGTCGCCGGCGGCTCGCTGCACGGGGTGATCGGCTTGTTGGCGGCGGTGATTTCCCGCCAGCAGACCGGGCAGGGCACCCATCTGGATGTGAGCATGACCGATTGCGCGTTCAGCCTGAACGCCATGGCCGGTGCCGGGTATCTGGCCTGCGGCGAGGAGCCGGGCTGGGAGGATCAGATGCTCAATGGCGGCAGCTTCTACGATTACTACCGCTCCCGCGACGGGCGCTGGATGTCGGTGGGCAGTCTGGAACCGGCCTTCATGCAGCAACTGTGTGCGGCGCTGGGCCGGCCGGAACTGGCGGCGCAGGGCTTGTCGCCCAAACCCGAGCAGCAGCGGGCGCTCAAGGACGCCTTGAAGGTCGAGTTCGAGAAGCATGACTTTGCCGAACTGTGCGAGCTGTTCGCCGGGATCGATGCCTGCGTCGAGCCGGTGTTGAACCTGGGCGAGGCGGTGCAGCATCCGCAATTGCAGGCGCGGGAACTGGTGACCCAGGTGCCCCGCGGTGATGGCACGGTGCAGGCGCAGATCGCCTGTCCGCTGAAGTTTTCCGAGGCGTTGCCGGCGCCGCGGCATGTGGGGGCAGCGCTGGGGCAGCATACAGATCAGGTGTTGACGGAGTTGGGGTTGAGTCCTGAGCGGATTGCCGAATTACGCGCCGCGAAAGTCATCGCGTAGCTCGTGGGTTACTCGACCCGCATCTCGCCACTGAACACCAATGTGTTGCGACAGCGCCGGCACAGATAGCGCCGACCCTGCCTGACCAGGCTATGGCGCTGCGCCGAAAACGGAAAATCGCTATCGGCACACGGGCATTTATAGATGTAGCGGGTCACGCTGCGGCGTTTGATTTCATAGGTATGGCAACGGTCCGGCGGCAATTCGTAAACGCCGCGCATGATCAGTTGCCACTCCTCGCCGTGGGGCTGGATGCGGTCGCCGAACAGTTGATGGGCGATCAGGTGCGCGACTTCGTGGGCCACGGTCTGCTTGAGGAAATGTTCGGTGTTTTCCCGGTACAGCTGCGGATTGAAGCGCAGCAGATTCTCGTGCAGATGCGCGACCCCGGCTTTTTGCCCGCGCAGCTTGAGGCTCACCACGGGGCGTTTGAAGGGACGTTTGAAAAAGGATTCAGCGAGTTGGAAACAGTCTTCGACGCGGGTATTGAGTTGCTCGGGCATGCTTGATGGATCTCCAGAGATTTGGAGTATGCCGCAACCTTTCGGCGTTGCGTATCGCCAAACTGCCGAATGGTCGCGACGTTCATTCCAGGCATGAGAAGGCCGCCTTGCGGCGGCCTGTGTTGGCGGATCTTGTTCTTCTCGGGAGGAACCGGTCGCTAATTGGTGTAGACAGGCCCCACGCCCAGACCCCAGACAATCACGGTAAACGCCATGATGGCGACCAGCACCACCAGACCCACCGCCAGTACCGAGCTGGAAAACAGGAAACCCTCGTCGGACGGAATGTTCATGAAGGTCGGCAGCCCCACATACAACAGGTAAACCGTGTAGCAGATGGCCGCCGTGCCGACGATCATCCCCAGCCACATGTGTGGATAGAGCGCCGCCAGCCCGCCGACGAACAACGGTGTCGCGGTGTAGGTGGCAAATGCCACGCAACGGGCCAGGCTCGGGTTGGCGTCATAGGTGCGGGCCATCCAGTGCACGAAGGCACCCATGACCGCGACTCCGCCGAGCATTGCCAGGTAAGACATGATCGTCATCCACAACGCGCTTTCGACGGTGAGCATCACCGGTGCGCGGTTGCCGATCACCCAGCCGACCTGAGTCGTGCCGATAAATGCCGAAACAGCGGGGATCGCCGCCAGAATCAGCGTGTGCGTCAGGTACATGTGGCTGATGCTTTCTTCCTGGTCGCCACGGATTTCCTTCCATTCCTGATCGGGGTGGGTAAAAAGTCCCACTACGTGATGGATCATGCCAGTCACTCCTCTCGTTATTGCCATCGCCCCCCAGCGGAGCGCCTACGGGCCAATGCGGCCGAGCAAATACAGGTCTTCAGATTGTGTGCGACCTTATGTCGCAGTATAGAAAGGTCTTAACCGCACAGGTGATAGGGGCTTAGAGCAAATCGCGCTGTAAAACCGCGGGGTAATCGCGTCGGGGTCTGTGCAAACGGGCGCTGTAAGCGGCGACAACCTGTGGCCACAAGCGAAGTGTTTTTGCGTAAAATGCCCGCCTTTCGTCACACCTCACGGATTTCGCGTCATGGGCACTCTTACGGTCAACCAGAACAAACTGCAAAAGCGCCTGCGCCGCCTGGCCGGCGAAGCCGTCACCGACTTCAACATGATCGAAGACGGCGACAAGGTCATGGTCTGCCTGTCCGGGGGCAAGGACAGCTACACCATGCTCGACGTGCTGATGCACCTGCAGAAGGTTGCACCGATCAAGTTCGAGATCGTCGCCGTGAACATGGACCAGAAGCAGCCGGGTTTCCCCGAGCACGTGCTGCCGGCCTACCTGAAAGAGCTGGGCATCGAGTACCACATCGTCGAGAAGGACACCTACTCGGTGGTCAAGGAACTGATCCCGGAAGGCAAGACCACCTGCTCGCTATGCTCGCGCCTGCGTCGCGGCACGCTGTACACCTTCGCCGACGAAATCGGCGCGACCAAAATGGCCCTCGGTCATCACCGCGACGACATCGTCGAGACGTTCTTCCTCAACATGTTCTTCAACGGCAGCCTCAAGGCCATGCCGCCGAAGCTGCGCGCCGACGACGGGCGCAACGTGGTGATCCGTCCGCTGGCCTACTGCAACGAGAAAGACATCCAGGCCTACTCGGACTTCAAGCAATTCCCGATCATTCCGTGCAACCTCTGCGGTTCCCAGGAAAACCTGCAGCGTCAGGTGGTCAAGGAAATGCTCCAGGACTGGGAACGCAAGACCCCGGGCCGTACCGAAAGCATCTTCCGCAGCCTGCAGAACGTGATCCCGTCGCAACTGGCTGACCGTAACCTGTTTGACTTCACCAGCCTGAAGATCGACGAGACGGCGGCTTCGCGTTTCGTCAATGTGGTGAACCTGTAAGTGATCTGATCGCTCGAAAGAAACGGCGCTCGCGGGCGCCGTTTTCAATTCATTTTTTAGGAGAGGGCATGCGCGACTACAAGTGGCTGCACGAATACTGTCTGAACCGCTTCGGTTCGGCGGCTGAACTGGAAGCCCATCTGCCCGTTCCCAAGACCCCGGCGCAACTGCGCAAGATCAGCGACGACCGTTACCTCTCGACCATGGCCCTGCGGGTGTTCCGTGCCGGGCTCAAGCACAGCCTGGTGGATGCCAAGTGGCCGGCCTTCGAGGAAGTGTTCTTCAAGTTCGACCCGGAAAAGGTCGTGCTGATGAGCGCCGAACACCTTGAGCGACTGATGCAGGATGCGCGGATCATCCGTCACCTGGGCAAGCTCAAGAGCGTGCCGCGCAATGCGCAGTTCATTCTGGATGTCGAGAAAGAGAAGGGCAGTTTCGGTGCGTTGCTCGCCGACTGGCCGGTGACCGATATCGTCGGTTTGTGGACGTACCTGAAAAAGCACGGTCATCAATTGGGCGGGCTGTCGGCGCCACGGTTCTTGCGGATGGTTGGCAAGGATACGTTCGTGCCGAGCTACGACGTGGTCGCGGCGTTGAATGCACAGAAGATCGTCGACAAGGTGCCGAGCAGCCTGCGGGATCTGGCGACGGTGCAGAACGCGTTCAACCAGTGGCATGAAGAGAGCGGTGGACGGCCGATGAGCCAGATCTCGATGATGCTGGCGTACACCGTCAATCATTGAGTTCAAAGCGATCGTTCCCACGCAGAGCGTGAAACGATCCCGGCAGACTCGGTTAGCTCGGCGATCTGGCGAGCAGTCAGGCGACGGAGACTTCGCCTTCGCCCGCCAGTTTGCGATTCAACTGATACCGCCACCGCACATACAGCAGTGCCGAGCAAAACACCGCCAGACTGGCGATCATCTCCAGCACACCGAACAGCTGCCGGCTCGGGTCATACGCGGCCAGTGCGCCCTTGATGAAATACAGATTCACCACAAAGCACATCCACGAATGCCCGCGTGCGCTGCCCATGATCATCGCCGGTGCGAGCACGATCCACGGGATCAGCTCGATCAGCAGAATCACCCACGGTCGCGCGCCGTGCAGGTCGGCGAACATCAGGTAATAAGCGGCGAGCAGTCCGGCCAGGCCGAAAAAGCACAGCAGACTGATCACCCGCATCGCCCGCACCCGCGGCTCCAGCCACTCGACGGCGGGCAGGACTTTCGGCTTTCTGGCCATCTCAGTTCCCCAGTTTCCGGGCCGTCTTGGCCAGACGTGCGCCGAGGGCGCGGCACAGCGCCACTTCGTGCTGATCGAGACCGCTTTTACCGTCGGCCCCGGCGTGATGGCTGGCGCCGTACGGCGTGCCGCCGCCCTGGGTTTCCAGCAGCGCCGATTCGCTGTAGGGCAGGCCGGTGATCAGCATGCCGTGGTGCAGCAGCGGCAGCATCATCGACAGCAGGGTGGTTTCCTGACCGCCGTGCAGGCTGGCGGTGGACGTGAACACTCCGGCCGGCTTGCCGACCAGTGCGCCGGTCAGCCACAGGTTGCTGGTGCCGTCGAGGAAGTACTTGAGCGGCGCGGCCATGTTGCCGAAACGGGTCGGGCTGCCGAGGGCCAGGCCGGCGCAGTTCTTCAGGTCATCCAAAGTGGCGTACAGCGCGCCTTCATCCGGAATGTCCGGTGCCACGGCTTCGCACTCGGTGGAGATCGCCGGCACGGTGCGCAGGCGCGCTTCGAGACCGGCCTGCTCGACGCCACGGGCAATCTGCCGGGCCATCTCGTTGGTCGAGCCGCTGCGGCTGTAATACAGAACCAGAATGTACGGCGCACTCACGGCAGCAGCTCCAGGATCTGCTCCGGTGGACGGCCGATGACGGCTTTGTCGCCGGCTTCGAGAATCGGTCGCTCCATCAACTTCGGATGGGCCGCGATCGCTTCAATCAATTGTTTCTCGGTGAGACTGGCATCGGCCAGGTTCAGGGTCTTGTATTCGTCTTCGCCGGTGCGCAGCAGTTGCCGTGCGCTGATTCCCAGCTTGCCGAGCAGCGCCTTGATCTGCGCGGCGTCCAGCGGGGTTTCGAGGTAGCGCACCACGTTTGGCGTCAGGCCACGGGCTTCGAGGAGTTCGAGCGCACCGCGGGATTTCGAGCAGCGCGGGTTGTGATAAAGCGTCAGATCGGTCATGGGCGGGTCGCTTCTTGCGTAGAGTGGCGGCTATTCTAACTGTGCAGCGCGCAATCCAGAACCTTGGGAGGCGATGGGTCGCAGGCGCATTCAATTTTTCACAAGGAACACGACATGACACGGGCACTGGCAGCGGCATTGACGATCATCGGGGCGTTGATGCTGGGGGGCTGCGGTAACGACTACGGCATCGACCAGAACGGACAGAAAGTGGCGTCCGAGCGCCTCGACAAACAATGGGTCGTGCTCAATTACTGGGCCGAATGGTGCGGCCCGTGCCGCACGGAAATCCCGGAACTCAATCACCTGGCGGACGAACTCAAGGGCAAGAAGATCGGCGTGTTCGGGGTCAACTTCGACAACGTGCAGGGTGAAGAGCTGAAGAGCGCCAGCGAAAAACTGGGCATCAAGTTCACCGTGCTGGCGCAGGATCCGTCGGAATTGTTCGAACTGCCGCGCAGTGAAGCCTTGCCGGTGACTTACATCATCGACAACAAGGGCAAGGTGCGGGAACAGTTGATGGGCGAGCAGACGGCGGCGGGGGTGATGGCGAAGCTTGAGGCGTTGCAGGCTACAAATTGAGTTGCCGCTATAAAGCATCCCTCACCCCAGCCCTCTCCCGGAGGGAGAGGGGGCCGACCGAGGTGTCTGGCGATTTCCATCGACCTGGAAGATCAGGTCGACTGAAGATTCGTCAGAGTGGAATCCGGTTGGTTATGGATTCGGTGAAGGTCTTTCAGGTCGGCGTATCTCTCCAATATCCCCCAATCAGTCCCCTCTCCCTTTGGGCGGTCCGACGTTTCGGGAGGGTTAGGGTGAGGGGCTTGGCGATCTAAAGGATCAGCCTTCTTCCAGCCACCAGCGCAACGGCTTGCCTTCAGCCGGCCAGAAGCGCATCTGCTCGATCGGCGAGATGTCCCAGCGCTCCACGTGCTCCAGGGCCTGGAGGAAGCGTTGCTCCTGCTCCATCAGCGCCGGGGCACACAGTTTGCGGGTCTTGCCGATCTTGCCGAAGCTCAGCTTGTCGCCTTCCAGAGTGTACGGCGCGAACCAGTGGTTGCAGCCGCCATTACCGTACGCCCGGCCATCATCGCCGAGGGTCACGGTCAGGTGGCTGTAGTCCATCAGCGGACGCTCGCCGATCCATTCCAGAATGTAGCTGCGGTTCTGTTGCAGTTGCACAGGCTCCGCGGCGCAACCCATCAGGCCGGCGCCGACAACGGCGGTCAGGGCCAGGTGTTTCATCACGCCGGCTCCTGGCATTTCGGGCACAGGTGCTTGTCGCCGACGGCTTTCCAGCCCAGCTCCGCAATACGTGCCGTGGCGGCCGGTTTTTCCGCAGGTTTGCCGAGCTTGGCGTCCACGGCGAATTCGAAGCTCAGCTCCTTGGCGCAGCTGTCGCAGTTGACCTGCCAGGTGTGGATCGCCAGTTCACCGAACACCGGGCCGGTGGTCATGGCAGTCCATTGACCCGGCGGGTTGATCAGGTGGCGGACGGTGTCGACGGTCAGGCGCATGGACAAGTCCTTGCTGCCTTTGAGGGTCACGACCAGCACGTCGCCGATGCGGATCGAGCCACCGTTGCCGGTGACCTGATAACGGCCCGGAACCAGGGCGCGGCATTCGGTGAGGGTGTGTTGCGGGTTCATCAGGGTGTAGCGGAAATCGTGTTCGACCATGGGTCCTCCAAATATGCGCGACATGCTAGCACGGGCTTGATTGCAGAATGATGCGCGCGTGCGACCTTCGATCCGGTTCAAATCGACACCGCAGTCGTGGCAAACTGCCGCCTTCATTTTCAAGGAACGGAACATGGCGCTGATCGAATGTTATGAATGCAAGCGGAGCATCAGCTCAGAAGCCACGGCGTGCATTCATTGCGGGGCTCCACTGGCAGATGCACAGGCTCCTCACGCCGAAAAGGGCGCGTCGACGATTTCCTTTGGCAGCCTGCCGCGTAACAAGGCAGTGCCCGAGGCCTTCGTTCCGCCGCCGGCCCCCGAGCGGCCGAAGATCATGCCGGCCGCGGCGGGGCGACGCCGTCGTTCGCAGCCTGTCGAACCGGTGTTGAACCCGGACGGTTCGCGCCCGGTGGAAGGCTGGCTGAAAATCATGGCGTTTCTGATGCCGCTGGTGTTTGTCTGGTTCCTGCTGCGCAGCGGCCACTCCCTCAAGCAACGTTTGCTGGGGTTCGGCTGGCTGGCGCTGTTGATCCTGTGCGTGGCGATTACCCCGACGCCGCCCCCGGTCTGAGTCCGATCGCTCAGCCTTCGACCTGGTTCTGCGGCGTACCCGCCGCCCAGGTCGCAATGTTGTGCAAGGTGGTCGCGGCAATCGCGCCCAGCGCCTCATGGGTCAGGAATGCCTGATGCGCGGTGACAATCACATTCGGGAAGGTCAGCAGCCGCGCCAGCACGTCATCTTGTAGCGGCAGGTCGGAGCGATCCTCGAAGAACAGCTGCGCCTCCTCTTCATACACATCCAGTCCCAGATAACCGAGTTGGCCGTCCTTCAGGGCGTCGATCAGCGCCGGCGTGTCCACCAGACCGCCGCGCCCGGTGTTGATCAGCATCGCCCCCGGTTGCATGTGCGCCAGCGAATCGCGGTTGATCAGGTGTTTGCTCTGTTCGTTGAGCGGGCAGTGCAGGCTGATGATCCGTGCTTGCGCCAGCAGGTCCGGCAGGCTGAGGTAGCGCGCGCCCAACGCTTCGACGGCAGGGTTCGGATAAGGGTCGTAGGCCAGCAGTTCGCAGCCGAAGCCGTGCATGATCTTCGCGAAGGTCGCGCCGATCTGTCCGGTGCCGACGATGCCGACGGTTTTGCCCACCAGATCGAAACCGGTGAGCCCGTGCAGGCTGAAATCACCTTCGCGGGTGCGGTTGTAGGCGCGATGCAAGCGCCGGTTGAGGGCGAGGATCAACGCCACCGCATGTTCGGCCACCGCATGGGGCGAGTAGGCCGGTACGCGCACGACGGCCAGCCCCAGACGTTTGGCGACGGCCAGATCCACATGGTTGTAGCCGGCCGAACGCAAGGCGATCAGGCGAGTGCCGCCCGCGGCCAGACGCTCCAGCACCGGGGCGCTGAGGTCATCGTTGATGAACGCGCAGACTACTTCGTGATGTTCGGCCAGCGCTGCGGTATCGAGACTGAGCCGGGCTGGCTGAAAGTGCAGTTCGATCCCGGCCGGGCAGTCGGCGGCGAGGAAACTGTCGCGGTCGTAGGTCTGGCTGCTGAAAACGATCATGCGCATGAAATCCTCCTGGAGCATCGACGCGGGCGCAAATCACCCGCGACAACTTTAGCTGCGTCGGCGTTGACCGGCATTGCCGTGGATCAGGCGCTGATCTTCGCCTGGGCCGCCAGGCGATTGATTGCCCGCTCCAGCTCGTCCAGCGCGGTCGATGCCTTGGGGTCCTGCTGCTTGAGCAGGGTTTCGCTGCGCTGGCAGGCGGCGCGCAATTGCGGCACACCGCAGTAACGGGTGGCGCCGTGCAGACGGTGCACCCGTTCGAGCAGACTGTTCTGATCCTGACTGTCGCGGGCGGTGCGAATGGCTTCGCGATCGGCCTCGAGCGAGGCCAGCAGCATCGCCAGCATGTCTGCCGCCAGATCCGCCTTGCCGGCGGCCAGGCGCAAACCTTCTTCGTGATCGAGTATCGGCAGTTCCTGATTGCCCAGCAGGCTTTCGCCGCCACGGTCCGGCGCCTGATTGCGCAACGCAAGGCCCGTCCACTTCAGCACCACCTGTGCGAGTTGCCGCTCGCTGATCGGCTTGGTCAGGTAGTCGTCCATGCCGCTTTGCAGCAGCGCGCGTTTTTCATTGGCCATGGCGTGGGCGGTGAGGGCGACGATCGGCAACGGCGTGCAATGCCGCTCGCTTTCCCACTGGCGGATGGTTTCGGTGCTCTGGCGTCCGTCCATGCCGGGCATCTGCACGTCCATCAGCACCAGATCGAAGGTTTCGTTCTGTACTGCCTTGACTGCGGCGTAACCGCTTTCCACGGCCAGCACCTTGGCGCCCATGTCTTCGAGCAGCGTTTGCACCAGCAACAGGTTGGCCGGGTTGTCGTCGACACAAAGCACTTTCGGCGCGCGGCTCGACAACGGTTCGCCCGGTTCGCTGCGCGGCTGGCGCGGGTTGACCATGTCCGACAAGGCCCGGCGCAGTTTGCGGGTGCAGGCCGGTTTCGATTGCAGCTGACTGTGAGGGTTGGGCACTGAAAGGTGGTACAGCGTCAGTTCGGTGGTCGGGCACAACACCAGCACCCGGCAACCGAGGTGCTCAAGGTCCCAGATGTGCTGGTTGAGACGCTCCGGCGGCATGTCGTTGCTGGTGATGCCGAGCACCGCCAGATCGATCGCCTGATCGGTCTGATGGGCGCCGGTAACGCCATTGGTCAGGCTTTCCAGGGTATTGAACGGCGTGACATCGAGGCCGCAGTCTTCCAGTTGATGCTGCAGGGCCTGACGCGCCAGTTCGTGGTTTTCCAGTACCGCCACCCGGCGCCCGAGCAACGGCGCGCAGGGCAGGTCTTCGGCGTCGTCGCGGGTCTTGGGCAGGTTCAGGCTGATCCAGAATTCCGAACCTTCGCCCGGCGTGCTGTCGACGCCGATCTCGCCGCCCATCTGCTCGATCAGGCGCTTGGAAATCACCAGCCCCAGACCGGTGCCGCCGGGCTGGCGCGACAGCGAGTTGTCCGCCTGGCTGAACGCCTGAAACAACGCGCGCACGTCCTCGTTCGACAAACCGATGCCGGTGTCCTGAATGCTGATGCGCAACTGCACGCTGTCGTCGTTTTCTTCTTCGAGCATGGCGCGGGCGACGATGGTGCCTTCGCGGGTGAACTTGATCGCATTGCTCACCAGATTCGTCAGGATCTGCTTGAGCCGCAGCGGATCGCCGACCAGCGACAACGGCGTGTCGCGGTACACCAGACTCACCAGTTCCAGCTGCTTGGCGTGAGCAGCGGGGGCGAGGATGGTCAGGGTGTCCTGCAACAGGTCGCGCAGGTTGAACGGGATATGGTCGAGCACCAGTTTGCCAGCCTCGATCTTCGAGAAATCGAGGATCTCGTTGATGATCCCCAGCAGGCTGTCGGCGGACTTTTCGATGGTGCCCAGGTAGTCGAGCTGGCGCGGGGTCAGCTCGCTTTTCTGCAACAGGTGGGTGAAACCGAGAATGCCGTTGAGCGGTGTGCGGATCTCGTGACTCATGTTGGCGAGGAATTCGGATTTGATCCGGCTCGCTTCCAGCGCTTCCTTGCGGGCCAGGTCCAGCTCGATGTTCTGGATCTCGATGGTTTCCAGGTTCTGGCGCACGTCTTCGGTGGCCTGATCGACGCTGTGCTGCAATTCTTCGCGGGCGTTTTGCAGGGTGCCGGCCATGCGGTTGATGCCGGACGCCAGTTCATCCAGCTCCTGACTGCCCAATGGCGGCAGACGGGTTTCCAGGTGACCGTCCTTGAGCTGCGCGACGGCCTGTTTGATCTGGCTCAGCGGGCGGTTGATCGTGCGGCCCATGCGCAAGGCCAGCAAAGCGGCGCCGGCCAGACCCGCGCCGATCAGCAGCAGGCTGGCGAACAGGCTTCGATAGCCGCGCAACAGCATGCCGTTGTGCGACAGCTCCAGTTCGACCCAGCCGAGCAGGCGGTCGGACTCTTGCGGGATCAGTTCGCCGGCGAGGTTGCGGTGTTTACCGAAAACCGGCAGCAGATAGCGCGTGGCGTCGTTGCCGCTGCGTCGCAGCAAATGCGCGCTGTCGCCGCTGGGCGCCTGATTGAGCATGGTCGGGCCGGCGTGGGCGAGTGGCGAGCGGTCGGGCGCGAGGAAGGTCACGGCGCGCACGTCCGGTTGTTCGAGAGACTGGGTGGCGATGCGCTCGAGCAGTTCGGCATCGCCGTGGCCCATGGCCGGTGCCACCAGCGGAGCCAGTTGCTCGGCGATCATTTCGCCGCGCTGCATCAATTGGGCTTGCAGGTCGGACTGCTGCGTCCAGGTGAAATACCCGCCCAGCACCAGTGCCATCAGGCTGGTCGGCAACAGGGTCAGCAGCAACACGCGACCTTTGATTCCCAGTTTCTTGAGCACGCCTTTCTCCTGCATCCCGCTGATCGTTGACTCACACGTGCGTCCGGCACGCGGTATCGGCGCAGTGTAGCGATTTGCTTGCGGGCAATCTTGGGAAAAATGATGTCGTGGTTGTTCACTCGCAGGCCGGTCATCTGTCCGACAGGTCAAGCTTGGGTTGCCGGGCGCCGGGCAATCTTGAATAATCGCCCAACTGAGAATTATTTGCAGATAGTCATGACTCCTGTCTCTATTGGCCAACCCCGCATTCTTTCCATCGAAGACGATCCCGTCCTCGGTGCCTATGTCCATGAACAACTGGGCCGCAGCGGCTTCCAGGTCACCTGGTGCCAGAACGGCAGCGAAGGCCTGAGCATCGCCCGGCGCCAGCCGTTCGATGTGGTGTTGATGGATATTCTGTTGCCGGGGCTCGACGGTCTGAACGTCCTGACCCAACTGCGTCAGAGCCATTCCACCCCGGTGCTGCTGATGTCAGCCCTCGGTGCCGAAGCCGACCGTATCAGCGGCTTCCGCCTCGGCGCTGACGACTATCTGCCCAAACCCTTCAGCATGGCCGAGCTGCATGTGCGGATCGAAGCGATCCTGCGCCGGGTCGCCCTCGACCGTCGTCCGGCTGCCGTCACCCCGGTGGTACCGGTCGGCGGGCTGCGTTTCGACGACGAGCAGTGCGACGTGTTCTACCTCGACCAGCCCGCCGGCCTGACCCGCAGCGAATACCGCCTGCTGGAAACCCTCAACCGCAACGACGAGGAAGTGCTGAGCAAGGCCTTCCTTTATCAGCACGTTCTTCAGCGCGGTTATGCGGCCCACGACCGCAGCCTCGACATGCACATCAGCCAGATCCGCCGCAAACTCAAGTCGGTCGGCTACACCGAGCGTGAAGTGCGCACGGTGTGGGGCAAGGGTTACGTCCTGAGTGCCGTCGATGAAAGTGTCTGACCTGCCGGGCCGGCACTCGCTGTTCTGGAAACTCGCCTGCCTGCTGGTGGCGTTCTGTCTGCTGATGATCTGGTTGAGCTGGTCCTGGGGCCGGTACATGGAACAGCGCAACCAGTTCCTCTCCGACGACGCCCGCCGCACGCTGAGCCGTTATGCCGCCGAGGCCGAACGCGCCTGGCAGCAGGGCGAGCGCGATGGCATCGATAGCTGGTTGCAAAGCATGGAGCTGCGCGAAGCCGGCTGGGTCGGCGTGATCGGTGGCAATCTGCAGTCGCTGGGCAGCCAGCCGTTGAGCACTCAAGAGCTTCAGCACCTGACTTTCCTGCGAGGCCTTGACTGGCCGATTCACAAAAAGGGCCGGCCGTGGCTGCGGGTCCCGTTCCCCACTGACCCGACTGCTGGCAGTCTGGTGATCGAATTGCCCGAGCGATTCCTGCCGGGGAAATACCGTGTGTTCTGGCGGGTCATCACCAACGGTGTGATTCCCGGTCTGTTCACCTTGCTGCTGTGCGTCGGCCTGTATCGCCTGCTGGTGGTGCCGCTGAACAATCTTCGCGAGCAGGCCAATGCCTGGCGCGCCGATCAATTGAATGTGCGGTTGTCGAGCGGCATCACCCAGCGCCCCGATGAGCTCGGTGAACTGGCCCGCGCCTTCGACTCGATGTCCGAACGCCTGCAATCCACCGTGGCCCTGCAACAGCAATTGCTGCGCGACCTGTCTCACGAACTGCGCACGCCTCTGAGCCGGTTGCGGGTTGCCAGCGAAAGCGAGCAGCAGCTGCAACCTTTGCGCGAACGCATCGGTCGCGAAGTCGACGTGATGCAGCGGCTGGTGGAGGACACCCTGCAACTTGCCTGGCTCGACACCGAGCGCGCACCGTTGCCGGACGAAGCGATCCAGATTCAGGCGCTGTGGGAAATGCTCACGGAAAATGCCTGCTACGAAAGCTGCTGTCCGGTGGGGCAGTTGCAATGTGGGGTGGAAGCTTCCTGCTGGGTGCGCGGCAATCTCAACACCCTGGCCCAGGCCCTGGAAAACATTCTGCGCAATGCGATTCGTCATTCGCCGCCGGGCGGCATCGTGCGACTCGACGGTCGGCGGGATGGCGATTACTGGCACCTGTGGCTGGAGGACGAGGGCGGCGGTGTGGACGAGGCGGATCTTGAGCGGATTTTCTCGCCATTTATCCGACTCGATGGTTCGCGGCCGGGGGACGGTGGATTTGGTCTGGGCCTGAGCATCGCGAGGAACGCGGTGCAACGCCAGGGCGGAACGTTGTGGGCCGAGAATGGGCCATCGGGATTGCGACTGAATCTGCGGTTGGTGGCGGATGACAGTGCTGTCAGTCCTGAAGTCTTCGCTGGCAAGCCAGCTCCGACTGTGGACATGAGCCGCCCGCAGATTGTGTGAGCGGCACAGGAAAGTGTCAGCACTGCTGACACTCTTTTAAAAAGTCTCACCACTGGTGAGACTTTTACTGCTTATTCCAAGAAACCATAAGCACCACACTTTGCGTGATATGGCCTGCGCAGGTTTGCCGGTATGATAGGCGCCCCCGCTGTCCGGATTGCGAAAAACGCCATGACCTTGCAGTACCCAACCATCGCCGATTGCGTCGGCAACACGCCGCTGGTGCGTTTGCAGCGCCTGCCCGGTGTCACCAGCAACACCCTTTTGCTCAAGCTCGAAGGGAACAACCCGGCGGGTTCGGTCAAGGATCGTCCGGCGCTGTCGATGATCACCCGTGCCGAGTTGCGCGGGCAGATCCAAGAAGGCGATACGCTGATCGAAGCGACCTCGGGCAACACCGGGATCGCCCTGGCGATGGCCGCCGCGATCAAGGGTTACAAGATGATCCTGATCATGCCGGACAACTCCAGCGCCGAGCGTAAAGCGGCGATGACCGCGTACGGCGCGCAGCTGATTCTGGTCAGCCAGGAAGAGGGCATGGAAGGCGCTCGCGATCTCGCCCAGCGGATGGAAGCCGAAGGCCGTGGCAAGGTGCTGGATCAGTTCGCCAACGGCGACAATCCTGAAGCGCACTACACCACCACCGGCCCGGAAATCTGGCGTCAGACCCAGGGCTCCATCACCCATTTCGTCAGCTCCATGGGCACCACCGGCACCATCATGGGCGTGTCGCGCTACCTCAAGGAGCAGAACGACAACGTGCAGATCGTCGGCCTGCAACCGATGGAAGGCTCGGCCATTCCCGGCATCCGCCGCTGGCCGCAGGAATACCTGCCGAAGATCTATCAGGCCGAGCGTGTCGACCGCATCGTCGACATGGCGCAAAGCGAAGCCGAGGACGTCACCCGGCGTCTGGCCCGCGAAGAAGGCATCTTCTGTGGCGTGTCCTCGGGCGGTGCGGTGGCAGCGATGCTGCGCCTGTCCAAAGAAGTTGAAAACGCGGTGATCGTCGCGATCATCTGCGACCGTGGCGACCGTTACCTGTCGACCGGCATTTTCGACGCGCCCAACTGATGGCCAAGCATGAGAGAGGCCTGCGCTTCCAGCCCACCGGCGGCAGCAAGGCCGCGCAAATCCCGACCGGCAAAAAGCAGCGCCTGAGCATCGAGCGCCTGGCCAATGACGGTCGCGGCATCGCGTTTTTTGAAGGCAAAACCTGGTTCGTCCTCGGCGCCCTCGCCGGTGAAGAGGTCGAAGCGCGGGTGCTCGGCGCCCACGGCAAAGTGGTCGAGGCGCGCACCGAACGTGTGTTCAGTGCCAGTGAATTGCGTCGTCCCGCACCTTGTCAGCACGCCGGCCGTTGCGGCGGTTGCAGCGTCCAGCATCTGCCCCACAACGAACAGCTTGCCCTGAAACAGCGCATGCTCGCCGAGCAGTTGTCGCGAGTTGCCGGTGCCGAACCCGAGGAGTGGGCGGCGCCGTTGACCGGTCCAGAATTCGGCTACCGTCGCCGCGCCCGGATCGCCGTACGCTGGGACAGCAAGGCCAAAAAGCTTGAAGTCGGTTTCCGTGCCGCCGGCAGTCAGGACATCGTCGCGATCAGCGAATGCCCGGTGCTGGTACAGCCCTTGCAGCCGATCATGACCCGCTTGCCGGAGATGCTTCGTCGCTTGAGCAAACCTCAGGCGCTGGGGCATGTCGAATTGTTCAGTGGCTCGTCACTCGCCGTTCTGCTGCGTCACATGGCGCCGCTGTCCGAGGCTGACCTGACGATCCTCAAGGATTTCTGCGCGTTCCATGAAGCGCAACTCTGGCTGCATGGCGAAGGCGAGCCGCAGCCGGTGGATGATGCACTGTCGCTCGGCTATCGCCTGGAACAATGGGATCTGCAACTGGCCTACCGGCCGGGGGATTTCATTCAGGTCAACGCCGGGGTCAACGAGGCCATGGTTGCGCAAGCGCTGGACTGGTTGAAACCGACGAGCGATGAGCGCGTGCTCGACCTGTTTTGCGGTCTGGGCAACTTCGCCCTGCCGCTGGCGAAAGCCGCGCGTGAAGTGGTGGCGGTCGAAGGCGTGCAGACCATGGTCGATCGCGCGGCGGCGAATGCCGCTAGCAACAATTTGCATAACACAAAGTTTTTTCAGGCCGATTTATCCCAGCCTTTGACCGATGCCGAGTGGATCGGAAACGGCTTTTCTGCGGTACTCTTGGACCCACCGCGCGACGGTGCTTTCGAGGTGGTGCGCAAGCTGGCGACCCTGGGCGCCAAACGGTTGGTGTACGTGTCGTGCAACCCTGCAACTCTGGCGCGCGATACGGTCGAATTGATCAAGCAGGGCTACCGGTTAAAACGTGCCGGGATTCTCGATATGTTTCCTCAGACGGCACATGTCGAGGCCATGGCGTTATTTGAAGCGAGCCAGGATGGCTCGTCTGATCCGACTGGTCGTCCGTAGCGCTCGCCTTGGCCCCGCGAGCGCGAACGGGCATTGACGGTCAGTGATTTGACGCATTGAATCTGCGTCGTAGGGAAGGTAAAGCAAGATGGTACAGGTGAGAGCACACCAGCCGATCAACACTGACGGCAGTATCAATCTCGAGGCTTGGCTCGATCATGCGGTCAGTGTCGATCTGGCACTGGATCGCGAAGCCTTGAAAGAGGCCTGCGAGTACGCTCGCCAGGCCGAGCAACAATCCAATGCGGCGAAGAATCTCTGGTCCGAAGGCAGCGGCAGTTTCAGCACGGGCCTCGAGATCGCCGAGATCCTCGCCGACCTCAAGCTCGATCAGGATTCGCTGGTGGCTGCGGTTCTCTATCGCGGCGTGCGCGAAGGCCAGATCGAACTCGCGGCGGTCAGCCAGCGCTTCGGCCCGGTGGTCGCCAAGCTGATCGACGGCGTGCTGCGCATGGCGGCGATCAGTGCCAGCCTCAGCCCTCGCCAGTCGATGGTTCTCGGCACCCAGGGCCAGGTGGAAAACCTGCGCAAGATGCTGGTGGCGATGGTCGACGACGTGCGTGTCGCGCTGATCAAACTCGCCGAACGCACCTGCGCGATCCGCGCGGTGAAAACCGCCGACGACGAAAAACGTAACCGGGTCGCCCGGGAAGTGTTCGACATCTATGCGCCGCTCGCGCATCGACTCGGCATCGGTCATATCAAATGGGAACTGGAGGACTTGTCCTTCCGTTACCTGGAACCCGATCAATACAAACAGATCGCCAAGCTGCTGCACGAGCGGCGGCTGGATCGCGAGCGTTTCATCGCCGACGTGATGACCCAGCTCAAGGACGAATTGCAGGCCACCGGCGTCGAAGCCGACATCAGCGGCCGGGCCAAACACATCTATTCGATCTGGCGCAAAATGCAGCGCAAGGGTCTGGAATTCAGCCAGATCTACGACGTGCGTGCGGTGCGCGTGCTGGTGCCGGAAATGCGCGACTGCTACACCGCGCTCGGCATCGTCCACACCCTGTGGCGGCACATCCCGAAAGAGTTCGACGACTACATCGCCAACCCGAAAGAGAACGGCTACCGCTCGTTGCATACGGCGGTGATCGGCCCGGAAGGCAAGGTGCTGGAAGTCCAGATCCGGACCCATTCGATGCACGAAGAGGCCGAACTCGGCGTCTGCGCGCACTGGCGCTACAAGGGTACCGACGTCAAGTCCGGCTCGAACCACTACGAAGAGAAAATCTCCTGGCTGCGTCAGGTGCTCGAGTGGCACGAAGAGCTGGGCGACATCGGTGGTCTGGCCGAACAGCTGCGGGTCGATATCGAGCCGGACCGGGTCTACATCTTCACCCCGGACGGTCACGCCATCGACTTGCCGAAGGGCGCGACGCCGCTGGACTTCGCCTACCGCGTGCACACCGAAATCGGTCACAACTGCCGTGGCGCGAAGATCAACGGGCGCATCGTCCCGCTCAACTACAGCCTGCAGACCGGCGAGCAGGTCGAGATCATCACCAGCAAGCACGGCACGCCGAGCCGTGACTGGCTGAACCCGAACCTCGGTTACGTCACCACGTCCCGGGCGCGGGCGAAGATCGTGCACTGGTTCAAGTTGCAGGCGCGCGATCAGAACGTCGCGGCGGGCAAGACCCTGCTCGAACGCGAACTCAGTCGCCTCGGCCTGCCGGCGGTGGATTTCGACAAGCTGGCCGACAAGGCCAACATGAAAACCGCCGAGGACATGTTCGCCGCCCTTGGCGCCGGCGACCTGCGTCTGGCGCAACTGGTGAATCTGGCGCAACAACTGGTCGAGCCGGAACGCGGCAACGAACAGCTGGAACTGATTCCACGCAAGGCGACCGGCTACAAACCGGGCAAGCGCGGCGACATCCAGATCCAGGGTGTCGGCAACCTGATGACCCAGATGGCCGGCTGCTGCCAGCCGTTGCCGGGCGATGCGATCGTCGGCTACATCACCCAGGGCCGTGGCGTGAGCATTCACCGTCAGGACTGCGCCTCGGTGCTGCAACTGGCCGGGCGGGAGCCGGAGCGGATCATTCAGGTCAGCTGGGGCCCGGTGCCGGTGCTCACCTATCCGGTGGACATCGTCATCCGCGCCTACGACCGTTCCGGTCTGCTGCGTGACGTTTCGCAGGTGCTGCTCAACGAGCGGATCAACGTGCTGGCGGTCAACACCCGCTCGAACAAGGAGGACAACACCGCGCTGATGTCCCTGACCATCGAGATTCCGGGTCTGGACGCGCTGGGGCGGTTGCTGGGGCGGATTTCCCAGTTGCCGAACATCATCGAAACGCGGCGTAACCGGACTCCATGAAACCGATCTACAGCCTTGAAGACCTGCTGCACCTGATGAACCGTCTGCGCGACCCGCAGTACGGTTGCCCGTGGGACATCAAGCAGACTTACGCGACCATCGTCCCGCACACCCTTGAAGAGGCCTACGAAGTCGCCGACGCCATCGAGCGCGGCGACTTCGACCACCTGCAGGGCGAGTTGGGCGATCTGCTGTTTCAGGTGGTGTATTACAGCCAGCTGGCACGGGAGGAGGGGCGGTTCGAATTCGCCGGCGTGGTCGACAGCATCACCCGCAAGCTGATCCGTCGCCATCCGCATGTGTTTCCCACCGGTGATCTGTATGCGCCGCTGGATGTGCCGCGCCTGAACGAAGAGCAGGTCAAACAGCGCTGGGAGGAGATCAAGGCCGAAGAGCGCGCCGAGAAATCCGCCGAGCCGCAGCAACTGTCACTGCTCGACGATGTGCCGGCTGCATTGCCGGCCCTGTCCCGCTCGGCCAAGTTGCAGAAGCGCGCCGGGCAGGTCGGTTTTGACTGGCCGGATGCCTTGCCGGTGCTGGACAAGGTCCGTGAAGAGCTCGATGAAGTACTCGAAGCCATGTCCGAAAATGACCCGCAAGCGGTGGCCGACGAGATTGGTGACCTGCTGTTTTCCGTGGTCAATCTGGCCCGGCACCTGAAGGTCGATCCGGAAAGCGCGTTGCGTGGCGCCAACGCCAAGTTCGAGCGACGTTTCCGTTTTATCGAACAGGCATTGCGCGACACCCACCGACCCATGGAAGATTGCACCCTCGAAGAGTTGGACGCCCTGTGGGGCGAAGCCAAACGTCAGGAAAAGAATTCGCCCAGCTGTGGCTGAGCCGTTGCCCAAGTGAGTAAGCATCAATGAGCCTTTCCCTTCGCGACCAGTTGCTCAAGGCAGGACTGGTCAACCAAAAGCAGGCCAAGCAGGTCAGCAAAGACAAACAGAAACAACAGCGCCTGGCCCACAAAGGCCAGATCGAACTGGACGACTTCCAGCAGCGTGCTGCCCAGGAAGCCATGGCCGAGAAGGTCAAGCGCGACCAGGAGCTGAACCGCCAGCAGCAGGAGAAGGCGGAAGCCAAGGCCCGCGCCGCGCAGGTCAAGCAGTTGATCGAGGTCTCGCGTCTGCCGAAGCTGACGACCGAGGACTACTACAACTTCGTCGACGACAAGAAGGTCAAGCGCATCTCGGTCAACACGCTGATGCGCAACAAGCTCAGCAGCGGCTCGCTGGCGATCGTGCACCATGCCGGCGGTTACGAAGTGATTCCTCGTGAGGCGGCCCTGAAGATTCAGGAGCGCGATCCACAGCGCATCGTCCAGCTCAACGAGAAGGTCGAAGAGGTCAATGCCGAGGACGATCCGTACGCGGCCTATGTGATCCCTGATGATCTGATGTGGTAAGCGGGTTCCGCCGGGCTGCGAAGCGGCCCTGAAATCCCCAAAACGACAAACCCCGCTCATGGCGGGGTTTGTCGTTTTCAATGCTGTGATTTTGCTTCAGGCGGATTTCAGATCCCGCTGGCGTTCTTGCAGTTCCAGTTCGGCCTTGTAGTTGTGGGCGTCGATCTCGTTGTGGAACATGCCGACCAGCAAGTCTTGTTGGTGCACATCCCAGATCCGTACGCCGGCGGCTACGCCTTCATGGGACATGTGTGAATCGTCGCGTTCAGTTACTTTTACAGTCATCTGCTAGCTCCAATCTCTGTTATCTGCAGCAAGGCGTGTGCAGGACTCTTTTATAGATTTTGTTAGCCTGCTAAGTAAACGCCCGATTTGTGCAATGTATTCTTGCGAAATCTGCAACAGCGCTGGAGCCCGCTGAATCCGCGACATTCAGTCGCAGGGCGGTAAGTTGCATGACAAACGTTTCATCTTGGCGCCGTTGAAAATGCCTTTCTCCAGGCGAAAAAAAACGCCCCGAACCAGTCGGGGCGTTTTCATGTGCGGCTCAGCGGGAGGGAATTACTTGCCTTCCCAGCGCTTCAGCACGAGGGTGGCGTTGGTGCCACCGAAGCCGAAGCTGTTGCTCATCACGGTGTTGATGGTGGCGTTCTCGCGGGTCTTGGTCAGCACCGGCAGATCGGCCACTTCAGGGTCCAGTTCGTCGATGTTGGCGGAACCGGCGATGAAGTTGCCTTCCATCATCAGCATGCAGTAGATCGCTTCGTGAACGCCGGCGGCGCCCAGGGAGTGACCCGACAGGCTCTTGGTGGAGCTGATGGCCGGGGCCTTGTCGCCGAACACTTCACGCACACCTTTCATTTCCGCGACGTCGCCGACCGGAGTCGAAGTGCCGTGGGTGTTCAGGTAGTCGATCGGGGTATCGACGGTGGACAGCGCCTGCTGCATGCAGCGGATGGCGCCTTCGCCGCTTGGGGCGACCATGTCGTAGCCGTCGGAAGTCGCGCCGTAGCCAACGATTTCCGCGTAGATCTTCGCGCCACGGGCCAGAGCGTGTTCCAGCTCCTCGACCACCACCATGCCGCCACCGCCAGCGATGACGAAACCGTCACGGTCGGCGTCGTAGGCGCGCGAGGCTTGTTCAGGGGTATCGTTGCGCTTGCTGGACAGGGCGCCCATTGCGTCGAACAGGAACGACTGGCTCCAGTGCTCTTCTTCACCGCCACCGGCGAACACGATGTCCTGCTTGCCCATCTGGATCTGTTCCATGGCGGTACCGATGCAGTGAGCACTGGTGGCGCAGGCAGAAGCGATGGAGTAGTTCAGGCCCTTGATCTTGAACGGGGTGGCCAGGCAAGCCGAAACGGTGCTGCTCATGGTCCGCGTTACACGGTATGGGCCGACGCGCTTGACGCCTTTCTCGCGCAGGATGTCCAGCGCTTCCATCTGGTTCAGGGTCGACGCGCCGCCGGAACCTGCGATCAGGCCGGTACGCGGGTTGGACACCTGCTCTTCGGTCAGACCGGAGTCAGCGATGGCGTCTTTCATGGCCAGGTAGGCGTAAGCCGCTGCGTGGCCGACGAAGCGATAGATCTTGCGATCGATCAGCTCTTCAAGGTTGAGGTCGATGGAGCCGGAAACCTGGCTACGCAGACCCATTTCGGCGTATTCCGGGTTGAACCGGATGCCAGGGCGGCTTGCACGCAGGTTAGCGGAGACGGTCTCTTTGTCATTGCCCAGGCACGAAACGATGCCCAGACCAGTGATAACGACGCGGCGCATGCGAATAACCCTTAGAAGTTGTCAGTGGAGGTGAACACGCCGACGCGAAGGCCTTCGGCGGTGTAGATTTCGCGACCGTCGACAGTCACCGAACCGTCGGCAATGGCCAGGTTCAGCTTGCCCTTGAGGACGCGCTTGATATGAATGTTGTAGGTGACTTTCTTGGCGGTCGGCAGGACCTGGCCGAAGAATTTCACTTCGCCCGAACCCAGCGCACGGCCGCGGCCCGGCAGGCCTTGCCAGCCGAGGAAGAAGCCGACCAGTTGCCACATGGCGTCCAGACCCAGGCAGCCCGGCATCACCGGATCGCCTTCGAAGTGGCACGCGAAGAACCACAGGTCAGGGTTGATATCCAGCTCGGCGACCAATTCACCTTTGCCGTACTTGCCGCCTTCTTCGCTGATCAGGGTGATGCGATCCACCATCAGCATGTTCGGGGCGGGCAGTTGCGCGTTACCTGGGCCGAACAGCTCACCGCGACTGCAGCGCAGCAGGTCTTCCCGAGTAAAGGCGTTTTGTTTGGTCATGCGAGCTCCTCAATAATCCCATGCGGCAGGTGGGGCAAATCTTCCCGGCCGATCGACGCGTTCATGCCTCGAACCGGCAGCCTACTCATAGACTATTGCGTTGTGGTGAAAGTCACAGCACCAAGGACATGAATGTACACTTGTGCACTGAAATTTTTAATCAAGCCCCTTTTGAGGCTCGTTCGGGTGCCTAAGACTGCCGCACTTTCGCTTTTCACGCCAGTCGCAGATGCTCGAAAGGGCCCCGTTACTGCACCCATCGCTGCAGAATCTGCTGCAGATCATTGCGTTTGAATGGCTTGGCCAGGTAATCGTTCATCCCCGCCGACAAGCAGTTTTCGCGGTCGCCCTGCAACGCATTGGCGGTCAGGGCGATGATCGGCACATGGCCGCAGCCGGGCAGGCGGCGGATCTGTCGGGTTGCCTCGTAACCGTCAATCAGCGGCAAGCGGCAATCCATCAGGATCGCTTCGAAACGGTTGTCCCCGGCGCTGCGCACCGCCTGCACACCATCGGTGGCGACGCTGACGGTAAATCCCAGACTGCGCAACATCGCTTCGATCACCGTCTGGTTGACCGGGTTGTCCTCCACCAGCAGCACATTGCGTCCTTCGCCGTGACCGTCGCCGTTCAGTGTGCGCGGTGCCGCCAGCGCGGGCAGTGCCTGCTTATATAAAGCCAATGGTATTTCCAGAGTGAATACCGATCCGCGACCTTCTTCGCTCTGAGCGCGCAAGGTGCCGCCCATCCGTTCGGCGAGCGTGCGGGCAATCGGCAGGCCCAGGCCGGTGCCGCCATATCGACGGGAAATCGAACTGTCGGCCTGCTGGAACGCGTTGAACATCAGCTCCAGGCTCTCCGGCGAAATGCCGATGCCACTGTCACGCACCGCGCAGGTGAACCACAGCAACTCGTGATCCAGCGACTGCCACTGCGCCTCGATGCTGACGCGCCCCTGCTCGGTGAACTTCAGCGCATTGCCGACCAGGTTGACCAGAATCTGCCGGATCCGCGTCGGATCGCCCTGTACCTGCAAGTCGCGCATGTCTTCGGGAATCCGCAGTTGCAGGGCCAGCCCGCGTTGCGCCGCACTGTGCTGGAACGACTGGGCGCAGGCGCCGATCACTTCGGCGAGATTGAACGGAATGTGCTCGAGCTCCAGCTCCGAACGCTCGATGCGCGAGAAATCCAGAATGTCGTTGATCACCTTGAGCAAATGCTCGGTGGACTCGGAAGCCAGCGCCGCGTACTCGACCTGCTCTTCGGTCATGTCGGTGGTTTCCAGCAATTGCAGCATGCCCAGCACGCCGTTCATCGGGGTGCGCAGTTCATGGCTCATCATCGCCAGGAAATCCGATTTGGCGTTGTTGGCCTTCTCCGCCTCTTCGCGGGTCTGGATCAGTTGCGCCATCGCCTGATGCTGTTCGCGGCTGGCCTGCTCCAGCGCCTGGGCCAGGTTGTTGATGTGCTGGGACAGGGCGCCCAGCTCGGTGTCATCGACAATCGGCAGCGGGGTCTTGTAGTCGCCGTCCTGAATCGCCTTGACCGCATTGCCGATGTCGCGGATCGGCTGCGAAAGGCTGCCAGCCAGCCGCCGCGCCAGCACAAAAGTGAAGAGCAGGGCGAACAACGCCAGAATCCCGGCCTTGAGCAAAATCTCCTGTTGGCGCTGGCTGAAGGCGTCATTCGACAGCCCGACGATCACCCGCCCCAGATAATCCTCGCTGGCCACGCCGGGGCTGCTCTTGCCGTCCTGAAAGAAATCGTTGTGCAGGGCGATGCGTTGCAGTCGCACCGGCGCCTGGAACACCTCGACCTGATGCGGGCGATTGTGCGCATCCGCCGGCTGTTCGACGTAGGCCAGAATCCGGTTGGCGCTGTCCTGCACTTCCAGAAACCGCACGTTCGGCGTGGCCAGCGTGGCTTTGAGCAGGCTTTCCAGCACTTCGTTGTTGCCGGAAATCACCCCGTACTCGGTGGCCGGTGCGAGCTGGTTGGCGATCAACTGGCCGGTGTGAGTCAGCTCCTGACGCAAATCCTGAATGCGTACGAAGGTGAAAAAGCTGATCAGCAGCAAGGTCAGCAACAGCGCAGGGCCCAGGCTGATCAACTGGGTGCGGGTGTTGATGTCCCAACGGCGGAAAATCATGGGCGGCGCTCTCCTTCGGCCAGCTCTGCGGCGACAGACGCTTCATTCATCGGTTCTATCCCTAAGGAACGAGCCACCTGCGCATTACTTGAGACTTTAAAACGCCCGGGATAGAGCGTGCGCGGCCAGGTGGCCGGTGGCCGGTCCAGCAATTCGTCGAGAACGGCCAGCCAGTCGTTCTGATCGCTGTAGGTGCTGGCCAGGCTGCCGGCGCGAACGAAAGCGACATTCGGCCCGACCAGCGCCAGTTGCCGAGAGTAACTGCTGAGCAACAGGTTCTTCGCGGTTTTCGGGTTGTACAGGTCTGGGTCGTCGAGGCCCAGCAGCACGTCGCTATTTTTCAGCACAGTCTGCAAGGGGCGGCTGTCGTGAGTGTTGTCCCAGCGCTGCGGGACAATTTGCAGATTCAGCGGCTGGGCGGCCGATTGCAGCTCCTTGAGCAGGAACTCGCTGTGCTGATCGAACAGCACGCCGACTCGCCCGGCCTGGGGCAGGATCCGGCGGATCAGTTGCAACTGACGACTCAGCGGCGGATCGGCCCACAGCAGACTCAAGTGGGGCGGTTGCGCGTCGCCGAAGCGCTGTCGAGCTTGCAGGCGGCTGATGCGCAGGACCAACGTCGCGGGGCCCTGGCTTTCCTGCATGCGCCAGTCGAGGCTCGGCAGATCCAGCAGGATCAGGCGCAGGCTCGACGGCAACTTGCCCGGCGCCGGCAAACTGGCCAGCGGCTGGAAATGCACGCGGTCGGTCGGGCGCAGTTCGCTCAGGGCCTGAACGAAGGACTGCACGCCGGGGCTTTCCTCGGCGCCGGTCAGCAAAATGTCGGCCGCCTGCACCGCCACGCCATGCAGCCACGCTGTCAGGAACAGACAAAGCCCGGCCAGCCATTGGCCGAGTGTTGGCATCTTCCGTGACATGGCGTAGCGCATCTAGAACTCCAGCTCGGCGCTGAAATACACCACGCGGCGTTCGTCGTAATTGTTGTCGACGAAGGTGGTCGGCTCATGGTCGAGGCGTTGTTGCAGCACGCCGGCCAGTTGCAGTTGGGCCTTGCCCAAGGCGATGCGTTTGGCGATGCGCGTGTCGACCCGCTCGAAGCGGTAACCGTTGAGCGCGTTGTCACCGTAATAGAAGAGGGCGCTGTTCCAGCCGTGGCCCCAATCGCGCAGCCAGCCCGCCGAGCCGCTGTTGCGCGCGGTGAATTGCTGGTCCAGCGGATTGCTCGCCTCGGCGTCGACGAAAGCGTAGGTCAGGCGCAGGCGGTCGGCCGCACTCAGGCGCCAGTCCAGTTGCGTCTCGGTGCCGCGAAAGCGCGAATCGTTGGCGTTGCTGGCGATGTATTGATTGTTGCGCAGCGGCTCGCTGATCATCCCGGTGATTTCGTCGTAGAACAGCTTCACGTCCAGCGCCAGGCCCCATTCCGGGAAAAAGCCGTTGTAGCCCAGTTCCCGCGAGCGCATGTGTTCCTGGTCCAGATCGCCGGGGCCCCGGGTCTTGACGAAGTAGCGGGCCGAAGACTGGCCATAGGCGGCGGGCCGCAGGTTGGTCACCTGATAACTCCAGTTGACGTTGTTCTCGAACATGTCCGGCGAACGGATGGCTTCCGAATACACCGCGCGCAGGCTGTGGCGCGGATTGAACAGGTAGTTGACCGCAAACCGGGGCGTCAGCGAGCTGCCGATCAATTGCGTGTCTTCGAACATGGCGCCGCCCTGCAACAGCCAGTGTTCGCTGGCGCGCCATTCCAGCTGGCCGAAGGCGCGCCAGGTGGTGTCGTCCAGCGTGCCGTTGAAATAGGTCTCGGAATCGGCACGGTCGTAACGATAGTTCAGGCCGCTGACCAGACGCAGGCTATCGGACAGGCTGAGGGTGTCCTGCAATTCCAGGTCGTAACGCGATTCCCGGGCACTCTGGTCGATGTCGCCGCACAGGGTCTGGCGCGCGCCGTTGCGCCACTGGTCCAGCACCTGATTGGCCAGGGCCATTTCCTGCGGCGTGCCGGCGGGTGCGCCGGGGCCGGTGAACAGGGTCATGTTGCGGGCCAGGCGTTCGGTGTAGTTCGGGTTGAGTTGCCACAGCTCCGTGAGCTGCGGGCTGAACGACACCTCGGCGTCACAGGCGCGCCAGGTTTGCTGGCGATCCCAGTGTTGCGCCGAGCCCTGCACATAAAGACTGTGATCGGGGGTGAGGTCCAGATTCCAGCGCACCGAACCGGCATAGTCCTTGGCAACCACGTCGGAATTGTTCCCGGCAGCCGTAATCCCGGAGAACACCGGACGGTAGGTATAGGGCCGTTGATTGGCCCCGTCCTTGGCGTTGATCTGCCAGTCCAGGCTCTGGTTGTCGCTCAGGGTCTGGCTGACGGCGAGGCTGAAGCGGTTCAAGCGGCGGCTGTCGCGGTAATCGGCGCCGGTGCGGTCGCTGTCAAAGCCGTCGTCTTCCTGGCCGGACAGAGAAAGACGCAAGTCGCCGTCATTCCAGCCGGTGCTCTGGCTGGCATAGAAGTCGTTGATGCCGCGTTGGCCGCGCGTCAGCTTCAGCCGCGTGCCGTGGCTGTCCGCCGGGTTGCGGGTGATGATGTTGACCACTGCCATCAGCGCGTTGGCGCCGTAGCTGACGGTGTTCGGGCCGCGAAAGACTTCGATGCGCTCGATGTCTTCCATCGCCACCGGGATGTCGCTCCAGTCCACGGTCGCCAGACCGGCGCGGTACACCGAACGGCCGTCGATCAGCACCTGCATGCGTCGGGCTTCAGTGGCGTTGGTTCCGTGATAGTTCACCACAGCCTGATTGCCGCTGATGTTGCCGACCATCATCCCCGGCACCAGCCGCAACAGTTCGCTGATGTCCCGGGCACCGCTGGCGGCGATCAGTTCGCTGTCCAGTACGGTCATGCTGCCCGGGACTTCCGCCGGCGACTGTTTCAGGCGCGTGGCGGTCAGGATCTGCGGCAAGGCCTCACTGTCGACAAACAGGTCGTCCGCCAGCAGCACCGGGCTGAACAGCAGCGCCAGCAGCAGGGACGAACGCGGGGAAGGGGGGCCAGAAAACACGACGCAGCCTTGATAGCAAAGAATTGGCGCGCATGTTAACTGAGGTCGACGACTTTTCCAGTCACGTTGCAGGCATTTTCCTCGGTTTTATTGGTCTTCTTCCTACAAGTGCGGGTAATTGACGCCGGGGCTGTCCGAGAAGGGGACGCTCCGTATAATGCCGGCATCGCCACTGGTATGGATTAACGGATTACATATGACTGAACAGCGCCCGATTGCGGTCCTGGGAGGCGGAAGTTTCGGTACCGCCGTGGCCAATCTGTTGGCCGAGAACGGCCATCAAGTCCGGCAGTGGATGCGTGACCCCGAGCAGGCCGAGGCCATCCGGGTCAATCGCGAGAACCCGCGTTACCTCAAAGGCATCAAGATTCTGCCGGGCGTGACCGCGGTCACCGACCTGCAGGAAACCCTCGACGCCTGCGATTTGTGTTTCGTCGCGTTGCCGTCCAGCGCGCTGCGTACGGTGTTGGCGGCGCACGCCGAACGCCTGAGCGGCAAGATGCTGGTCAGCCTGACCAAGGGCATCGAAGCCCACACCTTCAAACTGATGAGCCAGATTCTCGAAGAGATCGCCCCGCAGGCTCGCATCGGCGTGCTGTCCGGGCCGAACCTCGCGCGGGAAATCGCCGAGCACGCGCTGACCGCCACTGTGGTTGCCAGCGAAGACGAAGAACTCTGCAAAGCCGTGCAGGCCGCATTGCATGGCCGCACTTTCCGCGTCTACGCCAGCGCCGACCGTTTCGGCGTGGAGCTGGGCGGTGCCCTGAAAAACGTCTACGCAATCATTGCCGGCATGGCGGTGGCGCTGGAGATGGGCGAGAACACCAAGAGCATGCTGATCACCCGCGCCCTGGCCGAAATGACCCGGTTTGCGGTGAATCAGGGCGCCAACCCGATGACCTTCCTCGGTCTGGCCGGTGTCGGCGACCTGATCGTCACTTGCTCGTCGCCGAAAAGCCGCAACTACCAGGTCGGTTTCGCCCTTGGTCAGGGCTTGAGCCTCGACGAAGCGGTGTCGCGCCTGGGTGAAGTGGCCGAAGGCGTCAACACCCTGAAAGTGCTCAAGGCCAAGGCTCAGGAGGTTGGCGTCTACATGCCGCTGGTCGCCGGACTGCATGCAATCCTGTTCGAAGGGCGCACGCTTGAGCAGGTGATCGGTCTTCTGATGAGAGGCGAGCCGAAAACCGATGTCGACTTTATTTCCACCAGTGGTTTCAACTGATTCAGCAGGGAGCAGGCCATGAACGATCCGAAAACCGAAGCCAAATATGAATCCATCCTCCTGCGGGTGTTGTGGATGATTGTTTACATCCTGGTCTGGCAGGTAGCGCAGTTCATCCTCGGCGCGGTGGTGCTGGTGCAGTTGATCTATCGTTTGATCTATGGCGCCCCGAGCGCCAGCCTGATGAATTTCGGCGACAGCCTGAGCCAGTTTCTGGCGCAGATCGGCCGTTTCGGCAGTTTCCACAGCGACCAGAAACCCTGGCCGTTCGCCGACTGGCCAACACCGCGTACTCCGGAAGGTGAAGCGCCACACGTTGTCGCGCCGGCACCGCATCCGGCCCGGGATGAGGAACCCAAGCTATGAAACTCTGGGTATTGCGTCACGGTGAGGCCGAGCCCTATGGCTCGCGCCCAGACTCCGAGCGGGAACTGACCGCCCACGGTCGCAAGGAAGTGTTGAGCAGCGCGGCCCGCTTGATGGGCCAGCCGCTGACCGCCATTTACGCCAGCCCGTACCTGCGGGCGCAGCAGACCGCGCAACTGGTGCGCGAAGCTCTCGGCTTCGAGCCGGAGATCCGCACGGTCGAGTGGCTGACCCCGGAAGTTGACCCGGACCGCGTGGCCGAGCAACTGGTGTCGGTGAGCAACGTGCTGCTGGTCAGCCATAACCCGTTGGTGGGAAACCTGCTCAGCTACCTGCAACACGGTGCGGGTTACCCACCAGAAAAGGTCAGCACCGCCGGGCTTGCCGAGCTCGAACACAGCGAATTGCTGATCGGTTCGATGACGCTCAACAGCCTTAAACATCCCTGAAATTTTTTGTACGAAATAGTCAACCAAGCACTTGCTTGGTTGACTACGCTTGCTCCAGACCAAAAAACAGGAGCGAGTCGAATGTCTTCCGCCTTCCGTTTGCCGCTGGACGTGTTTTACGAACGCGAGGCCCGGCACCCGCGTCAGCGTTTTCTGGTGCAGCCGATCGGCGGCGGGCAGGTCGAGACACTGACCTGGGCCGACGTCGGCCATCAGGCCCGCTGCGCGGTGCACTGGCTGCGCTCCCGGGAATTGCCGCAAGGCAGCCACATCGCCCTGATCTCGAAAAACTGCGCGCACTGGATCATCGCCGACCTGGCGATCTGGATGGCCGGGCACGTTTCGGTGCCGCTCTATCCGAACCTCACCGCCGAATCCGTGAATCAGGTGCTGACCCACTCGGAAAGCGTGCTGGCGTTCATCGGCAAACTCGATGACTGGCCGGGCATGTCGCCGGGCGTACCGGCCGGCCTGACCACCGTCAGCCTGCCGCTGCATCCACCGGGCACATTCGATTTCAACTGGAATGACCTGCAACGCAGCTCGCCGATCCAGGACGATCCGCGTCCCGCCGCCGAGCAAATGGCGACCATCATTTACACCTCCGGCACCACCGGCCTGCCCAAGGGCGTGATGCACAGCTTCGCCAATCTCGGGTTCGCGACGACGCGCGGCACGCAGTTGTTCGGCCTCAATGAGAACGACCGGCTGCTGTCGTATCTGCCGCTGTGTCATGTGGCCGAACGGATGTTCGTTGAACTGGCGTCGATCTATACCGGGCAGACAGTTTTTTTCGCCGAAAGCCTCGACACCTTTCTCGCCGATCTCAAGCGGGCGCGGCCGACGGCGATGTTCGGGGTGCCGCGGATCTGGACCAAGTTCCAGATGGGCGTCTACAGCAAGATCCCGGCAAAACGCCTGGATTTCCTGCTCGGTCTGCCCTTGATCGGCAAGCGGATCGGCCACAAGGTGTTGGCCGGATTGGGACTGGATGCCCTGCGCGTGGCGCTGTCCGGTGCGGCGCCGGTGCCGCTGACTTTGTTGCGCTGGTATCAGAAACTCGGGCTCGACGTGCTGGAAGTCTACGGCATGACCGAAAGCTGCGGTTATTCGCACATCTGCCTGCCGGGGCAATACAAGGAAGGCTGGATCGGCCGGCCGTGCCCCGAAGTGGAAGTGCGCATCGATGAATCCGGCGAAGTGCAGGTGCGCAGCCAGGCGAACATGCTCGGCTATTTCAAGGAACCGCAGAAAACCGCCGAGACCCTCACCGAAGACGGCTTCCTGCGCACTGGCGACAAGGGTGAGCAGGATGCGGAAGGGCGTTTGCGCCTGACCGGGCGGCTCAAGGAAATCTTCAAGACCAGCAAGGGCAAATACGTCGCCCCGGCGCCGATCGAAAACCGTCTGGCGGTGCATTCGCGGATCGAGCAGGTCTGCGTGGTCGGCGATGGCCTGAGTGCGCCGCTGGGGTTGTGCGTGCTCTCGGCGGTGGGCCGGGAAGAGCCCCGCGCGCCGCTGCATTCGAGCCTGGAAAAATTGCTGGAGGAGGTCAACGCCGTGCTCGACAAGCACGAGCGCCTGCGTCGGCTGGTGGTGGTCAAGGACAGTTGGGCAGTGGAGAACGGCTTCCTCACCCCGACCTTGAAGATCAAACGCAACATCATCGAAGACACCTACGGAGCTCGTTTCGAAGAATGGAGCGAGCGCAGCGAGGCGGTGCTGTGGCAGGATTGAGCGTCGATCAAAACAACAAAGGAAGCCTGCGATGACCTTGTGGCGCACCACTCCGAACATCGAGCAGTTGAACGCAATCCAGAAAAACACCATCGGCGAAGTGCTGGACATCCGCTTCGAGTCCTTCGACGAAGAATCCCTGACGGCCAGCATGGTCATCGACCATCGCACCCATCAGCCTTACGGCCTGCTGCACGGCGGCGCCTCGGTGGTGCTGGCGGAAACGGTCGGCTCGATGGCCAGTTACCTGTGCATCGACGCCAGCAAGTTCTATTGCGTCGGCCTGGAAATCAACGCCAACCACTTGCGCGGCCTGCGCAGCGGACGAGTGACGGCGGTGGCCAAACCGATCCACATCGGCCGCACCACCCACGTCTGGGATATCCGCCTGACCAGCGATGAAGGCAAGGCCAGTTGTGTGTCGCGCTTGACCATGGCAGTGGTGCCGCTGGGAGAACAACCGCCGGCGCGTTGATGGCCGAAGCGTCATAGCCCTGACCGGACTGTCATCATTCCTGGCAGTTACGGTCATTGCTGAAGGACGCGGTCTTACGGACAATCAACGCCTGTTTTCCGCTCATGGATTTGCCGGTATGTCGCAACCGATCTTCTTCGCCCACGCCAACGGTTTCCCTTCGGGCACCTACGGCAAACTGTTCGCGGCGCTGGCGCCCGAGTACCGGGTCGCGCATCTGGAACAACATGCCCATGACCCGCGTTTCCCGGCGGGTGACAACTGGTATCACCTGGTCGACGAACTCATCCATCACCTGCAACAGCAAGATGAACCGGTGTGGGGCGTCGGCCATTCCTTCGGCGGCATGTTGCATTTGCACGCTGCACTGCGTTGCCCTGAACTGTATCGGGGCGTGGTGATGCTCGACTCGCCGGTGCTGACCCGCACCGATCAATGGGTGATCCGCGCCGCCAAGCGCTTTGGTTTCATCGACAAACTGACTCCGGCCGGTCGCACGCTGGGACGCCGCGAAGAGTTTGCCGATCTGGACAGCGCCCGAGGTTATTTTGCCGGCAAAACCCTGTTCCGCAGCTTTGATCCGGAATGTTTCGATGCCTACTTGCAGCACGGCCTGCACAAGGTCGGCGACAAGTTGCGCCTGCGCTTCGATCCTGCGACCGAGATCAGCATCTATCGCGGCGTGCCGCACACCAGTCCTGCGCATACCCGGCAATTGAAAGTGCCGCTGGCGGTGGTACGTGGACACAAGAGCCGCGTGGTGATGAACCACCACACCCGCTTCGTCGGACGCCTGCCTCAGGGCGAGGCGCTGACCGTGCCCGGCGGGCACATGTTTCCGCTTGAGCGCCCGCAGGACACCGCGCAATTACTGAAAAACCTGTTCGATCGCTGGGAGCGCCGGCAAGACAAGGATTGCGCATGAACCCCGGCGTCGAAGAAGTGCGCCTGAGCCTGCCGCATATCGAACTGGCAGCGCACCTGTTCGGCCCGGAAGACGGGTTACCGGTGATCGCCCTTCACGGCTGGCTGGATAACGCCAACAGCTTCGCGCGCCTGGCGCCGAAGCTCAAAGGCTTGCGTATCGTGGCGCTGGACATGGCCGGTCACGGGCATTCCGGGCATCGTCCGAACGGCGCCGGTTACGCGCTGTGGGATTACGCCCACGACGTGCTGCAGGTCGCCGAGCAACTGGGCTGGAAACGTTTCGGCCTGCTCGGGCATTCCATGGGTGCGATCGTGTCGCTGGTGCTGGCCGGGTCGTTGCCCGAACGCATTACCCATCTGGCGTTGATCGACGGGGTGATTCCTCCTACCGACAAAGGCGAAAACGCCGCCGAGCGCATGGGCATGGCCTTACAGGCGCAACTCGATCTTCGGGAAAAGCGCAAACCGGTCTACAACACCCTCGACCGGGCGATCGAAGCACGGATGAAAGGGCTGGTGGCGGTCAGTCGCGAAGCCGCCGAACTGCTGGCCCAGCGCGGTCTGATGCCGGTGCCCGGCGGTTACACCTGGCGCACTGACAACCGTCTGACGTTGCCGTCGCCGCTGCGTCTGACCCAGGAACAGGCGATGGCATTTGTGCAGCGCATTGCCTGCCCCGCGCAATTGGTGGTCGCCGCCGATGGCATGCTGGCCAAACATCCGGAGCTGCTGGACCGTCTGCCCTTTGCCCGGGAACAGCTGCCGGGCGGGCATCATCTGCACCTGAACGATGAGGCCGGGGCCGACCTTGTCGCAGACTGTTTCAATCGGTTCTTCGCCATTCCTTGACTTGCTCCCGGCAACTGTCGAGGCTGGGCAGGTTGAAATGGGAGACAACCAAGATGGATTTCTACACCGCTGCGACTTCGAACTGCCCTCAAGGCACCCAGGCCATGCCCCTGCGATGAGCCTGTCCATGCGATCTATCAGTCTGCTGGCGCTGTGCTGTTTCAGTCCCTTTCTATTCGCTGCCGACCTGCCGGGCAGTCAGGACTTGCCGATCGTGCCGCGTGTGGCCGATGCGCAGATCGTCGACTATCGCCCTGCCGTGGAGCTGGAGCGGATCTACCCGCTCGGCTCGATCCGCAAGATCAGCGGTCAATTGCGT
Organism: Pseudomonas sp. R45(2017); assembly: GCF_002112305.1. NCBI lineage: Bacteria > Pseudomonadati > Pseudomonadota > Gammaproteobacteria > Pseudomonadales > Pseudomonadaceae > Pseudomonas > Pseudomonas sp. R45(2017). The sequence continues at coordinate 308,426 of NZ_NEHH01000001.1, read as the reverse complement.
TTCGACGGCCAGGTCAGCGCCCGGGGGCAGACCACCTCGGTGACCTATGAATTACCGCCGGAGCATTCCGCCACCGAAGCCTTTACCCTTGCCCGCGAAGCCCTGCAAAAGCAGGATGCCCAGCTGTTGTTCTGGTGCCAGGCCCGGGATTGCGGCGAGAGCAGCCTGTGGGCCAATGAGGTGTTCGGCAACGCCAAGCTGTACGGTGCCGACGAGCAGCAGGCCTATCTGCTGCTGAGGCTCGCGGCCCCGCGCGACAACACGCTGGTGGCGCTGTACAGCATCACCCGCGGCAATCGCAAAGCCTATCTGCACGTTGAACAGTTCGAGGCGCTGGCACCGCTCGGTGATCTGCTGCCGACCTCGGCCACGCTGCTGCGGGAACTGAAAAGCACCGGCGAACTGGATTTTCCAAAGCTCGCCGGCGATCCGGATGACACCTGGCTGCGCTTGCTGTCCCGTGGCCTGAACCTCGACACCACGTTGCGGGTGACAGTGTCCGGGCCGAAAGCCGAGGCCTGGCGGCAGGCGCTGATCGGGCAGGGCGTGCGCGCCGCGCGAATGGAAACCGGCAGTGTCGATGGCGAAGGTCTGCGCATCGATCTGTTGCGATAAGGTGTCTTTGGCGGACACGCTCGACGTGTTCGCCTACTCTTTGCCTGACTGATTTTTTCGAGATTTCTCATGCCCAATAATGATCGTCTGCTGGTGCAGATCCTGTTGCTGGTGCTGTTTGGTGCCAGTTTCTGGGTGATGGCGCCGTTCTGGTCGGCGCTGTTCTGGGGCGCGGTGCTGGCGTTTGCCAGCTGGCCGCTGATGCGCTTGCTGACGCGCTGGCTCAATGGCCGGGAATCCCTCGCGGCGCTGTTGCTGACCATGGGCTGGATGTTGCTCGTGGCGGGGCCGCTGGTGTGGCTGGGTTTTAACCTGGCCGATCACGTGCGCGATGCCACGGCGTTCATCAAGGATGTGCAGGTCGACGGACTGCCCGAAGCGCCGAGCTGGCTGGGCGGCGTGCCGTTGGTGGGCGAACGGCTGGTGGGGATCTGGAACAGCATCGATCAGCAGGGCGCGGCCCTGATGGTGACTGTAAAACCTTATCTGGGGCAGGTCGGCAACTGGTTGCTGGCGCGCAGTGCGCAGATCGGCAGCGGGATTCTCGAGCTGACCCTGAGCATTGTCTTCGTGTTCTTTTTCTACCGTGACGGGCCGCGACTGGCGGCGTTCGTGCACAGTCTGCTGGAACGCCTGATCGGTGATCGGGCCGGGTACTACATCGATCTGGTGGCCGGTACGGTGCAGCGGGTGGTCAACGGGGTGATCGGTACGGCGGCGGCGCAAGCGGTGCTGGCGCTGATCGGGTTCCTGATTGCCGGGGTGCCGGGGGCGCTGGTGCTGGGGATCGTGACGTTCCTGCTCAGTCTGATTCCGATGGGGCCGCCGCTGGTGTGGATTCCGGCCACGGCGTGGCTGGCCTGGAAGGGCGAGTACGGGATGGCGGTGTTTCTCGGGATCTGGGGGACGTTCATCATCAGTGGCGTGGATAACGTGCTCAAGCCGTATCTGATCAGCCGGGGTGGGAATCTGCCGTTGGTGATTGTGTTGCTTGGGGTGTTTGGCGGGTTGATTGCGTTTGGGTTTATCGGGTTGTTTATTGGGCCTACGCTTTTGGCTGTTGCTTATAGTTTGTTGACGGATTGGAGTAAGAGTCAGGCTCGGGTTTGAGGCTTTTGACTTGGCGGCCTTTGGGCCGACCAGGCTCTTTGGGATTGGGTGAATATCCGTTTCTTCGGGTGTTGCCGCTGGCGGTTTCGCTTTTACAGCGACTCCCTTTGGCAAACGCCCCAAAGGAAGCAAAGGTCTTGGCCCCTGCGTTCGGCGCCTCGCTGTGGCTCGGCGTTCCTTCGCTCCGGGATTCATCCGGGGGCATCGCCTACGGTTTGCTTCGCTGCACCTCCTCTCGATGCATGCGGCTGCGCCGCACGGTCGCTGCGCCGCACGGTCGCTGCGCTCCCACCCCCGGATAAATCCCTCCACTCAGCCTTCCGATGGGGCCGGCACGTCAAAAGCGGTACTCGAGCTAACGCTCATTGTGTTGAGTGGTGGGAGGCCAAAGCCAAAGCAGGAGTGGGATTGTATGTGCTTTAAACCTGAGTTCACCTCGGTATCTCACGTCGGCGTATCTCTCCAAACACCTCGGTCAGTCCCCTCTCCCTCCGGGAGAGGGCTAGGGTGAGGGCAGCTTTTGATGACACACCACAGAGCCAAAGCAAACCACTCACCCAGCCAACCCTGATTGCTCCTCAGATCTCTGCCCGAGAGCGATCCTCTTCACCCAATCTCAAGTCGCCACATTCAAATACTTGCCCACCGACGCGGTGCTTTCTAGCGAGTACTGCTTGCTCAGATTGGCAATCATGCGGTTCAGCGCTTCGGTTGTGGTTTGAGTACTGCTGGCAGTTTGTTCGTTATCCGGGCGTTCGCGACCTGCATGCAGTGCAGCTTTCAGTTCGTCGCTGCTGACGCCTCCGCTGCTGTCGCTGTCCAGAACCTTGAGCAGGGCGGTGGCGGTGTCGGTGTCGGTGTTGTTTGAGGAGGTGCTGTCGCTGGTCTGCAACGCGCTGTTCAGTTCGGTGGCGGTAACACTGCCGTCGCCGTCTGCATCGAGCTGGCTGAAGAGTTCGTCGCTGGAGGCTTGCGGTGGTGGGGGTGGCGGTGGGGTGAGGCTGGCGGCGAGTTCGTCCTGGCTGACGACGCCGTCTTCGTTTTTGTCCAGGGCGGAGAAGATTTTGCTGCTGTCGGCGGTGCTGCCGGCGCTGGTCAGGCCGTTGCTCAGTTCGTCGCTGCTGATGGCGCCGTCGCCGTCGGCGTCGAGGGCGCTGATCAGGGCGTCGGCGAGTTCGGTGTTGGGGGCTTGGTCTCCCGGTGGTGGCGGGGGTGGGGCCATGGCGGTCATTTCTTCGGCGCTGAGGCTGCCGCTGGCGTCGCTGTCCAGATCGCCGAATTGTTTGCTCAGGCTGACCAGCAGGCCGTCGTTGGACTTCTGCGACAGGGCGCTGCCGAGTTCGTCCTGATCCACCGCGCCGTCGCCGTTGCTGTCGAGTTTGGCGAACAGTTCCTTTTGCAGTTGCTGGCTGCGGGCGTTTTGGGTGGAGGTGCTGCTGGTGCTGGTATAGCTCGTGTAGTTGCAGACGCTACCGATCATCGGGCTCACTCCTTGGACTGGAAAACCGGTGGGTGTACCGGCTTATGCAGCCTCCAGTCGCAAGGTGTCGTGGGTATGTGAAGTTTGTACCGACCGGTACACAGTCGGGATCAGTGGCGGGGCAGCTGGATCACGGCGGTCAGGCCGCCGCCGGGTGTTTCTGCCAGGGTCAGTTGTCCGCCCTGACGTTGCGCCGCTTCCCGGGCGATGGTCATGCCCAGACCGACGCCGCCGGAGTTGCGGTTGCGTGAGCCTTCGAGGCGGAAGAACGGCTCGAATACGGCTTCGCGCTTGTCCGCCGCGATGCCCGGGCCGTGGTCGATGACGCGGATCAGCAGCTGTTCGCGTTGGTCCTGCAGTTCGATGTGCGCTTGGCCGGCGTAGCGCAGGGCGTTGTCCATCAGGTTGTTGATGCATGAGCGCAGTGCCATCGGTTGCACCTGCAAGGGGGCACAGTGGCCGCTGACCTGCACGTCGGCGCCTTGATCCTGGGCGTTTTCGCACAGTGATTCGACCAGCGCCTGCACGTCCATCAACTGCAAGGCTTCGCTGGTGCGCTGTTCGTGCAGGTAGGTGAGGGTGGCGTCGAGCATGCCGATCATGTCGTCCAGATCCTGGCGCATCTGGCCTTGCAGCTTGTCGTCGTTGATGTTTTCCAGGCGCAGTTTCAGCCGTGACAGCGGGGTGCGCAGGTCGTGGGAGACGGCGCCGAGCATTCGTGCGCGTTGCTGCACCTGTTCGCGGATGCGGTGTTGCATCAGGTTGAACGTGTGTGCGGCCTGTCGGGCTTCCCGCGGGCCGGTTTCGTCCAGTGGTGGGCTGTCGAGGTCTTCGCTCAGGCGCTCGGCCGCATCGCTCAGACGCTGGATCGGTCGGGTCAGCAGCTTGGCGCCGTACCAGGCGGCGATGATCAGCGAGATGAACTGGAAGGTCAGCGGCACGATCGGCCCGCCGAACCAGGGGCGCGGTGGACGGGGCGGGTAGCGTGGATCCTGAGCCGGCTGTTGACCGTCGAGGTTTTGCGAGAACTCCGGCGGCGGTGGCGGGGGCGGTGGGCCGTAGAGGCGGAACCAGGCGAAGGCCAGCAGGTGCGCCAGGACAATCGCCACCAACAGCATGCCAAACAGGCGGCCGAACAGCGTGTCGAAGCGCGCTCGCATCAGCCAATGTCCCGGGCGTCGAACAGGTAGCCTTCACCCCGTACGGTCTTGATCAGTTGCGGGGCTTTCGGGTCGTCGCCGAGTTTTTGCCGCAGACGCGATACCAGCAGGTCGATGCTGCGGTCGAAGGCTTCGATCGAGCGGCCACGGGCGGCGTCCAGCAACTGTTCGCGGCTGAGCACCCGGCGCGGACGTTCGATGAATACCCAGAGCAGGCGGAACTCGGCGTTGGACAGCGGCACCACCAGCCCGTCGTCGGCGATCAACTGGCGCAGCACGCTGTTCAGGCGCCAGTTGTCGAAGCGAATGTTTGCACGCTGTTCGGTGCGGTCGTCGCGCACCCGGCGCAGAATCGTCTGAATTCGCGCGACCAGTTCCCGAGGCTCGAACGGTTTGGCCATGTAGTCATCGGCGCCCAGTTCCAGGCCGATGATCCGGTCGGTGGGTTCGCAGCGGGCGGTGAGCATCAGGATCGGGATGTCGGACTCCGCGCGCAGCCAGCGGCACAGCGACAGACCGTCTTCGCCGGGCAGCATAAGGTCGAGCACCACCACGTCGAAATGCTCGGCCTGCATCGCCTGGCGCATGGCCGCACCGTCGGTGACGCCGCTGGCGTGAATGTTGAAGCGGGCCAGGTAGTCGATCATCAGTTCGCGGATCGGCACGTCATCGTCGACGATCAGGGCACGGATGCTCCAGCGCTTGTCGTCTTTCTGCTCGTCGTTCACGGAGGCTTGGGAGTTGTGCATGAGGCTGTTCATCTGCCAGTAGGCCGCCAACCACAAAGATAGGCTGCGAGGTTGTGGTTTCAGCATAGGCGTCCGGCCATGAGGCGGGAAGGGCTGCTGTAAGGACTTGTTGCGGCTGGCGAGGCTAGCGCGGGCGCATGTTGCCGGCGTGTCGGTTGTGTATCGGGTTCGACACAATACCCTGCAAGGCTATGCTGATCACGGTTGGCGCGACGATTTACCGATCATCGGGTGCCGCGCCGCCGCCGGTTCCGCTACAATGCGCGCCGATTTCGACTTGCCTGAGAGCCCATCCATGTCCGCCTGCCAGACTCCTATCATCGTCGCCCTGGATTTCCCTACCCGTGACGCCGCACTGAAGCTGGCCGACCAGTTGGACCCGAAACTGTGCCGGGTCAAAGTGGGCAAGGAGCTGTTCACCAGCTGCGCCGCGGAAATCGTCGGCACCCTGCGTGACAAGGGTTTTGAAGTATTCCTCGACCTGAAATTCCACGACATTCCCAACACCACGGCGATGGCGGTCAAGGCTGCGGCCGAGATGGGCGTGTGGATGGTCAACGTTCACTGCTCCGGCGGCCTGCGCATGATGGCGGCCTGCCGTGAAGAACTGGACAAGCGCAGCGGCCCGCAGCCGTTGCTGATTGGCGTGACCGTGCTGACCAGCATGGAGCGTGAGGATCTGGCAGGTATCGGTCTGGACATCGAGCCGCAGGAGCAGGTGCTGCGTCTGGCGGCACTGGCCGAGAAGGCCGGGATGGACGGTCTGGTGTGCTCGGCGCTGGAAGCCACCGCGCTGAAAACCGCGCACCCGTCGCTGCAACTGGTGACCCCGGGGATCCGTCCGGCGGGCAGTGCGCAGGACGACCAGCGTCGCATCCTGACCCCGCGTCAGGCGCTGGATGCCGGCTCCGACTATCTGGTGATCGGCCGTCCGATCAGCCAGGCGGTGGATCCGGCCAAGGCCCTGGCCTCGGTGGTTGCCGAACTGGCCTGAGCGAACAGCTGAAGCATCAAAGAAGGGAGCCCGATGGCTCCCTTCTTTATTTTCAGACCTTCAACACCAGTTTGCCGAAGTTCTCGCCGCTGAACAGTTTGCCCAGGGTCTCGGGGAAGGTTTCCAGGCCTTCGACGATGTCTTCCTTGCTCTTGAGCTGCCCCTTGGCCATCCAGCCGGCCATTTCCTGGGCGGCACTGGCGTATTGCGCGGCGTAATCCATCACCACGAAGCCTTCCATCCGCGCGCGGTTGACCAGCAGCGACAGGTAGTTGGCCGGGCCTTTGACGGCTTCCTTGTTGTTGTACTGGCTGATCGCGCCGCAGATCACCACGCGTGCTTTCAGGTTGATACGGCTGAGCACGGCGTCGAGGATATCGCCGCCGACGTTGTCGAAATACACGTCCACACCTTTCGGGCATTCGCGTTTAAGGCCGGCGAGCACGTCTTCGCTCTTGTAGTCGATGGCGCCGTCGAAGCCCAGTTCATCGATCAGGAACTTGCACTTGTCGGCGCCGCCGGCAATGCCGATCACCCGGCAACCTTTGATCTTGGCAATCTGCCCGGCGATGCTGCCGACCGCGCCCGCTGCACCGGACAGCACCACGGTGTCCCCGGCCTTCGGCGCGCCGACATCGAGCAGGGCGAAGTAGGCGGTCATGCCGGTCATGCCCAGTGCGGACAGATAAACCGGCAGCGGTGCCAGTTTCGGATCGACCTTGTAGAAACCTTTTGGCTCGCCAAGGAAATAATCCTGCACGCCAATGGCACCATTGACGTAGTCGCCGACGGCGAACCCCGGATTGTTCGACGCGACTACTTTGCCTACGCCCAGCGCGCGCATGACTTCGCCCAGACCTACCGGTGGAATGTAGGATTTGCCTTCATTCATCCAGCCGCGCATGGCCGGGTCGAGGGACAGGTATTCGTTCTTGACCAGAATCTGCCCCGCCGCCGGCTCGCCGACCGGTAATTCCTGATAGGTGAAGGTCTCGCGGGTGGCGGCGCCCACCGGGCGTTTGGCGAGCAGGAACTGGCGATTGGTCTGGTTGGTCATGACAGGCACTCGAATTGAATGAAGCCTTGTTGATAGACCTTCATGGGCGATGCCGCAAGGTTGGCTCATGGGGCGAATGCAGGTTGATCCAGTTCGGTGATAGTCCCCGGCTGGGTTTCATCACTGCGATTCATGCAAGCCTAACCGGCCTTTTGATAGTGCTGACGTCACTCAGGCCCCTGTGGCTATGCTGCCTTCATCAATCCCCCCCGCATTCGAGGACATAACAATGAGCATGACGTTTTCCGGTCAGGTAGCCGTCGTCACCGGCGCGGCCAACGGCATCGGCCGCGCGACGGCCCAGGCATTCGCCGCCGAAGGTCTGAAAGTGGTGGTGGCCGATCTGGATGCGGCCGGGGGCGAGGGCACTGTGGCGCTGATTCGTACAGCCGGTGGCGAAGCGACCTTCGTGCGCTGCAACGTGACCGTCGAAAGCGAAGTGAAGAATCTGATGGACGAGGTGATCAATACCTACGGCCGTCTCGACTATGCCTTCAACAATGCCGGGATCGAAATCGAGAAGGGCAAACTGGCCGAAGGCTCGATGGACGAGTTCGACGCGATCATGGGTGTCAACGTCAAAGGCGTCTGGCTGTGCATGAAGTACCAGTTGCCGTTGCTGCTGGCCCAGGGCGGCGGGGCGATCGTCAATACCGCGTCGGTGGCTGGATTGGGCGCTGCGCCGAAGATGAGCATCTACGCGGCTTCCAAGCATGCGGTGATCGGCCTGACCAAATCGGCTGCGATCGAATACGCCAAGAAGAAAATCCGCGTCAACGCCGTATGCCCGGCAGTGATCGACACCGACATGTTCCGCCGCGCCTACGAAGCGGATCCGAAAAAAGGCGAATTCGCCAACGCCATGCACCCGGTCGGGCGCATCGGCAAGGTCGAGGAAATTGCCAGCGCCGTGCTGTACCTGTGCAGTGATGGCGCAGCGTTTACCACCGGCCATTCGCTGGCCGTGGATGGTGGCGTGACCGCCTTCTGAGAGGCCATTGGCTGATGCATGAACGAGCCCGCCCATCGGCGGGCTTTTTTCGTCTCGGGGGCGGCTCCGTGAATTCGCTAAACAATGTGTTTCAAATATTGAGAAAGGAGGTTTTTGGCGGTTTTGTCGCACAGTCTCAAGGACGTGGCTGTGATTTACTGCCGCCAGCAAAAACGGACAGGAGTTTGCGCGCTCATGGAATTGAGAATTGACCGACAGGCAATGGTGCCGGTCGTACAGCAGATTGTTGACGGGTTGACCGAGTGGATCATGCAGGGGCAAGTGCCGCCGACGACGCGTCTGCCCTCCGTGCGAGAGATCGCACGGTGCAATCTGCTCAGCCAGTCCTGCGTCATGGAAGCTTGCGAGCGCCTTGTGGCGCAAGGGGTTCTGGCCTCGCGTCAGGGCTCGGGATTTATGGTGGCGTCTTCATTGCCCGATTGCTGCAAGGCGATCGATGGCACCGGGTGTGAGGGAGAGCGCAGCGGGGGGGATCCAGCCGCCCGATGGCGCGGCGGTTTGACGCTGGGAAGTGGCGTCCTGCCGGAGAGTTGGCGCGAGCCCGATGATCTCGCCTATGCGATCCGCGAAGTGGCGCGCGCCGACATGGCCAGTCTGTTCAACTACAGCACGCCTCTGGGGCTGCCGGCGTTACGCGAACAGATCATCAAGCGCCTGGGATTGCTGAGTATCAGGGCCGTGGCAGAACAGGTGATGACCACCGCCGGCGCCAGCCACGGACTGGACCTGATCGTGCGTACCCTGTTCAAGGCCGGTGATTGCGTGGTGGTCGAGACGCCCGGTTATGCGCCGCTGTTCGATCTCCTGCGCTTGCACGGCGTGCGCATGCTGGAGGTTCGCCGCACGCCGGGCGGGCCGGATCTCGAGGCGCTCGAGGCGTTGCTGCAACAGTTTCGGCCCGCCGCGTTGTTCATCAACAGTCACCATCACAATCCCACGGGCAGTTGCCTGCTGCCGGCGGTCGCCCGACGTATCCTGGAGTTGAGCAGGCTCTACGATCTGCGGCTGATCGAAGATGATGTTTACGCTGACCTGCACAATGGCAGCGGCACTCGACTGGCAGCGCTGGATGACGAGGGACGGGTGATTTACGTCGGCAGTTTTTCCAAGACCCTGAGCAGCTCGCTGCGAGTGGGTTTCGTGTTGGCCGATGGCGAACTGATCGAGCGCATGGCGCGGGTCAAGATGATCAGTTGCATGGGCACCTCGAGGTTCTGCGAGGCGGTGCTGGCCGGGATGCTGGCCAGTGGCGCCTACCGCAAACTGGTGCAGCGCCAGCGCCAGCGCCTCAATACTGATCGTGCGGCGGCTTTGCAGGCCCTGGAAGATGCCGACTGGGAAGTGTTCGGCAAGCCCACGGGCGGCCTGTTCATCTGGGCGCGCGCGCCGCTGGCCGATGAGGCGCACTTGCGCAGGCATGCCTCGCGCTGCGGGGTGCAACTGGCTTGTGCAACCTCGTTCAGCCCCAGTGGCGAAGCCTGCGACTGGCAGCGCATCAACGTGGCTTACGCCTGTGATCCCCGGGCGCGACAGTTTTTTCGCAGCACGACCGTGGATCGACCTCAAGCGTTCTGAAAACGACGCGTGCGTAGCTTTTTGCCATTATTCCGACGCCAGAGACTTGTGCTGGTTCGAGGCCATTGCGAATCTTCGACAACAGACTATGGCAGGGGACTACGCGCAATGATTTCGGCCGTGCAAGGACGTTTTGCCAACCTCGGTATGGCAAAAAAACTGGGTATCGGGTTTGTGCTGGTGTTGCTGCTGACGGCGCTGGTGGCCGCCATTGGCGTCTGGTCCCTGCAAACCATCAGTCAGCGCTTCGACGGCCTCAAGCAGATGTCATCGCTCAACAGTGGCTTGCTCAAGGTGCGGCTGCTGGAGCAGGACTACGCCTTGCACGGCAACCCGAAAACCGTCGATGCCTTGCATGAGGGTGTCGACGGTCTGATCGCCATGGCCGACCAGCTCAAGATTTTGTCGCCGGGCAATGAGTCGGTCATGAACGACGTCCAACAGTCATTGAGCGCTTACCGCAAGGCGTTCGATGAATTCGTCTCGTTGTCCCAGGCCAAGGACCTGGCGCTGGAGATGGCCAGTTGGTCGGTGTCCAGCGTCGCCAACAATCTCGATGTGTTGCAGGCCGGTCTGGCCGACGACGGCGCGTACACCCTGAAAGACAGCGAGGGCAAGGACGGGGCGCAATTCATCGAGCAGGCCGGTCAGGTCAGCCAGGTTTCGCGCTTGATGTTGCAGGCGATGAACGAAGCGCGGGTGCGACTGGATCAAAGCCGCAAGGGTGACGACAGCGCCGGCCAAGGCAATATCGAACAGGCTGCGCAAGCCCAGGCGCAGGCTGAGCAGCTCAAGTCCACGGTCAAGGACGAGGGTTACCTGACGGTACTCAATGAAGTGTCCGGACACATTGCCGGTTTCAGCGACAAGCTTGCCGAGTACACCGGGTTGCTGGCCCAGGAAAAGACTGTCTATCAGCAGTTGCATCAGCGAGCCGACGAAGTCGTGGCGCGGGTCGATCAGGCGTATGTCGCGCAAGACGGCGCGATGCAGGGCGAACTGAAAAAGAATTCGGTGCTGATCATTGGCTCGTCGGCGCTGGCGTTGCTGGTCGGGCTGATCGCGGCGTGGGTGATCACCCGACTGATTGTGGCGCCGTTGCGCAGCGTGATTCATGTGGCGCAACAGATTGCGGCCGGTGATCTGAGTGCAACGATCGAGGTCACCCGGCGGGACGAAATCGGTCAGTTGATGCTGGCCATGCAGCAGATGGGCGCGGGTTTGAGCACGATTGTCAGCGGGTTGCAGGCGGGGATCGAACAGCTGGCGAGTTCGGCGCAATCGCTGTCGGCGGTGACCGAGCAGACCAACCTTGAGGTCAGCAGCCAGAAAGAGGAAACCGAACAGGTCGCCACGGCCATGAACCAGATGACCGCCACCGTGCACGATGTGGCGCGCAATGCCGAAGAAGCGGCGCTCGCGGCGCAGACCGCCGATGGCAAGGTCGAAAGCGGCCAGCAGGTGGTGCGTCAGAGCATGGCGCGGATCGAGCAACTGGCGGATTCGGCGACGTCGGCCAGTTCGAGCATCGAAAGCCTCAGTGCGGAAATCCAGAACATCGGTACGGTGCTGGGTGTGATCAAGAGTGTCGCCGAGCAGACCAACCTGCTGGCGCTCAACGCGGCGATCGAAGCGGCGCGGGCGGGCGAGCAGGGCAGGGGCTTTGCGGTGGTCGCCGATGAGGTGCGGGCGCTGGCCCGGCGCACGCAGCAGTCGACCGAGGAGATCGAGCGGCTGGTCAGTGCCTTGCGTTCGGCGGCGCATTCGTCGGTGCAGCAGATTCAGAGCAGTGGCGAGTTGGTGAAGCTGGCGGTGAGTGATGCGTTGCAGACCGAAAGCGCACTGGGGAGTATTGCGGCGGCGGTTTCGTTGATTCAGCAGATGAACCAGCAGATTGCGGCGGCGGCCGAGGAGCAGAGTTCGGTGGCCGAGGAGATCAATCGCAGTGTGACGAGTATTCGGGCGAGTGCGGATCAGTCTTCGATTGCGATGCGGGGGAATGCGGCTTCCAGTGTTGAGCTGGCGCAGTTGGGGAGTGAGCTCAAGGGGATGGTGGGGCATTTTCGGCTTTGACCTTGGCGGCCTTTGGGCCGACCAGGTTCGCGTTTTATTGCGTTCATATCCGTTTCTACGGGTGCTCCGGCTGGCGGTTTCGCCCTTACGGCGAGTCCCTTTTTCAAACGCCAAAAAGGAACCAAAAGGCTGGGCCCCTGCGTTCGGCACCTCGCTTTGGCTCGGTGTTCCTTCGTTCCGGGATTCATCCGGGGGCATCGCCTACGGTTTGCTTCGCTGCACCTCCTCTCGATGCATGCGGCTGCGCCGCACGGTCGCTGCGCTCCCACCCCCGGATAAATCCCTCCACTCAGCCTTCCGATGGGGCCGGCACGTCAAAAGCGGTACTCGAGCTAACGCTCATTGTGTTGAGTGGTGGGAAGCCAAAGCAGAAGCAGAAGCAAGAGTAGAAGAAGCAGAGGATGCAGAAGGTGCAAGGTGCAAGGTGCAGCAGGTGCAGCAGGTGCAGCAGGTGCAGCAGGTGCAGCAGGTGCAGCAGGTGCAGCAGTGTGAGTTGAGTTGCATACATTTCAAAACCCGAGTGCGACTCGGTCTTTCACGTCGGCGTACCTCTTCCAAACAGCGCGGTCAGTTCCCTCTCCCTCCGGGAGAGGGCTAGGGTGAGGGAAAGCTTTTGATCTTCTTTCAGGCAATAAAAAAGCCACCTCTCGGTGGCTTCTCTTTTTGACTGCACTCAGTCGTAAATCACTTTTTTCTTCCAGTCCGCGTCAGCCTCGACATCTTTGAGGCCGGCAGTCAGTTGGTTTTCTTCGCCTTCGACCGGGGCGATTTTGTCCATGACCTGGGCGTTGGCGCGGGCCAGGAGTTTTTCCAGGTATTGGAGTTGTTCGGCGTAGATTTGCGGGTCCTGCTGTTTGCGCAGGTATTGCACGCCGCGTTCGAAGGCGAGGCGGGCCTGGCCTGGTTGGTTTTGCTGGAGGGCGTGCTGGCCGAGGTTGTTGAAGAACTCGATGTGCAGCAGTACGAGGATGTGGCGTACTTCGCGGACCCAGTGTTTGGCTTCGTTCGGTGGCAGGAAGCCGTCCTGGGCGGCGCGGGTGATCTGGCCGTGGAGGGCTTCGAGGAGGAAGCGGACGTCTTTGGCCTTGGCTTCGGTCTGGATCGGGGCCGGTGGGTTGTTGACCGGGATCGATTCGCCCTGGGCGACGAGGGCGCTGAGTTCAGTGATGCGGGCCTTGGTGGTGGCGCTGGTCTTTTCCAGGTTCAGCAGGCGCTGGCAGACGTTCAGCTCAAGGCGGGTCAGCAGCAGCTTGAGGGCCGGGGTCATGAACTGGCCGGGGAAGGTTTCGGTCAGTTCGCCGCAACGGCGCAGGCGGTCGTTGAGTTCGACCTTGGTGCGGGCCTTCTCCAGTTTGGTGTTTTCCACCACATGGTTCATGTAGCCAATGGCGATCAAGATTGCGATCCCGGCTATGACTAGCAGGGTGATCATGAGTGGTGTCACCGGTAAGACCTCTTTATAGGGTTCGCATGCGAGTGTAGTGGCTTGGCATAGAGGAGCCTAGCGCCGCTCGACGGGTTTGGATCGGCGAAGCTGAATCTGTATCGGCCAGGAACCGGCTTATATAAATGCTGGCCCTTGGGGTTCAGATTGCCATCACCTGTGCCGTGGACTATAACGCCTTGGCGAGTGTCGGAATATAGGCGTCAATCGTCGGGCGACGCAAAAGCCGGAAACGGCCCGTAAAGCAGGTCGAAGTCATTGATTTAAATAAATTTATATCTGGGGGTTGACGACCTTTCAATCCATCCATAGAATGCGCGCCACTTGCAGCGTAAAGCACACAGCGAAACGCGGCAGGGAGTGAATGTTGTAGTGTGTCCCCTTCGTCTAGTGGCCTAGGACACCGCCCTTTCACGGCGGTAACAGGGGTTCGAGTCCCCTAGGGGACGCCAATGCGGGAATAGCTCAGTTGGTAGAGCACGACCTTGCCAAGGTCGGGGTCGCGAGTTCGAGTCTCGTTTCCCGCTCCAATTTTAAACAGCAACGCTTTCGGGCGGTGCTGAGTGAAACCAGAACCCGATCTTCGGAGACGGATCTGGACACCGAAACACACACCATGTGTTCCGGGTAGCGTGTCCCCTTCGTCTAGTGGCCTAGGACACCGCCCTTTCACGGCGGTAACAGGGGTTCGAGTCCCCTAGGGGACGCCATTTGCGGGAATAGCTCAGTTGGTAGAGCACGACCTTGCCAAGGTCGGGGTCGCGAGTTCGAGTCTCGTTTCCCGCTCCAAATTCAAAAAGCGCCGCTTTGCAAAGAGCGGCGTTTTTATTAGTGAAAGTTGTAGCCTGTCCCCTTCGTCTAGTGGCCTAGGACACCGCCCTTTCACGGCGGTAACAGGGGTTCGAGTCCCCTAGGGGACGCCATTGCGGGAATAGCTCAGTTGGTAGAGCACGACCTTGCCAAGGTCGGGGTCGCGAGTTCGAGTCTCGTTTCCCGCTCCATATTCACAAAAACGCCGCTCAGTGATGAGCGGCGTTTTTGTATGCGCGTTTCTTGTGCGTGCTGCGCTCTGTTACAACTTTCCTACGGTGAATCCGAGATTTGCGGAAGCGTCTGACAGCCAGCCCTCGACCGATTCTGAGATAACGACCGCCCCGTCAGCCTTGATGGTTGAAGCGGGGGTGATCGAATTCGAGGATCTCACTTAATGTCACAAACGATCAGACCTCCCGGCCATCTGCACGAGATTCGAGCAACCGCATGGCTGTCGCTTCCGTTGGTCATAGGGCACCTGTGCGCAGGGCTGATTGCTTTCGTGGATAACCTCATCGCGGGCAATCACGGCACCGATACCTTGGCTGCCGTCACGCTCGGCACGGCGTTGTTGTGGCTGCCGATGCTGGTGCCAATCGGAACATTGATTGCGCTGACCGCTTCAGTCGCCCGTTTACACGGCGCGGAGCGAACAGACGAGATTGGGCCGATCTTTCGCCAGGCCATGTGGTTGGCGCTGTTCATGGGAGGGCTGATGTTCGCTTTCCTGAGCCTTGCGCCTCATCTGCTCGCACCCGCGGGGATTGCACCGGAAATTATTCCGGGGGCACAGGCCTTTCTGCAGGCTGTGCGTTGGGGAAGTCCGGCGTTGACCCTGTTTTTCTGCATGCGCTATCTGTGCGAAGGAATGCACTGGATGCGTCCGACCATGGTCTTCGGTTTTGGTGGTCTCTTGTTTCTGGCGCCAGTGGGTTATGTGCTGACCAATGGCAAGTTGGGTTTCGTGGAGATGGGGGCTCAAGGACTGGGCATCGCGTCGGCTTTGATGATGTGGCTGCAAGCGTTGCTGTTCGCTGCGCACCTCTGGCGAGGCAAACGGCTGGCGCATTTGCAGCTGTTTGCCCGCTTCGATCCGCCGCGTCTTGCCGGCATCGTTGATTTGTTGAGGGTTGGAATACCGATCGGCATCGCGATTTTGACCCAGGGCAGTCTGTTCATTGTCACCTCGCTACTGATTGGCCGCCTCGGCTCGACTTTTCTGGCGGCCCATCAGATCGCGGTGAATCTGGCTCAGCTGTGTTTCATGATCCCGGTGGCCGTAGCTGAAGCCACGACCGTTCGGGTCGGTCATGCGTTGGGGCGGGGGGATTTCAAAGGCGTCCGGCAGGCTGCCGGGGCGGGCTGCGTCATCGTCCTGGTCGCGCAAAGCGTTTCGGTACTGATCATGCTGTTGGGCAATGAAACGATAGCGGGTTGGTACAGCGCGGATGTAGCGGTCACCGCGCTCGCCTCGACGCTTTTGCTGTACGCCGCAGCGTTACAGTTTCCCGATGGGTTGCAAATGCTGTCCGCCGGCGCCTTGCGCGGTTTGCAGGACACTCGTGTGCCCATGTGGCTGGCGATTTTCTGTTACTGGGGTGTCGGCTTGCCGCTCGGTTGCCTGATGGCGTTCGGGTTGGGCTGGGGACCGCAAGGCATCTGGCTGGGGCTGATTACGGCATTGACGCTGGCAATGCTGCTGATGGGGAGGCGGTTTTTCGTGTGCAGTCGAATGGGTGTGGCGGTCGTCGACTGAATTGAAAAGGCCCGTCGGTGGGAACCGACGGGCCTTTGTTCATTGTGGCGTTGACGTATGGATCACAGTTTTGGCAATTGCCCGATTCGCCCCATCATTTCGGTAACGATCTGCAGGTCCAGCAAGAACTGGTCAACGGTCTTGAACTCGCCATCGGTGTGACCGGTGTATTTGACCTCCGGTCGTGCCAGGCCGAATTGCACACCGTTCGGCAGTTCATGCACCGAGGTGGCGCCGGCCGAGGTGCCGAATTCGTGTTTCATGCCCAGATTCTCGGTGGCCACCGCCAGCAGCGCCTTGACCCATTCGCCTTCAGGGTTGCGGTACATCGGTTCGGCGATCGAATAGTCGAAGTTCACCGCGACATGGTTTTTCTTGCTCCAGGCTGCCAGTTTGTCGGCGATTTCTGTCTTGAGCAGTTCCGGCGACTTGCCCTTCGGCACGCGCAGGTTAACCGCGAGTTTGAAGGTTTTGTCGTCCATGCCGACGTAGGTCAGGGAAGTGGTCAGCGGGCCCATGAAGTCATCGGCGAAACCGACGCCCAGCTTGCCGCCCTTGTAGTCCAGGCCCCAATTGTCGGCGGCGTAGTGCGCAGCGTCGGTGATATGGTTGTGCTTGAGGGCGATCTTGCCGTCCACGCTGTGGATGAAGTCGAGCATGCGGGCAACCGGGTTGACGCCGGATTCAGGCTCGGACGAGTGCGCGGAAACACCGGTGACGGTGAGTTTGACGTCTTTGCCATCGACCTTGGCGTTCACTTCGAAATCGCCGCCATTGCGCTTGGCGTATTCAGCGCCGGCCTTTTGCAGGCTGGCCGCCAGGTCGGCAGGTTTGTCAGTCACCAGGGTGACGACCGAAACCGATGGAATCTGGTTGGTCGCCAGGCCACCTGTCATCGAGGTGATTTCCGCGCCTTTGCCCTCGGCCTTGCGCTTGGCGAACCTGGCCATGACGGTGCCGTAACCTTTCTCGGCAATCACCACCGGATAGCCACCGTCCAGCGCCAGGTTGTACTCCGGCGTCGGGTTGCGTTCGAAATAGTAAGGAATCGCGTCACCGGTGGTTTCTTCGGTGGTGTCCACCAGCAGTTTGAAATTGCGTGCCAGTGGCAGCTTCTCTTCCTTGATCACCTTCATGGCGTAAAGCGTTACGACGATGCCGTTCTTGTCGTCCTCGGTGCCACGGCCGTACATGCGGTCGCCGATCAGTGTGACTTTGAACGGATCAAGTTTGGTGCCGTCCTTCAGTACCCAGTTTTCCGGCGTTACCGGCACCACGTCGGCGTGAGCGTGAATGCCGACGACGTCCTTGCCGCTGCCGTCGAGGGATATTTCGTAAACGCGGTTGTCGATGTTGCGGTAGTTCAGGCCGAAAGACTCGGCTAGAGCTTTGATCTTGCCCGCGATCTTGATGAACTCGGGGTTGTCGTGCTGATCGACACCGTCCTTGCGGTAGGTCGGGATTTCCACCAGTTCGCGCAGGGTTTCCAGCGCGGCTTTGCCGTACTTCACGCGAGTGTAGAGGCCGAGCAAGCGATGGATCTCGTTTTGCTGTTCGGCGGTCAGCGTCTTGTTATCGAGGAAGGCGCTGATGGCTGGACGCAGATCGTCGGTCTTGCTCAGGTCGTTCTTTGCCAGATCACCGAGAAACGCTCTGAAATCACTGACCTTTGCCTCGTTGAATGTCTTGAGGATGGTCGCGCTCTGCTGCTCGGTCAGGTTGGCGTGGGCTGGCAGTGTGACGGACGAAAGGCTGGCCAGAATCAACGTCGAGGCGGCCAGTTGCTTGAGTGAAAAGTCCATTGCTAAGGGCATTCCTTTGCAGGCAGTGAGTAGGAGGTATCTGATCGAAGCGTCAGACGGTTTCGCAAACTAACACCACCAGCGAGTGATAGGGGAGCCCCCGAAGTGAGACACGTCGCAAAAATGACACTGAATCGAAAAAATAGGATTGAGGCCTCTAGGGCAGGACTTACAACGGATCCCGAAAGCAAAAGAGGCTCGCCAGCTTGACTGTGCGAGCCTCTTTTATGGGCGCAGATTACATCGACAACACCAGACGCCCGGCAAACAGGATCAGAATCACCCCCATGCTGCGCTCGAACCAGTGGCCCATGCGCATGAACAGCACGCGCACTTTGCTGCTGGAAAAGAACAGCGCGACGATCACGAACCACAACGCATTCACCCCGCACATCCACAACCCGTACAGGGCCTGGATTTGCAGAGGTGTGCTGGCGCTGATGATCGTGGTGAAGATCGCCAGGAAAAACAGCGTGGCCTTGGGGTTGGTGGCGTTGGTCAGGAAACCGGTGGAAAACGCCTTGAACAGCGATTGTTCAATCAACGGTTCGTCGCTGGTCTTTTCGCCTTCCATTGTCGTCTTGGGTTTGCTGCGTATCAGGCTGACGCCGAGGTAAAGAATGTAAGCACCGCCGACCACTTTGGCGACGGTCAGCAGCCAGGGCGTGGTGTGCATCAAGGCGCCTACGCCCAGCAAGGTGTACAGCACGTGCACGGAAATTCCCGCGCCGATGCCCAATGCCGTGCAGATGCCGACCAGTCGACCGAAACGCACACTCTGGCGGATGGTCACGGCGAAGTCCGGGCCGGGAGCGACCACGGCCAGAAAGTGGATGGTGGCCAATGCCAGAAACTCGCCCAGGTAATTCGATGTCATTTCAGCTCCAGAAAGTCAAGGGTGAAGCATTGCCGCGATAGCCGACAAAAAACGAAAGGCTCAAGCGCGGATCGGCCACGCCCGGCGTTACCGAGTGCATGCGACGCGAATTGAACATGATGAAATCCCCCGGCTCCGGGCGTACTTCGAGGGCGGGCGGGCCAAGCAGCGCCGGGTCGATGCCGTAGCTGTCGCCGCGCATTTCATCGAAGCGGTCCGGGGAAATGTCGTCTTCCCACATCTGCAATGCGCCGCCTTCGGTTGGCATGTTGAGGTAGACGTTGCAGGCGAACTGCGCCTCGAGGCTGCGGGCCTGAAAACTTTCCGGGGCGTCCTTGGCGAAGATGTCGTGATGGGCCAGGAAGCACACGCCCGGTTTCACTACCCGGGACAGGCCGACGTACATCTTGCGACCGTAAAGGTTTTCCAGGTGGGCACCCGCCGGCCAGGATTCGTCGAGCATGCAGCGCAGGGTGTCGACCGGTGACGAATAGGGCGCGCAACGGTTACGCAACTCGGCGATGTTGCGGGTGGCGCGCTCGAAGTAGTCTTCGATCAGCAGCGGCTGGTTTTCCGCCTCGTAGAACGCCATGCCGATGCGGCCGATGCTGGGCGCGTTGATGTAGCCCTCGAAGCCGGGCGCGAGGATCTTGTCGCCAATCTGGATCGCCTGCGCCTGGGGCAGAAAGCCCTTGACGCGGATGGCGAGGACTTCTTCGTTGGCCAGTTTTTTTATGCACGTCTCATCGAGACGCTCGACGTCAAGCATCATGGTTTCAGGTCCATCTATCGAATAGTCAACGGAACCGGCGAACGCGGTTCCCCCGGCGTCGGACGCTGCATCTGGCAGCGCCCGAAATCCTCAATCCACGCTGTAGTGGACGGACAACGTGCCTTTCTTCTGCGAAAGGGACGCGATCGTGACTGTGCCCAGATCCTTCAGGCTGCGTACATGGGTGCCACCGCAGCCATAGGCTGGCAGTTCACCGAAACCGATTTCCCGTGCGCCTTCGCGCAGGGACGTCAGGCGTGGCAGATCGTGTTCGATCCATTGCCCGATGCCGTATTGAACGACTTGTGCATCGACTTCCTGAGCCGAATCTCCGGGCTTGAATTGCACCCGGCCCTCGTCCGGCCAGTGATGGGCCTTGATCGGCATCCAGCCCATGGCCTGGACAAAGTGGCCGATCAAATGCCCGGCAGAGTGCATGCGGGTGTTGAAGCG
This sequence comes from Pseudomonas sp. R45(2017), assembly GCF_002112305.1. NCBI lineage: Bacteria > Pseudomonadati > Pseudomonadota > Gammaproteobacteria > Pseudomonadales > Pseudomonadaceae > Pseudomonas > Pseudomonas sp. R45(2017). The sequence goes on along the minus strand of NZ_NEHH01000001.1, from coordinate 288,684 downwards.
GCGGCGTTCTTCGTCGACGCGAATCTGGGTCATGCCCAGTGGCACCGGTTGATCGACGAAATGAATGATCCGGTCCGGTTCCTGAACGACCCGCAGCACCTGGCTGTCGCCAATCCAGCCGGTATCACAGGGTTGGCCACCGCCCTGGGGATGAAAAAGTGTGGCGCGCAACACAACGGCGAATTCGTTCTCGTGGGGCGTGCAGTCGAGGACTTCCACATTGGCCTTGAGGTCATCACTATGGAAAAAGAGGCGAAGCGTCATATTCCATGCCTTTATTAAAGTTTCTTTTTTAATTATATGAATCGTGCAATAACGTGATAATCCGTTCAAACATCAAAGGACTGTTGCGCTGTGAGCATAAATCTCCCACTGCCGCTGCTCGGTGAAATGGCGATTTTCGTCAAGGTCGTCGAGACCGGCAGCTTCTCCGAAGCCGCTCGCCAATTAGGCTCATCGCCGTCGGCAGTCAGCCGCAGCATTTCCCGGCTGGAGAAGGCGCTGGCCACGCGGCTGCTGCAACGCACCACGCGCAAACTGCGCTTGAGCGATGGCGGAGAAGAAGTGTTCAAGCGCTGCCAGGAAATGGTCAGCGCAGCGAAGTCGGTGATGGAGATCAGCGGCCAGTTCACTCACGAAGCCGAAGGTCTGGTGCGGGTCAGCGTGCCGAAAGCAGTGGGGCGCTTCGTGATTCATCCGCACATGCCGGAGTTTCTGCGGCGCTACCCGAAGGTCGATGTGGAGTTGTTGCTGGAAGACCGCCAGGTGGATCTGATCGACGACCATGTCGACCTGGCCATTCGCATCACGGACCGTCCACCGGCTGGACTGGTGGGACGACAACTGTTGACCATCGACCATTTGCTCTGCGCGACGCCGCAGTATCTGGCCGAACACGGGACGCCAACTCATCCCCATGACTTGCTCAACCACAGTTGCATTTACCTGGGCGAAACCCCGAGCGATGCGCGCTGGAAATTCAAGAAAGGCACGAAAGCCGTCACTGTCGGCGTGCGCGGGCGCTATGCCGCCAATCACACCGGCGTGCGTCTGGGCGCCGTGTTGCAGCACATCGGCATTGGCAGCCTGCCGTATTTCACCGCGCGTTATGCCCTGGAGCAGGGGCTGATCGTGCAGGTCCTGCCGGACTGGACGTTCCTGGCGTCGTACCACGGCGGGTTGTGGTTGCTGCATTCGCCGACGCGCTATCTGCCGCCGAAGCTGCGGGTGTTCATCGACTATCTGGTGGAGTGCCTGGAGAAAGAGCCGACCCTGAGCAAGCCGGCAAAATCCGGCGGTTCAAAACCGTTGGCGGAGTACGAATTGCCCGAGAGTGAAGGGTTGCTCTGACCCGATAAAAAAAGGCCCGCATGGATCACCATGCGGGCCTTTTTTATCGGGCGAAAATCAGTGCTTGCTGTCCTGGGCGGACATCGCCAGCAGCTGTTTTTCCTGGTTCCAGTCGAACGGTTCATCGTTCTGTTCGGCTTCGTAGCGGCGTTCTTCCAGCGCCTGGTACATGTCGATTTCTTCGTCGGACAGGTAATGCAGGCAGTCGCCGGCGAAGAACCACAGCAGATCCCGCGGGATCAGGTGGGCAATTTGCGGGTAACGGGTAATCACTTGAGTCAGGATGTCCTGGCCCAGGTATTGGCTTTCGATCGGCTCGATCGGCAGTGACGCCAGCAGTTCATCGAAACGCTCCAGGAACAGGGCATGGCTTTCTTCGGGAACCTGATCGGCCTCACCTACGGCGACCAGGATACTGCGCAGGTGGTCGAGCAAAACCAGATGATCGGCAACGACGTTGGACACGAGATAAGTCCTCAAGAGCAAAACGGGCGCGGGAGTATAAAGCCCCTGCGCCCGTTTTTCACTGATTGAAGGGATCAGCGGATTTTGCCGTCCGCCGGTTTCAGTTGCTCCTTGTCGAAATCATCGACATCGATCACCTTGCGTCGAGCCGCTTCGGCATCACGCAGGGTCTGGGCTTCCACGGCCTGCAATACCCCGGCCTCCAGCGCCGCATCGATGGCGTGTTCGCCGGCGACCGGTTTGACCTGACCGCTCTTGAGCGAGGTGTGCAGTTTTTTGTGCAGCGGTTGCGCAGCGTTCAACTGATCGCAGGCGTGCTGCAGCGCACCGACCGCATCGTCGGCCGATTGCGGGCGATAGCAGCCGGCAAGCAGTTCTTCCAGCGCCGGATCGCCCTTGGCCCGGCCGATGACCGCAGCCACTTCGGCACCGAGTCTGTCCGACGGGCCTTTGTGACGGCGGCCGAACGGGAACACGATCACTCGCAGCAGGCAGCCGAAGACCCGGTTCGGGAAGTTGGTCAGCAGTTCATCCAGCGCTTTTTCCGACTGGCCGAGGCTTTCTTCCATGGCCCATCTGAACAGCGGTTCCATGTAGGCCGGGGAATCGAGGTCGTGATAACGCTTGAGCGCCGCCGAGGCCAGATACAGGTTGCTCAGCACATCACCCAGACGCGCCGACAGACGCTCGCGGCGTTTCAGTTCGCCGCCCAGCAGCATCATGCTCAGGTCGGCGAGCATGGCAAACGCGGCAGCCTGACGGTTGAGGGCGCGGAAATAACCCTGGCTGAGCTTGTCTCCCGGTGCATGTTCGAAATGGCCGAAGCCGAGGTTCAGCACCAGCGTGCTGGCGGCGTTGCTCACGGCAAATCCGATGTGCTTGAGCAGCAGGCCATCGAATTCCTTGAGCGCCTGGTCCTTGTCCTCGCGTCCGGCGAGGGCCATTTCCTTGAGGACGAACGGATGGCAGCGGATCGCGCCCTGGCCGAAGATCATCAGGTTGCGCGAAAGAATGTTCGCGCCTTCCACGGTGATGAAGATCGGCGCGCCGTTCCAGCTGCGGCCCAGGTAGTTGTTCGGGCCCATGATGATCGCCTTGCCGCCGTGCACGTCCATCGCGTGGCTGATGCACTCGCGACCGCGCTCGGTGAGGTGATATTTGAGGATCGCCGACAGCACCGAAGGTTTCTCGCCCAAGTCCACCGCGTTGGCGGTCAGCATCCGCGCGGCGTCCATCATCCAGGCATTGCCGCCGATCCGCGCCATGGCTTCCTGAATGCCCTCGAATGCTGAGAGTGGCACGTTGAACTGCTCGCGAATCTGCGCGTATTGCCCGGTTACCAGACTGGTGAACTTGGCCGCGCCGGTGCCCACTGCCGGCAGCGAGATCGAGCGCCCGACCGACAGGCAGTTCATCAGCATCATCCAGCCTTTGCCGAGCATGTCCTGGCCGCCGATGAGGTAGTCCAGCGGGATGAACACGTCCTTGCCGGAGTTCGGACCGTTCATGAACGCCGCGCCCAGCGGCAAGTGGCGGCGGCCGATTTCCACGCCGGGGGTGTCGGTCGGGATCAGCGCCAGGCTGATGCCCAGGTCTTCCTTGTCACCGAGCAGATGATCCGGGTCATAGGCCTTGAAGGCGAGGCCAAGCAGGGTCGCGACCGGGCCGAGGGTAATGTAGCGTTTTTCCCAGTTCAGGCGCAGGCCGAGGGTTTCCTGACCTTCCCATTCGCCCTTGCAGATGATTCCGGTGTCGGGCATGGCGCCGGCGTCGGAGCCGGCGAGCGGGCCGGTCAAAGCGAAGCACGGAATGTCGTCGCCCCGGGCCAGCCGTGGCAGGTAATGATTACGTTGTTCGTCGGTGCCGTAATGCAGCAACAGTTCGGCCGGGCCGAGGGAGTTGGGCACCATCACGGTGGAGGCGAGGTCGCCGCTGCGGGTCGCCAGTTTCATCGCCACCTGGGAGTGGGCGTAGGCGGAGAAACCCTTGCCGCCGAACTCCTTGGGAATGATCAGGGCGAAGAAACCGTGTTCCTTGATGTGGGTCCAGGCTTCGGGCGGCAGGTCCATCGACTGGCCGATCTGCCAGTCAGTGACCATGGCGCAGAGCTCTTCGGTCGGGCCGTCGATGAACGCCTGTTCCTCTTCGCTCAGTTGCACCTTGGGATAGGACAGCAGCTTGTCCCAATCCGGACGGCCGCTGAACAGTTCGCCGTCCCACCACACCGTGCCGGCGTCGATCGCGTCGCGTTCGGTCTGCGACATCGGAGGCAGGGTTTTCTGGAACCAGCTGAACAGCGGCGCGGTGAAGTGTTTGCGGCGCAGGTCAGGCAACAGCAGCGGGGCGGCCACCAGCGCCAGCACGACCCAGAAAATCAGCAGCAACCAGCCCGGTGCGTGGCTGAAAATCCCCATCGCCAACAGGTAAGCGGCGACGATACCCAGTGCCGGCAGCGGGGCGATGCGCCGGTGGGCCAGATACGCCACGCCGACGATCAGAACCAGTATCCACAACAACAGCATATTTAATCCTCCGTGAACCAGGGCGAACCGACCCACCAGAGCTTAGACGGCATCTGCAAAACGGGGCGGTCAGAGCAAGGTGATTGAAATCGTGGGAAACCCCGGATGTCTTTTGTAGGTTCGGTGGGCAACACGCGTGGGAAATCGTTCGCCGCTTCCGCGTCTTTGCGTGCATGTTTGGCCGAAACGTCGTTATCTCTGTGCTGAACCTCTCGCTAGACTCGGGGCTCAATCAGGAGAATGTCGTCATGCACGAGTATCTGAGCCCCGGCCGCTTCATCGATAGTGACCACCCCTCGGTGGTGGAGTTCGCCGAGCAGCACCGTGGTGCCAGCCGCGATCCGCTCGCGCAGGCGGTCAGTCTTTATTACGCCGTGCGCGAGGCGGTGCGTTACAACATGTACACCTTCAGCCGCGACCCGCAGACCTTGCGCGGCAGCTACGCGCTGGCGGCGGGTGAGAGTTATTGCGTGCCCAAGGCCACGTTGCTCGCCGGTTGCGCGCGCCATTGCGGGATCCCCGCACGCATTGGTCTTGCGGATGTGAAAAATCATCTGTCGACGCCGCGTCTGCTTGAACTGCTGAGAAGCGAAGTGTTCGCCATGCATGGTTATACCGAGCTGTTTCTCAATGATCGCTGGGTGAAAGCCACACCCGCGTTCAACCAGAAACTCTGCGAAATGTTCAACGTTGCGCCGCTGGAATTCGACGGCATGAGCGACAGCGTTTTCCACCCGTACAACAGCGATGGTGCGCTGCTGATGGAGTACCTGGTCGATCACGGCCAGTTCGCCGATGTACCGGAATCTTTTTTCTTCGAACATCTGCAGAAATGTTATCCGCACCTGTTCAACGATCAGCAGACGCCACTGTCCGGTGACATGCGCGGTGATGTCGGCAGCCTCTGATCCGGCGTATGCTGCCTGCCCATTTACTGGAAAAGAGGCGGTCATGCTGAAGATCTGGGGTCGCAAGAATTCGTCGAATGTCAGAAAACCGTTGTGGGCGGCCGAAGAGCTCGGGCTGGCCTACGAGGCCATCGATGCCGGTGGCGCGTTTGGGGTGGTCGACACGCCGGAGTACCGGGCAATGAACCCGAACGGGCGGGTGCCGGTGATTCAGGACGACGGTTTTGTGCTGTGGGAATCCAATGCCATTGTGCGTTACCTGCTGGCAAAGCATGCAGCCGATACTTCGTGGTACCCGGCGGATCCGCAGATCCGCGCCACCGCTGACAAATGGATGGACTGGACGACTTCCAGTTTTGCCGGACCGTTTCGCACGGTGTTCTGGGGCGTTCTGCGTACCCCGGCAGACAAACAGGACTGGCCGGCAATCCATGCGGCGATCAAGGAATGTGACGGCTTGCTGGCGATGGCCGATCAGGCGCTGAAGGATCAGCCGTATCTGTCCGGTAATGAAATCGGCATGGGCGATATCCCGCTCGGCAGTTTCATTTATGCCTGGTTCGAGATGCCGATCGAGCGCGCGTCACAGCCGAATCTTGAAGCCTGGTATGCGCGGCTGAAGCAGCGTCCGGCGTATCAGAAAGCTGTCATGACCGCGTTGACTTAATACCTACTATCGACACACTTGACTGTACTTGTGCGGCGACGGCAAGCACCATTGCGCTCTAGCGCTGCGGTTGTCTTCCTCGCCGCCGGCCTTTTATCAGTCCTTTTTTCTTTACTGGGTGCGTAAATCCGATATGAGTTCCGCTCTGTCCATCCGGCAGCTAACCAAAACCTACGGCAACGGGTTCCAGGCCTTGAGTGGTATCGATCTGGACGTCGCCGAAGGTGACTTCTTCGCCTTGCTCGGCCCCAACGGCGCCGGCAAATCCACGACCATCGGCATTCTCTCGACCCTGGTCAACAAGACCAGCGGCACGGTGAATATCTTTGGCCACGACCTGGACAAGAACCCGGCGGCGCTCAAGCGCTCCATCGGCGTGGTGCCCCAGGAATTCAACTTCAACCAGTTCGAAAAGACCTTCGACATCGTCGTGACCCAGGCCGGTTACTACGGCATTCCGGCGAAGATCGCCAAGGAACGCGCCGAGCAGTACCTGACCCAGCTCGGCCTGTGGGACAAACGCGATGTGCCGTCGCGTTCGCTGTCCGGCGGCATGAAGCGTCGCTTGATGATCGCCCGGGCGCTGGTGCATGAACCGCGTCTGCTGATCCTCGATGAACCGACCGCCGGGGTGGATATCGAGCTGCGCCGTTCGATGTGGACGTTCCTCACCGAACTGAACCAGAAAGGCATCACTATCATCCTCACCACCCACTACCTGGAAGAGGCTGAGCAGCTGTGCCGCAACATCGGGATCATCGACCACGGCACCATCGTCGAGAACACCAGCATGCGTCAGCTGCTCGGCCAACTGCATGTGGAGACTTTCCTGCTCGACCTGAAGAGTGATCTGGCGGTTGCGCCGCAACTGGTCGGCTATCCGGCCCGGCTGGTAGACGCTCATACGCTGGAAGTCCAGGTCGACAAGTCCATGGGCATCACTGCGCTGTTCGGCCAACTGGCCCTGCAGAACATCGAAGTGCTGAGCCTGCGCAATAAAACCAATCGCCTCGAGGAGCTGTTCGTGTCCCTGGTGGAGAAAAATCTGTCGAAGGTGGCGGTATGAGTTCCGAGCTGCGCCCCAACCTCGTTGCCCTCAACACCATCGTTTACCGCGAAGTCAGACGCTTCACCCGGATCTGGCCGCAGACTCTGCTGCCGCCGGCGATCACCATGGTTCTGTACTTCGTGATCTTCGGTAACCTGATCGGCCGGCAGATCGGCGATATGGGTGGCTTCACCTACATGGAGTACATCGTGCCGGGGCTGATCATGATGTCGGTGATCACCAACTCCTACGGCAACGTGGTGTCGAGCTTCTTCGGCAGCAAGTTCCAGCGCTCCATCGAAGAGCTGATGGTGTCGCCGGTGTCGCCGCACACGATCCTGATCGGTTACACCATTGGTGGCGTCCTGCGCGGCCTGATGGTGGGTGTGATTGTGACGATCCTGTCGCTGTTCTTCACCCATTTGCAGGTACACCATCTTGGCGTGACGGTGCTGGTGGTGGTGCTGACGGCGACGATCTTCTCGCTGCTGGGCTTCATCAACGCGGTGTTTGCGCGCAACTTCGATGACATCTCGATCATCCCGACCTTTGTGCTGACCCCGCTGACCTACCTGGGCGGCGTGTTCTATTCGATCACCTTGCTGCCGCCGTTCTGGCAAACCGTGTCGCTGGCCAACCCGGTGCTGCATATGGTCAACGCCTTCCGTTACGGCATCCTCGGTGTGTCGGATATCCGTATCGGTATTGCGATCACCTTCATGCTGGTGGCAACCGTGGTGCTGTATTTCGGTTGTGCGCGGCTGCTGGTGAGCGGGCGCGGAATGCGCACCTGATTTCTTCAATGCTGCAATGAAAAACGGCCTCCCAAAGTGGAGGCCGTTTTGCGTTCAGGACTGACGACTTTTCTTGCGCCGCGCCCATTGCCGGGACACCCACCAGCGCCAGTACATCATCACCAAGCAATAGGCGAGGGCGCCCAGTGCCAGCCCGACCACCACCGAACCCAGCAAGAACGGTTGCCACAGGGTCGAAAGCTCGCCGCTGATCCATTCCCAGGTCAATTCGTCGGGGAGCGTGCGGGCGGGAACATCCATCAGCCAGGCCCCGGCCTGATAGGTGCAGAAGAACACCGCCGGCATGGTGATCGGATTGGTCAGCCAGACCAGGCTGACGGCAATCGGCATGTTGCCGCGCACCATGATCGCCAGGACGGCGGCCACCAGCATTTGTGCGGGAATCGGCAGGAACGCGGCGAACAGGCCAACGGCCATGGCGCGGGCCACCGAATGTCGGTTGAGGTGCCAGAGGTTCGGGTCATGCAGCAACGTGCCGAGAAAGCGTAAGGATTTGTGTTCCCTGATGCTCGTCGGGTCGGGCATGTAACGTTTGAATAAGCGCCGGGGCATAAGGCTTCTCGGTCGGTTAAGGCGGCAAGTATGTCTGGATTCCATGAACCGCCCATTCAGACTTTGTGACAATTGATAACGACGCCCGTGCCCGGCAACCGCTATGCCTGAAGGTGGGACTCTCAAGGACGGGCTTATGCGCACAGGGATGATGGCGCTGGCGGTCGGTCTGCTGGCTCCGGTTTTTTTACCGGCCTTGCCGCCGGTCGGGTTATTGCTGGTGTTGCCGTGGGTGGCGCTGATGCTCCTGCCGTTTCGCAGCTATCCACTGGCGTTTTTGCTGCTTGGATTTACATGGGCGAGCTTCAGCGCGCAGCTGGCGCTGGATGATCGACTACCTTCCCGGCTGGATGGCGAAACGCGCTGGGTGGAGGGGCGGGTCGTCGGCTTGCCGCAGAATGCCGAAGGTGTCGTGCGCTTCGAACTGGCCGATGCGCGTTCGCGTCACGAGAAACTGCCGTCGCTGATGCGTCTGGCCTGGTACGCCGGGCCTGAGGTCAAAAGTGGCGAACGCTGGCGACTGGCGGTCAAGCTCAAGCGTCCCGGCGGCCTGCTCAATCCGGATGCGTTCGATTACGAAGCCTGGCTGCTGGCACAGCGCATCGGCGCCACCGGGACGGTGAAAGATGGCCAGCGTCTGGCGCCGGCGCAGTGGGCCTGGCGTGACAGCATTCGGCAGCGCTTGCTTGCGGTGGATGCTCAGGGACGTAACGGCGCTCTGGCTGCGTTGGTGCTCGGCGATGGTTCTGGGCTCAGTCGCGAGGACTGGCAGATCTTGCAGGACACCGGCACCGTGCACCTGCTGGTGATTTCCGGTCAGCACATCGGGCTGTTGGCGGCGTTGCTGTATGCGTTGGTCGCCGGGATGGCACGGGTCGGGATTTGGCCGCTGCGTTGGCCCTGGCTGCCCTGGGCGTGCGGTCTGGCGTTCGCGGCGGCGCTGGGTTACGGCCTGCTGGCCGGGTTCGATGTGCCGGTACGGCGGGCCTGCGTGATGGTAGCGCTGGTGTTGTTGTGGCGTTTGCGCTTTCGCCACCTCGGTGCCTGGTGGCCGTTGCTGCTGGCCTTCAACGGCGTGTTGTTGATGGATCCGCTGGCCAGTCTGCGTCCGGGGTTGTGGCTGTCGTTCACGGCGGTGGCTGTGTTGATCTTCACCTTCGGTGGCCGTCTGGGGCCGTGGCGCTGGTGGCAAACCTGGACGCGCGCGCAGTGGTTGATCGCGATCGGCTTGTGCCCGGTGCTGCTGGCGCTGAGTCTGCCGATCAGTCTCAGCGGGCCACTGGCCAATCTGCTGGCGGTGCCGTGGGTCAGTTTTGCGGTGTTGCCGCCGGCGTTGCTGGGCACATTGCTGCTGCCGATCCCTCATGTCGGGGAAGGGCTGCTGTGGCTGGCGGGCGGACTGATCGACGGGTTGTTCCGATCACTTGCCCTGATTGCCGGGCGGTGGCCGGCGTGGGTTGCGGCGTCGATGCCGGGATGGGGTCTGGCGCTGGGCTGCATCGGTGCACTGCTGTTATTGCTGCCCCGAGGCGTTCCCCTGCGTCCCTTGGGCTGGCCGTTGCTGCTGGTGCTGGCATTTGCGCCCGGGGAACGACTGGCCGAAGGCGTGGCCGATGTCTGGCACCTGGACGTCGGCCAGGGCCTGGCGATAGTGGTCCGTACCCGGCATCACACTTTGCTGTACGACAGCGGCCCGCGCTTCGGTGACTTTGATGCAGGCGAGCGGGTGGTGCTGCCGGCCTTGCACAAACTGGGCGTAAACCACCTCGACCTGATGCTGCTCAGCCATGCCGATGCCGATCACGCGGGGGGAGCACTGGCCGTGGCGAAAGGCTTGCCGGTCAGCTTCGTCATCAGCGGCGACCCGCCGGGTCTGCCCGAAGCGCTCAACGCCGAGGCCTGTGAAACCGGGCGGCAATGGCAGTGGGACGGCGTGGCCTTTCATCTATGGCAATGGGCTGACGCCCATGACAGCAACCAGCGTTCCTGCGTGTTGCAGATCGAAGCCAATGGCGAACGGTTGCTGCTGACCGGCGACATCGACAGCGCCGCTGAACGGGACCTGCTCAATAGCGTGCTGGCAGTTCCCACCCAGTGGCTGCAAGCCCCGCACCATGGCAGCCGCAGTTCCTCATCGATGGCCTTGCTCAAGGTTTTGCAGCCTCATGCCGTGCTGATTTCCCGGGGGCAGGGCAATTCGTTCGGCCACCCGCACCCGACGGTCATTGCCCGCTACCGCAAACAGGGCATACACATCCATGACAGCGCCGAGCAGGGCGCCATTCATCTGCAACTGGGGCGGTTTCAGCCGGCCCGGTCGTTGCGTCAACAACGTCGCTTCTGGCGCGACCCGCCGTTGCCGGGGGCGGAGTACCGTTGAGCACGGTCGTCGGGGCGACGGGTCTTTATCGCGAACCGGTATGGTAAAGTGGCGCACTTTTTCGAGGGGGCTGTCACTGTGTGGGAATTGGTCAAATCCGGCGGCTGGATGATGTTGCCGATCATTCTGAGTTCCATCGCCGCCATGGCGATCGTAGCCGAGCGCCTGTGGACCCTGCGCGCCAGTCGCGTCACCCCTGAGCATCTGCTGGGTCAGGTCTGGGTCTGGATCAAGGACAAGCAGCTCAACAAGGAAAAACTCAAGGAATTGCGCGCCAACTCGCCGCTGGGTGAAATCCTCGCCGCGGGCCTGGCCAACTCCAAGCATGGTCGCGAGATCATGAAGGAGTGCATTGAAGAAGCGGCCGCCCGGGTCATCCACGAGCTGGAGCGCTACGTCAACGCGCTGGGCACCATCGCCGCCATGTCGCCGCTGCTCGGTCTGCTGGGCACGGTGCTGGGCATGATCGATATTTTCAGCGCCTTCACCGGCTCGGGAATGACCACCAATGCTGCGGTGCTGGCCGGCGGTATTTCCAAGGCGCTGATCACCACTGCTGCGGGCCTGATGGTCGGTATTCCGGCAGTGTTCTTCCACCGTTTCCTGCAACGCCGCATCGATGAACTGGTGGTGGGCATGGAACAGGAAGCGATCAAACTGGTGGAAGTGGTGCAGGGCGACCGTGACGTCGATCTGGCCGGGGGCAAAGCGTGAAATTCCGTCGCAAGCCCCGGGAAACGATCGACATCAACCTCGCGTCGCTGATCGACGTGGTGTTCATCCTGTTGCTGTTTTTCGTCGTGACCACCACCTTCACCCGCGAAACCCAACTGCGCGTCGATCTGCCGGAAGCGGTCAGCGGCTCGCCGGCCGAGGATCAGCAGGTCAAGCAACTGGACGTGGCCATCAGCGCCGAAGGCGTGTTCTCGGTGAACAACAGGATTCTGCCGAAAAACGATCTGGCCACCCTGATGGAAGCCATGCAGAAAGAATCCAACGGCGACACCAACATGCCGTTGTCGATCAGTGCTGACGGCAAGACTCAGCACCAATCCGTGATCACCGCCATGGACGCGGCCGGCAAGCTCGGTTTCAGCCATCTGCGCATGACCACGGTCGAGGCGGCGCCCAAATCCTGATGGCCATGTCCGATCGTCTGCTCGCCGCATGGTACGAGGGGCACCCGGCCCTGACGCTGTTGCGGCCGCTGGAGTGGCTGTACCGCCGCGTCGTGGCCGGCAAGCGTCAGCGTTTTCTCGACGGCGAGGGTGAGATCTATCAATCCCCGGTGCCGGTGATCGTGGTCGGCAACATCACCGTCGGCGGCACCGGCAAGACGCCGATGATCCTGTGGCTGATCGAGCATTGCCGACGCCACGGGCTGCGGGTCGGCGTGGTCAGTCGCGGTTACGGCGCCAAACCGGCGCAACTGCCATGGCGGGTCGAAGCTGACCAGACTGCCGACATCGCCGGCGACGAACCTTTGCTGATCGTGCAGCGCACCGGCGTGCCGCTGATGATCGACCCCGATCGCAGCGCCGCCGTCAGAGCCCTGCTGGACAGCGAGCCGCTGGACCTGATCCTGTCCGATGACGGCATGCAGCATTACCGCCTCGCGCGGGATCTGGAACTGGTGCTGATCGACGCCGCTCGTGGCCTTGGCAACCAGCGCTGCCTGCCCGCCGGCCCCCTGCGCGAGCCGGCCGAGCGCCTGCAAAGCGTTGACGGTGTGCTATTCAATGGCGCCCTTGAGGATCGCGACGGCGGATTCGCTTTCCGTCTCAAACCGTCGGCGCTGGTCAATCTGCGCAGCGGCGAACGCCGGTCGCTCGATCATTTCCCGCCCGGTCAGGCCGTGCACGCGGTGGCCGGGATCGGCAACCCGCAACGTTTCTTCAATACCCTCGAAGCGCTAGACTGGCGGCCTGTGCCCCACGCGTTTGCCGATCACGCCGAATACAGCGTGCAGGCCTTGAGTTTCACGCCGTCATTGCCAGTGGTGATGACTGAAAAGGACGCGGTGAAGTGCCGTGCCTTCGCCGCCGATGACTGGTGGTACCTGGCGGTCGATGCCGTGCCGTCGCCGGCCTTCGTGGCCTGGTTCGACACGCAACTGATGCGCCTGTTGCCGGATCGTCTTTTGCCTTAATCCGTTTTTATCCAGGGAATGTTCATGGACACCAAACTGCTCGACATCCTCGCCTGCCCGATCTGCAAAGGCCCGCTCAAGCTCAGCGCCGACAAGACCGAACTGATCAGCAAGGGCGCCGGCCTGGCGTACCCGATCCGCGACGGCATCCCGGTCATGCTGGAAAGCGAAGCCCGCACCCTGACCACCGACGAGCGTCTGGATAAATGACCACAGCCTTCACCGTTGTCATCCCGTCGCGCTACGCCTCGACCCGTCTACCGGGCAAGCCGCTGCTGGATATCGCCGGCAAGCCGATGATTCAGCACGTCTGGGAACAGGCCAGCAAAAGCAGCGCCAGCCGTGTGGTCGTGGCCACCGACGATGCGCGCATTGTCGAGGCCTGCAAGGCCTTCGGCGCCGAAGTGGTGCTGACCCGTGAAGATCACAACTCCGGCACTGATCGTCTGGCCGAAGTGGCCGCGAAGTTGGGTCTGGAGCCGGATGCCATCGTGGTCAACGTGCAGGGTGACGAACCGCTGATCCCGCCGAGCGTGATCGATCAGGTCGCCGCCAACCTCGCAGCCCACACCGAAGCGCGCATGGCCACCCTGGCCGAGCCGATCGAAGACGTGGAAACCCTGTTCAACCCGAACGTGGTCAAGGTTGTCAGTGACCTCAACGGTCTGGCGCTGACCTTCAGTCGCGCGACCCTGCCATGGGCCCGCGATGCGTTCGCCAAGAGCCGCGATGTGTTGCCGGAAGGCGTGCCCTATCGTCGCCACATCGGCATTTATGCCTACCGCGCCGGCTTCCTTCAGGATTTCGTGAGCTGGGGCCCGTGCTGGCTGGAAAACACCGAATCCCTCGAACAACTGCGTGCCCTGTGGCACGGCGTGCGGATTCATGTGGCTGACGCGTTGATCGCGCCGCCGACCGGGGTCGACACCGCCGAAGATCTCGAGCGCGTCCGTCGCCTGCTGGAGGCCTGATGCGCGTTCTGTTCGTATGCCTGGGCAACATCTGCCGTTCGCCCACCGCCGAAGGCGTTTTGCGCCACAAGTTGCGTGAAGCGGGACTGGCGGATCAGGTCGAAGTGGCCTCCGCCGGCACCGGCGACTGGCACGTCGGCAATCCGCCGGACAAGCGCAGCCAGGCTGCGGCCAAACTGCGTGGTTATGACCTGTCGGCGCAACGCGCCCAGCAGGTCAGCCGCGCCGATTTCGCCAGCTACGACCTGATCCTCGCCATGGACAACAGCAACCTGCGCAACCTCAAGGCCTTGCAACCGTCCACCGGCAAGGCCGAGCTGGATCTGTTCCTGCGCCGCTATGAAGGCGAAGTCGATGAAGTACCGGATCCGTATTACGACGGCGATCAGGGTTTCGAGCAGGTGCTGGATCTGATCGAACGTGCCTGCGATCAGCTGTTGATCGAAGTGAAGGGGCGGTTATGAGTTTGCAGGTGCAACCGCAGGTTTCCCTGAAACCCTTCAATACCTTCGGCGTCGACGTTCGCGCGCAGCTGTTTGCCGAAGCCCACAGTGACGCCGATGTGCGCGAAGCCCTGGCTTACGCGACTTCCCACGATGTGCCGTTGCTGGTGATCGGTGGCGGCAGCAACCTGTTGCTCACGGCGGACATCCCGGCGCTGGTGCTGCGCATGGCCACTCGTGGCATCCGCGTCATCAGCGACGACGGCAACCGCGTGGTGATCGAAGCCGAAGCTGGGGAGCCATGGCACCCGTTCGTGCAGCACACGCTGGCGCAGGGTTTTTCCGGGCTGGAGAATCTCAGCCTGATCCCCGGCACTGTCGGCGCCGCGCCGATGCAGAACATCGGTGCCTACGGTGTCGAGATCAAGGATGTGTTCGCCGGCCTGACGGCGCTGGATCGCCAGACCGGCGAGCTGCGCGACTTCAGTCTGGAAGAGTGCAACTTCGCCTACCGCGACAGCGTGTTCAAACAGCAGCCGGGTCGTTGGTTGATCCTGCGAGTGCGCTTCGCATTGAATCGAGTCGCGCATCTGCACCTGGAATACGGCCCGGTGCGTCAGCGTCTGACCGAGCAGGGCATCGAGCAGCCGACGCCGACGGATGTCAGTCGAGCGATTTGCAGCATTCGCAGCGAAAAACTGCCGGACCCGGCGGTACTCGGCAATGCCGGCAGCTTCTTCAAGAACCCGCTGGTGTCGGCGGCCGTGGTCGCACAGATCAAGGCGCAGCACCCGGATCTGGTGGCCTACGCGCAACCGGACGGGCAGATGAAACTGGCGGCGGGCTGGTTGATCGAGCGAGCGGGCTGGAAAGGTTTCCGCGAGGCCGATGCCGGCGTGCATAAATTGCAGGCGCTGGTGCTGGTCAACTACGGCGCGGCGACCGGGCTGCAATTGCTCGATCTGGCTCAGCGCATCCAGAAAGACATTGCAGAACGTTTCAATGTCGAGCTGGAAATGGAGCCCAATCGCTATTGAGGCTACGCTTTCAAGGCTGAACCCAAAGCCCTGCACTATTTAAAAAAGTGCAGGGCTTTTTTGTTAATCGCGGGTTAACGTAGTCAGCTAACGATACCAGTCATTTGCTCCACCAAAGGCCCGGTGCAGACGTTCCCGTCGGCACAAGAGAGCCTGATTAGCCTGAGCCGATCTGCGCGAACCACCACCGTCCCTGCGGTGGCAGATGGCTCGACCCCATAACCTCCATGAATATGCGGGCGTGCCCATGATTACCCTGAAACTTAATGGTCAAGACCATCCACTCGATGTCACCGAGGACATGCCGCTGTTGTGGGCGATCCGTGACGTCGCCGGTTACAACGGCACCAAGTTCGGCTGCGGCATGGGCCTGTGCGGTGCATGCACCATTCATATCGACGGCGCGCCGGCGCGCAGTTGCATCACCCCGATCGGTTCGGTGGTCGGGCAGAACGTGACCACCATCGACAACCTGCATGCCGACCCGGTCGGTCAGATCGTCCAGCAAGCCTGGCTCGACACGGCTGTGGCCCAATGCGGTTACTGCCAGGGCGGGCAGATCATGTCCGCCACCGCGTTGCTCAAGACCAACCCGAACCCGAGCGATGAGCAGATCGAAGAAGCGATGGTCGGCAACATTTGTCGTTGCGGCACCTACAATCGGATCAAGACCGCGATCCGTCAGGCCTCCACTCACCTGAAGGAGGCCAAGGCATGAGCCGTCTACCGAACGATTTCGCCCTGAGCAACCTGAGTCGCCGGGGCTTCCTCAAGGGCGTCGGCGCCACCGGTGCGTTGGTGCTGGCCGCTAGCTGGGGCTGGCAGGATGCGCTGGCCGAAGACAAACCGAAGCAGTTCGGCGCCGATGGCATGCCCAACGGCTGGATCGACGATCCGAAGGTTTACGTCAGCATTGCCGCTGACGGCACGGTGACCGTGGTCTGCAACCGTTCGGAAATGGGTCAGGGCGTGCGCACCAGCCTGACCATGGTGGTCGCCGATGAGCTGGAAGCCGACTGGGCCCACGTCAAGGTTCAGCAGGCGCCGGGTGATGAGGTACGCTTCGGCAACCAGGACACCGACGGCTCGCGCAGCATGCGTCACTGGTACGAACCGATGCGCCGTTGCGGCGCTGCCGCGCGGACCATGCTGGAGCAGGCCGCCGCCGCGCAGTGGAAGGTGCCGGTCGGCGAATGCCGCGCACAACTGCATAAAGTCATTCACACGCCGTCCGGGCGCGAGTTGGGTTACGGTGAGCTGGCCGTTGCGGCCAGTGCGCTGACGGTGCCGGCCCGTGACAGCCTGCGGCTCAAGCAGCCGTCAGAATTTCGTTACATCGGCAAGGAAGGCACCAAAGCCATCGACGGTGCCGACATCGTCAATGGTAGGGCGGTTTACGGGGCCGACGTGCATTTCGACGGCATGCTGTTCGCGGTCATTGCGCGTCCGGCGGTGTACGGCGGCAAGGTCAAGTCGGTCGACGACAGCGCCGCGCTGAAAGTGCCGGGCGTGCTCAAAGTCATCCAGATCGAACCCCGGCCATTGCCTTCGGAATTCCAGCCACTGGGCGGCGTGGCCGTGGTGGCCAGCAACACCTGGGCGGCATTGAAAGGTCGTGAAGCGCTGAAGATCGAGTGGGACGATGGCCCGAACGCCACTTATGACTCGGTCGCCTATCGCAAGGAGATCGAAGCCGCTTCGCTGAAACCGGGCAAAGTGGTACGCAATACCGGCGACATCGACAAGGCCATCGGCAGTGCCGCCAGCACTCTGGAAGCCTCCTATTACTTGCCGCATCTGGCCCAGGCACCGATGGAGCCGATGGTTGCCATCGCCCGTTACAAGGATGGCACCTGCGAGGCGTGGGCACCGAGCCAGGCGCCGCAGGTTACCCGCGAGCGGATCGCCGAACGCCTGGGGCTGCCATTCGATAACGTCACCTTTAACGTGACACTGCTCGGCGGTGGTTTCGGCCGCAAGTCCAAACCGGACTTCGTCGTTGAGGCTGCCGTGCTCGCCAAGGAATTTCCTGGCAAAGCAGTGCGCGTGCAATGGACCCGGGAAGACGACATCCACAACTCGTATTTCCACACTGTGTCCGCCGAATACCTCAAGGCCGGCGTCGGCAAGGACGGCTTGCCGTCCGCCTGGCTGCACCGCACGGTAGCGCCGAGCATCACCGCGCTGTTTGCGCCGGGCATGAACCACGAAGCCGCGTTCGAGCTGGGCATGGGCTTCACCAACATGGCCTACGCGATTCCCAACGTGCGCCTGGAAAACCCTGAAGCCACGGTGCATACGCGGGTCGGGTGGTATCGCTCGGTGTCGAACATTCCCCATGGCTTCGCAATTCAGAGCTTCGTCGACGAACTGGCGCACAAGGCCAAGGAAGATCCGCTCAAGTATCAGATCAAGTTGCTCGGCCCGGATCGGCAGATCGACCCGCGTACGCTCAGTGAAGAATGGAACTACGGCGAATCCCCAGAGCGTTATCCGATCGACACCGGGCGGATGCGCACCGTGCTCGAAACCGCGGCCAAGGCGGCGGGTTGGGGGCGTCAATTACCTAAGGGCCGTGGTCTCGGATTGGCGGTGCATTACAGCTTCGTCACCTACGTGGCGGCGGTGATCGAAGTCGAGGTCAAGGACGACGGCACATTGATCGTGCACAAGGCCGATATCGCCGTGGATTGCGGCCCGCAGATCAACCCGGAGCGGATCCGTTCGCAGTTCGAAGGCGCCTGCGTGATGGGCCTGGGCAATGCCGTGTGGGGCGAAATCAGCTTCAAGGACGGCAAGGTGCAGCAGGACAACTTCCATATGTATGAAGTGGCGCGCATGTCGCTGGCGCCGAAGGAAGTCGCGGTGCATCTGGTGACGCCGCCGGGTGAGGTGCCATTGGGCGGTGTTGGTGAGCCCGGCGTGCCGCCGATTGCGCCGGCGCTGTGCAATGCGATCTTCGCCGCCACCGGTCAGCGCATTCGCAACCTGCCGGTGCGCTACCAGTTGCAGGGCTGGCAGAAGGCGCAAGCGTGATGGACAGCGCCGATCTGAATGTCCTGCGCAGTGTGCTCGAATGGCGTCGCGCCGGGCAGCGAGTGATGTTGTTCAGCGTGGTGCAGACCTGGGGCACCGCTCCCCGGGCGCCCGGCGCAATGCTCGCGTTGCGCGAAGATGGCGTGGTGATCGGTTCGGTGTCCGGAGGTTGCGTCGAGGACGATCTGATCGCCCGGCTGCACGACGGACGGATTCCCGCCGACGGGCCGCCGGTGCAGTTGATCACCTACGGCGTGACGCAGGAAGAGGCGGCTCGTTTCGGCCTGCCGTGCGGCGGCACTCTGCGCCTGACCGAGGAGCGAGTCGGCGATCCGGCGTGGGTCGCCGAGTTGCTGGATCGCTGCGAAGCCCACGAAATCGTCGCTCGCGAGCTGAACATCGGCACTGGCGAGGTGGTGCTGCGACCGGCCGGCAAGACTGACACCTTGAGCTTCGACGGCCAGACCCTGCGCGCCATCTATGGCCCACGCTGGCGCCTGCTGTTGATCGGCGCCGGGCAGTTGTCGCGGTATGTGGCCGAGATGGCGCGGTTGCTGGATTTCGAAGTGCTGATCTGTGATCCGCGCACCGAATTCGTCTATGGCTGGGAAGAACAGCATGGGCGCTTTGTGTCCGGTATGCCGGATGAAGCGGTGCTGAACATCCAGACCGATGAACGCACGGCGATTGTCGCGCTGACTCATGATCCACGGCTGGACGACATGGCGCTGCTCACGGCGCTCGATTCCAAAGCGTTCTATGTCGGTGCGCTCGGCTCGCGGGTCAATAGCCGCAAACGTCGGGAAAATCTGGCTGAGCTAGGCTTGTCGGAAGCGGCCATCGCCCGTTTGCACGGGCCGATCGGTTTGCATATTGGCAGCCATTCCCCGTCGGAAATCGCCTTGTCACTGTTGGCGGAAATCGTCGCGATCAAGAATGGTGTCGAGCTCAAGCAGAAGAAAACAGCGGAGAGTGTATGAGCCGATCCATCGGAGTGATTGTGCTGGCGGCGGGCGAGGGCAGCCGCTTTCGCGAAGTGGCGGGTGCCAACAAGGACAAGCTGCTGGCCGATTGCACCGGGCGTGATGGCGCGGTGCGTTCGGTGATCGAGCAGGTGTTGGTGAACCTGCCGGCGAGCCTCGACCAGCGAGTGCTGGTGACGACCGAGGCGCGCCCGCAGGCAATGCGCATGGCGCAGGCTTATGGGTGTGACATTGTCTCGATCGAATCCACGGGAATGGGCGACAGCATCGCGGCGGGTGTGGCGGCTTGCCCGGATGCCGATGGCTGGCTGATTGTGCTGGGTGACATGCCGTTCATCCTGCCGTCGAGCATGGAACGGGTCGTGGCGGCGATTGCCGAGGATGCGGTCAGCGTACCGACGTTGAACGGTGACTATGGGCATCCGGTCGGGTTTGGTCGATCGTTCGCAGCGGGACTGATGTCTTTGTCCGGTGACCGCGGCGCCAGACCGCTGTTTGCCCAAGGACGAGTGATTGAAGTCGCGGTGGATGATCCGGGTGTGTTGTGGGATATCGACGTGCCGGATGCGCTGGTTTTCCCGCCATCCTGATAAAACCTTGAGGCATAAAAAAGCCCCGCCTGGATCACCAGGCGGGGCTTTTTATTGGCTTTGGAATCAGACGAGAGGTTTAGGCTCGTGTTCTTTTTCCTGGGCCTCTTCGTGTTGCTCGACCGCTTCCTGAACGGAGCGTGGTGCTTCGGCAATCACGGCCTCAACGGCAACTTCTTCAGCGACAGGGGCAGGAGCTGCCTCGACCACTTCGGCAACCACTGGCTCGGCAGCGACTGGAGCAGCAGCGGCAGCCAGTTCGGCTTCCTTCTGCAGACGCTCTTCTTCACGCTTGCGACGACGCACTTCACGCGGGTCGTTTGGTGCGCGGCCGCTTGGGGTCAGGGCGCTGACCGGCGCGACAACTGGAGACGCTTCAACTACCGGGGCAGGTGCTTCGGCGACAACTGGCGCTTCAACCACAGGGGCTTCAACGACCGGTGCCGGTTCGGCAAACACTACTGGCTCGGCAGTCTTGGCTTCTTCAACAACAGGTGCTTCAACCACTGGCGCTGGTGTTTCTGCGACAGCTGGCTCGGCGACCCAGTTGAATGCGGTCTGTTCTTCGCGAACTTCACGCACGGTTTCGGTCACGGTTTCAGCGACGGTTTCGACAACCGACTCTTCAACTACGGCTGGTGCTTGGAAGGTCACCGCTGGTTCGGCAGCCGCTTCAACCTGAGGCTGAGCTTCGCGAGCCGGAGCCACTTCGACTTCCGGAGCGGCAGCTACTTCTACCGGAGTGGTTGCTTCAACAACCGGCGCTTCTACTGGAGCAGTTTCCAGTGTTGCAGCGGTAGCGCGTTCAGCTTGCTCGTGGGCCTGAGCTTCAGCCGGAGCGCTGATCGCGGTGCTGGCAACTGCAGCGGTAACAGCCAGACCAGCAGCCAGATCGGCAGTGCTTGGCGCCTGGGCGTTTTCGCCGGACTCGGATTCTTCCGAACCTTCGATCACGTTGCCGTTGGCATCACGCTGACGTTCGCGACGGTTGCTGCGACGACGCTGACCACGGGAGCGGCGGCGTGGACGATCGCCTTCGGCGTTCTCCGAACCGTCTTCCGGCAGTTGCTCTTCGTTGGTGGTGATTTCTTCTTCAGCGACGGCAGCAGCGGCCTGTTCGGCACGCGGTTGACGCTCTTCACGCGGAGGACGTGGCGCACGTTCTTCACGCGGCTGACGGGCCGGACGCTCTTCAGCGGTGGCGGCGGCAGCAACGGCCGGAGCGGCATCCAGAGGTTCGCGCAGTTCACGTACGCGTTCTTCACGCTCGCCACGCGGCTTGCGATCTTCACGTGGAGCACGTGGTGCACGTTCTTCACGAGGGGCGCGTGGTGCGCGTTCTTCGCGGGCTACCGGTGCTTCGTCACGGGATTCGCGCGGCTCGCGGACTTCACGTGGTTCGCGCGGCTGACGCTCTTCACGCGGCTCACGTGGGGCGCGCTCTTCACGCGGTGCACGTTCTTCGCGCGGCTTGCGTTCTTCATCGCGGCGACCGTTACGGTTGCGGCTCTGCTGACGACCGTTGCGACGCTCTTCGTTGCGGGCCGGACGCTCGGTGGCTGGTTTTTCAACCACAACCGGAGCTACAGGTTCTTCCTTGGTGGCGAACAGGCTGACCAGCGACTTCACCAGGCCTTTGAACAGGCTTGGCTCTGGCGCGGCAACCGGAGCAGGTGCCGGGGCCGGAGCGGCGACTTCGGTCGGAACCGGAGCGTTGGCGCGGGCCGGAGCGGTCTTGACGGCGGCTTCCTGGCGCACCAGGGTGCGGGTCGCGGCGGCTGGCTGGACGTCTTCGACGTCGGCGGCAGCGGCAGCGATTTCGTAGCTGGACTGGTTGGTCGCGGCTTCCGGGCTGTCGTCACGCAGACGCTGAACTTCGAAATGCGGGGTTTCGAGGTGATCGTTCGGCAGGATGACGATGCGGGCGCGGGTGCGCAGTTCGATCTTGGTGATCGAGTTGCGTTTTTCGTTGAGCAGGAACGCGGCCACCGGGATCGGCACTTGAGCGCGAACTTCGGCGGTGCGGTCTTTCAGGGCTTCTTCTTCGATCAGGCGCAGGATCGCCAGGGACAGCGATTCGACGTCACGGATGATGCCGGTGCCGCTGCAGCGCGGGCAGACGATGCCGCTGCTTTCGCCGAGCGAAGGACGCAGGCGCTGACGGGACATTTCCAGCAGGCCGAAGCGCGAGATGCGACCGATCTGCACGCGGGCGCGGTCGGCTTCCAGGCATTCGCGGACTTTCTCTTCCACGGCGCGCTGGTTCTTGGCAGGGGTCATGTCGATGAAGTCGATGACGATCAGGCCGCCGATGTCGCGCAGGCGCAACTGACGGGCGATTTCTTCAGCCGCTTCAAGGTTGGTCTGCAGGGCGGTTTCTTCGATGTCGCTGCCTTTGGTGGCGCGCGCCGAGTTGATGTCGATGGACACCAGGGCTTCGGTCGGATCGATGACGATGGAGCCGCCGGACGGCAGTTCAACGACGCGCTGGAAAGCGGTCTCGATCTGGCTTTCGATCTGGAAACGGTTGAACAGCGGAACGCTGTCTTCGTAAAGCTTGATCTTGCTGGCGTACTGCGGCATCACCTGGCGAATGAAGGTCAGGGCTTCGTCCTGGGCTTCAACGCTGTCGATCAGCACTTCGCCGATGTCCTGGCGCAGGTAATCGCGGATGGCGCGGATGATGACGTTGCTTTCCTGGTAGATCAGGAACGGCGCGGAACGATCCAGCGAGGCTTCTTTGATGGCGGTCCAGAGTTGCAGCAGGTAATCGAGGTCCCACTGCATTTCTTCGCTGCTGCGGCCCAGGCCTGCAGTGCGCACGATCAGACCCATGTCGGCCGGAGCGACCAGACCGTTCAGCGCTTCACGCAGTTCGTTGCGCTCTTCGCCTTCGATGCGACGGGAGATGCCGCCGGCACGCGGGTTGTTCGGCATCAGAACGAGGTAACGACCGGCCAGGCTGATGAAGGTGGTCAGGGCTGCGCCCTTGTTGCCACGCTCTTCTTTTTCGACCTGAACGATGACTTCCTGGCCTTCGCTCAGGACGTCCTTGATGTTGACGCGGCCTTCAGGGGCTTTCTTGAAGTATTCGCGGGAGATTTCTTTGAGGGGTAGGAAGCCGTGGCGCTCGGAGCCGAAATCGACAAAGGCAGCCTCAAGGCTTGGTTCGATGCGAGTGATGCGGCCTTTATAGATGTTGGCCTTTTTCTGCTCGCGTGCACCGGATTCGATGTCCAGGTCGTAGAGGCGCTGGCCATCTACCAGTGCAACACGCAACTCTTCGGGTTGAGTTGCGTTAATCAGCATTCTTTTCATGTAGTACCGTCGGTTTCCGGGCTGCCGGAAACGGCGTTCGGCACACACGACTTCTCACGGTCGGTGTCAGGTGCGTCGGGAGTGGTTGGCCATTCCCGTGTCCAGCGATGTCCGGCCAATTGGGCCGTTATCGCGACGTACGCGTCCTGCTTGCTGTGGCTACTTAAGCACTCAGTCAGGAGGAGGAATCAACCGGTGGCTGTGGACGAGATGAAGCGTCTTGATAAAACCTGTTGCTACACAGTCCAGCGGTTGTGCATCTCCACCCTACACGTATCCCTGATAATTCGGGTGCTGCCGCGCGCAGAATCCGCAGCGGGTTGGCATTTACCGTGAGCTCCGAAAGGGGAGGTCACGCATCATGGCTAATTCAGGCGGTGTTTCCGGAGTCTTCGCTCGGGGTCATCCGCGGCTGACTGCACTTTGTGAACTGGCCGTGAATATGGCTCGCGTGGCGAGTCAAAACTCTGCTTTGCGGCGTGATTCAGGCCTCATGTCACCTGCGCTTGTTACAGCTGCAAACTCCACCGTTACGTAGCAAAAGCCCCGTAGGACGGCCTCGCGTCCTGGTGAATTGCGTTGGTCAGGGCCGGTTTTTGACCGTGGTTCCGCTGTCCAGGCCGCTTTTGGCGGCGTTCGCGACTATAGCAGCAATGATTAAGTGCTTCAATTCCATAAAAATTGTTATCATCGGCGCCATGACGACTACTGCCCCTTCGACTCCAGGCGTTCAATTGCTTGAGGTCTCGCCGGAATATGCCGGCCAACGAATCGACAATTTCCTCCTCGCCCGGCTCAAAGGCGTGCCCAAGACCTTGATTTACCGCATTTTGCGCAAAGGCGAAGTGCGTGTGAACAAAGGTCGGATCAAGCCCGAATACAAGCTGCAGGCCGGCGACATCGTGCGCGTGCCGCCTGTTCGTGTGCCTGAGCGTGACGAGCCGGTGCCTTTGGCCCAAGGCCTGTTGCAGCGCCTGGAAGCCTCGATTGTCTACGAAGACAAGGCCCTGATCGTGATCAACAAGCCCGCCGGCATTGCGGTTCACGGTGGCAGCGGCCTGAATTACGGCGTTATCGAAGCCTTTCGTCAGTTGCGCCCCGATGCCAAGGAGCTGGAACTGGTTCACCGTCTCGATCGCGACACCTCCGGCCTGCTGATGATCGCCAAGAAGCGCAGCATGTTGCGCCACTTGCATGCCGCGTTGCGCGGTGACGGTGTCGACAAGCGTTACATGGCACTGGTTCGCGGCAATTGGGCGACCTCGATCAAGCAAGTCCGTGCGGCGCTCGGCAAGAGCAATCTGCGCTCCGGGGAGCGCATGGTCGAGGTCGACGAGGAGGAGGGCAAGGAGTCTGTGACCGTGTTCAAGGTCCTGCGTCGCTTTGGCGATTTTGCCACTTTGATCGAAGCCAAGCCGATCACCGGTCGCACGCACCAGATCCGCGTTCACACGTTGCACGCCGGGCATTGCATTGCGGGTGACACCAAATACGGCGATGACGGTTTCAGTAAGGAAATCCGTGATCTGGGCGGCAAGCGCCTGTTCCTGCACGCCTACATGCTGACCGTGCCGCTGCCCGATGGCGGTGAGCTCAAGTTGCAGGCACCGGTCGATGAAATGTGGGCCAAGACTGTGGAGCGATTGAGTGCGCCCATCTGATTACAAGCTGCTGATTTTCGATTGGGACGGCACCCTGGCCGATTCCATTCATCGGATTGTCGAGGCAATGCACTCGGCGTCCGGGCGCTCCGGTTTCGAGTTGCGTGATGATTTTGCCGTCAAGGGCATCATCGGTCTGGGCTTGCCCGAGGCGATCCGCACGCTGTATCCCGAAATCAGTGATGCCGAAATGACCTTGTTCCGCGAGTATTACGCCGATCACTACATCGCTGCAGAAGCCGTGCCTTCGCCGTTGTTCGAAGGTGTAGTCGAGTCGATGGCGTCCTTTCGCGAGCAGGGCTATCACCTGGCTGTCGCGACCGGCAAGAATCGTCGCGGTCTGGATCGGGTGCTCAAGGCCAATGGCTGGGAAGATTATTTCGATATCACCCGCGCTGCCGATGAAACTGCGAGCAAGCCGCACCCTCTGATGCTGGAGCAGATACTCGCTCACTGCGGTGTGCGTGCCGAACAGGCGTTGATGGTCGGCGATTCGTCCTTCGACCTGCTGATGGCGCGCAATGCGGGGATGGATTCGGTGGCGGTCAGTTATGGCGCGCAATCGATCGAATCACTGCAGCAGTTCGAGCCGCGACTGTCGATCGACCATTTTTCCGAATTGCACGCCTGGCTGGGGCAGCAGGCTTAATACGTTTTTGCTGGGGTGGATGGCATGACCGACGAATGGAAAGCACCGGCCAAGGCAACTGCCGACGACGGTGATGCGAAAAGCTGGAAGCTGCTGGAAAAGACTCTGCTGGCCGGCGTGCAGGAGCAGCGTCGTTCACGACGCTGGGGTATCTTCTTCAAACTGCTGACGTTTGTTTATCTGTTTGTTGCGCTGATCCTGTTCACGCCGTTGATGGACATGGAAAAAAGCGCAACTCGTGGCCCGAACTACACCGCGCTGATCGACGTCACCGGCATGATTGCCGACAAAGAGCCGGCCAGTGCCGACAACATTGTCGGCAGTCTGCGGGCGGCGTTCGAAGACAAGAAGGTCAAAGGCGTAATCCTGCGCATCAACAGCCCGGGCGGCAGTCCGGTGCAGTCGGGTTACGTGTATGACGAGATCAAGCGTTTGCGCGGCCTGCATCCTGACACCAAGCTGTACGCGGTGATTTCCGATCTTGGCGCTTCCGGTGCCTATTACATCGCCAGTGCGGCGGATCAGATCTACGCCGACAAGGCCAGTCTGGTGGGTTCCATTGGTGTGACGGCGGCCGGTTACGGGTTTGTCGGCACCATGGAGAAACTTGGCGTCGAGCGTCGCACTTACACTTCTGGCGAGCACAAGGCGTTCCTCGATCCGTTCCAGCCGCAGAAGCCGGAAGAGACGGCGTTCTGGCAAAGTGTGCTGGATACCACGCACAAGCAGTTCATCAATAGCGTCAAGCAGGGGCGTGGCGATCGCTTGAAAGACAAAGAGCATCCGGAGCTGTTCTCCGGGCTGGTCTGGTCTGGCGAGCAGGCGCTGCCATTGGGGCTGATCGATGGTCTGGGCAATGCCAGTTCGGTGGCGCGTGACGTGATTGGCGAAAAGGAACTGGTGGACTTCACCGTTCAGGAATCGCCGTTCGACCGCTTCTCGAAGAAGCTCGGTGCCAGCGTTGCCGAGAAACTGGCAATGTGGATGGGTTTTAACGGCCCGTCGTTACGCTGATCGAATGCTGCAAGAAAAACCGGCCTGAGGGCCGGTTTTTTGTGGTTCAGGGAATCTGTACGCCTTCCGTCAATAGCATGTCGATCAGGCGAATCAGTGGCAGGCCGATCAGGCTGGTGGCGTCCGGGCCTTCGGTGGATTGAAACAGGCTCACGCCCAGTCCCTCGGCCTTGAAGCTGCCGGCGCAGTCGTAGGGCTGCTCGGCGCGCAGATAGCGCTCGACGCGGGCCTGGTCCAGTACGCGCATGTTTACGGTGAAGGGCACGCAGTCGACCTGGCAGTGGCCGGTCTGGCTGTTGAGCAGGGCCAGGCCGGTGAGGAAGGTCACGCTGGCGCCGCTGGCGGCCATCAGTTGTTCGCGGGCATTTTCGAAGGTGTGCGGCTTGCCGATGATGCGCTCGCCGAGTACCGCAACCTGGTCGGAGCCGATGATCAGGTGAGCAGGGTGGCTGTCGGCCAGGGCGCGGGCTTTCTGTTCGGCGAGGCGCTTGACCAGCTCGATTGCCGACTCGTCCGGGCGATGGCTTTCATCGATATCCGGTGAGCTGCAGACGAACGGCAGGCGCAGGCGGCTGAGCAATTCCCGACGATAGGTCGAGCTTGAAGCGAGTAATAAAGGCAGCATTCGCATCTCCAGAGGCAGGTGACAGATTCTAGCGGAGGCGCGCAAGTGACGGACAGGGCACAATTTCCTTTGACATGGGTGGGTGCATCCCTATAATGCTGCGCCTATGTTGAATGACCCGATTCCACCTCACGTTGACCCGCGCAAATTGGCTGACCGTGGCACCACCCTTCAAGGTGAACTGCTGCTGGCCGATTTGAAGAGACTCTGCGACCCGCTTTCCGACGACGTCGGTACGGTGCAGGCAAAATTCGTTTTTGAACGAGATGAACGTAAATCTGTGGTAATCCACAGCTTTATCGACACCGAAGTCAAAATGGTTTGCCAGCGTTGTCTTGAGCTGGTCACCCTGCCGATCCACAGCGAATGCAGTTATGCCGTGGTGAAGGAGGGTGCGAATACCCAGTCGTTGCCGAAAGGTTATGACGTGCTGGAACTGGGCGAAGATCCATTGGATCTGCAGTCACTGATCGAGGAGGAGCTTCTGCTCGCCTTGCCCATTGTGCCTGCTCATCATCCGGAAGAATGCCAGCAGCCGGCGGGAGCAGATGAGCCCGAACCGAGCGAGGACGAGGTAACGCGGTCCAACCCGTTCAGTGTATTGGCGCAGTTAAAGCGTGACCCAAACGTTTAGGAGTTAATCAATTATGGCTGTTCAGCAGAACAAAAAATCCCGCTCTGCCCGTGACATGCGCCGTTCGCACGACGCTCTCGAGGCTAGCACCCTGTCTGTAGAAAAAACCACTGGTGAAGTTCACCTGCGTCACCACGTATCGCCAGAAGGCGTATACCGTGGCCGTAAAGTGATCGACAAGGGCGCTGACGAGTAATCACTTGTCCGCTCAAGTCATCGCGATTGACGCAATGGGCGGGGACTTCGGTCCCCGCAGCATTGTTCAGGCCAGCCTTGCTTGCCTTTCTGCTACGCCCTCGCTGCACCTGACCCTCGTCGGTCAACCCTCCCTTCTTGAAGAACTGATCACCGGCCAATCGGCTGCCGATCGCGCGCGCCTGACGATTGTTCCGGCGTCCGAAGTCATCACCATGGACGAAAAACCTGCTCAGGCCCTGCGTGGCAAGCCGGACTCGTCGATGCGTGTCGCTCTCGAATTGCTGCGTGACGGCAAGGTTCAGGCCTGTGTCAGTGCCGGCAATACCGGTGCCTTGATGGCGCTGTCGCGATTTGTGCTCAAGACCCTGCCGGGGATTGATCGTCCGGCCATGGTCGCCGCGATCCCTACTCAGAAGGGCTATTGCCAGTTGCTTGATCTGGGCGCCAACGTCGATTGCAGTGCCGAGCATCTGTTGCAGTTCGCCGTGATGGGTTCCGTGGCGGCGCAAACGCTGGGTATCGCTCGCCCGCGTGTCGCGCTGCTGAATATCGGCACCGAAGACATCAAGGGCAATCAGCAGGTCAAGCTTGCTGCGACGTTGCTGCAGGCTGCCCGGGGCATCAATTACATCGGCTTCATCGAAGGTGACGGTTTGTATCGCGGCGAGGCGGACGTGGTGGTTTGCGATGGTTTTGTCGGCAATATTCTGCTCAAGTCCAGCGAAGGCCTGGCGACCATGATCGCTGCGCGCATCGAGGCTTTGTTCAAGAAAAACCTCGCCTCCCGCGCTGTCGGCGCTCTGGCGTTGCCATTGATGAAGCGTCTGCAGGCTGATCTGGCACCGGCGCGACATAACGGCGCAAGCTTCCTCGGTTTGCAGGGCATTGTCGTGAAAAGTCACGGTTCGGCCGGGGTTCAGGGATTTCAGAGTGCCATTCAGCGAGCGCTGATCGAGATTCAGGAGAATCTTCCCGAACGCCTGCACGGCCGTCTGGAGGATTTGTTGTCTTAGGCGTTTTCGTCGGACAATGCTTAAATGTGACCGCCCGGTTCAAAGGGCCATCCAACTGTCAGTTTCTTGCGTCCCTCTAGCGGGATGCCATTTTTCCGACGACAAGATCATTAGGGGCTTGTTACATGTCTGCTTCCCTCGCATTCGTCTTTCCAGGACAGGGTTCGCAGTCCCTCGGCATGCTGGCCGAGCTGGGCGCGCAACATCCGTTGATCCTCGAAACTTTCAAAGAAGCATCCGATGCTCTGGGCTACGACCTGTGGGCGCTGACCCAGCAGGGCCCGGAAGAGCTGCTCAATCAAACCGATAAAACCCAACCGGCCATTCTGACCGCTTCGATCGCCCTGTGGCGTCTGTGGCTGGCGGAAGGTGGTGCGCGTCCGGCCTTCGTTGCCGGTCACAGCCTGGGTGAATACAGCGCGCTGGTCGCTGCCGGCAGCTTGAGCCTTGCCGATGCGGTAAAACTCGTTGAGCGCCGTGGCCAGCTGATGCAGGAAGCTGTTCCGGCCGGGCAGGGCGGCATGGCTGCCATCCTCGGTCTGGAAGATGCCGATGTTCTCGCTGCCTGTGCTGAAGCGGCGCAGGGCGAAGTGGTCAGTGCGGTGAACTTCAACTCCCCGGGTCAGGTAGTGATCGCCGGTGCCAAGGCGGCCGTTGAGCGCGCCATTGAAGGCTGCAAGGCCCGTGGTGCCAAGCGCGCCATGCCGCTGCCGGTCAGCGTGCCGTCGCACTGCGAGCTGATGCGTCCGGCTGCCGAGCGCTTCGCCGAATCCATCGCTGCCATCGACTGGCAGGCGCCGCAGATCCCTGTGGTACAGAACGTCAGCGCTCAGGTGCCGGCGGATCTGGAAACCCTCAAGCGTGATCTGCTGGAGCAACTCTACAAGCCGGTCCGCTGGGTCGAGTCCGTACAGACCCTGGCCGCCAAAGGTGCGACCAATCTGGTCGAGTGCGGCCCTGGCAAGGTGCTGGCCGGTCTGAACAAACGTTGCGCCGAAGGCGTTTCGACTTCCAACCTCAATACCCCAGACGCTTTTGCTGCTGCTCGCGCAGCGGCTGTCTGAATCAGGAGAAGCTTGCATGAGTCTGCAAGGTAAAGTTGCACTGGTCACCGGCGCAAGCCGTGGCATCGGCCAGGCTATCGCACTGGAACTGGGTCGTCAGGGCGCCATCGTTGTTGGCACCGCGACTTCCGCTTCGGGCGCCGAGCGTATTGCTGCGACCCTGAAGGAAAACGGCATCCAGGGCGCAGGTTTCGAACTGAACGTCACCAGCGACGAATCGGTCACCAAAGTGCTGGCGAGCATCCAGGAGCAGTTCGGTGCGCCGGTGGCGATTCTGGTCAACAATGCTGGCATCACCCGCGATAACCTGATGATGCGCATGAAAGACGACGAGTGGTACGACGTGATCGATACCAACCTGAACAGTCTGTATCGCCTGTCCAAGGGCGTTTTGCGCGGCATGACCAAGGCGCGTTGGGGCCGAATTATCAGTATTGGCTCGGTGGTGGGTGCCATGGGCAACGCTGGCCAAGTAAACTATGCAGCCGCCAAGGCCGGTCTGGAAGGTTTCAGCCGTGCCATGGCGCGTGAAGTCGGTTCGCGTTCGATTACGGTCAACTCGGTAACCCCAGGGTTCATCGACACCGATATGACCCGCGAGCTGCCTGAAGCACAGCGTGAAGCCTTGCAGACGCAGATTCCGCTGGGCCGTCTGGGACAAGCTCAAGAGATCGCGTCCGTGGTCGCTTTTCTTGCATCCGACGGTGCGGCATACGTGACCGGGGCTACAATCCCGGTTAACGGCGGGATGTACATGTAATTCAAATGTGACGGATTGCTTCAAAAAAATGTCATACGAGCTGTCTAAAATCCGTTATAAAGCTGCAATCTATTTATAGGCAGAGGGCCGCAGGGTTTGAGGAGTGAAGCTTTCAGTTGAAAAGCTGAAAAGTCTTTCTATACACTTACCCACTGGCCAGCTGCCTGAATTTGTCCATTAGGAGTGAAAACAAGGTATGAGCACCATCGAAGAGCGCGTCAAGAAAATCGTTGCCGAGCAACTGGGTGTTAAAGAAGAAGAAGTGGTCAACACCGCTTCCTTCGTAGAAGACCTGGGTGCCGACTCCCTTGACACCGTTGAGCTGGTGATGGCTCTGGAAGAGGAATTCGAGACCGAAATCCCTGACGAAGAAGCTGAGAAGATCACTACTGTACAAGCTGCAATCGACTACGTTACTAGCCACCAGGCGTAATAGTTTGTAATCGTTGCTTGCTGTCATGGAAAAACCGCACTGCCATCATGGCGTGCGGTTTTTTCTTTAGGCCTGATGCAAAGTCGTCATTTGAAAAAGGAGAGTGCTGTGTCGCGTAGACGCGTCGTAGTCACCGGTATGGGTATGTTGTCGCCACTGGGCACGGATGTGCCGAGCAGTTGGCAGGGCATTCTGGCTGGCCGCAGTGGCATTGGTCTGATCGAACACACCGACCTTTCTGCCTATTCCACCCGCTTTGGCGGCTCGGTAAAGGGCTTCAATGTCGAGGAATACCTGTCGGTCAAGGAAGCGCGCAAGCTCGACCTGTTCATTCAGTACGGTCTGGCGGCCGGCTTTCAAGCCGTACGCAATGCCGGTCTGGAAGTCACCGATGCCAACCGTGAACGCATTGGCGTGGCCATGGGTTCGGGTATCGGCGGTCTGACCAACATCGAAGAAACCAGCCGCACGCTGCACGAGACTGGCCCGCGCCGGATTTCTCCGTTCTTTGTGCCTGGCTCGATCATCAATATGATTTCCGGTTTCCTGTCCATCCACCTGGGTGCACAGGGGCCTAACTACGCCATCGCCACAGCGTGTACCACCGGTACGCACTGCATCGGCATGGCGGCGCGCAACATCATGTACGACGAAGCCGACGTGATGATTGCCGGCGGTGCCGAAATGGCCGCGTGCGGTCTGGGCATGGGCGGCTTTGGTGCTTCCCGTGCGCTGTCGACCCGCAACGACGAGCCGACCCGCGCCAGCCGTCCGTGGGACAAGGGCCGTGACGGCTTCGTACTGTCCGACGGCGCCGGTGCCCTGGTGCTCGAAGAGCTCGAGCACGCCAAGGCCCGTGGCGCGACCATCTACGCCGAGCTGATCGGTTTCGGCACCAGTGGCGACGCCTTCCACATGACTTCGCCACCCGCCGACGGCGCTGGTGCCGCGCGCTGCATCACCAACGCGCTGCGCGATGCGAAGATCAACGTCGATCAAGTGCAATACATCAACGCCCACGGCACTTCGACCCCGGCCGGTGACCTCGCTGAAGCCAACGCGATCAAGTCGGTGTTCGGTGATCACGCCTACAAGCTGGCAGTCAGCTCCACCAAGTCCATGACCGGGCACCTGCTGGGTGCGGCGGGCGCGGTCGAGGCGATCTTCAGCGTGCTGGCGATCAACAGCCAGGTGGCGCCACCAACCATCAACCTCGATGAGCCGGACGAAGGCTGCGACCTCGATTTCGTGCCGCACACCGCGCGCAACATGGATATCGATGTCGTACTGTCCAACTCGTTCGGGTTTGGCGGCACCAACGGCACGTTGGCGTTCCGTCGGTTCGCCGGCTGATGGACTGCTGGGTCGACGGTCTGCCGGCTGACGCTCTGTCGCTGAAAGATCGCGGCCTGGCTTACGGCGACGGTCTGTTCGAGACCATCGCCGTGCGTAGCGGTCAGCCGTTGCTGCTGGATCGGCATCTGACGCGTCTGGCCGACGGCTGTGCGCGTCTGGCCATCGCAGCCGACATCGAGCGGGTTCGCCATGAGCTGCAATCCTATGCCGCCGCGATGGGCGAGGGCGTGCTCAAACTCATCCTCACCCGTGGCGACGGATTGCGCGGTTATGCGCCGGATCCTTCAGCGCAGGGCCGACGCATTCTGCAAGGCAATCCTCCCGCCGCTTATCCAGCGGCCCACGCCGAGCAGGGCGTTCGCCTTTTTCCGTGTAGCACGCGTTTGTCCAGACAGCCGTTGCTTGCCGGGCTCAAACACCTCAATCGACTGGAACAGGTTATTGCCCGCGCCGAATGGCGGGACAGTGAACACGCCGAAGGTTTGATGCTCGACCAGGCCGGTCGGGTGATCGAAGGCGTGTTCAGCAATCTGTTCCTGGTGCGTGACGGTGTGCTGATCACGGCGGACCTGAAACGCTGCGGCGTGGCCGGGGTGATGCGCGCAGAAATATTGTTTCAGGCGGAGTCCCTGGGCATCCCCGTGCAAATCACCGACATCCCCCTCGAACAGCTGCAATGGGCCGATGAAGTCTTTGTCTGCAACAGCGTGTATGGCGTCTGGCCGGTACGCGCCTGTGCTGCTCTGAGCTGGCCGGTTGGCCCGCTCACCCGTAAACTGCAAACCATTGCCCGCGCGCTACTGGATGCCTGATTCGTGAGACGTAAACTTTTGCTGCTGCTGGAAACCGGACTGGTTCTGGCAGGGCTGCTGTTGGGCGCCAGCGCCTGGAAGATTCATTCGGCGCTGGAACAGCCCCTGAACATCACGCAGGAAGAACTGCTGGATGTGCCCAAGGGATCCACCCCGACCCGTACTTTTCTTGGACTCGAAGCCGATGGCGTCATCAAGGACGCGTTCTGGCTGCGGGTCTATTGGCGTTTCAACCTTGCCGGCACGCCGATTCACAGCGGTGAATACCGCATGCAGCCGGGCATGACCGTCAACGGCCTGATCGACCTGTGGAAGCGCGGCGATGTGGTTCAGTACAGCCTGACCCTGGTCGAAGGCTGGAATTTCCATCAAGTGCGCGCCGCGCTGGCCAAAGATGAAAAGATCGAGCAGACCCTCAACGGTCTGAGCGACAGTGATGTGATGGCCAAAATCGGTCACAAGGGCCTGTTCCCTGAAGGCCGCTTCTTCCCCGACACCTACCGCTTCGTGCGCGGTGTGACCGATACCGAACTGTTGAAAAAGGCCTTCGACCGCCTCGACGAAGTGCTGGCCAAGGAGTGGGAAAAACGCTCCGCCGACGTGCCTTACACCGAGCCCTATCAGGCGCTGATCATGGCGTCGCTGGTGGAGAAGGAAACCGGCGTGCCTCAGGAACGTGGCCAGATTGCCGGCGTCTTTGTGCGGCGCATGGCGCTGGGCATGCAGTTGCAGACCGACCCGACGGTGATATACGGTCTGGGCGACCGCTACAACGGCAAGCTGACCCGCGCCCACCTCAAGGAAGCCACGCCGTACAACACGTATATGATTCCCGGCCTGCCGCCGACGCCGATCGCCATGGTCGGACGTGAAGCCATTCACGCCGCCCTCAACCCGGTGGATGGCACCAGTCTCTACTTTGTTGCCCGTGGCGATGGCAGTCACGTGTTCTCCGATGATCTGGACGCGCACAACAATGCGGTGCGCGAGTACCAGCTCAAGCGGCGCGCGGATTACCGCTCGAGCCCGGCGCCGACGACTGCGCCCGAAACCGCTCCGGCAGCCGAGGAGGCGATACCTGCCGCCTCTCCCGACACTGCACCGGAGTCGTTGCCGCAGCCGCCTGCTCAAGAGCCTGCGCCGACGCCGGAACCGGAAGCCTCCGCTCCCCAAAACACGCAATGACTTTGATTAAGGACTGCCTGTGACTGGCTTGTTTATTACCCTGGAAGGCCCGGAAGGCGCCGGCAAAAGCACCAACCGCGAATACCTCGCCGAGCGCCTGCGCGCCGCCGGTATTGAAGTGGTGCTGACCCGCGAGCCCGGCGGTACGCCGCTGGCCGAGCGCATTCGTGAGGTGTTGCTGGCCCCGGTCGACGAAGTGATGAATCCGGACACCGAGCTGTTGCTGGTGTTCGCCGCCCGTGCCCAGCATCTGGCTGAAGTCATTCGACCGGCACTGGCCCGTGGTGCGGTCGTGCTGTGTGACCGTTTCACCGATTCGACTTACGCCTATCAGGGTGGCGGTCGTGGCTTGTCGCTGGAGCGCATCGCGGCGCTGGAGACTTTCGTGCAGGGCGACTTGCGTCCCGACCTGACGCTGATTTTCGATCTGCCGGTGGAAATCGGTTTGGCCCGCGCCAGTGCTCGTGGACGTCTGGATCGTTTCGAGCTGGAAGGCCGTGAGTTTTTCGAGGCCGTACGCAGTGCTTTCCTCAAGCGCGCCGAAGCCGATCCGGCGCGTTACGTGCGGATCGACGCCGGTCAGCCGTTGGCCAAGGTTCAACAATCGCTGGATACCCTGATTCCGAATTTGCTGGAGCTGAGCCGTGGCTGAGGCCTATCCGTGGCAGGACAGCCTCTGGCAGCAACTGGCCGGTCGCACTCAGCATGCCCACGCGTATCTGCTGCACGGGCCGGCCGGGATCGGCAAGCGCGCGCTGGCCGAGCGACTGATGGCCAGCCTGCTGTGCCAGCGTCCGACGCCTGAAGCCTGCGGCGAGTGCAAATCCTGTCTGCTGCTCAAGGCCGGCAGCCACCCGGACAATTACATCCTCGAACCGGAGGAAGCGGACAAGGCGATCAAGGTCGACCAGGTGCGTGATCTGGTCAGTTTCGTGGTGCAGACCGCACAACTGGGCGGGCGCAAGGTGGTGCTGATCGAACCGGTGGAGTCGATGAACATCAACGCCGCCAACGCCTTGCTCAAGAGCCTTGAGGAGCCGTCCGGCGATACCGTGCTGCTGCTGGTCAGCCACCAGCCGAGCCGGTTGTTGCCGACCATCAAGAGCCGCTGCGTGCAGCAGGCCTGTCCGCTGCCGAGCGAATCCATGAGCCTGCAATGGCTGGCTCAGGCATTGCCGGAATGTTCCGAAGACGAACGGGTCGAACTGTTGACCCTGGCCGCCGGCTCGCCGTTGGCCGCCGTCACGTTGCAGGGGCAGGGCGTGCGTGAACAGCGTTCGCAGGTTGTCGAAGGCGTGAAGAAGCTGCTCAAGCAGCAGCAATCGCCGACGCAACTGGCCGAGGAGTGGAAAAACATTCCGATGCTGCGGCTGTTCGACTGGTTCTGCGACTGGTCGAGCCTGATCCTGCGCTATCAATTGACCCAGGATGAAGCAGGCCTCGGCCTGACCGATATGCGCAAGGTCGTGCAGTACCTGGCGCAGAAAAGTGCTCAGCCTAAAGTGCTGGATATTCAGGACTGGATCCTCGCCCAGCGTCAGAAAGTCCTGAGCAAGGCCAACCTCAATGCGGCGTTGCTGCTGGAAGCGTTGCTGGTGCAATGGGCGAGCTTGCCTGGTCAAAGATAAGAATGTGTACCTAGACTCTGAACATCAGCAGTGGAGGTCAACATGAATGAACCTGTCAGCCCGGGGCCGCGTAACGGCATCTTGTCCCTGACCATCAAGGACAAGTCGGTCCTTTACGCCGCCTACATGCCGTTCATCAAGAACGGTGGCCTGTTCATCCCGACCAACAAGAGCTACAAGTTGGGCGACGAGGTGTTCATGCTGCTGAACCTGATGGACGAGGCGGAGAAGATTCCGGTGGCCGGCAAAGTGGCCTGGATCACCCCCAAAGGCGCCCAGGGTAACCGCGCAGCCGGCGTCGGCGTGCAATTCAACGATGGCGACAACACCGCGCGCAGTCGCATCGAAACTCATCTGGCCGGAGCCCTGAAGTCCGACCGTCCCACTCATACGATGTAAGTTGCAGTCCTTTTTATGCTCGTAGATTCCCATTGTCACCTTGATCGCCTCGACCTCGCCGTTCACGACGGTTCCCTGGATGCCGCGCTGGACGCGGCCCGTCAGCGCGGGGTCGGACACTTCCTGTGCATCGGCGTCAGCGCCGACAACGCGGCCGACGTCAAAGCCCTCGCCGAGCGCTACGACGATGTCGATTGCTCGGTTGGCGTACATCCGCTGGATGTGCAGCCGGGCGCGGCGCCGGCGCTGGACTGGCTGCTGCACGAGCTCAATCACCCGAAAGTGGTGGCGATCGGCGAAACCGGTCTGGACTATCACTACGAGCCGGAAGCGGCGGAACTGCAGCAGGAGTCGTTCCGACTGCACCTGCAAGCAGCACAGCAGACTGGCAAACCGGTGATCATCCACACCCGTGGCGCCCGTGCCGATACGCTCGAGCTGCTGCGCGAAGCCGCGCTGCTCCAGGCCGGTGTGTTGCATTGCTTCACCGAAGACTGGGACATGGCCAAGGCGGC
This sequence comes from Pseudomonas sp. R45(2017), assembly GCF_002112305.1. Classification (NCBI taxonomy): domain Bacteria; kingdom Pseudomonadati; phylum Pseudomonadota; class Gammaproteobacteria; order Pseudomonadales; family Pseudomonadaceae; genus Pseudomonas; species Pseudomonas sp. R45(2017). The sequence continues at coordinate 251,504 of NZ_NEHH01000001.1, read as the reverse complement.
GCTGGACATGGGTTATTACATTTCCCTGTCGGGCATCGTCACCTTCCGCAATGCCGATGCGCTGCGCGATGTGGCGAGCAAGGTTCCGGCCGATCGCCTGCTGGTGGAAACCGATTCGCCGTATCTGGCGCCGATCCCGTATCGCGGCAAACCGAACCTGCCGCAATACGTGCGGGAAGTGGCAGAGTTTCTGGCGATGCTGCGCGGCGAGAACTACGAGCGCTTTGCCGAGCAGACCACCGAGAACTTCAAGCGACTGTTTCCGCTGGCGCATGTAAAAGCCTGAATCGCAGGCAAAAAAAACCCGGGTTCTGGGGGGTGAATCCGGGTTAAGACCATTAGGAGTAAAACAAAGGCACGCGGTCCCTTGGTACCTTTACCGGCGCGACACTTGGGGGAGATGTCGCCCGACAGTTCAAGTATTGATCAGTCTGGCGCCGAGTCCAGTTGGCCGGCCGGGGTTTTTAAACAAATTTGGAATACGTTCGCTTCGGTTATGTTCTCATTCCCCCCGAAACGTTCGTGAAATGAACAAGAAACACAGATATGGTCGGATGATCCGTGCATTTTTGCGCAAGTTAGGCATAATACGCGGCTTCGAATTTTGACCCCTACAGACCTTTTCTTATGCACAAAGAACCTCGTAAGGTCCGTGAGTTTCGTCGCCGCGAGCAAGAAATTCTCGATACCGCGCTCAAGCTGTTCCTCGAACAAGGTGAAGACAGTGTCACCGTCGAGATGATTGCTGATGCCGTGGGTATCGGCAAAGGCACGATCTACAAGCACTTCAAGTCCAAGGCCGAAATCTATCTGCGCCTGATGCTCGATTACGAGCGCGACTTGAACGAGCTGTTGCACTCGGCCGATGTCGACAAGGACAAGGAAGCGCTGTCCCGTGCCTACTTTGAATTCCGCATGCGCGACCCGCAGCGCTATCGCCTGTTCGATCGCCTGGAAGAGAAGGTGGTCAAGGGCAATCAGGTGCCCGAGATGGTCGAGGAGCTGCACAAGATCCGTGCCTCGAACTTCGAACGCCTGACGCTGCTCATCAAGGGCCGCATCAGCGAAGGCAAGCTCGAAGACGTCCCGCCGTACTTCCACTACTGCGCATCCTGGGCGCTGGTGCACGGCGCGGTGGCGCTGTATCACTCGCCGTTCTGGAGCAATGTGCTGGAAGATCAGGAAGGTTTCTTCCAGTTCCTGATGGATATCGGTGTGCGCATGGGCAACAAGCGCAAGCGCGACCCTGAAACGCCAAGCAGCTGAATCATTCAGTTGCCTTATGCGCCGTGTTTTTCGCTACATGGCGCAGTACCGCAGGAATATACTCAGGCATAGGGCTTGCTAAAACTTGAATTGTGAGTCAAGTTTTAGCCGCTCGATTTTCCATCGCCGGAGTGCTTCATGATCGTTGACCGTCAAGGCAGGCGTTTTCGCAATTTGCGGATCAGTCTGACTTCAGCCTGCAATTACGCCTGTACCTACTGCGTGCCCAACGGCAAGCGGCTGGTGGCTGCGCAGGATGAACTGTCGGCCGAGGCCATGGCACGAGGCGTGGCTTATCTGATCGAAGCCGCCGGCATCGAGCGCCTGCGCATTACCGGCGGCGAGCCGCTGGTCAGCCCCAAACTCGAATCGTTCATGAGCGCCGTCGGCAAGATGGGTCTGGAAGACATCAGCCTGACCACCAACGGTCAGCTCCTGGCGAAAAAGCTCCCGCTGCTGGTCGATGCCGGCCTGCGACGCATCAACGTTTCCCTCGATACCCTGGACGCCGGCGCGTTCCGCAGCATTGCCCGTGGCGGCGATCTGGCCACCGTGCTGGATGGCATGGATCAAGCGGCCGCGGCGGGGATGAAGATCAAGGTCAACATGGTGCCGTTGCGCGGGCAGAACCTCGACCAGGTGATGCCGCTGCTCGATTACTGCCTCGAGCGCGGCTTTGAGCTACGCTTCATCGAGCTGATGCGCATGGGCCACCTGGCCACTGATTCCAACGCCTTCCTGCAACAGTTCGTCAGCCTGCAACAGCTGCTGAGCCTGATCGGCGAACATTACGAGTACGCGCAAACCGACGCGCCAGTGGACGCGACGGCGGTTCGCTATGCGATTCCCGGTCGGGGCAACTTCGGCGTGATTGCCAACGAAAGTGTGCCGTTCTGCCGAACCTGCTCGCGACTGCGTCTGTCGTCCACCGGATGGCTGCATGGCTGCCTTTCGTCGAGCAACCGCCACTACGTCGGTGACCTGCTCGACAAGCCGCGTCATGAGGCGCTGCCAGCGTTGCAGCGGCTGCTGGTCAAGGCGCTGGGCGACAAACAGGAAGTCGCGTTCTCCGGTGGCGCCACCGTCATGAAGATCATCGGCGGCTGAATCCGGTTTAGCCACGAAGTCTTATTTCAAAGCGGATACCTGCACATTTCCAAGGACTGGCGCAAAAGCTGCATCCTACGGCCATTCGCCGGTTTTCCGTCACCGGCTTCTGGAGGATTAGGATGCGTAGCCTGGTTTTGCTGCTGGCCGTTTTGGCGCTGGGCGGCTGTATGACTGTCAGTGACATGGCCGAAGGGACTCGCTACCAGATGAGCGACGCTGGGCTGCTGGATCACAGCGACAGCCGTCGCGTAAACAATTTCCGCATTCAGCCGGATTCGTTCATCTACATTGCGCAAGGCTCGTTCGCGCCGCCGGGTGGTTCTTACCCGCGGCCCAACGTAGTGGCTGAAGAGGCCTTCAAAGGCTTCGTCGAGTACTTCCCGATGGTCCGCCGCGCCCGTGCGCCGGAAGGCCTCGATCAGGCGATGGGCGAAGCCCGCGACGCCGGTGCCCACTACCTGCTGTACACCCGTTTCGCCAAGGCCGACGACCGCATCGGCAACTCCGATGAGTGGCTGGATCAGGAAGCCGTGGATCGCCTCGGTATCGACGGCGGCGTGATTCAGATCATGTTGATCGAGACCAGCACCCAGTATTTGATTGATACTGCACGGATCAAGAGTCGTGGCGGTTTACTGACGTTCCACGACAACAAGCCCGAAGACCTGATCGGCCCACCGCTTGCGCAGTACGCGCGCAGCCTGCTGGGCGTCGGGGACCAGTAATTCAAGGAGTACGCCATGAGTGGCCCGCAAAAAGCCAATGACCTGCTGGGGCAAATCCCCAAAACCAAAGGCTTGCCGCCGGTGCACTTGTGGAATCCGGATTTCTGCGGCGACATCGACATGCGCATCGCCCGTGACGGCACCTGGTACTACCTGGGCACGCCGATCGGGCGCAAGCCAATGGTCAAGCTGTTCTCCACCATCATCCGCCGCGACGGCGATGATTATTTCCTGATTACTCCGGTTGAGAAGGTCGGGATCAAGGTCGATGACGCGCCATTTGTGGCGATTGCCGTCGAGGTGGAAGGCGAGGGGGAGGCGCAACTGCTGCGCTTTACCACCAACGTCGATGAAACCACCGAGGCCGGTCCCGAACATCCGATCCGGGTCGAAATCGATCCGACGACGCAAGAACCTGCCCCTTACGTGCATGTGCGCACCAACCTCGAAGCGCTGATCCACCGCAACGTGTTCTATCAGTTAGTGGAGCTGGCTGTCAGCCGTGAGATCGACGATCAGCGATGGTTGGGTATTTGGAGTGGCGGTGAGTTTTTCCCGATAGGTCTTGAACCTTGAGATGTTGTCCGCCTGGCGCCACTGCGCAGATCGAGCCCGCTTGAATCCTTTCCGGCAGCTGCTATAGCTGTAGTGTGGCAAGATGCCACTCGCCAGAAGGGGCATGGAAATGAACAGACATCAAGTCGGTGCGCTGACGTTGATCGTTTTGCAGACGGGATGCAGCTCATGGGTACAGAAACCGGACACCGTACTGATTCGAGAGCATGATCAGAGCAGTTACACGATTCATCATGACGTTGAAACAGTCGCGAAGAATTATTGGGTTTATACAGCCCTCGCGGCGAATGCCTATCACTTGAAATGGCCTGATTACAAGCAACAACTGGTGCAGGCCAATATCAAACAAGTGACCGAGCCCTTATCCAAGCAGTTCGAGCGATCGTGTAAACCTCACAGTGATGTGACGATCCCCACGCCCGGCTGGTACGCATGGACTCAGTTCCCTGGACCCAATCTGGCCAAAAAGGCTGAGAAAGCGAAGTTGTTTTTCAGTGTATGGGAGCATCGAACGGGCAAGGGAAGCAGTGACGTTTCCGAGGTCGCTATCGTTTTTCGTGGTACCGAGGGTGATCAGCGTCAGGACTGGGAATCCAATGCTCGCTGGTTCATCCCGACAAAACTGCGTGGCGAAGACCAATACGATATAACGCGAGATATTGTGGCTCGGGTCTTCGAGGATGAAATACAGACCCGCATTCGCCAGCATCGACTGCCGCCTGATGTGAAGGTCGTTGCTTTGGGGCATTCCCTTGGAGGCGGTCTGGCGCAGCAGTTGGCCTATGCAATGCCCAGATCCAGCGAGCACCTGATCAAAGTTTCAAAAGTCGTGGCATTCAACTCCTCCCCTGTCACTGGTTGGCTCAGTACCCAGAATCCCCCCCGCGATGAAAATACTCATGGATTGGAAATTGACCGCGTTTTCGAACATGGCGAAGCGCTCGCTTACGTGCGGTTGGTCATCAATATGATTGTCCCGCCGCAAAAAAGGGATTCGCACGTCAGGGATCTGCGGTTCAACTTCTTGACCAGCGCTGGGGGTGTTTCCAATCATGGAAGCCAGTTCTTTGCCTGTCGCTTCGCGGAAGTGGCGGGGGCAACCAAGGACGTCGTTTATACCGAAAGTTTTGCTGACCAGGCAGTGCCATTGATCTCACCTCCGGCCCCCTGAGGTCGGTCGCTTCGGGGGGGATGAGTTGTACCCCTGAGGCCTTGTGTCCGCCAGCCTAAAAATCCCGATTGACGTTTAATCATATGATGATTAGCTTGGGCATCCACAGCGAACGGCTTCGGAGTGTCCATGTCGAGCAGTTTCCACGCATCAACGGTTGACTGGCTGGGTGCCTGGATTGCCGCCGGCCAGGTCAAGCCGGGGCAGGCGATCAAGGTCGAGGCCGATCTGGGCGAGCAGCTCGGTGTCAGCCGCACGGTGATCCGCGAAGCCATCAAGACCCTCGTCGCCAAAGGCATGCTCGAAGTCGGGCCGAAAGTCGGCACGCGGGTGTTGCCGATCAAACGCTGGAACCTTTTCGATCCGCAAGTCGTGGGCTGGCTGTCGCGCAGCGGCCTGCCGGAAAACTTCGTCGATGACCTGCTCGACCTGCGCCGCACCATCGAACCGATGGCGGTGCGCTGGGCCTGCGAGCGGGCGACCGTGGAACAGGTGCAAGCGGTGCAGCAGGCTTACAACGCGCTGGAACGGGCAGTGGACAGCGGTATCGATTACAACCGTGCTGACCAGTTCTTCCACGAATGCATTCTCGCCGCCAGCCACAATCAATTCATCGAGCAAATGGTGCCGGCCCTCGGCGCATTGCTCGCCGTGTCCTTCGAAGTTTCTGCGGCCGATCCCGATGAATTGCGCCGCACTCTGCCCATCCACAAAGACATGGCCGACGCCATCGCCGCCCGGGATGCCGCGCGCGGGGTGTGGGCCTGCATGACCCTGATCGACAATGCCGACCTGGCCATCAAGCGGTTCTACCCGCAGGTGATGGCTGACAAAAAAGCCAGCTGACAAAAACAACAAGACAGGAGGTTGCATGACGTGGACTGCGGTGACAGAGCATCGGGCGCAACTGGGCGAAGGCCCGTTCTGGGATGCGCCTACCCAGGCGCTGTACTGGGTGGACATTGCTGGCAAGCAGGCGCTGCGGCTGATCGGGCAGAACGTGCAGATCTGGCAGATGCCGGAGCACGTCTCGGCGTTCATTCCCTGCGCCAGCGGCGACGCGCTGGTGACCCTGAGCAGCGGCGTCTACCGGCTCGATCTCGATTCCCCCGGACTTGAGCCGCGACTGACGCTGTTCTGCATAGCCGATCCGCAACCGGGCAACCGCGCCAACGAGGCACGTTGCGATGGCCAGGGCCGCTTGTGGCTCGGCACCATGCAAAACAACATCGGCGAGCAGGGCGAGGATCTGCCGATCACGCGTCGGTCCGGCGGTCTGTTCCGGGTTGATCCGGATAAACGCGTCACGCCATTGCTGCGCGGCCTGGGCATTCCCAACACGCTGCTGTGGAGCGACGACGGCACCACGTTGCTGTTCGGCGACAGCCTCGACAGCACTTTGTACCGCTACTTCATCCACACCGACGGCAACCTCGACCCCGCCCAGCCCTGGTACAGCTCCGATCAGCCCGGCGGTCCGGACGGTTCGGCGATGGACGCCGAAGGCTACGTGTGGAACGCCCGCTGGGACGGCAGCTGTCTGCTGCGCCTGACACCGGATGGCCAGATCGACCGCAAGATCGATCTGCCCATCAGCCGTCCGACCAGTTGCGTATTCGGCGGCGCCGACCTGAAAACCCTGTACATCACCAGCGCCAAAAGTCCGCTGAACCACCCGCTGGACGGCGCTGTGCTGTCGATGCGGGTTGATGTCGCCGGAAAGCTCTGTACGCGATTCGCGGGTTAAATCCCATAATGTGGGATGCAAAATTATATATTGAGATTATTCGGCGGTCGGGTTTATAGTCGGCTCCAGCAGTAACACGCACTCACACTTAAAAAGAACAAAACAGGTGAAGTGATGCAGCGAATTTCCATCGCACTCCAAAGCGGAGTCAGCGCTTCGGACCGTTTCGGTGCCGCGGCCTGCGCTCGCCTGTTTTGTTTCAGAAGCCTTCCAGACCGGTCATCGTCAGATGCCCGGTTTTTTTATGCTTTCGAACAGGAGTCCTGATTCATGGCTGAACCTCTGTCCTTGCCACCGGTGCCCGAGCCACCGAAAGGCGAGCGTCTTAAAAACAAGGTCGTATTGCTGACCGGCGCCGCCCAAGGCATCGGCGAAGCGATCGTCGCGACCTTTGCCTCGCAGCAGGCCAAACTGGTGATCAGCGATATCCAGGCTGAAAAGGTCGAGAAAGTCGCCGCGCACTGGCGCGGGCAGGGCGCCGATGTGCAGGCGATCAAGGCCGACGTCTCGCGTCAGCAGGATCTGCACGCCATGGCCAAACTGGCCATCGAGCTGCACGGTCGTATCGACGTGCTGGTCAACTGCGCCGGGGTCAACGTGTTCCGCGATCCGCTGGAAATGACCGAAGAAGACTGGAAGCGCTGCTTCGCTATCGACCTCGACGGCGCCTGGTATGGTTGCAAGGCCGTGTTGCCGCAGATGATCGAGCAAGGCATCGGCAGCATCATCAACATTGCCTCGACCCATTCCACCAACATCATTCCCGGCTGCTTCCCGTACCCGGTGGCCAAGCATGGCCTGCTCGGTCTGACCCGCGCGCTGGGCATCGAGTACGCGCCGAAGGGCATTCGCGTTAACGCCATCGCCCCGGGTTACATCGAAACCCAGCTCAACGTCGATTACTGGAACGGCTTCGCCGACCCACACGCCGAACGTCAGCGCGCCTTCGATCTGCACCCACCGAAACGCATCGGCCAACCGATCGAAGTGGCAATGACTGCTGTATTCCTGGCCAGTGATGAAGCGCCGTTCATCAACGCCTCGTGCATCACCATCGATGGTGGTCGCTCGGTCATGTACCACGACTGACAAAAGCGGGTTTCAGGTGGAAAGGTCCGCCTGAAATCCAATCATCATACGATATGACTATTGTCGTCATGATTAGCAGGAAACGCTTCGACCGCTTTAACGTTTTTCAAATAACGCTCAAGAAAAATAACAAGGAGTCTGCTTATGAAACGTCGTTTCGGGATTCGTACCCTGTGCAGTACCGCGCTGGCGGTCACTGCGTTCAGCCTGAGCAGTTCGCTGCTGGCCGCCGATCCGGTGAAGATCGGCTTCCTGGTCAAACAGGCCGAAGAGCCGTGGTTCCAGACTGAATGGGCCTTCGCCGAGAAAGCTGCCAAGGACAAAGGCTTCGAGCTGATCAAGATCGCCGTGCCGGACGGCGAGAAAACCCTCTCGGCCATCGACAGCCTCGCGGCCAACGGCGCCAAGGGCTTCGTCATCTGCCCGCCGGATGTGTCCCTCGGCCCGGCGATCATGGCCAAGGCCAAACTCAATGACCTGAAAGTGATCGCCGTCGACGACCGTTTCGTCGACGCCAATGGCAAGTTCATGGAGGACGTGCCGTACCTCGGCATGGCCGCCTTCGAAGTCGGCCAGAAGCAGGGCGCCGCCATGGCCGCCGAGGCGAAAAAGCGTAACTGGGACTGGAAAGACACCTACGCGGTGGTCAACACCTACAACGAACTCGACACCGGCAAGAAGCGCACCGACGGCTCAATGAAGGCCCTCGAAGACGCGGGCATGCCGAAAGATCACATTCTGACCGCCGCCCTGAAAACCCTCGACGTACCGGGCAGCATGGACGCCACCAACTCGGCGCTGGTCAAGCTGCCGAGTGCGGCGAAGAACCTGATCATCGGCGGCATGAACGACAACACCGTGCTCGGCGGCGTGCGCGCCACTGAAGCCGCCGGGTTTGCCGCGGCCAACGTGATCGGTATCGGCATCAACGGCACCGACGCGATCGGCGAACTGAAAAAGCCCAACAGCGGCTTCTACGGTTCGATGCTGCCGAGCCCGCACATCGAAGGCTACAAGACCGCCGAGATGATGCACGAGTGGGTCACCACCGGCAAAGAACCACCGAAGTACACCGCGATGGACGACGTCACCCTGATCACCCGCGACAACTTCAAGCAGGAGCTGGAGAAGATCGGCCTGTGGAACTGACGGCAGCGGCGGCCCGGGCAGCCGGGCCGCTTGAACGGTGTGATGAGGTGGCTTAAATGCACGCGCAAGTACAGACACAAGAACACAGCGCCAGCGGCAGCCTGCGTTTCAACGGGATCGGCAAGACCTTCCCGGGCGTGAAGGCGCTGGACGGCATCAGTTTCGTCGCGCATCCCGGGCAGGTTCACGCCTTGATGGGCGAGAACGGCGCCGGCAAATCGACGCTGCTGAAAATCCTCGGCGGCGCCTACATTCCGAGCAGCGGCGAGCTGCAGATCGGCGATCGGACGATGGCGTTCAAGTCCACTGCCGACAGCATCGGCAGCGGCGTGGCGGTGATTCACCAGGAACTGCATCTGGTGCCGGAAATGACCGTGGCCGAGAACCTGTTTCTCGGTCACCTGCCGGCCAGTTTCGGCCTGATCAATCGCGGCGCGCTGCGCCAGCAAGCCTTGGCTTGCCTCAAAGGACTGGCCGATGAAATCGACCCGCGGACCAAGGTCGGACGCCTGTCCCTCGGCCAGCGGCAACTGGTGGAAATCGCCAAGGCGTTGTCCCGAGGCGCGCATGTGATTGCTTTTGACGAACCGACCAGCAGCCTTTCGGCGCGGGAAATCGACCGGTTGATGGCGATCATCGGCCGGCTGCGCGACGAAGGCAAAGTCGTGCTTTACGTCTCCCATCGCATGGAAGAAGTGTTCCGCATCTGCGACGCGGTGACGGTGTTCAAGGACGGTCGCTACGTGCGCACCTTCGACGACATGAGCCAGTTGACCCATGATCAACTGGTGACCTGCATGGTCGGGCGCGACATTCAGGACATCTACGATTATCGCGGTCGCCCGCGCGGTGCCGTGGCGCTGAGAGTCGATGGATTGCTCGGCCCGGGCCTGCGCGAGCCGATCAGTTTCGATGCGCACAAAGGCGAGATTCTGGGCCTGTTCGGACTGGTCGGGGCAGGGCGCACCGAGCTGTTCCGGTTGCTCAGCGGTCTGGAGCGCAACACCGCCGGACGTCTGGAATTGCGCGGTCATGAACTGAAACTGCGTTCGCCCCGCGATGCGATTGCTGCCGGGATTCTGCTGTGCCCGGAGGATCGCAAGAAGGAAGGCATCATCCCGCTCGCCAGCGTCGCCGAGAACATCAACATCAGTGCGCGCGGCGCGAATTCCGGGCTCGGCTGCCTGCTGCGCGGGATCTGGGAAAAGGGCAACGCCGAGAAACAGATCAAGGCTCTGAAAGTGAAGACGCCCCACGCCGGGCAACAGATCAAGTTCCTGTCCGGCGGCAATCAGCAGAAAGCCATTCTCGGCCGCTGGCTGTCGATGCCAATGAAAGTCCTGCTGCTCGACGAGCCGACCCGGGGCATCGACATCGGCGCCAAGGCCGAGATCTACCAGATCATCCATAACCTGGCGGCCGACGGTATTTCGGTGATCGTGGTGTCCAGTGATCTGATGGAAGTGATGGGCATTTCCGACCGCATTCTGGTGCTGTGCGAGGGCGCCCTGCGTGGCGAAGTCGGCCGCGACCAGGCCAACGAATCCAACCTGCTGCAACTGGCTTTGCCGCGCCACCGCGCTGACGGCGTGGCGAACTGAGAGGTGACTATGATGACAACCCAAAACGAAACCCTGCCGACCGAGCGCAAACCTCTGGATATGCGGCGCTTCCTCGACGACTGGGTGATGCTGCTGGCGGCGGTGGGTATTTTTGTCGCCTGCACCTTGCTGATCGACAACTTCCTCTCGCCACTGAACATGCGTGGCCTGGGCCTGGCGATTTCCACCACCGGGATCGCCGCGTGCACCATGTTGTATTGCCTGGCATCGGGACATTTCGACTTGTCGGTGGGTTCGGTGATTGCCTGCGCCGGTGTGGTGGCGGCGGTGGTGATGCGCGACACCAACAGCGTATTTCTCGGCGTCAGCGCGGCGCTGGTGATGGGTCTGATCGTCGGCTTGATCAACGGCATCGTGATCGCCAAGTTGCGGGTCAATGCGCTGATCACGACGCTGGCGACCATGCAGATCGTCCGTGGCCTGGCTTACATTTTTGCCAACGGCAAAGCGGTGGGCGTGTCCCAGGAATCGTTCTTCGTGTTCGGCAACGGCCAGTTGTTCGGCGTGCCGGTGCCGATCCTGATCACCATCGTCTGCTTCCTGTTTTTCGGCTGGCTGCTGAATTACACGACCTACGGGCGCAACACCATGGCCATTGGTGGCAACCAGGAAGCGGCGCTGCTGGCAGGGGTGAATGTTGATCGCACGAAGATCATCATCTTCGCGGTGCATGGGGTGATTGGTGCGCTGGCGGGGGTGATTCTGGCTTCGCGGATGACTTCGGGTCAGCCGATGATCGGGCAGGGGTTTGAGTTGACGGTGATTTCGGCTTGCGTGCTCGGCGGGGTGTCGCTGAGTGGCGGGATCGGGATGATCCGGCATGTGATTGCCGGGGTCTTGATTCTGGCGATTATCGAGAATGCGATGAACCTGAAGAATATCGACACGTTTTATCAGTATGTGATTCGTGGGTCGATTCTGCTGTTGGCTGTTGTCATTGACCGTCTGAAACAGCGCTGAAATCAAAAGCTCCCTCACCCCAGCCCTCTCCCGGAGGGAGAGGGAGCCGACCGGGGTGTCTTGCGCTCTACATTGACCTGAAGAATCCAATCGATTATGGATTCGGCAAAGCCTTTTCAGGTCGACGTACCTCCCGAATATCCCCCATTCAGTTCCCTCTCCCTCCGGGAGAGGGCTAGGCGGGCGGCGTTCCGATGAGGGCGCTCTGATCTTCCCGCCTTCCGTCACCCCACCCAAAATTTCCCTTGCCCGTCTCAACCCGTTTCGGTTATCACTTTGTACATGATTAGACAGGTACGATTTGACAAGAAACAACGGGTGGTCGACGAGCTCGTCCGACGCATCGAAAGCGGCCTCATGGAGGACGGCTTTCTGTTGCCCGGCGAGCATCAGTTGGCTCAGGAATTCAACGTCAGCCGTGGCACGTTGCGCGAAGCGCTGGCCGAACTGAAGCGGCGCAATTACATCGCCACGCAAAGCGGGGTCGGCTCCATCGTCACGTTTGACGGTGTGGTGCTCGACCAGCGCAGCGGCTGGGCCCAGGCCCTGGCCGACAGCGGGGCGATGATCAATACCGACGTGCTGCGTCTGGAGGCCGTGACTCGTGCGGATCTGCTTGCGCGTTTCGGCTCCGATCAATTCATTCTTCTCGAACGTCGCCGCCGTTCCAACGATGGCACGGCGGTGTCCCTTGAACGCTCTCTGATGCCCGCCAGCGGAGGCCTGGAAAGCCTGCCGCGGGTCGGCCTGATCGACAACTCCCTGACCATCACCCTGGCCGCCTACGGTTACATCGGCGAGCGCGGCGATCAGTGGATCGGTGCCGAACCGCTCAACGCCGTGGACGCCGAACTGCTCGGCCGTCCGGAAGGCACGGTGTTCCTCAAGGCATTGCGCACCACCTACGACCGGCAAAACCGCTTCATGGAGCAGGTCGAAAGCCTGCTCGATCCGGTGCATTTCCGTCTGCACCTGCAATTTGGAGAATCGAAATGACCGCCCTCGACCGTGCCTTGGGCGCGTTTTATGGCCTTGCCCTGGGTGACGCGCTGGGCATGCCGACCCAATCCCTGAACCGCGAAACCATCAAGCAGCGCTTCGGCCAGATCACCGATCTACAGGACGCCGGGCCCTTGCAGCCGATTGCCGCGAACATGCCCAAGGGCTCGATCACCGATGACACCGAACAGGCGATTCTGGTCGGCGAGTTGCTGGTCGAAGGCAAGGGCCGGATCGAACCGGCGGTGCTCGCGCAACGGCTGATCGAATGGGAAGCCGAGATGCAGGCCAAGGGCTCGCAGGACTTGCTCGGCCCCTCGACCAAACGCGCAATCGAAATGATCCTCGCCGGCCACTCGCCGGAAGAGGCCGGGCGCTACGGCACCACCAACGGCGCAGCGATGCGCATCACCCCGGTGGGCATCGCGGCGGATGTCGCCGACCCCGAGCGCTTTATCGCGGCGGTGGTGCAGGCCTGTCAGGTCACTCACAACACTACCCTGGGGATCTCCAGCGCGGCGGCGGTGGCGGCGGTGGTCTCGGCCGGCATCAACGGTCTGGATCTGGGCGAGGCGCTGAACCTCGGCCAACAGATCGCCCAGCAAGCGGAAGCGCACGGGCACTGGGTGGCCGGTGGGCGCATTGCCTCGCGGATCAGTTGGGCGCGCAGCATCAGTGTCGAGAGCGACCCGGTGTTGCTCGCGGATCTGCTGTACGACGTGATCGGCACCTCGGTGGCGTCGCAGGAGTCGGTGGTGGTGTCGTTCGCCCTCGCGCAGCAAGTCGCGGTCGGTGAAATGACGCCGTTCGATGCGCTGTGCATGGCCGCGAGCCTGGGTGGCGACACCGACACCATCGCCGCGATTCTCGGTGCCATGCTCGGGGCCTGCCTGGGCCTGCAGAGCTGGCCGGCGCCGATGATCGAGACGGTGAAGGCCGTCAATGGTCTGGAGCTGGAACCGTTGGTGCAGGGGCTTTTGGCCTTGCGCTGATTGAACTGACGCCATCGCTGGCAAGCCAGCTCCCACAGGGACCGTGCAAACCTCAAGGTTCACTTCGAACCTGTGGGAGCTGGCTTGCCAGCGATGGCCGCACCACAATTCTTGAATATTCACCCGCAATGGATCGCGCAGACAGGCCCAGGAAGGGCGGAATGTCTGGTCGTTCTGCGTCATTGCCACAACCACAATAAAGGCAAACAGGAGCATTTTTCATGAGTTCATCGAACGCCGGGCAAAGCGCCGGGCAACTGGAAACCCGGGGCATCGAACCGGTGCCGGAAGGCGAGTGCAACGGCCATCCGCTGCAACTGTTCTGGGTCTGGTTCGCGGCCAACATTTCCATCCTCGGCCTGCCGCTGGGCGCCACGCTGGTTGCGTTTCGCGGCCTGGCGATCTGGCAGGCGATCATCGTCGCCATCCTCGGCGCTGCCGGTTCGTTCGCGGTGGTGGGGATCATCTCGATTGCCGGTCGTCGCGGTCGTGCGCCGAGCCTGACTTTGTCGCGGGCGATCTTCGGTGTGCGCGGCAATATCGGCCCGACGCTGGTGTCGCTGATGTCGCGCCTGGGCTGGGAAACCGTCAACACCACCACCGCCGCGTTCGTGCTGCTGTCGTTGTGCTCGATCCTGTTCGGCTCGCCGGTGGAAGCCAAAAGCGCGCCGGTGCTGACCCTGATCTTTATCGCGATTTTCGTGCTGCTGACCCTGTCGGTGTCCGGCCTCGGCCACGCCACCTTGCTGGTGATCCAGAAGTGGGCGACCTACGTGTTCGGCGCGCTGAACATTCTGGTCGGCGGCTTCCTCTGCGCGACCATCGACTGGAGCGCGGTGTTCAACGCCACGCCGGCGCCGATGAGCGCGATGATCATCGGCATCGGCACCATGGCCGCCGGCACCGGGATCGGCTGGGCGAATGCCGGCGCCGACATGTCGCGCTATCAGCATCGCAGCGTCAAAGCCGTGCGTCTTGTCGCTTCGGCGGCGTTCGGCGCGGGGATTCCGCTGGTGCTATTGATCACCCTCGGCGGCCTGCTGTCCGTGGGCAACAACGACCTCGCTTCGGCCACTGACCCGATCGTGGCGATCCGCGACATGCTGCCAACGTGGATGGCCGTGCCGTACCTGATCACCGCATTCGGAGGCCTGCTGCTGTCGAACAACCTGTCGGTGTACTCCGCCGGTCTGACCACGCTGACCCTCGGCCTGAAGGTCAAACGCGTGTACGCGGTGGTGGTCGACATCGTTGCGATCTTCGCCGGTTCGATCTACTTCATGCTGATCGCCGACAGCTTCTACGGCCCGTTCATTACCTTCATTTCCCTGCTGGCAGTGCCGATCACCGCGTGGGTCGGGATCTTCGTGGTCGACCTGATTCACCGTCACTACTACAGCCCCAAAGACCTGCTCGACGTCAGCCCGAGCAGCGCCTACTGGTACAGCGGCGGCATCGAGTGGCGCGCGTTCGGCGCGTGGGCGATCGCGATCGTGCTGGGCTTCAGTTTCACCACCATCGGCACCACCGCCGAGAACGTCTGGTTCAAGGGCTTCCTGTCCGACTCGTGGCTGGGCCACAACGGCCTCGGCTGGATCGTGACGTTCGTGGTCGCCGGCGGCATTTACTTCGTACTCGGCGGGGCGAGAGATCGCCGCGCTGCGCAATCCGAGAATGCTCATGCCTAAGATGTTGCACACCGGCCAGGTCATCATCGACCTGGTCATGGCCGTGGAGGCGCTGCCGCAAATCGGCGGTGACGTGCTGGCGCAGTCCGCCAGTTTCGAAGCCGGCGGCGGCTTCAATGTGATGGCTGCCGCTGCGCGCAACGGCTTGCCGGTGGTCTATCTCGGTCGTCATGGCAATGGGCGTTTCGGTGATCTGGCACGGCAGGCGATGGACGCCGAAGGCATCCGCATCGGCATCGAACAACCTGCAGAACGTGACACCGGGATCTGCGTGGCGCTGACCGATGCGTCGGCCGAGCGCAGTTTCATTTCCTACATCGGTGCGGAAGGCGAGGTCACGACGGCGGAGCTGAACAGCGTCGCCGCCGAGACGGGGGACTACGTCTACGTCAGCGGCTACAGCCTGCTGCACAGCGGCAAGGCCCAGGCGTTGCTGGACTGGACGCTGGCGCTGCCGAAGACGATCAACGTGGTGTTCGATCCGGGCCCGCTGGTGGAATCGCCGGACTCACCGATGATGCAGGCGTTGCTGCCGCGCATCGATGTGTGGACCAGCAACAGCGTCGAAGCGCTGCGTTTCACGGGCGCGGCGGACATCGAAACCGCGCTGGACCGATTGACCGTGCACCTGCCACGGGAGGTGCTGATGGTCGTGCGCGACGGTCCGCAGGGTTGCTGGATTCATCAGCGCGGTGAACGTCAGCATGTGCCAGGTTTCAAGGTGCAGGCGGTGGACAGCAATGGCGCGGGCGATGCGCACGCCGGGGTATTTGTTACCGGGCTGGCGCAAGGGCTGGCCGCTCACGAAGCCGCAAGGCGCGCCAACGCTGCGGCTGCGTTAGCGGTCACTCGCTGGGGCCCGGCGACCGCTCCTGGCACGGCCGAGGTTGATGTGCTGATCAGCAAAAAATGCACTGACTGAACGATCGCAATCGCTGGCTTGCCAGCGATAAGGCCTTCAGCCGTTACATCCAGTCTGGACCTAGCCGGCTCTGCGCAACGCCGCAATCAACTCATCCTTTCGCATCGACGAACGCCCGGGGATTTTCCGCTCCCGGGCCTCCTTGCGCAGGCTGTCGACCGTCTGCACTTCGCGTGAAGCCTTGCTGTCGCGCGAATGTCCCTCACGACTCACCGCCGCGCGCCGCGCTGATTCCTTGCGATCCTCGGCCTTGGCGTTGGCAGGTTTCCGGCGCCCGGAACCTCCGGCCTTCTCGCCGCCGCCGGACTGTTTGTTCACAGTCGCCCAAGCGCGGGCTTCAGCTTCGTCCTTGGACATCCCTTTGTTCTGATAGCTGTCTTCAATGTGTTCGGCTTTGCGCTTCTGTTCTTCAGTGTATTTGACTTTGCTTCCACGAGGCATGGCGAGTCTCCTGGTGGCTGGATGAATCCCGGTATGAACCGGCGCAGGCATTGCATTCGAACACTGCTTGCGCCAGTGACTGGAAGCGTCAGGTATCGAGTTTACGCGCCGCTTCCACACCCGCAGCGCTGAGCTTGATCGGCAGATTCAGCGAATGTTCTCCCGCTTCATTGCAAGTGATGTGTCCGTGATGAATCAGTCCACGCTCCTGCAGGGCAGCGAGGGCACTGGCCACGACTTTCTCGCCGCGATAATTGTCCAGCACCTCTTTGCCGAGGCCGCTTGGGTGAGCATGCAACAGGCGGGTGAGGACTTCTTTTTCCAGGTTTTTATCGACGTTCATGGTTACCTCTTCAGGGAAGTGGATAAGACACGTTGCGTGGATGCAGCACGGATTACTGACCTGCGCCTTCAGAGCCCGAACCACCCGTGGTGGTTTTCGAGCCGACGCCGGGGCCTGCGTTGTCGGGGGCGGCCGGAGCGTCGGGGGTGTTCATCCCGCCCTGACGACCGGGATCGCTGCCCTGGGTGCGAGGATCGGTTCCCGTCGCGGGTGGCTGATTGATCAGCGGAACACCCGAGCCGTCGGTATTCATACCGGGGGCGCTGTTGATGGCGGGGGCTCTTGGCTGGGTAACCGGATCGGTCGGCCCGGTACCGGCAGCGGTAGTCGAGGCGGCGAATACCGCCGGGCTGAGGAGGGTAGCGAATACGAGCGCAGTCAACCTTGACGAGATCATAGAGTGTCTCCAGTGATTGAAATCCTTACCTCCTTTTGGTCTGCCGTCGTGAAAGATTGGTGCCTGATGATCGACGAACGGTTCAGAAGGGCTGAGTGCTTTCGAGGCCGATCTCTTCCTTGAATTGCTCCATAAAATCTTTCAAGCGTCGATGGCGTAGCTGTGCCAGACGTTGGCCGGCAACGGTCTGGAATCCGTCTGCGAGGTGCAGCAGTTTGGTCTGGAAATGATCGAGGCAGAATCGCTTGTCGTCGTAGTCCCTATCCCGGGCCTCGGGATCGTGCGGGTCATACAACGCGCTGCCCATGCGTCCGGCCGTGTAAAAGGTGCGGGCGACGCCGAGCATGCCGAGGGAGTCGAGACGGTCGGCGTCCTGCATCAGTCGCGCCTCGAGGGTGAGCGGTGTGATGTTGGCGGAAAAGCTGTGGGCTTCGATGGCGTGGGTGACAGCGTCGATTTTGGCGTCGGGCCAATGCATGTTCGCCAGCACCTTCGAAGCTTTTTCCGCAGCCAGACGCGATGCCTGTGAGCGCAGCGGCGAGTTCTTTTCCACCCCGACGCAATCGTGCAGCAACACCGCTGCCAGAAGGACTTCAAGGTCGCCGCCTTCGTCGGCCTGCAAGGTGCGCGCGTTGTGCCAGACCCGTTGCAGATGCGACAGGTCATGAGCGCCGTCTTCCGACGGTTCCAGCGCGTGGGGCAGCAGTTCGGCGGCGAGCTCCGTGAGAGGTGAAAAAACGAGATTGTTCATGGGAGTCCTTGCGAGTCATCGGCCGCGCTAGCCTAATCCGTGGATTGCCATGTGACGAGCGCCGCGCGCCGCCTTAGTATGGCGTTTTCCTTTTTCCGACAAGGCCCGTCCATGACGATCGAAATCCGCCCGGCGACCCCCAGCGATGCACCGCAAATCCTCGCGTTCATCACCGAATTGGCAGACTTCGAAAAGGCCCGTCACGAAGTCATCGCCAGCGTCGCCGACATCGAGCGCAGCCTGTTCAGCGAAGGCGCCACGGCCCACGGTCTGATCTGCCTGCGCGACGGAGTACCGATCGGTTTTGCGGTGTTCTTCTTCAGCTATTCGACCTGGCTGGGCAGCAACTGCCTGTACCTCGAAGACCTGTACATCACTCCGGAACAACGGGGCGGCGGCGCCGGCAAAACCCTGCTGCGCCACCTCGCGAAAATCGCCTGCGCCAACGACTGTGGCCGGTTCGAATGGAGCGTGCTGGACTGGAACACCCCGGCCATCGAATTCTACAAATCCCTCGGCGCCCAGCCGCAGGAAGAGTGGGTGCGTTATCGCATGGATGGCAAGGTATTGCGCGAATTTGCCGAGGGCTGAACAAATAGTGGCAATCTGATTGCTGATTCGATTGTCCAAACCGCTCTGGTCCGGCATTCTACGCGCCATTTTTGCGCGCTCACGGACGACACCTGCAATGCCTCTGGCACTCTTTCTCCACGCCCGTGGAGCCTTCGCTGCGTCAACGAGTGACCGGCGATGAGCGGACTACGGGCGTCGATCCGTCTGTACGGCCTGGTCAAAAACCTCGGCTCAAGCGACAACCCGAACCGCCAACCGGTGGACATCCTCTGCACCCTCAACCGCCTGGGGGGCAAGGCCATCCGTGCGTTTGTCTCGCGCCTCGATGCCGAGCTGATGTCACGCAGTGCGGGCTTCGACGACTACCGCGTGATACCGCTGCGCACGTTCGATCCGAACGGATTCATCGATGCACATCAAGGCTGGCTGACCCTGCACGTGTGCTGCGGTTTTGTCGCGCCTGCGGGACAATCGATTTTCCACCAAAGCGTGCTGTCGCCGATGGGCTGGTATGTCTACTCGCAAACCGGCCGCTGGACAGCCGAGCGTTATCTGGAACTCGGCCCGCAGATGGCCGAGCTGCTGCAAACCACCTACGACCAGCATCGACTGACCGGCTACAACACCTGGCTCAACCAACTCGACGACGCTACATCCGCCGAGTTGAACTGGTTTGCCGATGAAGCCTGGCAACAACTGCAAACCCTTACACCTCCGAACAGCCGCGAGCATTGTCACGCGCTGTTTGATTCCGTCGACAACCGCTGGCGTTTCGCCGCGACCGACGTCGATCTCTATCAGCCTCACCCGGAACCTCTGAAGCAAGGAGCTTTGAATTGAGTGGCAAACCCGCTGCACGCGTCACCGACCCAACCGCCTGCCCACTGCCGGGCCACGGCAACAACCCGATCGTCTCCGGTTCGCCGGACGTGTTCTTCGACGGACTCCCCGCTGCGCGAATGACCGATAAATCGGCGTGCGGCAGCCCGATCACCGGCGGTGTTTCCGCCACGGTCTTCATCAACGGCCTGAATGCCGCGATGCTCGACAGCACCGGCGGGCATGGCAATGTCGTAGTCGGTGGGTCGGGGACGGTGATTATTGGACAGAGCGGGGGAGGGGCGGCGTTTAGTGGGTTGTTGCCGATGCCGGTGCATTTCAATGATCGGATGCAGGTGATTAACGAAATTACTGGTGAGCCCATGCCAAATCACCCTTACGCGATTCAACGCGCTGATGGGAGCGTGGAGCACGGCGTAACCAATGACGCGGGCTTCACCCATACGGTGAGTTCGCATTTGCCTGAGTCGATCAAGCTGTTCGTGGAGTAGGAAACGTATGACAGCTGAAAATCCTGCTCTGAAAGGGTGTAAAAGACTGGTCGTGACCCACGACCTGACCTGCAAAACGGACGGAACAGTCAAGCAGGCCACGATCACTCCCAAAAAGATTGTTCTGTTTTTTGTGGGTGGTGCGGGTGATAAAGAAAGTTATTACGGCACAGGCCCCAATAATAACGTTGCTGACGTCATGAAGGTGTTCGTTAGGGATATGGAGGCTGAGGGTATTTGTTCTGATAATTATGATGCCCACCATATTGGTTATAACTATTTTATTAGTGATGATGATCTAAAAAAGAATGTGCTGGAGAAGATTGCTGATGTGACCACGCCTGTATATATAATTGGGCATAGCTTGGGCGGTTGGAATGGTGCGCACCTGTCAGCTGTATTGACTGATAAGGGGTATCGAATTCCGTGTCTGGTTACACTCGATCCGGTTGGCGAAGGAAAAATCGTGTGGGGGGTTTCTAGCATCTACCGTCAGGAACCGAAGCCGAAGGCGGAATATTGGGTTAACGTCAGAGCCGATGCCAAAGACTGGAATTTTTCCGATCTCGTAGCCGATTTTGGAGAGCAATGGGATATGAAAAGTGGGCCCAATATGAACGGGCGAGTGAATGTGAATCACGCCGATGCCTGGGTTATCTACACATCAGTCCTGCAAAGTGGCATCTCGGCCAGAGACGCTTTGATGCAGGTTGTTGTTACTCATTTTAAAGGACGGAAATGTGCGTAATATAATTTTATGCATGGCTTTCTTGCTTTGCACTTCCTGTGCGATAAATCATGGCAAGCCCATTGCTCATTTACAATACGTTGGTGTTGAACGTTATTTGGATAGGGCCATTTATCAGGTGCGTTTCTCGTCCGATGTTGATGTTGTCAATCTTTTCAAATCAAAAATAAGCCAGACGCTGATGTGTTCTTTTGAGGGCGATTTTGATTTTTCGGCAACTCACTCTGCGGGTAGATATGGAGAGGGTTTTATCGAGCCTGAAATTTCAAGTGCCGGGCCGGTTTTCAGGGCGGATGTTTTATTTTTCGAAAGAAAAAACGATACCAGTGAAAAAATCATTGAAGGTGAGGCGTTGAGGTCTTTATTAGTGGGCCGAGAGTCTATTGTCTGTAAGGTCAGAATTAATTCCTACTCCTATAAAATATATTTGTCGGAGGACATGAAGGTTCCAACGGCAGATCTGTTAAGAGAGATCGATAAGTTTTAAACGGGCTGCGATTGCTGCTCAGCTAGCTGTCCGATTTTTTAGGAATTCGAATCCCAAAATATGGGATGCAAAATTACATATTGAGATTTTCCATCTGGGAGGTCTATAGTCCAGCTCACTCACTGCCAATAACAAAACAGGTGAAGCGATGCTGGCGCAATTGATCGCGCTCGATTGGGGGACGACCTCACTACGTGCTTACAAACTCGCGGCGGGCGGGCAGGTGCTGGCGCAGCGGTCGCTGTCGTTCGGGATCATGCAGTTGCCGAAGACGCCGCGGGTCATCAACGGTCGTGAATGCGCGGACGGTTTTGAACTGGCGTTCGACGAGGCGTGCGGCGACTGGCTCGACGCGCAACCCGGCTTGCCGGTGATCGCCTGTGGCATGGTCGGCAGCGCTCAGGGCTGGCGCGAAGCGTCCTACCGCGATACACCGGCCAACGTGGCCGATCTCGGAAAATCCCTGCAAACCGTTCGCAGTCTTCGCGGTGTCGATGTGCACATCGTGCCGGGTGTGATTCAGCGCTCGACGCTGCCGAACGTGATGCGCGGCGAAGAAACCCAGGTCCTCGGCGTCCTGCAGAATCTGCCGGTCGAGGCGGGCAACGATCTGCTGATCGGCCTGCCGGGCAGTCATTCGAAATGGGTGGAAGTGGCCGACGGCTGCATCACCCGCTTCGACACCTTCATGACCGGCGAAGTGTTCGCCGTGCTCAGCGAACACAGCATTCTCGGCCGTACCCAACAGCACAGCGCGACGTTCGACGCCGAGGCCTTCGATCGCGGCGTGCAGGTGGCGTTGTCGGCAGAGGGCGACATCGGCGTGCTGTCGACCCTGTTCAGCGCCCGCAGCCTGGGCCTGACCGGTGAACTCAGCGCCACCGCTCAACCGGACTATCTGTCCGGCCTGCTGATCGGCCATGAACTGACGGCGCTGGCCGCCGTGCAACGGCGCCGACGCAACAGCACACATCTTCCTTCGATCATCCTCATCGGCAACGCGCAGTTGTGCGCCCGCTACAGCCGGGCCCTCGACGCCTGCGGTTTTGCCCGGGTGACCCTGGCCGAGCAAGCCACCGAGCGTGGTCTGTGGCAACTGGCGCTCGCCGCCGGACTGATCGATTCCTCATCCCGTTAACCCTGACTGGAGGCCTGACATGCTCAAGCAAGCACTGGCGCAAAACGGTCTGATCGCGATCCTGCGCGGCCTGCATCCGCAGGAAGCCGCCGCTGTCGGAGAAGTCCTGTATGCGGCCGGATTTCGCGTCATCGAAGTACCGCTCAATTCCCCTGCGCCGTACGAAAGCATTCGCATCCTGCGTAAGACCCTGCCCGCCGATTGCCTGATCGGTGCCGGCACGGTTCTTACTCCGGAACAGGTCGAACGGGTGAAGGAGGCCGGCGGCCAGGTCATCGTCATGCCTCACAGCGATGCCAAGGTGTTGCGGGCAGCGAAAGCAGCCGGGCTGTATCTGTCGCCGGGCGTTGCCACACCGACCGAAGCCTTTGCGGCGCTGGAGGAGGGCGCGGACATTCTCAAGCTGTTCCCGGCCGAACAGATGGGGCCGGCAGTGGTGAAAGCCTGGCTGGCGGTGTTGCCGGTCGGGACGATTCTGGCGCCGGTCGGCGGCATCACGCCGGACAACATGCAGGCCTTCATCGACGCCGGCGTCAAAGGCTTCGGCCTCGGTTCCGGGCTGTTCAAACCGGGCATGACGACTGAGCAAGTGGCGGCCAATGCCAAGGCCTACGTGGCGGCCTGGAAAGCCCTTCGCTAAGACTTTTCGGCGCTGCGTGCGCTGCATCTAACAAGAGAGACAAACAGATGAAAATCACCAAACTCACCACCTTTATCGTCCCGCCGCGCTGGTGCTTCCTGAAAGTCGAAACCGACGAGGGCGTGACCGGTTGGGGCGAGCCCGTGGTCGAGGGCCGGGCCCACACGGTTGCTGCAGCGGTCGAGGAATTGTCCGACTACCTGATCGGCAAAGACCCACGCAACATTGAAGACATCTGGACCGTGCTGTATCGCGGCGGCTTCTACCGGGGCGGCGCAATTCACATGAGCGCACTGGCCGGCATCGATCAGGCGCTGTGGGACATCAAGGGCAAGGCGCTGGGCGTATCGGTCAGCGACCTGCTCGGCGGTCAGGTGCGGGACAAGATCCGGGTGTATTCGTGGATCGGCGGCGACCGTCCGGCGGACACTGCGCGGGCGGCGAAAGAAGCGGTGGGTCGTGGTTTCACTGCGGTGAAAATGAACGGCACCGAGGAACTGCAATTCCTCGATAGCTTCGAAAAAGTCGATCTGGCGCTGGCCAACGTTGCCGCCGTGCGCGATGCGGTGGGGCCGAACGTCGGCATCGGCGTCGACTTCCATGGCCGGGTGCACAAGCCGATGGCCAAGGTGCTGATGAAGGAACTCGACCCGTACAAACTGATGTTCATCGAAGAGCCGGTGCTCAGCGAAAACTACGAAGCGCTGAAAGAATTGGCACCGCTGACCAGCACCCCGATTGCCCTCGGTGAGCGGCTGTTTTCGCGCTGGGACTTTAAACGGGTGTTGAGCGAAGGTTACGTCGACATCATCCAGCCGGATGCCTCCCACGCCGGTGGCATCACCGAGACCCGCAAGATCGCCAACATGGCTGAAGCCTACGACGTGGCGCTGGCGCTGCATTGCCCGCTGGGGCCGATCGCGCTGGCGGCGTGTCTGCAACTGGACGCCGCTTGTTACAACGCGTTTATCCAGGAGCAGAGCCTGGGCATCCATTACAACGAGAGCAATGACCTGCTCGACTATGTGAAGGATCCACGGGTGTTCGATTACGACAAAGGCTTCGTGAAGATCCCCAACGGCCCGGGCCTGGGGATCGAGATCAACGAGGAATACGTGATCGAACGCGCGGCGGTCGGCCACCGCTGGCGCAACCCGATCTGGCGCCATGCCGATGGCAGTTTTGCCGAGTGGTGAGTCGCTGATTCTCTGCCGTGAGCTCGACGAGAACTACGAGATCGTTCCCACGCTCCGCGTGGGAATGCAGCCCGGGACGCTCTGCGTCCCAAGAGCGGACGCAGAGCGTCCATAGAGGCATTCCCACGCAGAGCGTGGGAACGATCTCGCCTGCTAAATCCGACCTCAATAAACATAAGAAGAGGCGCTCCCCATGCAACCGCAAACCCTCACCGGGCAAGCGACGTTAGTCACGCCCAGCCGCAAGCGATTTTTCATCATGGTGTTGCTGTTCATCACCGTGGTCATCAACTACCTCGACCGCAGCAACCTGTCGATTGCCGCCCCGGCGTTGACGACGGATCTGGGCATCGACCCGGTGCACGTCGGGCTGATCTTCTCGGCGTTCGGCTGGACCTACGCCGCCATGCAGATCCCCGGCGGCTGGCTGGTGGATCGGGTGCCGCCGCGCATCCTTTATAGCGTCGCACTGTTGCTGTGGTCGCTGGCCACGGTGATGCTCGGTTTCGCGGCCAGTTTCATCGCACTGTTCGTGCTGCGCATGGCGGTCGGTGCGCTGGAAGCACCGGCGTATCCGATCAACAGCCGTGTGGTGACGACCTGGTTCCCCGAGCGTGAACGGGCCACGGCCATCGGCTTCTATACCTCCGGGCAGTTTGTCGGGCTGGCGTTTCTGACCCCGGTGCTGGCGTGGCTGCAACATGAATTTGGCTGGCATATGGTGTTTGTCGTGACCGGCGCTGTGGGCATCGTGTGGGCGGCGATCTGGTACGCGGTGTATCGCGAACCGCGTGATTTCAAAGGCGCCAACGAAGCGGAAATCGACCTGATCCGCGAGGGCGGCGGGCTGGTGGATATCGCCGCCGAAACCGCCAAGGTGAAGGCGAAATTCAGCTGGACCGATCTCGGCATCGTCCTGAGCAAACGCAAGTTGTGGGGCATTTACCTCGGCCAGTTCTGCCTGAACTCGACGCTGTGGTTTTTCCTGACCTGGTTCCCGACCTATCTGGTGAAATACCGCGGCATGGACTTCATCAAGTCCGGCCTGCTGGCGTCGTTGCCGTTTCTCGCCGCGTTCATCGGCGTGCTGTGCTCCGGATTCTTTTCCGACTTCCTGATCCGTCGTGGTTGCACCGTCGGGTTTGCGCGCAAGTTGCCGATCATTGGCGGGCTGTTGATTTCCACCTCGATCATCGGCGCCAACTTCGTTGAATCGACGCCGCTGGTGATTGCCTTCCTGGCGCTGGCGTTTTTCGGTAACGGCTTGGCATCGATCACCTGGTCGCTGGTCTCGACACTGGCGCCGGCGCGGTTGCTGGGCTTGACCGGCGGGGTGTTCAACTTCATCGGCAACCTGTCGGCGATTGCCACGCCGATTGTCATCGGCTTCCTGGCCAGTGGCGATTCGTTCGCGCCGGCGATCACCTACATCGCGGTTCTGGCATTGATCGGTGCTTTGTCCTACGTGCTGCTGGTGGGCAAGGTCGAGCGCATCGAGTTGTAGTCGTCCCTGTCGGGCGACCATAATGCCGCCCGTTCCCTCGCTCAACGCTAAAGGCTGGATATGCAGGAAGACGCCCCGAAAACCGCCAAGGACGCCGCGCCGACCGGCACCCAGACCCTGCTTCGCGGGTTGGGTGTGGTGCAGGCCGTCGCCAGTGGCGCCCGCGATCTCAAAGAGATTGCCCGCCTGATCGGTACCACACGCAGCACCACCCATCGTCTGGCCAGTTGTCTGGTGGACGAGCGCTACCTGCGCGTCGTGCCGCAAGTCGGTTATCTGCTGGGGCCGAAGTTGATCGAACTGGGTTTCCAGGCGCGTGAAGAGTTGCCGCTGGTGACGTTGGCCGGGCCTTATCTGGACGAGTTGTCGGCGCTGACCGGCGACACCGTTCACCTGGGCATTCGTGAAGGCGACGAGGTGCTTTATTTGCTGAAGAATCCGGGGCGCAACGGCCCGGAAATGCGCTCGCGGGTCGGCCATCGCATGCCGCTGGCGCGGACCGGGATCGGCAAGGCGCTGATGCTGGATGACGCACCGCAGGACTGGCAGCGACTGTACGACATCAGTCTGCCGGCGGGTGGGAAAAGTCAGTTCTGGCCGCAGCATCCCCAGCAGTCGTGGGAGCAGTTGGAGCAACGGATGACCGAGTACGTGGCCGGTGGCTATGCGTTCGATCTGGAAGACAACGAGCCGTCGATCCGCTGCGTGGCGGCGCCGATCCGCGACGCGAGCAAGCGCATCGTCGCGGCCATCAGCATCGCCAGCACCGTGCCGTACATGCCGCTGGAAAAAATGGCCGAGCTGATTCCCCTGATCAAAGGGGTCACGGCCCGGCTCTCGGCGGAGCTTGGCTTGAAGGTCTGAGGAATCAGAGCTTCAGAGTCGCCATGTCGATGACGAAGCGATACTTCACATCACCGGCGATCATCCGCGCGTAGGCCTCGTTGATCTGGCGGATGTCGAGCATTTCGATGTCGCAGCTGATGTTGTGTTCGGCGCAGAAGTCCAGCACTTCCTGGGTTTCGGCGACGCCACCGATCAACGAGCCGGCCAATACGCGACGACCCAGCACCAGTTTGGCGGCGTGGACCGGCGGATCGATCGGTTCGATCAGACCCACCAGAATGTGCACGCCGTCGAAGCGCAGGGTGTCGAGGTACGGGTTGAGATCGTGCTGGACCGGAATGGTGTCCAGCAGGAAGTCGAAACGACCGGCTGCAGCTTTCATCTGCTCTTCGTCGGTGGAGACGATCACGTAATCGGCGCCCTGGCGACGACCTTCCTCAGCCTTGCTTGCCGAACGGGTGAACAGCGTCACTTCAGTGCCCATGGCCTTGGCGAACTTGATGCCCATGTGACCGAGGCCGCCCATGCCGAGAATCCCGACCTTGTCGCCGGCCTTTACACCGTAGTGTTTGAGCGGCGAGTAGGTGGTGATGCCGGCGCAGAGAATCGGTGCGGCAGCCGCCAGATCCAGCTTCTCGGGAATGCGCACCACGAAGTGTTCGCTGACCACAATGCTGTCCGAATAACCGCCCATGGTGTTGCTGCCATCGACCCGGTCCGGGGTGGCATAGGTCATGGTCGGGCCTTCGAGGCAGTATTGCTCGAGGTTCGACTGGCAGGCTTCGCAGGTGCGGCAGGAGTCGACCATGCAACCGACGCCAACCAGATCGCCTACCTTGTGTTTAGTGACATTCGCACCGACGGCGGTGACTTTTCCGACGATCTCGTGGCCGGGCATCAACGGGTAAACGGCGATGCCCCATTCGTTGCGCGCCTGGTGGATGTCGGAGTGGCAGACGCCGCAGTAAAGGATTTCGATGGCGACGTCGTCAGCTCTAGGGCTGCGGCGTTCGAACTTCATCGGGGCGAGGGGAGTGGTGGCCGTTTGAGCGGCATAGCCGATGGCGGTGTACATGTGAAACCTCGCAAAAGCAGTGACAGGTGAGGCGGCGCATTCTGGGCGCCGTCCGGTCGTCCGGCCATGGCGATTCCTCCGGGTGTCATGCCTAATCCTCCGGCATGCGGGGTTGATCGGTCGCATTGGCAAAAGGATCTGCGATGATGCTTTTATCCCTTTTTCTGTGATTTTTTCTGAAGAGCCACCCGATGCAATTAACCCGTCACCTTGATGCCAACGCCACCCTGGTTTCGCTGATCGAACCGCTGGCACTGCGCGATGGTTACAGCCAGACCGGGCTGCCGGGCGTGCAGGTGTTGCGCGCCAGTTGCGACGTCGCCCGTGGCCCGCACATTTATGAGCCGAGCCTGATGATCATCGCCCAGGGCAGCAAACTGGCGTATCTGGGGCCGCGCACCATGGAGTACGGCGCCGGGCATTACCTGATCCAGGCGTTGCCGGTGCCGTTCGAGTGCGAGACCTACGCGTTGCCGGACGCGCCGTTGCTGGGTGTGTCGGTGGCGATCGACCGGGTGCTGCTCGGTGAACTGGTGCTGGCCATGGGGCTGGCGCCGGGACGGAATATTCCGGCGCAGACACCGGAGTCGATGACGTCGGTGGTGCTCGACGATGACATGCGCGGTTGCGTCGAGCGCTTGTTGCGCTGTCTGCATGATCCGCTGGAATGCCAGATTCTCGGGCCGGCGCGGGTGCGGGAGTTGTTGTTCGTGGCGTTGCGCGGACCTCAGGCTGATGTGCTGCGGGCGCTGGTGGAGCAGCAGGGGCAGTTCGCCCGGGTGGCGGCTTCTATCAGCCATTTGCATTCGCACTACACCGAACCGTTGAATGTCGAGACGTTGGCCAGTTGCGCGAACATGAGCGTGTCGACCTTTCATGAGCATTTCAAACGCAGCACGTTGCTGTCGCCGGTGCAGTATCTGAAGCGTTTACGTTTGTTGAAGGCGCAGACGTTGCTGATCGCCGAGGGACTGGGAGTGGCGCAGGTGGCGCATCGGGTGGGGTATCAGAGCACGTCGCAGTTCAGTCGCGAGTACAAACGCTATTTCGAGCGCAGTCCGGGGGATGAGCGCGCTGCCTGAACTGCCACAAGTATTGATGTGATGCACTGAATCGCGGGCAACAAAAAGGCCCCCGTTTCGGGAGCCTTGATGTTCAGCAATTCGACTTACATGTTCGGGTAGGTCGGGCCGCCGGCGCCTTCCGGCGTCACCCAGGTGATGTTCTGCGAAGGATCCTTGATGTCACAGGTCTTGCAGTGCACGCAGTTCTGGGCGTTGATCTGGAAGCGCTTCTCGCCGTCTTCCTTGGTGATCACTTCATACACGCCGGCCGGGCAATAGCGCTGTGCCGGCTCGTCATACAGCGGCAGGTTCTTGCTCAGCGGGATGGTCGGGTCGGTCAGTTTCAGGTGGCACGGCTGTTCTTCTTCATGGTTGGTACCGGAGATGAACACGGAGCTCAGCTTGTCGAAGCTGATCTTGCCGTCGGGTTTCGGGTAGTCGATCTTCTTGCAGTCGGCCGCGAGCTTGAGGCAGGCGTAGTCCGGCTTGGTGTCGTGCAGGGTGAACGGCAGTTTGCCGCCGAAGATGTTCTGATCCAGCCAGTTGAAACCGCCGCCGACGATAGCGCCGAACTTGTGGATCGCCGGGCCGAAGTTGCGGCTGGCGAACAGTTCTTCGTAGAGCCAGCTCTTCTTGAACGCGTCGACGTAGGTGGTCAGCTCTTCGGTGCCGTCCTTTTCAGCGAACAGCGCGTCGGCCACGGACTCGGCGGCGAGCATGCCGGACTTCATCGCGGTGTGGCTGCCCTTGATCTTGGCGAAGTTCAGGGTGCCGAGATCGCAACCGATCAGCGCGCCGCCCTTGAATACCATTTTCGGCAGCGAGTTCAGGCCGCCTTTGCAGATCGCACGTGCGCCGTAGCTGATGCGCTTGCCGCCTTCCAGATATTGCTTGAGCACCGGGTGATGCTTGAGGCGCTGGAATTCGTCGAACGGCGACAGGTAGGTGTTGCTGTAGGACAGATCGACGATCAGACCGACCACCACCTGGTTGTTTTCCAGGTGATAGAGGAAGGAGCCGCCGGTGTTCTCGGTGCCCATGATGTCCATCGGCCAACCGGCGGTGTGCACCACCAGGCCTGGCTGGTGTTTGGCCGGGTCGATTTCCCAGATTTCCTTCAGGCCGATGCCGTAGTGCTGGGCGTCGGCATCGCTGTCGAGGTTGTAACGCTTGATCAGTTGCTTGCCGATGTGGCCACGGCAGCCTTCGGCGAACAGCGTGTACTTGCCACGCAGTTCCATGCCCGGGGTGTACAGGCCTTCTTTCGGATGGCCTTCGCGGTCGACGCCGAGGTCGCCGGTGATGATCCCGCGTACCACGCCGTTTTCATCGATCAACGCTTCCTGAGCGGCGAAGCCCGGGTAGATTTCCACGCCCAGGTTTTCGGCCTGCTGAGCGAGCCAGCGGCACAGGTTGCCGAGGGAGATAATGTAGTTGCCTTCGTTGTGCATGGTCTTGGGCACAAAGAAGTCAGGAATTTTTTGCGCGCTTTCGGCGTTTTTCAGCACGAAGATGTCATCGCGGGTGACGGGCGTGTTCAGCGGGGCGCCGAGTTCTTTCCAGTCCGGGAACAGTTCGTTCAGAGCGCGCGGTTCGAACACGGCACCGGACAGGATGTGTGCGCCGACTTCGGAGCCTTTTTCGACCACGCAGACGCTGATTTCCTTACCGGCTTCGGCGGCCTTCTGCTTCAGACGGCAGGCGGCGGACAGGCCAGCGGGGCCGGCACCGACGATGACCACGTCGAATTCCATGTATTCGCGTTCCACAGGCTATCTCCTACTCAAGGCTCAACAGTTTTTTTTCTAATTTGGAGGTTCGGTGTCGTATCCGTTATTGCCTTTACGTTAACGTCAAGGCTAATAATGGGCAAACCACCTTTCTCTCTAGGCGGCGCATTATATCTACACCACTCTTAGCGTCCAATACAAACGTTTGTTTGAATCGGCTCCAGCCCAGAGAAATCAAAGAAGCGCGGCTTATGACAGGCCATTTTGGCGTATTGACCAGAATGGGCGTTCCGGTCAAGATACGGGCGGTTTTGCGCTCGCCGTAGGCTGAATGGTGGTTTCAAGAGCACCTCTAAAGACAGGGCGTAGGCGGTAACCGGTGATGCGCAGCGCAGGTTCGGCGCGCAGTTTACACACCGCGAAGCGGCATGACTCGTCGGTCACGACTGACGAACGGTCATCCCGCTCAGCCGGCGTTTTTAGAGGTGCCCTTGTGCCCGATGAGCATCAACCGCCAGGTTCGCCTAGGCGACTTTCTTTTCACCGGAGAGTAACGAGGAATCCATGAAGGTTCTTGTAGCTGTCAAACGCGTTGTGGATTACAACGTCAAGGTTCGCGTCAAGGCGGACAATTCCGGCGTAGACCTCGCCAACGTCAAGATGTCGATGAACCCGTTCTGCGAAATCGCAGTGGAAGAAGCCGTACGCCTGAAAGAAAAAGGCGTTGCGACTGAAATCGTCGTCGTCTCCATCGGCCCGTCCACCGCTCAGGAACAGCTGCGTACCGCACTGGCTCTGGGTGCCGACCGCGCCATCCTCGTCGAATCCGCTGAAGACCTGACTTCCCTGGCCGTGGCCAAGCTGCTCAAGGCCGTGGTCGACAAGGAACAGCCTCAGCTGGTGATCCTGGGCAAACAGGCCATCGACAGCGACAACAACCAGACCGGCCAGATGCTCGCTGCACTGAGCGGCTACGGTCAGGGCACTTTTGCCTCGAAAGTCGAAGTTTCCGGCGACAGCGTTGCCGTGACCCGCGAAATCGACGGCGGCGCGCAGACCGTTTCCCTGAAACTGCCAGCGATCGTCACCACCGACCTGCGTTTGAACGAGCCGCGCTATGCGTCCCTTCCAAACATCATGAAAGCCAAGAAGAAGCCTCTCGAGACGCTTACTCCGGACGCTTTGGGCGTTTCCACCGCCTCCACCAACAAGACCCTGAAAGTCGAAGCGCCGGCTGCACGCAGCGCAGGCATCAAGGTCAAGTCGGTGGCTGAACTGGTCGAGAAACTGAAAAACGAAGCGAAGGTAATCTGATCATGACTATCTTGGTAATCGCCGAACACGACAACAAGGTGCTGGCTCCGGCCACCCTGAACACCGTGGCTGCCGCTGCCAAAATCGGCGGCGACATTCACGTTCTGGTTGCAGGCCAGGGCGCTGGCGCCGTGGCTGAAGCCGCCGCGAAAATCGCTGGCGTGAGCAAAGTCCTGAACGCTGACAATGCTGCCTACGCGCATCAGCTGCCGGAAAACGTTGCTCCGCTGGTTGCAGAGCTGGGCGCTGGCTACAGCCACATCCTGGCTGCCGCTACTTCCAACGGCAAAAACATCCTGCCGCGCGTTGCTGCCCAGCTGGACGTTGACCAGATCTCCGAGATCATCTCGGTAGAAAGCGCTGACACTTTCAAGCGTCCGATCTACGCCGGTAACGCCATCGCTACCGTGCAATCGACCGCTGCGATCAAAGTAATCACCGTGCGTGCCACCGGTTTCGACCCGGTTGCCGCTGAAGGCGGTTCCGCTTCGGTTGAATCCGTTGCTGCTGCTCACAACGCCGGCACTTCCAGCTTCGTCAGCGAAGAGCTGGCCAAGTCCGATCGTCCTGAACTGACCGCTGCCAAGATCGTCGTTTCCGGCGGCCGCGGCATGCAGAACGGCGACAACTTCAAACACCTGTACGCTCTGGCCGACAAGCTGGGCGCTGCCGTTGGTGCTTCCCGCGCCGCGGTCGACGCAGGTTTCGTACCGAACGACATGCAGGTCGGTCAGACCGGCAAGATCGTTGCGCCACAGCTGTACATCGCCGTCGGTATCTCCGGCGCGATCCAGCACCTGGCAGGCATGAAAGACTCCAAAGTGATCGTTGCGATCAACAAGGACGAAGAAGCACCGATCTTCCAGGTGGCCGATTACGGCCTGGTGGCGGATCTGTTCGAAGCCGTACCTGAGTTGGAGAAGCTGGTCTAATCCGGCCGCTTCACTTATAAAGAGCCCGACCTTTTGGTCGGGCTTTTTTTTGTCTCGGATTTGAGTGGGAGCGTTTCGCCATGGATCTGCATCGTCGGTTGGGCTGCTCGTGGTTACTGGGGCTGGCATTGTTGCCGGGCCTGTCGGTGGCGGCGGGCAAGTGCGAGCGGCTGGTCGTCACCGGCAGCCCGGATGCACCGCCGTATCTCTGGCAGGATCCGCAGAACCCCAAACAACTGATCGGTGCCAGCGCCGACCTGTTGCAACAGGTGGCGAAAGAGCTGGGGATCAAAGTCGATCTGCTTTACGCCGGCAAGCGTTCCCAGGCCCTCGACGAGGTGCGCAGCGGGCGCATGGACATGCTGGCTGACGCGCCGCTGACCTTCAACGAGCTGGAAAACCTCGACTACATACACCCGCCGTTGCTGGAAAACGATTACCTGGTGTGGACGCGCAAGGGCTCGACCCTCGTCTATAGCGAAGCCAAAGACCTGCACGGGCATACCGGAGGCTTGTCGGAAAAGTCTCGAATGACCCCGGCATTCGGCACTTTCGCCGAGCAGCAATTGACCCTGACCCGTACGGCAAACCTGACCCAGGCGTTTCAGAAACTTCTGCTGGGCGAGGTGGAATATGTACTCGCCGGTCGCTACTCGGGCATGGCAGCCGCGCAGGCACTGGGCATGGCCAATGATCTGCTGGCTTTTGAACAACCCATCGACCGGCCCGGTCTGTTCCTCGCGGTTTCGCACAACTCGGCCTGCAACGATCCGTGGTTGCGCGGACAGCTGGCCAAAAAGATGACAGAATTGCCCGCGTCCGGCCTGACGGAAGCCGCGCTGCAACGCAACATCGAGCGCTGGAAGGCGCAGCAGCAACAGCCGCCGCAACCACCTGTCAGCGCCCCAAAACAGTAGGGATTCTTAGTGAGTAATCGACTTCTTTTCGCGGCCATGGCCGTTCTGGCCCTGGCCGGTTGCGCCAGCGATCCGGCACCCAACGAACAAATGCGCCTGACCGAGCAGGCCCTTGAGCAAGCCAAAGCCGTGGGCGCCACCGCTGAAGACGTGCCGGAAATGAAACTGGCAGAAGACAAGTTCAACCGGGCCAAGGGCAGCATGGCCGGCGAATCGTACAAGAATGCGCGGATGCGCCTCGAACAGGCCGAACTCGACGCCCGTCTGGCGGAAGCCAAAGTGTTGACCCAGAAGAGCGAAGAGCAAGTGAATGTGCTCAACACCCGCATCGTCCGACTGCGCAAGCAACTGGGGGATGCCCAATGAGCCTGAAGTCCAAAACCCTCGGCGCTCTGATCCTCACCGGTTGCGCCAGCCTGTACGGCTGCGCCGGTCAGCACAGTGAATCCGCATTGCAGCAGGCCAGCACCGACTTCCAGAAGGTCAAGGAAGATTCCAACGTGCTGCGTATCGCGCCGAAAGACGTGATTCGCGCCGGTGAGTCCCTGGCCCGTGCCGATCGTCTGTCGACGTACTGGGGCAGCGGCTCGGACGTGGTGCATTACGCCTACCTGAGTCAGCGCTACAGCGAAATCGCCCGTGAGCACACCAATCAGGTGCTCAACGAAGAACGCGCAGCGAAACTGGAACTTGAACGCCAGCGCCTGCAACTGGCCCTGCGCGAGTCGAAACTGCTGAGCGTGCAACAGCAGGGCAAATGGCTGGAAGAGCAGATCGTTGCGCTGGCCACCACCCAGACCGACCGTGGCCTGGTGATGACCCTGGGTGACGTGCTGTTCGATACCGGCGAAGCCGAACTGAAAAATTCGGCCAACCGCGTGGTGCTGAAGATCGTGCAATTTCTGCAACTCAACCCGAAACGCGTCGTGCGCATCGAGGGCTACACCGATAGCACCGGCGGCAAGCAGGAAAATCTCAAGCTGTCCCGCG
Organism: Pseudomonas sp. R45(2017); assembly: GCF_002112305.1. Classification (NCBI taxonomy): domain Bacteria; kingdom Pseudomonadati; phylum Pseudomonadota; class Gammaproteobacteria; order Pseudomonadales; family Pseudomonadaceae; genus Pseudomonas; species Pseudomonas sp. R45(2017). The sequence goes on along the minus strand of NZ_NEHH01000001.1, from coordinate 217,071 downwards.
ATCGCGCGCAGTCGGTAGCGGACGTGCTGACGGATCTGGGCATCGACGAAAAACGCATTCAGGTCGAAGGCTACGGCGACGAATACCCGGTGGACGCAAACGCTTCCGAGCGTGGGCGTGCGCAGAACCGTCGGGTGGAAATCGTGTTCTCCGACGAAAAAGGCCAGCTCGGCGCCACCCGCTGAGGGTGGCGTTACTGGAAAGCCCGGGCTGTCAGGCAGCGCCGGGCTTTTTTACGTCTGTCGATTACCTCACAAAGCAGTACAGATTTAACCGACACAGCACTGTATGGTTGACTAATATGGCAACTGTCCCAGTACACTTCCAAACTGTTCCGGTATTGTTTCACACAAGAATAAAACGCCCGTGAAATCGAGTGCTGCGTCATGACCAATCTCTTGCTCTACCAACGTATTGCTCAACAGCTGGCCGAAGATATCCGCCGTGGCGTCTATCAACCTGGCGAGCGCGTGCCTTCGGTGCGCAAGATGAGTTCGCAGCTCAACGTCAGCCATGCCACCGTATTGCAGGCTTACGCCAACCTCGAGGATCAGGGCCTGATCCGCGCGCGGCCGCAGTCCGGTTACTACGTGCACCAGACTCCCGCACTGACGGCGCCCACGCCGGACATCGCCCGGGTCGAACGGCCAGGCCTGGTCACCCGCAGCAGCATCATTCAGCAAGTGCTGGTCGAATCCCGTCGTGAAGGCGTGTTCCCGCTGGGTGCGGCGGTGCCGAGTGTCGATTACCTGCCGGTGCGCGCCCTGCATCAGCAACTGGCCAAAGTCACCCGGTTTCACAGCCCTCGGGCGTTCAGCTACATGTTCAGCCCGGGTTTCGAGCCGCTGCGCCGACAGGTGGCGATCCGCATGCGTGATGCAGGCGTTGTCGTCGACCCTTCGGAAGTGGTGATCACCCACGGTTGCGTCGACGCCTTGCAGATGTCGTTGCGGGTGCTGACTCGCCCCGGTGACCTGATCGCCGCCGAATCACCGACGTATTACGGGTTGCTGCAACTGGCTGACCTGCTGGGCCTGAAAGTCATCGAGATTCCCAGCGATCCTGCCACCGGCATGAGCCTCGAAGCCCTGCAACTGGCGGCCAACCAATGGTCGATCAAGGCGCTGGTGCTGACCACGCGTCTGAGCAATCCACTCGGCGGCACCATGCCGGAAGAACGGCAGAAGCAATTGCTGAGACTGGCCTCGGACTTCGATATCCAGATCGTCGAAGACGACATCTACGGCGAGTTGATGTTCGAACAGGGTCGCACAAAATCACTCAAAGCCTACGACCGGCTCGATCGGGTGATCTACTGCTCGAGTTTTTCCAAGACATTATCGCCCGGTGTGCGCATCGGCTGGATGATCGCCGGCAAGTACCAGCAGGAAATCCAGCGCTTGCAGACTTTCAGCACCCATTCGGCGTGCAGCGTCACGCAAATGGCCATCGCGGCGTACCTGGAAAACGGCGGCTATGACCGGCATTTAAGGTACATCCGCCAGGAATACCGAAAAAATCTCAGCGCATTCCAGCTGGCGGTTCAGCAGTATTTTCCGGAAGGCACTCAGATGACCCGGCCGACCGGTGGATTCATTCTATGGGTCAGTCTGCCAGGGCGGGTCAACACCCAGGAATTGCACGTGCGAGCGCTGCAACAGGGCATCAGCATTGCGCCAGGCCTGATCTTCAGCAACACCGAACAGTTCAACCACTGCATCCGGTTGAACTGCGGCATCCCGTGGAATCGCGAGGCGGAACGGGCGCTGATGACCCTCGGGATGCTGGCGACCCAGCTCTGCCAGGAGATGGCCGGCGGGTTTTGAAACATTGAGGGCGCTTGTCATGTGACGTCCAACAGGCGAGCATATGGCTATCTGCCGTTAGCTTCGTTGGGTTCATGAAAGCGAAATTTTCTGCCGCCTGGGTCGTGTTCTGCTTGCTGTTGATGGGTCATGTGCCCGGCGCTTTGGCGGCTGCGGCGCAGGAAAAGACGCCGGCCACCGCTACCGCGAAAAAACCGGTCACGGCCAAGAAAACCGTTCCAGCGAAAAAAACACCGCAGAAAAAGGCTGCTCCAGCCAAGAAGCGCGCACCGGTCGCTTCCAAGTCGAAGTCGGCAAAAGAAGTGGCCAAGACGCCGTTGCCGTCCGCGAAACTCGATTTGAGCCTGCCCAAAGATATGGTTCAGGAATTGAAACCACCTGGCTCCGTGACGCTGCCCAAACGCGAACCGATTCTGCCGCAAATGTTCGGTGACAAGAACAACGGGTTTCAGCTCAACGGCCGTCTGCTCAGCAACGAAATGCAGCTGCAACTGCGCAATGAGGAGCGTCGGGAAGTCGAAGGCGCGGCGCTGGATTTCGAGTTCAAGCAATAAATCGTCCCCATCGGTGACCCGCAGACCAGACGCTTTGTCGGAGACTGGTCAGTCACTTTCGTTTCTGCGTAAAAACCCCGGTTCAGGCAATTTAAAACAGCCGTTTAAGCGGTTACCCTGTTCCGCGTCCCTTTAACACATTGCCCGCTGCGAGGAGTGCGTCGTCATGAAATGCCGTGAAGGCTGTGGCGCCTGCTGCATTGCCCCTTCCATCAGTTCGCCGATTCCAGGCATGCCCGATGGCAAACCTGCCGGTGAACGCTGCGTTCAGTTGTCGGTCGATAACCTGTGCAACATTTTCGGCCGACCGGAACGTCCAGCGGTCTGTTCAGGATTCAAGGCCGATCCCGAAGTCTGCGGCAGCAGCCAGGACGACGCGATCAGACTGCTCGGCTGGTGGGAGCAGATGACGGCGGCGTGATGTGTCAAACGAACGGAACTTCAACAATAAGGAATAAGACTATGGGTTCGCTGCATCGTATCGCTGTGTTGTGTGGTTTGACGGCCGTGCTGGCCACCTCGGCCGCCCAGGCTGAAGACTGGAAAGTCGCCAAGAACGAGGACGGCATCAAGGTCTCCCTGAGCGAAGTGCCGGGTTCGGACTACAAGTCTTATCAGGGCGTGACCGTGATGAAGACCACCATCGCCAAACTGCGCGCCTTGCAGGAAGACGTTTCCGGTGCCTGCGCCTGGATTCACGAATGCAAGACCCAGAAACTGCTCAAGCACGAAGGCGACCAGAGCTGGACCTACACTCAGTTCAACACGCCATGGCCGGTGACTCCGCGCGATTCGATTCTGCATGTCACCACTGTTGAAGGCGCCGATGGCAGCCTGACCCGTAATCTGGAAGGCGTGCCGAAGTACCTGCCTGAAGAAAAGGGCTTTGTGCGGGTTGCTCAAGTCAAAGGCTTCTGGAAGTTCGTACCAAAAGGCGACCAGGTTGAAGTGACCTATCAGGTTCACACCGAGCCGGGCGGCAGCGTGCCGTCGATGATCGCCAACAAGTTTGTGGTCGATGCACCGTTCAACACCCTCAAAGCCTTGAAAGAACGCGCCGAGAAGTAACTGTCGCGTTCATCTGTAAACGCCCCGAAGAACTCGGGGCGTTTTGTTTTCCGGGTTTATTGTGTTTCCAGATATGCGTTGGACGAAATTTTCACAAAGTCTCCAAGACAATTCGCCCGCGCTGTCTGCACCTGTCCCGGTGCGCCGTGCCTTGAATGAAAGCGTCCGGCAACGGGCACTAATCAATGGCAATGCCGCCGGTGATCGTGCAACATTTGCGCTCCGCGCAAGCCCCGGGGCCTGGAATGGCCAACAGAGGGCAGGGCGCAGCTGAATTTTTGCAACTTCAACTTCCAATGGGTCCTAAAACGACATGGCAAACCCGGACGCCCTGAGTCAGCAGCGATCTTCCAGTCGCCTGCTGCAACCGACCGTCAAATCGCATCTGGCCTACACGCTCCTGTGCGCGCTGGTCATGATGGTGATGTTTTCCGTGCTGCGCCTCGCGCTGCTGGTCTACAACCGCGAGATGATCCTCGACACCCCGGCCTCGACCTTCCTCGAAGCCTTCGCCAACGGCCTGCGCTTCGATGTGCGTCTGGTGGTGTACCTGTGCATTCCGCTGGTGCTGGCGCTGTTCAGTGCCCGGGCCATGGCGGCGCGCGGGTTCTTCCGTCTGTGGCTGACCGTTGCTTCGAGCATTGCACTGTTCCTCGGTCTGATGGAGATGGACTTCTATCGCGAGTTCCACCAGCGCCTCAACGGCCTGGTGTTCCAGTACGTGAAGGAAGACCCGAAAACCGTGATGAGCATGCTCTGGTACGGTTTCCCGGTGGTGCGTTATCTGCTGGCCTGGGCCGTGGGCACGCTGATCCTGACCCTGGCGTTCAAGGGCGCCGACCGTCTGACCCGTCCGCGTGGTCCGTTCAGCGGTGGCAACGTCGGCACCCGTCAAGTGGCGCCATGGTATGCGCGTCTGGTTGTCTTCGTAGTATGTCTGCTGGTCTGTGTGGTGGCCGCTCGCGGCACCCTGCGTCAAGGCCCGCCGCTGCGTTGGGGGGACGTGTATACCACCGAATCGAACTTCGCCAATCAGCTCGGCCTCAACGGCACGCTGTCGCTGATCGCGGCGGCCAAGGACCGGATGGGCGAGGATCGCGACAACATCTGGAAAGCCACGCTGCCGCAGGATCAGGCGCAGAAAGTGGTACGCGAGATGCTGGTGATGCCGGACGACAAACTGGTGGATGCCGATATCGCCGCCGTGCGTCGTGAGTACACGCCGCCTGCCGACAAGACCCTGCCGATCAAGAACGTCGTCGTGATCCTCATGGAAAGCATGGCCGGTCACTCGGTCGGTGCTCTGGGCGCGCCGGGCAACATCACGCCGTACCTCGACAAGCTGTCGAAGGAAGGCCTGCTGTTCGACCGTTTCTTCTCCAACGGCACCCACACCCACCAGGGCATGTTCGCCACCATGGCATGTTTCCCGAACCTGCCGGGTTTCGAATACCTGATGCAGACCCCGGAAGGCAGCCACAAGCTGTCCGGCCTGCCGCAGTTGCTCAGCGCTCGTGACTATGACGATGTCTACGTCTACAACGGTGATTTTGCCTGGGATAACCAGTCCGGTTTCTTCAGCAACCAGGGCATGACCAACTTCGTCGGCCGCAACGACTTCGTGAACCCGGTGTTCTCCGATCCGACTTGGGGCGTGTCCGACCAGGACATGTTCGACCGCGGTCTGGTGGAGCTCAAGGCACGGGAAAACGGCAAGCCGTTCTACGCGCTGCTGCAGACCCTGTCCAACCACACGCCGTACGCCTTGCCGACGCCGCTGCCGGTCGAGCGCGTGACGGATCGTGGCACGCTCAACGAGCACTTGACCGCCATGCGTTACGCGGACTGGGCGCTGGGCCAGTTCTTCGAGAAAGCCCGCAAGGAGCCGTACTTCAAGGAAACCCTGTTCGTCATCGTCGGCGACCACGGCTTCGGCAACGAGCGTCAGATCACCGAAATGGACCTGGGCCGCTTCAACGTGCCGATGCTGATGATCGCACCGGGCATCCAGGAAAAATTCGGTACCCGTGACCACACCGTGGGCACTCAGATCGACATCGTGCCGACCATCATGGGTCGCCTCGGTGGCGAAGTGCGCCATCAGTGCTGGGGCCGCGATCTGCTGAACCTGCCGCAGGGTGACACCGGTTTCGGTGTGATCAAGCCGTCGGGCAGCGAGCAGACCACCGCCATCGTCACCGCCGACCAGATCCTGGTGCTGCCGAAAGAGAAGGAAATGGCACCGAAGATCTATCAGTACGAGCTGGGTGCCAACCCGCACGCTGAAGTGGTACCGGATGCTCCGCGCACAGCCGAGCTGAAACTCAAGCTCGAAGCGTTCCTGCAAACGGCGACCAAGAGCCTGATGGACAACACCGCCGGTGTGATTAACGGCAAGCCGGACTGATCAGTCGGCACCATAAAAAAGAGGCCCTTGAAGGGCCTCTTTTTTTGTCGGTCAAACAGTCATATCCGACCGAGTAACAACAGCACCAACAGGACTACCAGCACTACGCCGATAATGCCCGATGGGCCATAACCCCAACTTCTGGAGTGCGGGAAGACCGGCAGACCACCGATCAGCAACAGGATCAGGATAATGATTAAAATTGTGCCCATGTCTATTTCCTTGTTGATAGTGTCTGTTAAGTCTTGGTGTTCAAGGGCGGCTGGAAGTTGAATTAAATCCAGCCGGCTTGTTAATTCCGACTGGTGCACATGAAAGAAAATTCAATGTTTTTTTAAGGTATTTGGCTCGCCTGCTTATTTCGTTTGTTGTTGCGGTTTGCCCTCGCCATTCAGCAATCTGATGGAGCGTGGGTCGCTGCGGATCCTTCGCTACACTCCGCGCATCTTCCCCGGAACAACAAGGCTGTCTGCTATGCAAAATCGCATGATGATCACTGGCGCGGGCTCAGGCCTGGGTCGCGAAATCGCGCTGCGCTGGGCGCGTGAAGGCTGGCAACTGGCCTTGTCCGACGTCAGCGAACCCGGTTTGCAAGAGACCCTGAAACTGGTTCGCGAGGCCGGCGGCGACGGCTTCATCCAGCGCTGCGACGTGCGCGATTACAGCCAGCTGACGGCGTTCGCCCAGGCCTGCGAAGTGAAACTTGGCGGCATCGACATCATCGTCAACAACGCCGGTGTGGCGTCGGGCGGGTTCTTCAGCGAGTTGTCGCTGGAGGACTGGGACTGGCAGATCGCGATCAACCTGATGGGTGTGGTCAAGGGCTGCAAGGCGTTCCTGCCGCTGCTGGAACTGAGCAAGGGCAAGATCATCAACATCGCCTCGATGGCCGCGCTGATGCAGGGGCCGGCGATGAGCAACTACAACGTGGCGAAGGCCGGGGTAGTGGCGCTGTCGGAAAGTCTGTTGATCGAACTGGCCCAACAGGAAGTCGGGGTTCATGTGGTCTGCCCGTCATTTTTCCAGACCAATCTGCTGGATTCCTTCCGTGGCCCGACGCCGGCGATGAAAGCCCAGGTCGGCAAGTTGCTGGAAAGTTCGCCGATCACCGCCAGCGATATTGCCGACTACATCTACCAGCAAGTCGCGGCCGGCGAGTTCATGATCCTGCCTCACGAACAAGGGCGTATGGCCTGGGCGCTCAAACAGAAGAATCCGCAGCTGCTGTACAACGAAATGACCGCGATGGCCGAAAAGATGCGCGCCAAGGCCAAACAGAACAACGGCTGAACTTGCCCGGGGTTCACCGCATCGTTAGGGTGGCCGCAACAGTCACCCTGACGAGATGTTTTGCATGCTCAATTACCTGTGGTTCTTCCTCGCCGCGCTGTTCGAAATCGCCGGCTGTTTCGCGTTCTGGATGTGGTTGCGCCAGGGCAAGAGCGCCTTGTGGGTGATCCCGGCGCTGATCAGCCTGACCCTGTTCGCGCTGCTGTTGACGCGCGTCGAAGCGACCTACGCCGGTCGCGCCTACGCCGCGTATGGTGGCATCTACATCATTGCTTCGATTGGCTGGCTGGCGGTGGTCGAACGTATCCGGCCGCTGGGTTCGGACTGGATCGGTGTGGCTTTGTGTGTGATCGGGGCGAGTGTGATCCTGTTCGGGCCACGGTTTTCCGCGAGCTGAATCTTGCAGCCCTGAAGGAAACGTCTGAAGGCTTGCGCGACCTGATGCGTAGGGAATGACTGAATTGCCCGGCGTGCATTGTAGGGCGGTCGAAACCCGCGCATCTTCGAGGCTCGCAAACCTTGAAGGACAACCCCCATGCTTGTACTCAGCCGTGTTGTCGGTGAACTGATTTCCATCGGCGACAACATCACTCTGCGCGTTCTGGCGGTCAACGGCTCCAGCGTGCGGTTCGGCGTCGAAGCGCCGGAGCAGATCGGCGTGCATCGCGCCGAGGTCTACGAACGGATCCAGCGCAAACAGGCCAGCGGCAAGGGCCGCTGACCGTTTTCAGTCGAACAGGTGCTTGGGCACGTCGTGCTTGAGCATCAACTGGCATTGCTCGCTTTCCGGATCGAAAACAATCAACGCCTGGCCTTTGGTCAGCGCCTGGCGAACCCGCAATACGCGGGTTTCCAGCGGCGTGTCGTCACCGTTGTCGGTACCGTCGCGGGTGACGAAATCCTCGATCAGGCGGGTGAGGGTGTCGACTTCGAGCGCGTCGTAGGGAATCAGCATGGGCACCTCGGCTAAATCAATGTCGGGATGCTACGGCGAATGATCGCCGAGGGCCAGACTCAACCGTCCGAGCGTTGCCCCACCAGGCTGTCCACCGACGGCACACGGGTGTCGCTCTCCATCTGCGTTTCGTGCTCGATTTGGTGACTGAAGCGATCCAGTGACCCGGTGGCCGGTTGCGCATCGCTGGCGAACACCGGTGGACTCAAAATGTACGCCCCCAGCAGGCGACTGAGCGCCGCCAGGCTGTCGATGTGTGTGCGTTCGTAGCCGTGGGTTGCGTCGCAGCCGAAGGCGAGCAGGGCGGTGCGGATGTCGTGACCGGCAGTGACCGCCGAATGGGCGTCGCTGAAGTAATAGCGGAACAGGTCGCGGCGCACCGGCAGTTCGTGCTCGCCGGCCAGACGCAACAGGTGCCGCGACAGGTGATAGTCGTACGGCCCGCCGGAATCCTGCATCGCCACGCTCACCGCGTGTTCGCTGGAGTGTTGGCCCGGCGCGACCGGGGCGATGTCGATGCCGACGAATTCGCTGACGTCCCACGGCAACGCTGCTGCTGCGCCGCTGCCGGTTTCCTCGGTGATGGTGAACAGCGGATGACAGTCGATCATCAGTTCCTGACCGCTGTCGACGATGGCTTTCAGTGCTGCCAGCAGCGCGGCGACACCGGCTTTGTCGTCCAGATGTCGGGCGCTGATGTGACCGCTTTCGGTGAACTCCGGCAGTGGGTCAAAGGCCACCACATCGCCGACGCTGATGCCCAGCGAATCGCAATCGGCGCGGGTCGCGCAGTAGGCGTCCAGACGCAGCTCGACGTGATCCCAGCTGATCGGCATCTCATCCACGGCCGTATTGAAGGCATGCCCGGACGCCATCAACGGCAACACGCTGCCGCGAATCACGCCGTTGTCGGTGAACAGGCTGACGCGACTGCCCTCGGCGAACCGGCTCGACCAGCAACCCACCGGCGCCAGGGTCAGACGCCCGTTGTCCTTCACCGCGCGCACGGCGGCGCCGATGGTGTCCAGGTGCGCCGAGACCGCACGGTCGGGGCTGTTTTTCTTGCCTTTAAGGGTGGCGCGGATCGTGCCGCGACGGGTCATCTCGAAGGGAATGCCGAGTTCTTCCAGACGCTCGGCGACGTAGCGCACGATGGTGTCGGTGAACCCGGTCGGGCTCGGGATGGCGAGCATTTCCAGCAGGACTTTCTGCAGGTAGTTCAGATCCGGTTCGGGAATTTGGGTGGTCATGGAAACTCCTGTTGCGGGGCGTCATTCGCGCGCTGAACGCGGGAATGACGCTGAAGAGAGATCAAACGGCCGGCTGACTGTGCGGAAACAACAGATCGACAAACCGCTCGGCCGTCGGTTGCGGCTCATGGTTGGCAAGACCCGCTCGCTCGTTGGCTTCGATGAAGACGTACTCTGGTTGATCCGCCGCCGGCACCATCAGGTCGAGGCCGACCATCGGAATCTCCAGCGCCCGAGCCGCGCGCACGGCGGCCTCGGCCAAGGTCGGGTGCAGAATCGCTGTGACGTCTTCCAGCGTGCCGCCGGTATGCAGGTTCGCCGTGCGCCGCACGAACAGATGCTCACCGGCCGGCAGGATGCTGCTGTAGTCGTAACCGGCCGCATGCAGGGTGCGTTGGGTTTCGTGGTCCAGCGGGATTTTGCTTTCGCCGCTGGTGGCTGCTTGCCGTCGCCGGCTCTGGGCTTCGATCAGCGCGCCGATGGAATGATGGCCATCGCCGACCACTTCCGCCGGCCGGCGGATCGCCGCTGCAACCACCTCGAAACCGATCACCAGAATCCGCAGGTCGAAGCCTTCGTGAAAGCTTTCCAGCAGCACGCGAGTGTCGAACTGCCTGGCCGCTTCGATGGCCTTCTGCACGTCCTCTATGGTCTGCAGATCCACCGCCACGCCTCGGCCCTGTTCGCCATCCAGCGGTTTGACCACCACTCGCTGGTGCTCATCGAGAAACGCCAGATTGTCGTCCGCATTCCCCGCCAACTGCTGCGACGGCACATTCAGTCCGGCGGCTTTCAATACTTTGTGGGTCAGGCTTTTGTCCTGGCACAGGTTCATGCTGATGGCGCTGGTCAGATCGCTCAGGGATTCACGGCAACGCACCCGGCGCCCACCATGACTGAGGGTGAACAGTCCGGCGTCGGCGTCATCCACCTGCACATCGATGCCGCGTCGATGGGCTTCCTCGACGATGATTCGCGCGTAAGGGTTGAACTGCGCCTCCGGCCCCGGACCGAGGAACAGCGGCTGGTTGATGCCGTTCTTGCGCTTGATGGCGAACGTCGGCAGGTTGCGAAAACCGAGTTTGGCGTAGAGATTTTTCGCCTGCCGGTTGTCATGCAGCACCGACAGATCGAGGTAGCTCAGACCGCGACTCATGAAATGCTCGATCAGATGGCGCACCAATACTTCACCGACACCGGGACGCGAGCACTGCGGGTCGACCGCCAGGCACCACAGGCTGCTGCCGTTTTCCGGGTCGTTGTAGGCCTTCTGGTGATTGAGGCCCATGACGCTGCCGATCACCGCGCCGCTGTCGTCGTCTTCCGCCAGCCAGTACACCGGGCCGCCCTGATGGTGCGGGGTGAGCAGGGTGGCATCGATCGGCAACATGCCGCGCGCCTGATACAGCTGATTGATCGCCTGCCAGTCCGCGTCACTTTGCGCACGGCGGATGCGGAAGCCGCGAAATACGCGGGTCGCCTGACGGTAATCGCTGAACCACAAGCGCAGGGTGTCGGACGGGTCGAGAAACAGTTGGGTCGGCTCGAGGCCGAGAATCTGCTGCGGTGCAGCAACGTACAACGCAATATCGCGCTCGCCCGGCTGTTCGTTGAGCAGTTCCCGGGCAAGGCTCGCCGGATCGGGAAAAGTGTGGCCGATCAGCAACCGGCCCCAGCCGCAATGCACCGCAATCGGCTCGGCGGCCGGCTCGCTGCCGTCCTCGGCCAGACGCGCCTGCAAGCGTTCGTAGGACGGTGTCTGACCGCGTAGTAGCCGTTGGCTGTAAGCCGTGGCGTGAGGTTTCATCGATCAGATTCCTTGTTCGCTGAGCCACAGGTTCAAAGCCGCCAGTTGCCACAGCTTGGAGCCGCGCAACGGGGTCAACTGGCCTTGTGGATCGGTCAGCAGTTTGTCGAGCATGGCGGGGTTGAACAGGCCGCGATCCTGACTCGGATCGAGCAGCAGTTCGCGCACCCAGTTGAGGGTATCGCCCTGCAAGTGTTTGAGGCCGGGCACCGGGAAGTAACCTTTCTTGCGGTCGATCACTTCGCTCGGGATGACCAGTCGCGCGGCTTCTTTCAACACTTGCTTGCCGCCGTCCGGCAGTTTGAATTTGCCCGGAACACGGGCCGACAATTCCACCAGTCGATAGTCGAGAAACGGCGTACGCGCTTCCAGGCCCCAGGCCATGGTCATGTTGTCGACGCGTTTGACCGGGTCGTCCACCAGCATCACCGTGCTGTCCAGGCGCAGGGCCTTGTCGACCGCCGCATCGGCGCCCGGCTGTGCGAAATGTTCCTTCACGAAGTCACCGGCAGCGTCATTGGCGGTCAGCCATTTCGGCTGCACCGTGGCGGCGTAATCGTCGTAGCTGCGGTCGAAAAACGCTTCGCGATAGGCCGCATACGGATCGGCCGCGCCGTCGACTTGCGGGTACCAGTGATAACCGGCGAACAACTCGTCGGCGCCCTGGCCGCTCTGTACAACCTTGCAGTGCTTGGCCACTTCGCGGGACAGCAGATAGAAGGCGATGCAGTCGTGGCTCACCATCGGCTCGCTCATGGCGCGGAACGCAGCGGGCAGTTGTTCGATAATTTCCCTTTCGTCGATGCGCAATTGATGGTGCTGAGTGCCGTAGTGCTTGGCGATCAGATCGGAATACTGAAACTCGTCACCGCGTTCGCCACCGGCATCCTGGAAACCGATGGAAAAGGTCGAAAGGTTCTCTACGCCGACTTCGCGCAGCAGGCCGACGAGCATGCTCGAATCGACGCCGCCGGAAAGCAGCACGCCGACATCCACTGCCGCCCGTTGGCGGATTGCCACGGCTTCGCGGGTGCTGTCGAGCACGCGGTCGCGCCAGTCTTCCAGGGTCAGGTTTTTCTCGTCGTCGTGTGGGCCGTAGGGCAGGGTCCACCAGGTTTTCTGCTCGGTGCTGCCGTCCGCTTCAATGCGCATCCAGCTCGCTGGCGGCAGCTTTTCGATGCCGGCCAGCAAGGTGCGCGGCGCAGGCACCACGGCGTGGAAATTCAGGTAATGATTGAGCGCCACCGGGTCGAGGATCGGGTTGATGTCACCGCCCTTGAGCAGCGCCGGCAGAGCCGAGGCAAAACGCAGGCGCTGGCCGGTGCGCGACAGGTACAGCGGCTTCACACCGAGACGGTCGCGGGCGATGAACAGGCGCTGGGCATCGCGCTCCCAGATGGCGAAAGCAAACATGCCGTTGAGTTTCGGCAGCAGCGCTTCGCCCCAGGCGTGGTAACCCTTGAGCAGCACCTCAGTGTCGCCGCCGGAGTAGAACGCATAACCGAGCGCTTCGAGTTCTGCACGCAGTTCCGGGAAGTTGTAGATCGCGCCGTTGAAGGCCAGGGACAGGCCCAGTTGGCTGTCGATCATCGGCTGCGCCGAGCCGTCCGACAGGTCCATGATTTTCAGGCGTCGATGGCCCAGGGCAATCGGCCCCTGGGCATGGAAGCCCCACGCGTCGGGGCCGCGAGGGGCCAGGTGATGGGTGATTCGCTCAATGGCTGCAAGGTCTGCAGGTTGTTGATCAAAACGTAACTCGCCAGCTAATCCGCACATAAAGTCCTTACCGGTTTTTCCGTTGGGGAGGGGCAATCTGGACCCGCCAAAAAGGGTGGGTACTCAGAGACTGACCCCGGCGCGGACGTCGGAGTTTTAGAACAATGAGTTATAAGGCGTGATGTGCCGACCGATGGCAGGCAAGGGAGCGAGGCGCAGAAGGGAGGAGTTGGAGGGTGTTGTGCTGCTTGGGTAGGGCTGCTCGAACAGCGGTCAGTCATCACGGGATTTGCCGAACCTGCAGAGTGCAGGCCGGCGTCCCTCAGGCCTTCCCGCGAATCAGTTCACGCAAGGCAAAACGGTTGGGATGACACGCCTCGGCCACCGCTCTTGGCAGCGGCAGCGGTTCATTGTCCAGCCACGCGGCCAGCAACTCGCCAGACAGTGGTGCAGTGATCAACCCGCGTGAGCCGTGGCCACTGTTGACGTACAGACCGTCCAGCCACGGGCACGGAGTGTCCGGCACTTGCCGGGCATCCTTGCTCAAGGCGCGATAGGCCGCGGTGAAGGCCTCGCGATCGGCGAGCGGGCCGACAATCGGCAGGTAGTCGGGGCTGGTGCAGCGGAAGGCGGCGCGGCCCTCAAGGCTGTCCGCGTCGAGTTCGCTGATGTGCAGGCGTGCGACCAGATCGGTGGAGATATCTTCGAGCATCGCCAGATTGCCCAGGTGTTCGGCGGTGGTCGGGGTCAGGTCGTCGTTATTGAAATCGAAGCTGGCGCCGAGGGTGTGTTCGCCAAAGCGTGCCGGTGCTACGTAACCTTCGGCGCAGACCACCGTGCTCAGCGCCTGACTTTGTGTGGTCTGCGCCAAGCAAGTGATCTGCCCGCGAATGCGCTTGAGGGGCAGGTCGGCGCTCTGGGCAAAACGCTTGATTTCGGCAGCACCCGCCAGCACCACGACGGGGGCTGTTGCGATCAATCGTTCACCGTCGAAGGCCTGCCACTGACCGTCAAGCTTGCGCAGCTCAATGGCTTCCTGATGGGTGAGCAGCGTGACGCCCGGTTGTGCGGCTTGCGCCTGACACAATGCGGGCGGATGCACCCAGCCGCCTTCGGGATAATACAAACCGCCATGGGCCAGACCGATCCCAGCGCGGGCCTGAGCGTCGGGTTGATCGAGCCATTGCAGAAGGTCTTCGGGAAACGCCGCCGCCAGTTGCGCCTGACGCTCGCGTTCCTTTTCATTGAACGCCAGTTGCAGCACGCCGCAGTCATCCCAGTCAGTACCGCGTTGCAGGGTTTCCAGCAGGCGACGGGTGTAGCCGAAACCGCTGACAATCAACTGCGACAGTGCGGTGCCGTGGGCGGACAGTTTCAGATACAGAACGCCTTGCGGGTTACCCGACGCTTCTTGTGCAACCGCGTCATGCCGTTCCAGCAGACTGACCTGCCAGCCCCGTGCTGCAAGGCTGGCTGCCGTGGCACAACCGGCCAGACCGGCGCCGATCACCAGGGCTCGACGGTCACCTGTCAACGCTGTTGGGCGGGCGAACCACGGTTTTGCCGCCGCAGGTGGCGCAACACCCTCGGGCCAGCCGAGAAATTCGCCGCGCAGGATTTCCCATTTGTGGCCGATGCCCGGCGTGCGTTTCATCTTGAAGCCGGCGGCGTTGAGCAAGCGCCGCACCCAACCGGTGCTGGTAAACGTGCTGATGGTCGAGCCCGGCGCCGCCAATCGCGCCAGTTCGGCGAACAGTTCGGCGGTCCACATTTCCGGGTTTTTCGCCGGGGCGAAACCGTCGAGAAACCACGCGTCGATCTGGCCATCCAGTTGCGGCAACTGCTCCAGTGCATCGCCAATCAACAGCGTCAGGGTCACATGACCGTTATCCAGAACAATGCGCTGGAAACCTTGATGAATTGCCACGTAATGCTTGAGCAACTGATCGGAGAATGGCTTCAGGTCAGGCCACAACGCCAGCGCCCGTTGCAGGTCGGCAGGGCTCAACGGAAACTTTTCGACGCTGACAAAATGCAGCCGCGCACCGGCCACCGCCTGCTGTTCGAACAACTGCCAGGCGCAGAGAAAATTCAGCCCGGTACCGAAGCCGGTTTCACCGATCACCAGTCGCCCACCCGCCGACAGCGCGGCAAAACGCTCGGCCAGACGGTTCTGTTCAAGGAACACGTAGCGGGTTTCATCGAGCCCCGACTGGTCGGAAAAATACACATCGTCGAACACTCGCGAACGCGGGCGTCCCTGGTCATCCCAGTCGAGTTGGGCGTGGGGCATTACAGGTTTCATGGCAGGCTCGGCAACGACAAGGCGGCCATTCTAGCCGATCACGCACGCGGCGCTTGATCCATGGCAAGCCTTGCTGACGATCACTCAAGGACAATCCGCCGCCGGCGGGAATTTCTGTGCCGCGCCAGAGCCCAATCCGCTAGTCTTGCTGAATCCTGGAAGGAGCCGTCCCTATGTTCGAATCCTCTGAAATCGGTCACGCCATCGACAAAGACACCTACGAAGCCGCCGTGCCCGCCCTGCGTGAAGCCTTGCTCGAAGCCCAGTTCGAGTTGCAGCAGCAGAAGCGTTTCCCGGTGATCATTTTGATCAACGGCATCGAAGGCGCCGGCAAGGGCGAGACGGTGAAGCTGCTCAACGAATGGATGGATCCGCGCCTGATCGAAGTGCGCACCTTCGACCAGCAGACCGACGAAGAGCTGGCGCGGCCACCGGCCTGGCGTTACTGGCGGATGCTGCCGGCCAAGGGGCGGATGGGGATTTTCTTCGGCAACTGGTACAGCCAGATGCTGCAGGGCCGGGTCCACGGCTTGTTCAAGGATCCACGTCTGGATCAGGCGATTGCCGGCGCCGAGCGCATGGAAAAGATGTTCTGCGATGAAGGCGCGCTGATCTTCAAGTTCTGGTTCCACCTGTCCAAGAAACAGATGAAGGCGCGGCTCAAGGCCCTGGCAGATGACCCGCTGCACAGTTGGCGCATCAGCCCGCTGGACTGGCAGCAATCGCAGACCTACGACAAGTTCGTCAAATACGGCGAGCGCGTGTTGCGCCGTACCAGTCGCGATTACGCGCCATGGCATGTCATCGAGGGTGTCGACCCGTACTACCGCAGCCTGACGGTCGGCAAGATTCTGCTCGAAGGGCTGCAAAACGCCTTGAAGCGTCCCGATGTGCATCCCCATGAGGTCAACGCTGCACCGTTGGGGACTTCCGTCGATCAGTTGAACCTGCTCGACAGCCTCGACCTGACCCAGCGTCTGGACAAAAAAGACTACGAAGAACAACTGATCACCGAGCAGGCGCGACTGTCGGGGCTGATGCGTGACAAACGCATGCGTCGTCACGCGCTGGTGGCGGTGTTCGAAGGCAACGATGCGGCGGGCAAGGGCGGTTCGATTCGCCGGGTCGCGGCGGCGCTCGATCCGCGTCAGTACAACATCGTGCCGATTGCCGCGCCCACCGAAGAGGAGCGGGCGCAGCCGTATCTGTGGCGGTTCTGGCGGCACATTCCGGCGCGGGGCAAATTCACCGTATTTGATCGCTCGTGGTACGGCCGGGTGCTGGTGGAGCGGGTCGAAGGCTTTTGCAGTACCGCCGACTGGATGCGTGCCTATGGCGAAATCAATGATTTCGAAGAGCAACTGGCCGACGCCGGGGTGATCGTGGTCAAGTTCTGGCTGGCCATCGACAAGGACACGCAGATGGAACGCTTCCAGGAGCGCGAAGAAATCCCGTTCAAGCGCTTCAAGATCACCGAAGACGACTGGCGCAACCGCGACAAGTGGGACGCCTATCGCGCCGCCGTGGGCGACATGGTCGACCGCACCAGCACCGAAATTGCGCCGTGGACCCTGGTCGAGGCCAATGACAAGCGCTGGGCCCGGGTCAAGGTGCTGCGCACGATCAACCGGGCGCTGGAAGAAGCGTTCGAGAAGTCCGACAAGCGAGCCAAGAAGCACAAGGACTGAACCGATGGGCCCGCATACGCGAGGTGAATGATTGTCGCGGTCGGCGATTGGGTGGACTTATGCTCGGTCCACTCTCAACCGACTGCAACAATGAGGTATGCCATGCGTGAAGTGGTGATCGTCGACAGCGTACGGACCGGCCTGGCCAAGTCCTTTCGCGGCAAGTTCAACCAGACCCGTCCCGATGACATGGCGGCCCATTGCGTCAATGCGTTGCTCTCGCGCAACGACATCGACCCGGCCAGCGTCGAGGATTGCATCGTCGGCGCCGGTTCCAACGAAGGCGCCCAGGGCTACAACATCGGCCGCAACGTGGCGGTGCTCTCGCAATTGGGCACCGGCACCGCGGGCATGACCCTCAACCGTTTTTGTTCCTCAGGCTTGCAGGCGATTGCGATTGCCGCCAACCAGATCGCGTCGGGTTGCAGCGACATCATCGTCGCCGGCGGCGTCGAGTCGATCAGCCTGACGCTGAAAAGTGTCAACACCGATCACCTGATCAACCCGCTGCTCAAGCAACAGACGCCGGGCATCTACTACACCATGGGCCAGACCGCCGAAGTGGTGGCGCGCCGTTATGGCGTCAGTCGCGAGGCGCAGGATCGCTACTCGCTGCAAAGTCAGATCCGTACCGCCCAGGCGCAGGCTGCCGGCCTGTTCAACGATGAAATCGTGCCGATGGCGGTGAAGTACCGTGTTGAAGACAAGAACAGTGGGGTGGTGCAGATCCTCGACGGCCTCGTCGATCGCGACGACTGCAATCGCCCGGACACCACCTATGAAAGCCTCGCCGGGTTGAAACCGGTGTTCGCCGAGGACGGTTCGGTGACTGCCGGCAACTCGTCGCAGTTGTCCGACGGCGCCTCGATGACGCTGGTGATGAGCCTGGAAAAGGCCCTGCAACTGGGGCTCAAGCCTAAGGCGTTTTTCCGTGGGTTCACCGTGGCCGGTTGCGAGCCGGATGAAATGGGCATCGGCCCGGTGTTCTCGGTGCCGAAGCTGCTCAAGGCCAAAGGCTTGCAGGTGGCGGATATCGATCTGTGGGAATTGAACGAAGCGTTCGCCTCGCAGTGCCTGTACGCCCGTGACAGGCTGGAAATCGACAACGAGAAGTACAACGTCAACGGCGGCTCGATTTCCATCGGCCACCCGTTCGGCATGACCGGATCACGGCAGGTCGGGCATCTGGTGCGCGAGTTGCAGCGGCGCAATCTGCGTTACGGGATCGTGACCATGTGCGTGGGCGGCGGGATGGGCGCGACCGGGTTGTTTGAGGCCGTACGCTAGTTCGACCTGCCAGAATCCATCAACTGCATCCGCGCGATGTACGCGCGGATTTCCTGCTCGGCTTTCTCGTGGCTGTCGAACGGCCCTTCGAGGGTGTTTTCCCGGGTGCTGAAATACAGTTCGCCGTTGACCCGGCACACGCGGTCGCTGCGAAAGTGCGTGGCGGGGGCGGTGTCCTGGGCGCGCATGCCTAACATGACGGGGTCTCCTTGGTGAGTGATGTCCCGGGCTGGATCCAAGAAGCTTATGCCTGAACCACTTACCTTGCCCGGCCGGCCGATCAACGGCCCATCGTCAATTTTCTGCTGCGACCTGCACAGTTTCATTTGCGGCTGGAGCGCAACTGTCCCTGTGTCGGGCAGGGACTGTGCGCCTAGAATGAGCGCTCCTGTCTCTGGCGCTTGGGGTTCTCATGCACGTTTCATCGGGTCGTTGGGTGTACGGCATGTTCCTGGCGTTGTTGACGGCGTTTCTGTGGGGAATCCTGCCGATCAAGCTCAAGCAGGTGCTGGTGGTGATGGACCCGGTCACGGTGACCTGGTTTCGCCTGCTGGTGTCCGGCGGCTGTCTGTTCCTTTATCTGGCGGCGACCAAAAGGTTGCCGAGTCGCAAAGTGCTCGGGCCGAAGGGCGGCTGGCTGGTGCTGATGGCGGTGCTCGGGCTGGTGGGTAACTACGTGCTGTACCTGATGGGCTTGAACCTGCTCAGCCCCGGCACTGCGCAACTCGTGGTGCAGATGGGGCCGATCATGTTGCTGATCGCCAGTCTGTTCGTGTTCAAGGAACGCTTCAGTATCGGTCAGGGCATTGGCCTGGCGGTGCTGTTGATCGGGTTTACGCTGTTCTTCAATCAGCGTCTGGCGGAATTGCTCACCTCTTTGTCTGACTACACCGCCGGTGTGTTGTTGGTGCTGCTGGCGTCGACGGTCTGGACCTTTTACGCACTGGGGCAGAAGCAACTGCTGACAGTATGGAATTCGCTGCAGGTGATGATGGTGATCTACCTGTTCTGCGCCCTGTTGCTGACACCTTGGGTGCATCCGCTCGAAGCGCTGTCGCTGAACCCGTTGCAGGGTTGGCTGCTGCTGGCGTGCTGCATGAACACCCTGATCGCCTACGGCGCATTTGCCGAGGCGCTGGCGCATTGGGAAGCTTCGCGGGTCAGCGCGACGCTGGCGATCACGCCGTTGGTGACGTTCGGTGCGGTGGCAGTGGCGGCGGGGGTGTGGCCGGAGTATGTGCATGCCGAGCAGATCAATCTGCTGGGGTATGGCGGGGCGGTGCTGGTGGTGCTGGGTTCGGCGCTGGTGGCGCTCGGGCCTTCGCTGATTGCCGGGCTCAAGGCCCGGCGGGCGAAACTGTTGGTCGGATGACCTTCCCGTGCCGGGCACGGGAAGGATCGGGATGACTCAGCCCTTGGCCCCGGCCTCGATCATGTTCTCCGGCCGCACCCAGGCATCGAACTCTTCATCGGTCAGATAACCCAGCTCCAGCGCCGCTTCACGCAGAGTCTTGCCTTCGCTGTAGGCCTTCTTGGCGATTTCCGCCGACTTGTCGTAGCCGATGTGCGGGTTCAGCGCCGTTACCAGCATCAGGCCGCGTTCCAGATGTTTCGCCATGACTTCGGCGTCCGGCTCAAGCCCGGCGATGCAATGCTGCTGGAAATTGCTGCAGCCATCGGCCAGCAGGCGGATCGATTGCAGCAGGTTATGGATGATCACCGGTTTGAACACGTTCAGTTGCAGGTGACCCTGACTGGCGGCGATGCCGATCGCCACATCGTTGCCCAGCACCTGACAGGCGAGCATCGACAACGCCTCGCACTGGGTCGGGTTGACCTTGCCGGGCATGATCGAACTGCCCGGTTCGTTGGCCGGCAGGCGCACTTCGGCAAAACCGGCACGCGGACCGGAACCCAGCAGACGCAGGTCGTTGGCGATTTTCATCAGCGCCACGGCGAGGGTTTTCAGGGCACCGGACAGCGTAGTCAGTGGCTCATGGCCGGCGAGGGCGGCGAACTTGTTCGGTGCGGTGACGAACGGCAGGCCGGACAACGCCGCCAGTTCAGCGGCAATCGCTTCGCCGAAACCGTGCGGCGAGTTGAGCCCGGTGCCGACCGCGGTGCCGCCCTGCGCCAGCTCGCAAACTGCCGGCAGCGCCGCGCGAATTGCCCGTTCGGCGTAATCCAGCTGCGCTATGAAACCGGAAATCTCCTGGCCGAAGGTGATCGGCGTGGCGTCCATCATGTGGGTGCGACCGGTTTTCACCAGTTTCATGTGTCGCGCCGACAGTTCGGCCAGGCCGCCCGACAGCTCGGCGATCGCCGGCAACAGTTGGGTCTGCACCGCTTGCGCAGTGGCGATGCTCATGGCGGTGGGGAAGCAGTCGTTGGAGCTCTGCGAGCGGTTGACGTGATCGTTGGGGTGCACCGGCGTCTTGCCGCCGCGCGGGTTACCGGCCAGTTCGTTGGCGCGGCCGGCAATCACTTCGTTGGCGTTCATGTTGCTTTGGGTGCCGCTGCCGGTCTGCCAGACCACCAGCGGGAACTGGTCGTCATGCTGGCCGTCGAGCACTTCGTCAGCGGCCTGTTCGATCAGGCGGGCGATGTCGGCAGGCAGATCGCCGTTGCGGTCGTTGACCCGGGCCGCGGCTTTCTTGATCAGGGCCAGGGCGTGCAGTACCGGCAAAGGCATGCGTTCCTGGCCGATGGCGAAGTTGATCAGCGAGCGTTGCGTCTGAGCGCCCCAGTAAGCGTCGTCCGGGACCTCGATCTGGCCCAGGCTGTCGGTTTCGATACGGCTCATCGTGCACACTCCTGTTGGTCTGTTTGCGCAGTTTAGGCCCGTGCCGGCCCGGGTGGTTCCCTGCGGCCGATTGTTGACCGGCAAATCCCCGCCAATCAAGCGCGGCAAGGCCCGGGGGTTGAGCCGCAGCGTTATTCAGGCGCAGAATGGTCGCCCTTGGGGTTTTACCTCGCCTAGCTGAAAAGGAAACTCGATGACTCGTCTTCGTGCCATCTGCACCGCGGTTGCCCTGGTTTGCGCCAGCGGCCAGGTGCTTGCCGATACCGCCAGCCACAACGCCAGTGCCGAAGCTTTCCTGACCCTGGCGCACGCTGACAAGCTGGGCACTCCTGTGTACATGCAGGTTCAGCAAATGTTCGCCCAGCGTTTTGAACAGACCAAGGCGCCGGAATCCAAGAAAGCCGTTCTGGATACCTACCAGGCCAAGGCCAACGCCGCTCTGGATCAGGCCATTGGCTGGAACAAGCTGAAACCGGACATGGTCAAGCTCTACACCAGCAACTTCAGCGAATCCGAGCTCAAAGACCTGGTCGCGTTCTACCAGTCGCCACTGGGCAAGAAAGTCCTGGAAAAAATGCCGCAGCTGACCCAGCAATCGGCCCAGATGACCCAGGCCAAACTGGAAAGCGCCGTACCGGTGGTCAACAAGCTGCTGGACGACATGACCAACGAGCTGGCACCGAAAGGCGCGGCTCCGGCCAAGAAGAAGTAAGCGGAGTTCGTGATGACCATGCAACAACGCATCGAATCGACGCTGGCGCTGCTTCAGCCTGAGCATCTGCAAGTGCTGGACGAAAGCCACATGCACAGTCGCGGGTTGCAGACCCACTTCAAGGCAGTGGTGGTCAGTGCGCAGTTCGAAGGCCTGAACCGGGTCAAGCGCCACCAGAAAGTCTACGGCACGCTCGGCGAGCTGATGGGCGAGTTCCATGCGTTGGCGCTGCATACCTACACCCCGCAGGAATGGGCAGAGACAGGCGTCGCTCCGGCGTCGCCGACCTGTGCCGGCGGCAGCAAGCATTGAGCCTTGCAGCAATGAACTGAGGTTTTTTGCTAGAATCCGCAACGCGCCGCTCACCCGGCGCGTTTTTTTTCGCATCCGGTTCACCCTTTACGAGGGTAGCCACCTGGAGAAATACCCATGACACAACCGATTGTCGTGGCGGCACTGTACAAGTTCGTCACCCTCGAAGATTACGTCAACCTGCGCGAGCCTCTGCTGCAAGCGATGGTCGACAACGGCATCAAAGGCACCTTGCTGATCGCCGAAGAAGGCATCAACGGCACGGTGTCCGGCAGCCGCGAAGGCATCGACGGCCTGCTGGCCTGGCTGCGCAACGATCCGCGCATGGTCGATATCGATCACAAGGAATCGTACTGCGACGAGCAGCCGTTCTATCGCACCAAGGTCAAGCTCAAGAAAGAGATCGTGACCCTGGGCGTCGAAGGCGTCGACCCGAACAAGAAGGTCGGCACCTACGTCGAGCCCAAGGACTGGAACGCGCTGATCAGCGATCCGGAAGTGCTGCTGATCGACACCCGCAACGATTACGAAGTCTCGATCGGCACCTTCGAAGGCGCCATCGATCCGAAAACCACCAGTTTTCGCGAATTCCCCGACTACATCAAAGAACACTTCGACCCGGCCGTGCACAAGAAGGTCGCGATGTTCTGCACCGGCGGCATTCGCTGCGAAAAAGCTTCGAGCTACATGCTTGGCGAAGGCTTCGAAGAGGTTTACCACCTTAAGGGCGGTATCCTGAAGTACCTCGAAGAGGTGCCGCAGGAAGAAACCAAATGGCAGGGCGACTGCTTCGTCTTCGACAACCGCGTGACCGTGCGTCATGACCTGAGCGAAGGCGACTACGATCAGTGCCATGCGTGCCGCACCCCGGTCAGCGTTGAAGATCGCGCCTCCGAGCATTACGTGGCCGGCATCAGCTGCCCGCACTGCTGGGACACCCTGAGCGAGAAGACTCGCCGCAGTGCGATCGACCGCCAGAAACAGATCGAACTGGCAAAAGCGCGCAACATGCCACACCCGATCGGCTACAACTATAAGCAAGCATCCACCGAGGCTTAATCATGTCTGCACGCCTGCTCTATGTGATGGATCCGATGTGTTCGTGGTGCTGGGGATTTGCCCCGGTCGCCAAAGCATTGGTGGAGCAGGCGCAGGCAGCCGGGGTGGAACTGCACCTGGTGGTCGGCGGGTTGCGCACCGGCAGTGGTGCGGCGCTGGAGCCGACTACCCGGCGCTACATTCTCGAACACTGGCAGGCGGTCACCGAGGCCACCGGACAGCCGTTCAAGCTGGAAGGCGCGTTGCCGGACGGCTTTGTCTACGACACCGAACCTGCCTGCCGGGCCATCGTCACCGCGCGCAGCCTGGCACCGGATTGCGCGTGGAAACTGGTCGGGTTGATCCAGCACGCGTTTTACGCCGAAGGTCGCGATGTCACCCAGGCCAGCGTTCTGGTGGAGCTGGCAGAGCAGGCCGGCGTCCCGCGCATCGAATTTGCCGCCCTGTTCGATCATGCCGATCAACACAAGGCGACCCAGGCCGATTTCAGTTGGGTGCAAGATCTGGGCATCGCCGGATTCCCGACCCTGCTCGCCGAGCGCAACGGCCAACTGGCGTTGCTGACCAACGGCTACCAGCCGCTCAGTGAACTGTCGCCGTTGCTCGGTCGATGGCTGGAGCGCGCGGCCTGTGTCTGACCCGGCCGATGACGCGCCAGCCGTCAAGCGTGTCGACCGGCTGAGCTGGGCTGAAGTCCGGCGACTGGCACTTCATCACAAAAAATCCCTGTGGATCGCCAACGGCGTGGCCGTACTGGCGACGCTGTGCAGCGTGCCGATTCCTCTGCTGTTGCCGTTGCTGGTGGACGAAGTCCTGCTCGGCCACGGCGATGCCGCGCTGAAAGTCATGAACCACGTGCTGCCCTCAATATGGCAGCAAGCGGCGGGCTACATCGGCCTGATGCTGGTGGTGACGCTGACCTTGCGTTGCAGCGCCCTGTGTTTTGGCGTGTTGCAGGCGCGGTTGTTTGCGCGGCTGGCCAAGGACATCGTTTATCGCATTCGCGTGCGTTTGATTGAACGACTCAAACGGATCTCCCTCGGCGAATACGAAAGCCTCGGTAGCGGCACGGTCACCACGCACCTGGTCACCGATCTCGATACCCTCGACAAGTTTGTCGGCGAAACCCTCAGCCGTTTCCTGGTGGCGATGCTGACGCTGGTCGGTACCGCCAGCATCCTGATGTGGATGCACTGGAAGCTGGCGCTGCTGATCCTGCTGTTCAACCCGCTGGTGATCTACGCCACCGTGCAGTTGGGCAAACGGGTCAAGCACCTGAAGAAACTGGAGAACGACAGCACCTCGCGCTTCACCCAGGCGCTGAGCGAAACCCTCGATGCGATCCAGGAAGTGCGCGCCGGCAACCGGCAGGGCTTCTTCCTCGGACGGTTGGGTCTGCGTGCGCAGGAAGTGCGCAACTACGCGGTTAACTCGCAGTGGAAGACCGATGCGTCGAACCGCGCCAGTGGTCTGCTGTTCCAGTTCGGCATCGATATTTTCCGCGCGGCGGCCATGTTGACGGTGTTGTTCTCCGACCTGTCGATCGGCCAGATGCTCGCGGTGTTCAGCTACCTGTGGTTCATGATCGGCCCGGTCGAACAACTGCTGAACCTGCAGTACGCCTATTACGCGGCGGGCGGTGCGCTGTCGCGGATCAACGAACTGCTGGCCCGCGCCGACGAGCCGCAATACCCCGGCGGCGTCGACCCGTTCAAGGGCCGCGATACCGTCGGGATTCAGGTGCAGGGTCTGAGCTTCGGTTACGGCGACGAACTGGTGCTGGATCAGTTGAACCTGTCCATCGCGCCGGGCGAGAAAGTGGCGATTGTCGGCGCCAGTGGCGGCGGCAAAAGTACCTTGGTGCAATTGCTGCTGGGCCTTTACACGCCACTGGCCGGGACGATCCGTTTCGGCGGATCGACCCAGCAGGAAATCGGCCTGGAAACGGTCCGGGAAAACGTGGCTGTGGTGTTGCAACATCCGGCGCTGTTCAACGACACCGTACGCGCCAACCTGACCATGGGCCGCACCCGCAGCGATGAAGCCTGCTGGCAGGCACTGGAAATCGCCCAGCTCGAACCCACCATCCGCGCCTTGCCGGACGGGCTGGACAGCATCGTCGGCCGCGCCGGCGTGCGTCTGTCCGGCGGTCAGCGCCAGCGTCTGGCCATCGCGCGGATGATCCTCGCCGAACCCAAAGTGGTGATCCTCGACGAAGCGACGTCAGCACTCGACCCCGCCACCGAATACAACCTGCACCAGGCCATGGCGCGCTTTCTCCATGGCCGCACCACGCTGATCATCGCCCACCGCCTGTCAGCGGTGAAGCAGGCGGATCGGGTGCTGGTGTTCGACGGCGGGCAAGTGGCCGAAGACGGCGACCACCAGCAACTGATTGCCGATGGCGGGTTGTACGCCAAGCTTTATGGGCATTTGCAGAGGTTGTAGATCATTTCCATAGCACCTCCAGTGCGTTGGCCGTGCCGTCGTAGCCAAACTCTTTGACGATCACTGAACAACTGGTGCATGGAGGCATGGTTGTAGCCACGTCGACCGAAGCGATCATGTGGTTTTCGGGGTATTTCTTGCGAAGCACACTGATCAGTTTGGCCTCGCTGTCCAGAGAGGTCGGCCGACGGGTCAGCGCAGGCGTGTAGGTGTCGATGTCCTTTATCGTATGGGGAATCGCCACCAATTGCCCTTTGCTCGAGACTTCCAGTGAGGTTCTGTTGAAGGTCTGGTCGAAGTCGATATTGAAGTAGGTGGTGTCGCCGATGATCACTTTGTCCGGCGCGAATGGAGGCTTGAACAAAGGCAGTTCCCCGGTCAGTCCTTGCGCTCCGGAAACGCTGACATACACCTCGCGCTTGCCGTTCGAAGTCAGGATGTCGGCGTAGGCGATGTTTCTCGGATTCTGTCCCTGTAAACGAGACGGGAGCAGCGCCTGCAACTTGTCCATTGTCCGATTGATTTTCAGGTCGGCGCTTTGTTGGATATTGATGGTTTTCTCGCAAAACAGCGTATCGAAGATATCGGCGGTTCGTTGGCGAAAGCTGTCTGAAGCATCCCTGCTACGTGACCAGGATGCTGCACCGTCCGGCAGCCGGTTGACGATCATGCGTGTGGAATGATCGAACAAAACCGCTTCACCGGGGCTGGTATCGACTTTAAGCAGTTTGAGCGTGTCGGGCGGGTTCGCATGACCACCAATGCGAATGGCAATTTTCTCCATGGTTTCGAGGGCGCGTTCTACGGCTGGAATACCGTAGATTCTCGCCATGTTGTTGGCATTGAGAGACCCGGTGTACACCGTCATCAGCTCACCCTTCAGATTGGCAGGCAGGGTATTGGCCTTGCGCAGCGTCAACGGAGTGGTGAGGCTCTGACCTTTGGGCAGTTCGGCGATGTAGAAGGATCCGGCGTCCAGTCGGGTGAACACATAGTGCCTTGAGTCGTCGATAGCGGGGACGATGATGGCGCCGGCCTCGAAGGTGTCGAACTGATTCCGGGTGCCGAAGGGGATATCCACTTTGATCCTCCCGTAAATCCCTTTTTGAAACGCTATAACCGCCGGGTGTCTGCTTTTCTTTTTCAGGAACTCGAGCAGCATCGCTCGACCCGCTGTGGCCGGGGTGTAAATGCTGTCCCCGAACCAGGGTGCCCAGCCTTTATCCGTGTCGTAAGTGCCGTTGGCTGGCGTGGGGGCCGGATTGCGGGTGACATAGCTCGTTTTACAGGCGTCCGACCCCGGCATGCGCCGCACTCTGCAGGGCAGGGCTTTGAGTAGCGACTGATCATCGATCAGGTCGGCGCGGCGCAGTTGGTTGCCGTCCGGTCGATAAGGGATGTCATCAATCAGCAGCGTGGTTCGACCATCGACCTCAAGCACTTCACGAACATGGGCGTGTTCTGGAACTTGCGCAACGACGTGGGTTTCGCTCGGGGGCAATGTCTTGAAGCCGGATCGACCTTGCGTGAGATTTTTGCCGTTGTTGCGCAGGCGCGGGCCGTAGGGCAGGGAGGTCATCGGGTCGACCAGATGAAAGCGTTCCAGTCCCGAAGAATCTGTATGGCGCAGGAGTACATCATCAATACCGTTGACCGTCGCGAGCTGATCACCGTTCGTCAGCGGCTTCCAGTCCCCGGGATCGATGGCTTGTGGCAGATTCTGGACCAGGCGGAAGCCATCGGCCTTTCCCGTCAGTTTTCTGATGCCGACAACGCTCACTCCGCCGATGAAGAGCAGCCCTTTTCCGGCACCGCTTCCCAGACCCTTGAGCAGCGAGGGAATACCGTCCAGTGGGTTGAGGTTTGCCAGTGAGCGGGTGAGGAGTTGGCGGGCCAATGTCGAAAACGGCGGCAGCGTTGCATTGACGACCATGCGAGTGGTGCCGGCAGCGGCGCGGAGCAGGCGCACCGAACCCGAGATGAATTTGCCGATCGGGCAAAGGAACGAAGCCAGGTCGAACAGGAGTCCGATCCCGCCCAGGGCTTTGCTTTTGACATCGTCGGAGAGCAGGTCCTCGATGCTGCCCCAGAAAGGAACGAACCCTTTGACGATCGTCACGAATACCTCCAGCCGTTTCTCGATCTTCGCCCTGTGGCTGTCGAAGATTGTCATGCCTCTGGCTTGCTGGCGCAGGTGTTCTTCATCGACGTAGAGGTAGTTTGTCGCGATGTAGTTGGCCAGTGCGTCCAGTCGTGATGTCAGCGTCGCAGCATCGGTCCCGGTACCCATGGAGGCTGCGGCTATAGTGCCCACGATGTCGAGGTAGCCGATGTAGGCCCCCCTGGCGGCAGGTGTCCTGCCGTGGAGATGGGCCGACCAGTCGAGCAGCAACGAAGTACTGATGTCACGCTCGGGTGAATAGGTTTGCCCGGGGATGGTGGCGTGCAAGGCAAACTCGGTCCGAACGCCATTGACGGTTGAAAACCTCAAGGTGGGTCGAAGGCGAATGACACCGGCACTCGGGATCAGCTCGTAGTAGGCAATATTTCCCTGGTGGGTCACTTTTATAACGAAGCCCTTCCTGGCCCGGGTCAGATCCGGCGGTTCGTTGGGTACTGATTTTCGACGCATCCCCAACAACTCGATTTCACCCATTGCCAATGCCTGGCGTTCGCTCGCTGGCAGTGAAGTCAGCAAGCTGGCGATCAAGGTCTGATAGGGCGGCCTGATCGTCGCCAGATATTGGTTGAAGGCGCTTTCAAACTGCGCATTGATATCCGGCAAGGATTTGCCGGCCCAGCTGTAGTCATCTGCATTTACCCGTTCATAACCACCCCGCGAGTTTTCACGCTCGGCGTAGAGGACGCGCTGCTCATCCAGCCGGAGTGCTGTGGTGGATCGCGTTGTGCCGTCGGGCATGGAGACAATCCATCGCTTTTCGCCATCGAGTTGGCCGTCTGCATAGATATCCAGAAAGTCGTGGCCCTGCTGATTCTTCTGGTCCAGTGGTGCTCTTGAATGACTATGGCTCGGATCGGCAGACATCAACTTGCGTCCGTCCTTGTTGAATGTAAAACCACTGAACCGGTCAGCCAGCACCTCCCTGGCCATCTGTATCCGGTCAGGCGGGGTTGAATCCAGCGTCATCGCGGCCTTGTTCAGGTTTTCGCTTTGTTCTTCCAGCGCAGTCAGCGCTCGCTTGATGTCTTCCTGATCGTGACCGGATGCCGCTCGCGCCGGGATGACGCCAGTGCACACCGCCCATTCAAGGGCGGGGCCTATTCGCAGTCGTGCAATTGTTTCCAGCTCTGCGGGGGAGGCGCCAGTACTGCGTTCCAGAGGCAAACTGACCAGTTGCTGGAAAGACAAGGGTTGCGACTGATCCAGGCCAAGCACCTCGGCCAGCAGCACGCCGTGCATGAAGTTCACCCACACGATCGACGTCTTGTAACGAAGCTCGGGCGGGATATCGCGCACGGCAAAGTCTTTCGACAGGCGATGTTGAAACATCTGGGCCAGCAGGATCGCCTCTTTGGTAGTGGCAACCCGTCGGGTTCGCAGCAAATGCTGTTCGAAATCGCGGCGCAGGGTCTGGTAGCTTTTGCCCCAGTGAGCAGGGTCTTGCCAGTGGAATCCGGCGAGCTCCTGCGACTCGTCGGGAGACGGCGCATGCAAATGCAGGCAGATGGCTTTGCATGACAACTGATAGCGCACGGACGACGGCGTCTGTTCGCCGGGGGATGCACCGAACCATTTGAGCCTTTTCAGCAGCCTTTCTGTCAGGTCCAGTGATTCGGGGGAATTCAGTACTCGCTGGAGGAAAACCGAAGGGGTCGCGCGCAGTTCGTCCGTGTCGGCGAGCCGCAGGATATCGCCACTCAAATGACGGATCAGCGAAGGTTTGCCGATCAAAAAGGTTTTGACCGTGTCGAGCATTCGTTCATTGATGCGTTGTGCCATGTACTGTTCGAGGGTCATGGCGGGTGCAATAGCCGGTGTTGCGACTCGGGCTGCCTTGAACCTTTTGCGGTCCCGGCCGGTCGGTTGGGGAATCAGGGATTCGATATCCGGGCCGGTAGCCAGTCCAAGCGCCTCGATGGCGCTGGTTTCTGCGGTTGTCGATAAGTCGGTTGAAGCTGAAAACGTC
The DNA here is from genome assembly GCF_002112305.1 of Pseudomonas sp. R45(2017). Taxonomy (NCBI): domain Bacteria; kingdom Pseudomonadati; phylum Pseudomonadota; class Gammaproteobacteria; order Pseudomonadales; family Pseudomonadaceae; genus Pseudomonas; species Pseudomonas sp. R45(2017). The sequence goes on along the minus strand of NZ_NEHH01000001.1, from coordinate 187,436 downwards.
GAGGGCATATCACACTCCTTGTGAAGGCATTCCCGTTACAGAGGGTTGGATGCCTGAAGTGCCCAGTAGATCGATGCCGCCAGCGACCGTGGCTGTACATATGTCTATCCGGCGTTTGTCCTGAACTGAGGCGGATCCGCCGCTTGCCGGAACCCCGAACGCCTCCTAGTCTTTGGGGGTTGGTCTGATAGAGACGGACAATCAGGCAGTGACCACGCAAGGAACTCCATGAAGCAAAAGCGGACTCTCGGAACGCCTCGGTTGCTGGGCATCGTCTGGCCATTTATCGCCGTCGTGTTGTTTCAAGCCTTGTTGGGGGGCGTGAGTCTTTACGTCCTGTCGGCCGTTCGCGGCTATGTCGCTGGTGAAAGCCTTTGGTCCAAGGGCCAGAAAGACGCTATCTATTACCTCAACCTGTACGCGGACAGTCGCGACGAGGCAATTTACCTTAAATACCAGAACGCCATTGCCGTGCCTCAGGGCGGCCATCAATTGCGCCTGGCGCTGGACAAGCAACCGCCCGACCTGCAAGCGGCGCGTGAGGGCATTCTCAAGGGCGGCAACCACCCGGACGACGTTTCCAGTCTGATCTGGCTGTACCTGAACTTTCGTCACTTCAGTTATCTGGAAACCGCCATCGACCGCTGGACGCTGGGCGACGCCTATCTGGTGGAACTCGACGGCGTGGCGCAGGAGATGCATCAGCGCATCACCGCCAATGCCGCCACCGAAGCCGATATCCGCCGCTGGAAAGACCGGATCTTTGCGATCAATGACGGCGTGACCCCGGCCGCCAAGGCGTTCAGCGATGCCTTGGGTGAAGGCTCGCGGATGATCCTGCGCCTGCTGCTGTTCACCAACCTCGCCACTGCGCTGGGCCTGATCGTGCTGGCGCTGCTGCGCACCCGCAAACTGCTCAAGCAGCGCCATGCCTTCGCCGAAGCGCTGCAACTGGAAAAGGACCGGGCCCATGTGACCCTGCACTCGATCGGCGACGGGGTGATCACCACCGACGTCAGCGGGGCGATCGATTACATGAACCCGGCCGCCGAGGCGTTGACTCACTGGAAGGCCGAGCAGGCTGCCGGTCTGCCCTTGGCGGCGCTGTTCAACCTGCTGGATGACAATGCCCAGAGCGAGGGCTTGACCCTGATCGAGCACATTCTCAGTGGTCAGCTCACCGGCGGCAGCGAGCATTCGAAGCTGATCCAGCGGCTGGACGGCAGCACCGTGTCGGTGACGCTGGTCGGTGCGCCGATCCGCAATGCCGGCAAGGTCAGCGGTACGGTGCTGGTGCTGCATGACATGACTCAGGAGCGGCAATACATCGCCAATCTGTCGTGGCAGGCCACCCACGATGCGCTGACCGGCCTGGCCAACCGTCGCGAGTTCGAATACCGGCTCGAACAGGCCCTGCACAACCTGACGCGGCAGGCCGGGCGACATGCGCTGATGTTCCTCGATCTCGATCAGTTCAAGCTGGTCAACGACACCTGCGGGCACGCGGCAGGCGATGAGTTGCTGCGCCATATCTGCGCGTTGCTGCAATCGGGCTTGCGTGAGGGCGACACCCTGGCGCGGCTGGGCGGCGACGAGTTCGGCATCCTGCTGGAGAACTGCGCACCGGAGGCGGCCGAGAAGATCGCCGAGAGCCTGCGTCAGACCGTGCAAAACCTGCATTTCGTCTGGAAGGGGCGGCCGTTCCTGACCACCGTCAGCATTGGTCTGGTGCACGTCGCACAGAACCCGACCACCCTCGAGGCCTCGTTGCGGGCCGCCGACATGGCTTGCTACATGGCCAAGGAAAAGGGCCGCAACCGGGTGCAGGTCTACCACGCCGACGACTCGGAACTGTCCCTGCGTTTTGGCGAGATGGCTTGGGTGCAACGCCTGCATATGGCTTTGGAGGAAAACCGCTTCTGTCTCTACGCCCAGGAAATCGCACCACTGGGTTCGGTTGCCGGTGGCACCCGCGGGCACATCGAAATCCTGTTGCGTCTGCACGATGAGGCAGGCCGGATGATCCTGCCGGACAGTTTCATACCGGCGGCGGAACGTTACGGTTTGATGACGTCGCTGGATCGCTGGGTTGTGCAGAATGTATTTAAGGTTATTGCTCAATGTATTAACGAAGAGTGCGAAGGCCCTCTGGCAATGTGTGCGATTAATCTTTCAGGCATTACTATCGGAGATGACGCGTTCTTGCACTTTCTGCGGGAACAGTTTGATAACTACGGCGTACCGCCTGAAATGATTTGTTTTGAAATTACAGAAACCAGTGCCATTGCAAATCTCGGGAGTGCAATCAGATTTATTAATGAACTCAAAGGCTTGGGTTGTTATTTCTCACTCGATGACTTTTGTGCCGGAATGTCTTCATTCGCTTATCTGAAACATTTGCCTGTAGACTTCCTGAAGATCGACGGGAGTTTCGTAAAGGATATGCTGGACGACCCGATTAACCGTGCAATGGTCGAAGTGATCAATCACATCGGGCATGTCATGGGTAAGCAGACAATTGCCGAGTTTGTCGAAACAGCGCAGATCGAGCAGGCATTGCTTGAAATCGGCGTGGATTACGCTCAGGGTTATGTCATCGAACGCCCGCAGTTGTTTACCTGTGACAGTTTGCAAAGTCGGCCCGCCAGACCGCAGCCGTTGTTATTCAAGGCGCCTGGCACGTTCCGTTGAAGTCTCTTGCCGATCCGTACAATCACAAATCAAAAGGAGCCGAACAGTGATCGACACATTCAACCGAACCGGACCACTCATGGAAGCTGCAAGTTATCCCGCCTGGGCGCAACAGTTGATCCAGGATTGCAGCGAGAGCAAACGCCGGGTTGTCGAACATGAACTTTATCTGCGCATGCGTGATAACAAGCTCAGCGCCAAAACCATGCGCCAGTACCTGATCGGGGGCTGGCCCGTCGTTGAGCAATTCGCGTTGTACATGGCGCAGAACCTCACCAAGACCAAATTCGCCCGTCATCCGGGTGAAGACATGGCGCGGCGCTGGTTGATGCGCAACATTCGCGTCGAACTCAACCATGCCGATTACTGGCTGCACTGGAGCCGGGCCCATGGGGTGAGCCTGGAAGACCTGCAGGCGCAGCAAGTGCCACCGGAATTGCACGCCCTGAGCCACTGGTGCTGGCACACCAGTTCGGCGGATTCACTGATCGTGGCCATCGCGGCCACCAACTACGCCATCGAAGGCGCGACCGGGGAGTGGTCGGCGCTGGTCTGTTCGACGGGTGTCTATGCTGCGGCCTTCCCTGAAGAGGATCGCAAGCGGGCCATGAAGTGGCTGAAGATGCACGCCCAGTACGATGATGCCCATCCGTGGGAGGCACTGGAGATCATCTGCACCCTGGCCGGGATGAACCCGAGCAAAGCCTTGCAGGCGGAGCTGCGACAGGCCATCTGCAAGAGCTACGACTACATGTACCTGTTCCTCGAGCGCTGCATGCAGCTCGAACTGTCGGAGCGGGTGTTAGTCGGGCGTGAACGTCGGGCGCTGGTCGAGAGCTGATTTCGGCGACATCCATAAAAAAACGGGAGCCTTGGCTCCCGTTTTTTGTTGGCGGTGAATAATCAGCCCGCCATGGTCAGGCGATTTCGCCCTTCACGCTTGGCGACATACAGCGCGCTGTCGGCGCGGCGCAGCAGGCTGTCGGCGGATTCGCCCGGCAACAGAGTCGAGCAGCCGAGGCTCACGGTCAGTTCGATCAATTGGTTATTTGCGTAGTAATCCTGGGACTGCGCTGCTTGGCGCAGGCGCTCGCCGACCATGGAGGCCGCATCGCGACCGGTGTTGGACAGCAGGATCAGAAACTCTTCCCCGCCATAACGGAACACCATGTCGACGTTGCGCAACTGGCCCTTGATCGATGCGGCCACGGCTTTGAGCACGTCGTCGCCGGCGCTGTGACCATGGAGGTCGTTGACCTGCTTGAAGTGGTCGATGTCCAGCATCAGCAACGACAGCGGTTGCAGGTGCCGGCGGGACATCTCGATTTCGCGGTGCAGCGTCTGCTCCATGGCAATGCGGTTGCCGGCACCGGTCAGCGGATCACGCAGCGCGCTTTGCGTGGCGGCGCGGTACAGCAGGGCATTGCGCATCGGATACAGCAGCGCAGACAGCAACGATTCGAGATTGCCCAGTTCCTGTTCGCTGAAGCGCTGGTTGCGGCGGAACACCAGCTCACCCATGTGCTCGCCTTCGTGGCTGAGGCTGTAGCTGGCCGAGTGGTGACCGCGGGCACCGAACTCCAGTCGCAGGTCACTGCCATTGTGCACGTAGGTCAAGGCGTCCAGCGGCACCAGGCGCTGAACCTCGCGGAAAAACAGACCGAGGATGCGTTGAGGCTCAAGGCTGGTTTGCAGTTGCAGGCTCATTTGCTGGCGCAATTGTGCCAGGCTGGCAGGTCGCGCCAGAAGAGGTGGCTGCTGACCAAAGCCCAGGCGTTGCAATTTGGCATTGTCGAAGTCAATTGCAGTGGTCTGGGAGGGTGATTTCATATGGCGTGAGCCCCTAAGCAGTAAGTCTGTCTTACAGGCTGGGTGAGAGCGGCTATGGGCTGCGCGTCATACTGATCCATCAGTCCCGTAGGACATTTGGCGTAAGTTTAGTCTGCCCGATGACGATTAGTCAGCTATCGAATCAGGCCTTGCCCGACTGCCTTCACTCGGCGTGCTTTGAGGAAATGTAGAGCGAAAGTCGTGCCATACGGTTCATATTTTATTAAAACCGTTGTGGATCAATGGCTTGAGATTTTTGCGGAAGAAGGGGTGGTGGTTATTTGACTGAAGCTGCCGCGCTCAAAGCGGCAATTGCATGCCGCGACGGTATTCCGCCACGGCAACAAATGCGACGTATGGCATTACTGGGCGTTGAAGGCCTGGCCATTGATACCGGTGCTGTCCGGGCCCATCAGGTACAGATAGACCGGCATGATCTCTTCTGGAGTCGGGTTGTTCAGCGGGTTTTCCCCCGGGTAAGCCTGAGCGCGCATGCTGGTGCGAGTGGCGCCCGGGTTGATGCTGTTGGAGCGTACCGGGGCGACGTTTTCGACTTCGTCGGCCAGGGTTTGCATCAGGCCTTCGGTGGCGAACTTCGACACGCCATAGGCGCCCCAGTAAGCACGGCCCTTGCGCCCGACGCTGCTGGAGGTGAAGACCACCGAGGCGTCCTGCGACAGTTTGAGCAGCGGCAGCAGCGTGCTGGTCAGCATGAACATCGCGTTGACGTTGACCTGCATGACGCGCATGAAGTTTTCACCGGACAACTGCTCGATCGGCGTGCGCGGGCCGATGATCGAGGCGTTATGCAGCAGGCCGTCGAGGTGGCCGAACTCGGTCTCGATCATCGCCGCCAGCTCATCGTATTGATGGGGCAGGGCGGTTTCGAGGTTGAACGGGATCACGGCCGGCTGCGGATGCCCGGCTGCTTCGATCTCGTCGTAGACCTGGGTCAGGTTGGCTTCGGTCTTGCCCAATAGCAGCACGGTTGCACCGTGGGCGGCGTAGGCCTTGGCGGCAGCCGCGCCGATGCCACGACCGGCACCGGTGACCAGAATGACCCGATCCTTGAGCAATTCGGGGCGAGCGGAGTAATCAAACATAAGAAACCTCTAATCCATTAACTTCTGATCGTTCCCGCGTCATGCGCGGGAATTCAGCGATGGTCGCTTTGCCGCACCACTCAGCAACTGCAGAGCGCGTTGTCGAGCACCTTGCGCAACTCCAGCGGATGATCCACCACCACGTCCGCGCCCCAGTGCCGAGGGTTGTCGTCGGGGTGGATGTAGCCATAGGTCACGGCAGCGGTTTTGGTGCCGGCGTCACGGCCGGATTCGATATCGCGCAGATCATCGCCGATAAACAGAACGGTCGACGGATCCAGATCAAGCATCTTGCAGGCCAGGGTCAGCATCTCGGGATCCGGCTTGCTGTTCTTCACGTGATCCGGGCAGATCAGCAGGGCCGAGCGCTCGGCCAGCCCTAGTTGCTGCATGATCGGCTCGGCGAAGCGCAGCGGCTTGTTGGTGACCACGCCCCAGACCAGATGGGCTTTCTCGATGTCGGCCAGCAATTCGCCCATGCCGTCGAACAGCTTGCTGTGTACGGCGCAACCGACGAGGTAACGCTCGAGGAACTCCAGACGCAACTCCTCGAAGCCCGGCGACTCCGGATCCATCGAGAACGTCACCGCGACCATGGCCTTGGCGCCGCCGGAGATTTCATCGCGGATGTGTTTGTCGTTCATTGGCGGCAAGCCGCGATCCGCGCGCATCGCCTGGCAAATGGCGATGAAGTCCGGCGCGGTGTCGAGCAGAGTGCCGTCCATGTCGAAAAGGACTGCTCTGATGGCCATCGGCTTACTCCTCGCGCAGGGTCTGGATCATGTAGTTGACGTCAACGTCCGCCGCCAGCTTGTAGTGCTTGGTCAGCGGGTTGTAGGTCAGGCCGATGATGTCCTTGACGGTCAGGCCGGCCATGCGGCTCCAGGCGCCCAGCTCGGACGGGCGGATGAATTTCTTGAAGTCGTGGGTGCCGCGCGGCAGCAGCTTCATGATGTATTCGGCGCCGACGATGGCGAACAGGTACGCCTTCGGGTTGCGGTTGATGGTGGAGAAGAACACCTGGCCGCCGGGCTTGACCATGCGGAAGCAGGCGCGGATCACCGAGGAAGGGTCCGGTACGTGCTCGAGCATTTCCAGGCAGGTGACGACGTCGAACTGCTCGGGCATTTCTTCGGCCAGGGCTTCGGCGGTGATCTGCCGGTATTCGACGTTCACGCCGGATTCCAGCTGATGCAGTTGCGCGACCGCCAGTGGCGCTTCGCCCATGTCGATGCCGGTCACGGTCGCGCCGCGCTGAGCCATGGCTTCACTGAGGATGCCGCCGCCGCAACCGACGTCGAGGACCTTCTTGCCGGCCAGATTGACGCGTTCGTCAATCCAGTTGACCCGCAGCGGGTTGATGTCGTGCAGCGGTTTGAACTCGCTCTCGCGGTCCCACCAACGATGGGCCAGGGCTTCGAATTTGGCGATTTCGGCGTGGTCGACGTTGCTCATGATTTCAATCCTCTAAAACTTGAAAAGGGCTGTAGCCCCGGAGTTTGCCCCGGGGTGTTTACGATTCGGTGTGGCCGCTGATGCGTCGGCCCCAGGCCCGGGCGGTTTCGCCGAGCTGTTGTTCGTCCAGTCGGGTCAGGCGCCGGTCGTCGAGCAACTGCTTGCCGGCAACCCACAGGTGTTTCACGGAGTCGCGACCGGTGGCGTATATAAGCTGCGAGACCGGGTCATAGACCGGTTGTTGCGCCAGGCCGGACAGGTCGAAGGCGACGATGTCGGCCGCCTTGCCGAGCTCCAGCGAGCCGGTCTCGGCTTCGATCCCCAAGGCTCGCGCGCCGTTCAGCGTGGCCATGCGCAGCGCCCGGTGGGCGTCCAGCGCGGTGGCTGAGCCGGCGACGGCTTTGGCCAACAGAGCGGCAGTGCGGGTTTCACCCAGCAGGTCCAGGTCATTGTTGCTCGCGGCGCCATCGGTGCCGACCGCCACGTTGACTCCGGCCTGCCACAGGCGCTCCACCGGGCAGAAGCCGCTGGCCAGTTTCAGGTTCGACTCCGGGCAGTGGATCACGCTGGTGTTGCTTTCTACCAGCAACGCCAGGTCGTCATCGCTGATCTGGGTCATGTGCACGGCCTGGAAGCGCGGGCCGAGCAAGCCCAGTCGGCCAAGGCGGGCCAGCGGGCGTTCGCCGCGCTGTTCGACCGCTTGCTGCACTTCGAACGCGGTTTCGTGGACGTGCATGTGTATCGAGGCGTCCAGCTCTTCGGCGATCACGCGGATTTTTTCCAGGTTCTCGTCGCCCACGGTGTAGGGTGCATGAGGGCCGAAGGTGATCTTGATGCGCTCGTGATGCTTCAGGTCGCCGAACAGTTCGACGCCCTGACGAATGGCTTCATCGGCGCTGGCGGCACCCGGAATCGGGAAGTCGAGGATCGGAATCGCGATCTGCGCGCGGATTCCGCTGTTGTGCACGCGCTCGCTGGCAACCTTCGGGAAGAAGTACATGTCCGAGAAACAGGTGATGCCACCTTTTATCTGCTCGGCGATGGCCAGGTCGGTGCCGTCACGCACAAAATCTTCATCGACCCATTTGCCTTCGGCCGGCCAGATGTGGTTTTCCAGCCAGGTCATCAGCGGCAGATCGTCGGCCAGCCCACGGAACAGCGTCATCGCGGCGTGGCCGTGGGCGTTGATCAGGCCGGGGCTGAGCAAAACGTCCGGCAGTTCGCGGACTTCGGCGGCGTTACACTTCAGCGCTTCGGCACGCGGGCCGATAAACACGATGCGACCGTCGCGGATGCCCAGGCCATGCTCCTTGAGCACAACGCCTGCAGGTTCGACGGGTACCAGCCAGGTCGGCAGCAATAATAAGTCGAGCGCAATGGCAGGTTTCGGCATCGAGGGTCGGTTCCAGTGCTTTTGTAAAGGATGGCGAAGTATACCCGAGCGTCTTCGCGGGGGGATCGCTATAATCGGCGGCTTTTGTTCATGAGTGCGGGGTGAGGGATGCGCGATCGACTGTTGGCTGCGGAGAAGGTAAAGGCCATCGATTGGCGTGATGGCGCGCTCCACCTGCTGGATCAGCGCGTTTTGCCGTTCGAGGAAAACTGGATCGCCTACACCAGCGCCGCCGGCGTGGCCGAGGCAATTCGTTCGATGGTGGTGCGCGGTGCGCCGGCCATCGGCATCAGTGCCGCGTACGGCATCGTGTTGGCGGCCCGTGCCCGGATTGCCGAAGGTGGCGACTGGTATGCGTCGCTGGAAGAGGATTTCATGTTGCTGGCCGATTCCCGTCCGACAGCGGTCAACCTGTTCTGGGCGTTGAACCGCATGCACGACCGGCTGGACCGCTTGAAGGAAAACGCCGATCCGCTGGCGGCGCTGGAAGCCGAAGCCATTGCGATTCATGAAAGCGATCGTGAAGCCAACCTGACCATGGCCCAGCTCGGCGTCGACCTGATCCGCAAGCATCAGGGCAATGCTCAGGCAATTCTCACTCACTGCAACACCGGCGCCCTGGCCACCGGCGGTTTCGGGACGGCGCTCGGGGTGATTCGCGCGGCGTTCATCGAGGGCATGGTCGAGCGTGTCTACGCCGACGAAACCCGGCCGTGGCTGCAAGGCTCGCGGCTGACCGCGTGGGAGCTGGCCAACGAAGGCATTCCGGTGAACCTGAACGCCGACTCCGCCGCTGCGCACATCATGAAGACCAAAGGCGTGACCTGGGTGATCGTCGGCGCCGATCGGATCACCGCCAACGGCGACGTGGCGAACAAGATCGGCACCTATCAACTGGCGGTCAACGCCATGCACCACGGCGTGCGTTTCATGGTGGTGGCGCCGAGTTCGACCATCGACATGAATCTGGCCAGCGGTGACGACATCCCGATCGAGGAGCGCGACGGCGCCGAGTTGCTGGAGGTTGGCGGCAAACGTGTCGGGGCTGACGTCGAAGCGTTCAACCCGGTGTTTGACGTGACCCCGGCGGATCTGATCGATGCGATCGTCACCGAAAAAGGCATCGTCGAGCGCCCGGACACTGCGAAGATGGCGCAGTTGATGTGCCGCAAGCGCCTGCATTGATTGACTCTGGCGTCTGTTCGGACGCCATCGCTGGCAAGCCAGCTCCCACAGGTTTTGTGCACGCCGCCGAACTTGTGGGAGCTGCGGTGCGACGACTCGACTTGCCAGCGATGAGGTCTTGAAAGTCAATAAACATCCGCAATTTCGTCCCGAAATTTGCATTCAGGGAAGCTCTGAGCTTCTCTCGTCCCCGTTAAGCCTGTCATCGGTCATCTAACTATGCTCCATGCGCATCTGGGGGATAGGTGCGTGGCGGCTCTTGTGATAACATCCGGCGTTTTCCGAGGCAGTCCCACGGGGTTGTCTTCACTGCGCAAATCCAGGGTCAACTTGTCGATTTGTCGTAAGTCGGCGCATGGCACTCGGCCTGCATCGACGAGCTTCGTGCGTCCCCTATGGATATGGCGAAGTTTCACCAGAAAAAGGAATCAGGCTTCTCATGGGCGAACTGGCCAAAGAAATCCTCCCGGTCAATATCGAAGACGAGCTGAAACAGTCCTATCTCGACTACGCGATGAGCGTGATCGTCGGCCGTGCACTGCCGGATGCGCGCGATGGCTTGAAGCCCGTGCACCGTCGCGTGCTGTTCGCGATGAGCGAGCTGGGCAACGACTTCAACAAGCCGTACAAGAAATCTGCCCGTGTCGTCGGTGACGTGATCGGTAAGTATCACCCGCACGGTGATACCGCGGTGTACGACACCATCGTCCGCATGGCGCAGCCTTTCTCCCTGCGTTACCTGCTGGTCGACGGCCAGGGCAACTTCGGTTCGGTGGACGGCGACAACGCCGCGGCCATGCGATACACCGAAGTGCGCATGACCAAGCTGGCGCACGAGCTGCTGGCCGACCTGCACAAGGAAACCGTGGACTGGGTGCCGAACTACGACGGCACCGAGCTGATCCCGGCGGTCATGCCGACCCGCGTTCCGAACCTGCTGGTCAACGGCTCCAGTGGTATCGCCGTGGGCATGGCGACCAACATTCCGCCGCACAACCTCGGTGAAGTCATCGACGGTTGCCTGGCCCTCATCGACAACCCCGAGCTGACCGTCGATGAGCTGATGCAATACATTCCCGGTCCGGACTTCCCGACTGCCGCGATCATCAACGGTCGCGCCGGCATCATCGAAGCCTACCGCACCGGCCGTGGCCGCATTTACATGCGCGCCCGTTCGATCATCGAAGACATCGACAAGGTCGGTGGCCGTCAGCAGATCGTCATCACCGAACTCCCTTACCAGCTGAACAAGGCACGCCTGATCGAGAAGATCGCCGAGCTGGTAAAAGAGAAGAAACTCGAAGGCATCACCGAACTGCGCGACGAGTCCGACAAGGACGGTATGCGCGTCGTGATCGAACTGCGTCGCGGCGAAGTGCCTGAGGTGATCCTCAACAACCTCTACGCCCAGACCCAGCTGCAATCGGTATTCGGCATCAACATCGTTGCGCTGATCGACGGCCGTCCGCGGATCCTGAACCTCAAGGACCTGCTGGAAGCCTTCGTCCGTCACCGTCGCGAAGTGGTTACCCGCCGTACCGTGTTCGAACTGCGCAAGGCGCGCGAGCGCGGTCACATCCTCGAAGGTCAGGCCGTTGCCCTGTCGAACATCGACCCGGTGATCGCCCTGATCAAGGCTTCGCCGACGCCGTCGGAAGCCAAGGAAGCGCTGGTCAGCACGCCGTGGGAATCCTCGGCTGTGGTGGCGATGGTGGAACGTGCCGGTGCCGATTCGTGCCGTCCGGAAAACCTCGATCCGCAATACGGGCTGCGCGACGGCAAGTACTTCCTGTCGCCGGAACAGGCGCAAGCCATTCTGGAGCTGCGTCTGCACCGTCTGACCGGTCTGGAGCACGAAAAGCTGCTGGCCGAGTATCAAGAGATCCTCAACCAGATCGGCGAGCTGATCCGCATCCTCAACAGCGCCGTGCGCCTGATGGAAGTGATCCGCGAAGAACTGGAAGTGATCCGTGCCGAATACGGCGACGTGCGCCGCACCGAAATTCTCGATGCCCGTCTCGACCTGACCCTGGGCGACATGATCCCGGAAGAAGAGCGCGTCGTGACCATCTCCCACGGTGGCTATGCCAAGACCCAGCCGCTGGCTGCGTACCAGGCCCAGCGTCGTGGCGGTAAAGGCAAATCGGCTACTGGCGTGAAGGATGAGGACTACATCGCTCACCTGCTGGTCGCCAACAGCCACACCACCCTGCTGCTGTTCTCCAGCAAGGGCAAGGTGTACTGGCTGAAAACCTACGAAATCCCTGAAGCGTCCCGCGCCGCCCGTGGTCGTCCGTTGGTCAACCTGCTGCCGCTGGATGACGGTGAATACATCACCACCATGCTGCCGGTCGAGGAATACACCGAAGGTCACTACATCTTCATGGCCACCGCCAACGGCACCGTGAAGAAGACCCCGCTGGAATCCTTCAGCCGTCAGCGCAGCGTCGGTCTGATCGCGCTGGAACTGGACGAAGGTGACGTGCTGATCTCCGCGGCCATCACCGATGGCGAGCGTGAAGTAATGCTGTTCTCCGACGGCGGCAAGGTCACCCGCTTCAAGGAATCCGACGTGCGTGCCATGGGCCGTACCGCCCGCGGTGTGCGCGGCATGCGTCTGCCGGAAGGGCAGAAGCTGATTTCGATGCTGATCCCGGAAGAAGGCAGCCAGATCCTCACCGCTTCCGAGCGTGGCTACGGCAAACGCACCGCGATCACCGAGTTCCCTGAGTACAAACGTGGCGGCCAGGGCGTGATCGCCATGGTCAGCAACGAGCGTAACGGCCGTCTGGTCGGTGCGGTTCAGGTGCTTGATGGCGAGGAGATCATGCTGATTTCCGACCAGGGCACGCTGGTGCGTACCCGTGTCGACGAAGTTTCCAGCCTGGGTCGTAACACCCAGGGCGTGACCCTGATCAAGCTGGCCAAGGATGAAACCCTGGTCGGTCTGGAGCGGGTCCAGGAGCCGTCGGAAGTCGAGGGTGAAGAGCTTGAAGGTGAAGAAGGTGTCGAACTGGAAGAGGGCGTGATCGGCGCCGAACCGGACGATGCGGTCGACAACCTGCAGGCGGACGCCGCAGACGAAGAAGAGTCGCAAGACTAACCAAATCGTAGCAGGGCAGAGTGTTTGCTCTGTCCGCTACCGTGATTGCATAGCGAGAGTGGATGTGAGCAAACGAGCCTATAACTTCTGCGCAGGTCCCGCTGCGCTGCCTGAAGCTGTCCTGTTGCGTGCCCAGTCCGAGATGCTCGACTGGCACGGCAAGGGTCTGTCGGTCATGGAAATGAGCCATCGCAGCGATGACTACGTGGCCATCGCCGAGAAGGCCGAACAAGACCTGCGCGACCTGCTGTCCATCCCCTCCAATTACAAAGTGCTGTTCCTGCAGGGCGGTGCGAGCCAACAGTTCGCCGAGATTCCGCTGAACCTGCTGCCCGAGAACGGCACTGCCGACTATGTCGAAACCGGCATCTGGTCGAAGAAAGCCATCGAGGAAGCGCGTCGCTTCGGCAACGTCAATGTTGCCGCCAGCGCCAAGCCTTATGACTATCTGGCCATCCCTGGCCAGAACGAGTGGAAGCTGACTCCGGGTGCGGCCTATCTGCACTATGCGTCCAACGAAACCATCGGCGGCCTGCAGTTCGACTGGGTTCCCGAGGCTGGTGACGTTCCGCTGGTGGTCGACATGTCCTCCGATATCCTCTCGCGTCCGATCGATGTGTCGCAGTACGGCCTGATCTACGCCGGCGCGCAGAAGAACATCGGCCCGAGCGGTCTGGTGGTAGTGATTGTCCGTGAAGACCTGCTGGGCCGCGCCCGCAGTTCGTGCCCGACCATGCTCGACTACAAGGTCTCGGCCGATAACGGCTCGATGTACAACACCCCGGCGACCTATTCCTGGTACCTCTCGGGCCTCGTCTTCGAGTGGCTGAAGGAGCAGGGTGGCGTCGCCGCGATGGAGCAGCGCAATAAGGCGAAGAAAGATCGCCTGTACGGCTTCATCGACAACAGTGACTTCTATACCAACCCGATCAGCGTCAACGCCCGCTCGTGGATGAACGTGCCGTTCCGTCTGGCTGACGAGCGCCTGGACAAGGCGTTCCTGGCTGGCGCCGACGCCCGTGGCCTGCTCAACCTCAAGGGCCATCGCTCGGTTGGCGGCATGCGTGCCTCGATCTACAACGCTCTGGGTCTGGACGCCGTGGAAGCGCTGGTTGGCTACATGGCTGAATTCGAGAAGGAGCATTCCTGATGTCCGAGCAGGAGCTCAAGGCGCTGCGCGTTCGCATCGATAACCTGGACGAGAAGATCCTCCAGCTGATCAGCGATCGCGCGCGCTGCGCCGAAGAAGTTGCCCGGGTCAAGATGGCCAGTCTGGCCGAAGGCGAGCAGCCAGTGTTCTATCGTCCCGAGCGTGAGGCGCAGGTTCTCAAGCGTGTGATGGAACGCAACAAGGGGCCGTTGGGCAACGAAGAGATGGCGCGCTTGTTCCGCGAAATCATGTCTTCGTGCCTGGCCCTCGAGAACCCGCTGAAAGTTGCATATCTCGGTCCGGAAGGCACCTTCACCCAGGCGGCGGCCATGAAACACTTCGGTCACGCGGTGATCAGCAAGCCGATGGCGGCGATCGACGAAGTGTTCCGTGAAGTGGCGGCCGGTGCGGTGAACTTTGGCGTGGTGCCGGTGGAGAACTCCACCGAAGGCGCGGTCAACCACACCCTCGACAGCTTCCTCGAACATGACATGGTGATCTGCGGCGAAGTCGAGTTGCGCATTCACCACCACCTGTTGGTCGGTGAAAACACCAAGACCGACAGCATCAGCCGCATCTATTCCCACGCTCAGTCGCTGGCCCAGTGCCGCAAATGGCTGGACGCCCATTACCCGAATGTCGAGCGCGTGGCGGTGTCCAGCAACGCCGAAGCGGCCAAGCGGGTCAAGGGTGAGTGGAACTCGGCGGCGATCGCCGGCGACATGGCGGCCGGGCTGTATGGCCTGACCCGTCTGGCCGAGAAGATCGAAGATCGCCCGGACAACTCCACGCGCTTCCTGATGATCGGTAACCAGGAAGTGCCACCGACCGGCGACGACAAGACTTCGATCATCGTGTCCATGAGCAACAAGCCTGGCGCGCTCCATGAGCTGCTGGTGCCGTTCCATGACAACGGGATCGACCTGACCCGGATCGAAACCCGTCCGTCGCGCAGCGGCAAATGGACCTACGTGTTCTTCATCGACTTCGTTGGTCATCACCGTGATCCGCTGATCAAAGGTGTACTGGAAAAGATCAGTCAGGAAGCAGTAGCACTCAAGGTGCTGGGTTCCTACCCGAAAGCAGTTCTTTAAGGGGTGGTAGCAATGAGTGGCAACTTCCTCGCTCTGGCACAGCCGGGCGTGCAACAACTTTCGCCCTACGTACCGGGCAAGCCCGTGGACGAACTGGCGCGCGAGCTGGATCTGGATCCGGCAAGCATCGTCAAACTGGCGAGCAACGAAAACCCGTTGGGCGCCAGCCCGAAAGCGCTGGACGCGATCCGCGAAGCGCTGGACGAGCTGACTCGTTATCCGGACGGCAACGGTTTTGCCCTGAAATCCCTGCTGGCCGAGCAGTGCCGTGTCGAGCTGAACCAGGTGACCCTGGGCAACGGCTCCAACGACATTCTTGAACTGGTGGCGCGCGCCTATCTGGCGCCGGGCCTGAATGCCGTGTTCAGCGAGCACGCGTTCGCGGTCTACCCGATCGCGACCCAGGCGGTCGGCGCTCAGGCCAAGGTCGTTCCGGCCAAGGACTGGGGTCATGACCTGCCAGCGATGCTGGCGGCCATCGACGCCAGCACCCGCGTCGTGTTCATCGCCAACCCGAACAACCCGACCGGCACCTGGTTCGGCGCCGAAGCGCTGGACGAGTTCCTGCAGGACGTGCCGGAACATGTGCTGGTGGTGCTGGACGAGGCCTACATCGAATACGCCGAAGGCAGCGATCTGCCGGACGGTCTGGACTTCCTCGCGGCTTACCCGAACCTGCTGGTCTCGCGCACCTTTTCCAAGGCCTACGGTCTGGCGGCGCTGCGCGTTGGTTACGGCTTGTCCACCCCGGTGGTGGCGGACGTGCTGAACCGTGTACGCCAGCCGTTCAACGTCAACAGCCTGGCTTTGGCCGCGGCGTGTGCGGCGCTGAAGGACGAGGAGTATCTGGCGCAGAGCCGTCAGCTCAATGAATCCGGCATGCAACAGCTGGAAGCGGGTTTCCGCGAGCTGGGCCTGAGCTGGATTCCTTCCAGGGGCAACTTTATCTGCGTCGACCTCGGTCAGGTGGCGGCTCCGGTGTTCCAGGGCCTGCTGCGCGAAGGCGTGATCGTGCGTCCGGTGGCCAACTACGGCATGCCGAACCATCTGCGGGTGACCATCGGTCTGCCGGCGGAAAACAGCCGCTTCCTCGAAGCGCTGCGCAAGGTTCTGGCTCGTGGTTGATGTCACTGCGCTGCAATCTGCTGCACCTATGATCGGGCGCCTGGTGGTGGTCGGTCTGGGGTTGATCGGTGGTTCGTTTGCCAAGGGTTTGCGTGAAAGCGGCGTGTGCCGCGAAGTGGTCGGGGTCGATCTCGATCCGCAATCGCGCAAGCTGGCGGTCGAGTTGGGCGTGGTGGATCGCTGCGAAGATGATCTGGCAGCGGCTTGCCAGGGCGCGGACGTGATCCAGTTGGCGGTACCGATCCTGGCCATGGAAAAAGTGCTGGCCCGTCTGGCCAGTATGGATCTGGGGCAGGCGATCCTGACGGATGTCGGCAGCGCCAAGGGCAATGTGGTGCGCGCGGCGACCGAAGCGTTCGGCGGCATGCCGGCGCGTTTCGTGCCGGGCCATCCGATTGCCGGTTCCGAGCAGAGCGGGGTGGAAGCCTCCAACTCGGAACTGTTCCGCCGTCATAAAGTTATTCTGACCCCGCTGGAGCAGACCGATCCGGCTGCCCTGGCGGTGGTTGATCGCTTGTGGTGCGAGCTGGGTGCCGACGTTGAGCACATGCAGGTCGAGCGTCACGATGAAGTGCTGGCCGCGACCAGTCATCTGCCGCACCTGCTGGCCTTCGGTCTGGTCGATTCGCTGGCCAAACGCAATGAAAACCTTGAGATCTTCCGTTACGCTGCGGGCGGTTTCCGTGATTTCACAAGAATCGCCGGAAGCGACCCGGTCATGTGGCATGACATATTTCTCGCCAATCGCGAGGCTGTCCTGCGCACACTCGATACATTTCGCAGCGACCTCGACGCCTTGCGCGACGCGGTCGATGCAGGGGATGGGCACCAATTGTTGGGCGTCTTCACGCGCGCCCGGGTTGCCCGCGAGCATTTCAGTAAAATCCTGGCCCGCAGGGCCTATGTGGACGCTATGAATTCCAACGATCTGATTTTCCTGGCTCAACCTGGTGGCCGCCTGTCCGGTCGGATTCGCGTACCGGGTGACAAATCGATTTCCCACCGTTCGATCATGCTCGGTTCCCTGGCTGAAGGCGTCACCGAAGTCGAAGGCTTCCTCGAGGGCGAAGACGCCCTGGCGACCTTGCAGGCGTTCCGCGACATGGGCGTGGTCATCGAAGGCCCGCATCACGGCCGCGTGACCATCCACGGTGTCGGCCTGCATGGCCTGAAGCCTGCGCCGGGCCCGATCTATCTGGGCAACTCCGGCACTTCGATGCGCCTGCTGTCCGGCCTGCTGGCCGCGCAGGACTTCGACAGCACTCTGACCGGTGATGCTTCGCTGTCCAAGCGTCCGATGAATCGCGTCGCCAACCCGCTCCGGGAAATGGGTGCCGTGATCGAAACCGCTGCCGAGGGTCGTCCACCGATGACCATTCGTGGCGGTCACAAGCTCAAAGGCCTGACCTACACCATGCCGATGGCCAGTGCTCAGGTTAAGTCCTGCCTGCTGCTGGCGGGTCTGTACGCCGAAGGCAAGACCACCGTTACCGAGCCAGCTCCGACTCGCGATCACACCGAGCGCATGCTGCGCGGCTTCGGCTATCCGGTGAGCGTCAACGGTGCCACGGCATCGGTTGAGTCCGGCGGCAAGCTGACCGCGACCCACATTGAAGTGCCGGGCGACATCTCGTCTTCGGCATTCTTCCTGGTGGCCGCGTCGATCGCCGAAGGTTCGGAGCTGGTGCTCGAACACGTCGGCATCAACCCGACCCGCACCGGTGTGATCGACATTCTGCGCCTGATGGGCGCCGACATCACTCTGGAAAACCAGCGTGAAGTGGGTGGCGAGCCGGTTGCCGACCTGCGCGTGCGAGCGGCTAAACTCAAGGGTATCGAGATTCCGGAAGCGCTGGTTCCACTGGCGATCGACGAATTCCCGGTGCTGTTCGTGGCCGCGGCCTGTGCCGAAGGGCGCACCGTGCTGACCGGCGCCGAAGAGCTGCGGGTCAAGGAATCGGACCGTATCCAGGTCATGGCGGACGGTCTGCTGGCGCTGGGCGTCAAGTGCGAACCGACCCCGGACGGCATCATCATCGACGGCGGCCAGATCGGCGGCGGCGAAGTGCATGGTCATGGCGATCACCGTATCGCGATGGCTTTCAGCGTGGCCTCGCTGCGCGCCACGGCACCGATCCGCATCCATGACTGCGCCAACGTCGCGACATCGTTCCCGAACTTCCTGGCGCTGTGCGCACAGGTCGGCATTCGTGTGGCGCAAGAGGCTCAGTCGTGAACAATATTGCTCCGGTCATCACCATCGATGGGCCAAGCGGCTCGGGCAAAGGCACCGTAGCCGGGATTCTGGCCAAGCGTCTGGGCTGGAACCTGCTGGATTCCGGTGCGCTGTATCGCCTGCTGGCGTTTGCTGCGCACAACCATGGTGTTGACCTGACCAATGAAGAGCTGCTGAAGAAACTGGCCGCTCATCTGGATGTGCAGTTCATCGCGGCGACCGACGGTCAACTGCAACGCATCATTCTGGAAGGTGACGAAGTCAGCGATGTCATCCGCACTGAAAGCGTCGGTTCCGGCGCTTCTCAGGTGGCTGCATTGCCGGCCGTGCGCGAGGCGCTGCTGCAGCGCCAGCGTGCTTTTCAGGAGTCGCCGGGGCTGGTGGCCGATGGTCGCGACATGGGCACGGTGGTATTTCCGAATGCGCCCTTGAAGATTTTCCTGACCGCCAGTGCCGAGGAGCGGGCGCGCCGTCGATATTTGCAGTTGAAGGGCAAAGTCGAGGGTGTTAGTCTGTCGAGTCTGCTAGATGAGATCCGTGCGCGCGACGAGCGTGATACCCAGCGAGCGGTGGCCCCGCTCAAGCCGGCGGCCGACGCCATACAGCTGGATTCCACGGAGTTGTCCATCGATCAGGTGCTGGAACGCATCATGAGCGAGATCGCCATTCGCGATATCGCCGGGTGACCAGGAAGGCCGCAGGGGACCAGTCATAGTCCTGCGGTGGCTTCCTTTAAATGAAACTGACCCGCATCGTCTGGGATGTGGAGACGGGCGTATTTTTCGCCCTAATCAACAGGAATTAAAATGAGCGAAAGCTTTGCGGAACTCTTTGAAGAAAGCCTAAAGACCCTGAACCTTCAGGCAGGCTCCATCATCACCGGTGTTATCGTTGATATCGATTACCAGGCTCGCTGGGTAACCGTTCACGCTGGCCTGAAGTCCGAAGCACTGATCCCGCTGGAGCAGTTCTACAACGACGCTGGCGAACTGAACATCAACGTCGGTGACGAAGTTCACGTTGCGCTGGACTCGGTTGAAGATGGTTTCGGTGAAACCAAGCTGTCCCGTGAAAAAGCCAAGCGCGCTGAATGCTGGATCGTTCTGGAAGCAGCCTTCGCAGCTGAGGAAGTGGTCAAGGGCGTTATCAACGGTAAGGTTAAAGGCGGCTTCACTGTCGACGTTAACGGCATCCGTGCGTTCCTGCCAGGTTCCCTGGTTGACGTCCGTCCAGTGCGCGACACCACGCACCTGGAAGGCAAAGAGCTGGAATTCAAGGTCATCAAGCTGGACCAGAAGCGCAACAACGTTGTCGTTTCCCGTCGCAGCGTCCTGGAAGCCGAGAACTCCGCCGAGCGTGAAGCTCTGCTGGAATCCCTGCAGGAAGGTCAGCAAGTCAAAGGTATCGTCAAAAACCTCACCGATTACGGCGCATTCGTCGATCTGGGTGGCGTGGACGGCCTGCTGCACATCACCGACATGGCCTGGAAGCGCATCAAGCATCCTTCCGAGATCGTCAACGTTGGTGACGAAATCGATGTCAAGGTTCTGAAATACGATCGCGAACGCAACCGTGTTTCCTTGGGCCTGAAACAACTGGGCGAAGATCCATGGGTTGCTATCAAAGCCCGTTACCCAGAAGGCACTCGTGTTACCGCTCGTGTAACCAACCTGACCGACTACGGCTGCTTCGCTGAGCTGGAAGAAGGCGTTGAAGGTCTGGTACACGTTTCGGAAATGGACTGGACCAACAAGAACATCCACCCTTCGAAAGTCGTACAAGTCGGCGACGAAGTGGAAGTCATGGTTCTGGACATCGACGAAGAGCGTCGTCGTATCTCCCTGGGCATCAAGCAGTGCAAGTCGAACCCATGGGAAGACTTCTCTGGCCAGTTCAACAAGGGCGACAAGATCTCCGGCACCATCAAGTCGATCACCGATTTCGGTATCTTCATTGGTCTGGACGGCGGCATCGACGGTCTGGTTCACCTGTCCGACATCTCCTGGAACGAAGTGGGCGAAGAAGCCGTACGTCGTTTCAAGAAGGGCGACGAGCTGGACACCGTTATCCTGTCGGTTGACCCGGAGCGTGAGCGTATCTCCCTGGGTATCAAGCAACTGGAAAGCGATCCGTTCTCCGAGTACGTCTCGGTTAACGACAAAGGCGCAATCGTTACTGGCACCGTGAAAGAAGTTGACGCCAAAGGCGCCATCATCGTTCTGGCCGATGACATCGAAGCGACTCTGAAAGCCTCCGAAATCAGCCGTGACCGCGTTGAAGACGCGCGCAACGTTCTGAAAGAAGGCCAGCAAGTAGAAGCCAAGATCATCAGCGTTGATCGTAAGAGCCGCGTAATTCAGCTGTCGATCAAATCGAAAGACGATGCTGAAGAGAAAGAAGCCATCCAGAGCCTGAAAGCAGCTCCGGAAGGCGAAGCAGCAGACACCACCATGGCGGCACTGCTGCGTCAAGCAATGGCCAAACAGAACTGAGTTCTGTCTGATCATTAAAAAGGGCGACTTCGGTCGCCCTTTTTTGTGCCTTCGATTTGGTAAGCCTCGCTCTCTGGTTATACGGGTGAAACCATTTCCTTTGCCGGGCGGTCTGTTTCTTTAATCGGATCAATCGTCTATTCGCGTCTAGGCTTAGTCTGAAGATCGCAGTAGTCGGGCAGGCGCCTGGCATAAGGATGTGAATGAACAAGTTTATAGTTCTGTTGGGTATGTTGGTGTTGGCAGGCTGTACGACTAGCGCCAAGACTCATGCGGTGCGCGGAGTCAGCGGTATCGAGGTTGACTGCTCCGGCTTGGGTTCGGGCTGGGAGAGGTGTCAGAAGCGCGCAGCCAAGGAATGCAAGGGGGCGGGTTACAAGGTGATCACGCGATCTGATGATGCGCGGGATGAGGATGAGTTTCCCTTTGGTTTCAATCCTGCCGGCTATGTCACTCGAACCATGCTGGTGATTTGTCGGTGAGTGAGCGTTGGCGTGCATGCGATCCGATGCCCTGAAAATGGGCGTTTCGGCGAGCGGAAAGATATGTCAAGCCCTGGGCTGTTCAAAATCTTCCGGGCGTGCTAAAACCTTTCAAGCGCTGATCTAGCTGCTTGAAAAAGAAGGGAAAAATATGACGAAGTCGGAGTTGATCGAACGAATTGTCACCCATCAGGGGCTGCTCTCATCCAAGGATGTTGAGCTGGCCATCAAGACCATGCTCGAGCAAATGTCCCAGTGCCTTGCCACAGGTGATCGTATCGAGATCCGTGGCTTTGGCAGCTTCTCCTTGCACTATCGTGCGCCGCGAGTCGGCCGCAACCCGAAGACAGGGCAGTCTGTCAGTCTTGACGGAAAGTTCGTTCCCCATTTCAAGCCAGGCAAAGAGCTTCGGGATCGAGTGAATGAGGAAGAGGATGAATAGTAGATATGACCAGGGAAGCAGTTTATGACTAATCTCAAACGAATCCTCTTGGGAGGATTTCTACTGCTGCTGGTTCTGGTAATCCTGGCATTTGTACTTGAAAATCAGCAAACAGTATCCCTGCTGTTTCTCGGTTGGGAAGCACCTCATTTACCCGCTTCTGTCGTAATGTTGGCGGCACTCTTGGTCGGTATGATCATAGGTCCTCTGTTACGTCTGTTATTGGGTCGTGCTCTACGCGCTCGGCGCAAACCTTCGATTTAGATTTTTTAAGTTTCCTGAGCAGAATGAAAGAGGGGAAGCCATGGCTTCCCCTCAATTGTTTCTGCAACAAAATACTAAATCACCACTGGCTTATTCCTTGCCTCCAGCATTGAACTTCACTGCCAGCGCTGCTAATGGCACATAAGCAATCAGAACCCCCAGCAGACCGTCCAGGTAACCGTTAGCCACCAATAGCGCAATCGGCAACAGCCAGCAAAGATTGATCGCGGCAACGCCCAGCGTGACGGGCAGGTGCTTTTTGTATTTTCGAGAAGCGAATTGATAAGCATGGCTACGGTGAGCTTCGTAGACTTTTTCTCCCCGTAGCAGCCGGCGGAACAAAGTCCAGGTTGCATCGACGATAAACACGCCCAGCAGAATCAGCCAGCTCCACAGCAATTGTGGTGCGGCCCAGGCAGCCTGCAGGGAGAGGACGCCCAGAGTGATCCCGAGGAAGCCGCTACCAGCGTCCCCCATGAAGATGCGAGCTGTCGGGAAGTTCCAATACAAAAAACCGGACACTGCGAAGGCAAGCAGAAGCGGGAGGAGGGCCAATACACCATTGCCCGTCAGCCAATAAAGCAACGTTGCACCCAGGCAAACAAAAATCGCCTCGACGCTGGCAATGCCATCAATACCATCCATGAAGTTATACAGGTTCAGCAGCCAGACCAGATAAAACGCGGCCAATACATTGCCAACCCAACCCAGGTCAAATACGAATCCGAAGACCGTCAGGGGTGGTAAGCCGCCTATCCAGTAAAGTGCCCAAATGGCTGCAATGAAATGACCCAGCAAGCGCCAGCGGGCGACGATATGGCCGTGATCATCCAGAAAGCCCAGTACTGCGATGCCGACACCTGCCCCCATCAATGCCCACATCGTCGGCAAGGTGATGGCACCCATGCTTGTCGCCAATATCAGTGCGACCAGAAAGCTCACAACGATCGCAACGCCGCCACCTCTTGGGGTGGGGACGGCGTGGGAGCTTCGGGCGTTGGGCACGTCTATAAGGCTTTTAGCCAGCGCATATTGCCGTAGGGCTCCGGTCAGAAACAGTGCAACGACGGCGCAAGCCGGTAATAACCACCACATATTCATTTGATTCGCAGGTCCAGAAAGTGTTTAGCCGTTTTACGCAGCGCCTCATCGACAGAGACGGGCGGGGTCCAGTTCAAAAGGGTACGTGTTTTTTCAATATCTACCTGAAGTGAACCGCACAGTCGTTGGGCCAGGGCTTGCTTGCCCAGCATCGATGCCCCGGTTTCAAGTACCCAGCCGGGGATTGGCAGCATTCGGACAGGTTTGCCCAACGCAGCGCCCATGCGCCGAAGAAGCATGGTAGTCGATAGGTCTTCGCCATCGCTGACCATGAAAGTCTGGTTCGCAGCAGCAGGATGGACTACGCAAGTCGCAATCAGGTCAGTGAGATTGTCCAGTGCGACGAGGCTGCGGCGGTTGTGAAGTGCGCCGAATGGCAGCGGCACGCCTTTGTGGAGCCAGCGCATCATGCTGAGAAAGTTGGCCTGTACGCCTGGCCCATAAACCAGTACGGGACGGATGATGACTACTTCCATCCCGGTTTCTGTGGAAAGCGCACGTAGTCCCTGTTCGGCCTCAAGTTTTGAAATCCCATAGGGATCAAGAGGCACAGGTTGGCTTTCAGCGCTGTAAGGGTTGCCTGGGGTTGTGCTCTCGCCGTTGACTTTCACTGAGCTGATGAAGATGAATCTTCGGATGCCTGCTTCAGCCGATTGCCGGGCGAGATTCAACGTGCCCTCGACATTGGTCTTGCGGTATTCGGCAAGAGGGTCGGATGACTCGTCGCTCATGACATGCACGCGGGCAGCCGAATGGATGACGACATCATGTCCGCTCAGCACCGACATCCAGTTCTGCTCGCTGGACAGATCGCTGATCAGCGCCTGAGTTGCACGGGAGTCGAGCTCATTCGAGTTTTTGCGAACGGCAGCGGTAACCTCATGACCCTGCTCCAGCAGCAGAGGTGTCAGGCCGCGTCCCACAAAGCCCGTTGCGCCTGTAAGTAGAATTCGCATGATCAGGAAACTTCCGATGTGGAGATTACATCTACAGCCATGTCGCGCATGATATTCGCTCTGGAGAACCGATCGATAAAGGCCGCGCGTGGGGTCGTGGAGATCGTCAGTCTTTCGAAGGATTCGACCGCCGCATCGACATCACAAGGTGCAAATACCGATGCATTTTCGATGTGCTCGGTCACAAACTCTGCCGCGTAGCCTGCAATGCCCGCCCAGATCGGTTTTCCCAGGGCAGCATATTCGAACAGCTTGGACGGCAATACTTTACGAAATGCATCGTAGTCATTCAGGTGCAGAAACAATATGTCCGCTGATTGGTAGACGCCGATCAGTTCGTCGCGTTTGACCGGGCTCAGCAGGTCGACATTGTTGCACTTGGACGCATTGATGGCGTCTTTCAATGCAGCCAGTCGGCCGCCATCACCGATTACCTTGAATCGCACCTTTCCTTCAAGGCGTTTTGCCAGTTGAGGGATGATGTTGTGAAGGCCCTGACCTTCCCCGAAGTTTCCTGCGTACACCACATCCAGAATGCGGTCCTGGTTGTCTTCGGTGTTCACAATCGGCAGGTTGAGGAATTCGTCATCGATACCGTTGGTAAACAGCGAATACTTCTGGTCCGGGTATCTGGATTTGAAGTAAGGAAGAAAGCCTGCTGAGACCAGGTTGACTTTGCGCGCCGACTTTATCGTGAAGCGTTCGAGCAACGAGAGGATCGGTTTGATGAACCGCACCATCTTCCCGGATAGAACGTCCTTGATGGTGTCCACGAAAATGTCACGGATGTCGAGGTACAGTGGTGTTTTCTTGCTGCGGGCAATGACGGCTCCAAGTGTTGCGGTCATCAGGCGTGAAGACGTTGCATAAACAAGGTCGTAGTGCTTGCCGCGAGCGAAGTTGCGCACATGTCTGGCGTAGACCAGAAACGCTTTTGCCTGATCGACCATCCCGCTTTTGTGAGCGGGCAGGGCGATACGGCGTATGGTCAGGCGCGGATGTTCTTCAAGCTCGGGCGCTTCGCTGCTGAATGAGCTGTAGCGATTGGGCAGTGTCGTGATCAGTTCGATATGGGCATCAGCCGGCAATTTATCCAGCAATGCCTTTACCAGTGCCGTGGTGCGGAATGAGCCGGCGGACAGATCCGGCTGATAATAAAAACTCAGGACTAAAAGTTTCAAATAAGCCTCACCACGTTACGCGGGTAATAAGTGTGTCTGACGATAGTTCGACAACGATGCATTGGTTCGCCACGGACTTGCCGAACTCCGGGTGCCAGGTTGTGTTCGCAATGCTGATGCATGCCGCGCCCGAGATGGAGACAGAGACTGTCTCTCCAGAAGCCAGGGTGATTGTCAGGCCGTTGTCATTCTGAGTCACTGACGCCTCGGGGTGCAGGTGGAATCTTGCGATCGACTTGTCAAAGGCGCCCGTTACCGAATCGTTGATCTGTAGCGTGTTCCTGGTGGCGTTCCACTCCCGCGTGTGAAGGTTCTTGCCCTTCAGGCGCTGGTAGCCGTCATGTGAGCAAACGATGCGAACGGATTCACCGGTGCTCTCGAAGGTGCTCAGGCTGACGCGGGCGCGGCGGGCGACCCTGAAGCCGGCCCAGACCTCCGAGGAGTTTTCGCCATCGATCTCTACGGTGTTATGAGCGGCGGTACTGCGTTGACGATGACGCTCGCTGTCCTCGCCGTATTGCGATGTGCCGGAGTTAACGAATACTCGCTGCCCGAATACGCTCAACTCGAAGCTCAACGTATCTGCGTGAGTATGGCCGGGCTGATAAACGGGAGCGACTTGTGCAAAGTTCAAGAGTGCTTTGCTGCCCTCACCGAACGCTATGTGCGCAAACCCGCTTTCGGCATGGCAAATGGCACCGATCGAAGAAGTGTCCGCTGCGTCTGCCGTTGGCTGGCAACCCAGCAAGGCGGCATAACCTTCGATGTCGCGCAGGGCAGGAGCAATGCCGAAGGCGCAATCATTGAAGAAGGGGATTTCGCCATCAGGATGCTGCATGCTGCGCAGCCAGATGATTCCTTGCTCGATCACTCGGCGCCACTCGGGTGCACGGCTTTTCAGTGCGTCGATTTTGGCATTGAGTGCCAGATTGAGCAGGTCGCACATGTCCCAAAGCAACGAGGCGTGGTACATGGGCGACAGTTCGAAATGCGCCCCATCTGTCAGGAATTGCTCCTTCACCTCTCTGTCCAGAATCTTCAGTCCGGTTTTCAGCCAGTTCTCGGCCTCCCCGGTCTGCAGAAAGCTGCCCGCGAAAACCAGCGCCTTGCCATTCACGAACAAGTGATTTGCGAGGATGTGATATTCAATCCGTTGTGACAGTGCGTGTGTCTGCACTGCCAGGCTTTCCAGCCAGCGCTGATCCAGATGCGGCTGCATTTGCAACCACTTGACCAGGTTAACGATCCTGAGGGACAGCGTATAAGGTTCCCAGCCACAGCCGGCGAACGGCGGGTTGGCCGTGATCCAGCTGTTGACCAGATCCGTTTCCGACAGGGATGAATCATGTTCCTGGCGGGCGGTCAGGTGATCCAGATAATGCAGATTGTATTGCCAGATCTTTGGCAGCGCCTCGTTGTGCCATTCGATGGCCGCCTTGCTGCCCATGAAGTCGAACTGCCCGTCTTCGGTTATGCGCGATGAATTCCAGCGAGGTGGATTGGCCAGATCAAAGGACGGGTTCTTGCTCGCCGGTGTTGCGGCATACGGTTTGATCTTGGCAAAACGATAGTAGATTCGATAGAGAATCTGCTCCGGTCGCAGCACTTTGGCAGTGTGGTAGAGCTTTGTGAGCCGGGCTATCCGTGCGTTGCGCATATGAGTCACTGATTCAAATGGTTGATTCGTTGTAATGTATTTTCGAGCTACTCAAGCGAAGTTGAATTTGAGCCAGCGTTCAAAATACAGAAGTTGCCAGAGTTTGTAGGTGTTATTGGCGACACCGGAAAAGTGACTCTTTATCAGCCGCTCAACTTCCTCGCGATTGAGGAATTGATAGATTCGCTGGAATTCAGATGCCAGGCGTTCCGCACCCAGGCGCAGAATGATCCCGTCCAGAGGAGGGTTGAACCCGGTTTTCGGACGGTTGACCAGCGTGGAGGGGAGCAGGCTTTTCAAGAGCGTCTTGAGCGGTGCTTTAGGCGCGCCGTCTTTCAACAGATCGGCACTGGAGGTTGCGAACCCGTTGGCAACGACGCGCTCATCCAGCAACGGCACTCTGAGTTCGATGCTTGCCAGCATGCTTGCCTTGTCGGAAACGCCCAGGTTGTGACTCAGGAACCCGGTCATGTCGAAATGCTGTGCGCATTTCACTTTATCGTCCACATCGCCTTTGTACTGGGTCAGCACATTGTCCAGGCGCTGTTTGTACGTGTTTTCCAGTGTCGAGTAGTTGGAGAAGAAATTGCTGAGTTCCTGTTTTGAGAAATAGCCGAGCATCCGCGAATACGCCAGCGGCCAATAACTTTCCTGGGCGTACGAGACGAGTCGCTCGAACTTCTTGTCGAGTTTTTTCGGGAAAAGATTGAGCTTCAGCAACGATTTGAGCAGCGGGTAGACCGCGCGGATCAGATTGTGGTGCTTGAGGACCTTGTATCGGGGGTATCCGGCAAACGCTTCGTCGCCACCCATTCCGCTGAGCATTACGGTATATCCGCTCTTCCTGGCCTCGTCGGACAGTCGATAGGTGGCCCAGAACGTATAATCCGACACTAGCTCTTCAGTATTTTTGGCGACGAAGTCGATGGATTCAAACGGATTGTCGTTCGCGTCGAGAATTTCGGTAACTTTAAGTTCTTTGCCCAAGTGCTTGGCGATCTCGGCAGAAAACTTCATGTCCACCGCGGAGTCTTCGGTTTCTTCGTATTTCGCGAAAAACAGGTCCGCAGCTCCTGTGTAGTTCGCAAGAATGCTGGAGTCGGCGCCGCCGCTGAAGAACACCCCTACCGGAACATCAGCTTCCAATTGACGGGTGACCGCAGACTCGATGGTGTCGGCAATGGACCGTTGAGTATTGAAGTTGATGATGTCCTGGTAGCGTACGGTTGTACGGGCACCGGTGGTCAGGTCAAATTCGATATAGGTTCCCGGCTGTACTTTCTTGATTGCCTTGTAACCGGTGTTGGGCTCGTAGATGAACCCATTGTTGAAGAACTCGAACACGTCATCGTTATCGATCTCAGCAACAACCTCTGGATAGCTTTTCAGACCGCGTATTTCCGAGCAGGCATAAAAACCATTGGCGCTTGAATAGTAATAAACCGGCTTGATGCCCACGACATCTCTGACCAGAAAGAACTTCCTGGCATTCTCGTCAAGAATGACCAGCGAAAACATTCCTTGCAGTTGCTTGAATGCCTGTTCCTTGTATTCGACATACAGCTTCAGGATGACTTCGGTATCGGACGTGCCGTTGAAGGTATAACCCTTCTTGACAAGGTCGTCCCTCAACTCGTGATGGTTGAAGACTTCGCCGTTGAAAATGATGCTGATGCCATTCCCGGCATGCATGGGCTGGCTGCCGGCGGCTGTCAGATCCAGAATGCTCAGTCGGTTGTGACCGAGTCCTATCTGGAAGTCCGCAACGGTAGTGAAGTATGTTCCAGAGGCATCCGGTCCACGATGTTTTGTGACGGCAAGACTCGCTTCCAACTGGAGGTTGGTGTCGGACGCGGACTGCTTAACACAAAAGAAACTTAAACCGCACATTATGCCTTGAGCTCCATATTTTCTTGATTGGCGGTGTTTTGCACAGGCGACGACGGTGAGGGTGAAGCCTCGCCTGTATCAACACTCTTCCTGTCGTTTTGAACTTTCGGCGCTCGCGAGAGCGCTTGGGTGAGAATCAGGCCCCAGGCTGTAGCGAGCAGCAAGTTGAAGGTGATCAGGCGGAAAACGGCGAAAAACAAGCCGTAGATGGCCATGGTCAATACCACGGATCGCAGTATCGTCCAGTGGGCTGGCTCGACTCTGAGCGAGGTCACTCGAAGGACAATCGGGCCCAGCAGGACCAGCGCATAAGTAATGATTCCCAGCAGGCCACCGACCATCAAGGTATAGAGCGGCCAGTTGTGAATATAAGCGACCCATTGGGTAAACGATTCCCCGCTGGATGTTTCCCAGCGCATTTCGTGTTTGATGCCCAGTCCGTTACCCGCTACCGGGTGCGACTTAAACATGTCCCATGCAATGCCATACTCTACAACGCGCGAAGAGACGTTGAAGTCGGCATTTTCCTTTGTTGGAACGATGGGTTGCAACATGCCATCGTCGCCGGCTTTTGATTCTTCACTTGGCTTCCAGTTAACGATTGTCTCTATGCCAGACTCGATCAGCAGGCTCATCCTGCCGAGCCAGATCTGCTGCATGCCTGTAGCGAAAATGAACAGCAGCGCGCAGATGCCCAGAGCGGTGGCGCTCACCATCAATTTTTTTCGCAGTTGGGCGTGAAACACAAAAACGAAGGCGGAAAAAAGCATCATCACCAGCAGTGCGCTCAACAGCATGCTGCGGGTGAAAGTGATCAGTACGGCGGTCATGCAAAGCAGAGACATCAAGGCACCGACAGCGGTGATCTGCTTTTGCCGCGACAGGATGCAAGTGACAAATCCGGCCGCCATTCCCACGGGCAGCAGACTGTCGGTCGCTTGCGCCAGAACCATGGTTATACGGTCGCGCATGGGGCCGATAGCATTGGCATTGTGCAAGGCGGCTTCTTTTGTAAGTTTGATGGCCTGAGCGTCTGCAGGGTCGATCCAGTAGGGTCTCCAGATGCCTTGGTAGAAGTAGTAAAAAACGATATATCCGGCGGTCAGAAAGACCAGCGTCGCTACTGAGCCGCCTACCCAGTGAATACGCGTTTGATCCTGACTGACCAATATGCAGACAGGGATCAATGCGTAGATGAACAGGAAGGGAATGACGCCCCTCACCCAGTCGGCGAGGGGAACGTGATTGTGCATGGCAACTGCCAGGTTGGTGCCCAATATAAGGAGACCGACCAGCAGGGGAGCTGCGAATACCTTCAGTGCATCTTTTAACGTGTACGTGCGCAGGAGCTGCAGCAGGCTGCCTGCAAAAACGGTGGCCAGCAATGCTGCAAATGATAGCTCCTGCAGGCCCAGTGAGGGTGGCGCCGGACGCATGGCAAATGCCATTGGAAAGAGCGCCAGCAAACCGTGCCAAGGCGATTTCAGTGCCATGAGAATAAGGAGAAGAACGCCGGCGGTACCGATGTAGAACGCAGCGCCAGGATCTTGTGAAAGAAGAATGGCAGTGCCCGCGCCGGCAGCAATCGCGCAACTGTTTTTATTAAAATATGATTCTTTCATCATTATTCTCCGGCCATCTTCCGCGGACGAATTGCTTTGAAATCAGCAGATGTCTGGCCAACAATTCGAGCGGGAATTCCAACAACCACGGAGTTGTCTGGTACGTCCTTCAGTACGACGGCGGACGCGCCAATCTGGCAGTTGTTCCCGATCTTGATGTCGCCGATTATTCTTGCGCCTGCACTGATATAGCAGTTGTCGCCAATCACGGGGCACTTGTTTATTTCGCTGGATGCAAAGCCTTCCGCCGCACCGATCGTGATGCCCTGGCCCAGCACGCAGCCGCTACCGATCCTGGCGTTTGCGTGAAGCACAACGCCGATGGCGCCATAAGCGAAGATCGAGCCTTTGCCAATGCTTGCCGAAACGGGGACATACGAATTGAAGATCAGGAAAATGAAATTTCGAATGAGCATCGGAATAACCGGGATCTTTCGTTGATAGAACCAGTGTCCAATACGATAAAGCGTGACTGCGTTCATTCTCAAAACCTCAATTTACGGAAATCTGCCAGGCGCAGACGGAGAGTCCAGGTTGCGATGATCAACAGGGAGCACATATAGAAAATGCCCCAGATCAGGCTGACGTTGGCCATGACTATAGAAAGGGGGGAAAGTATTGCCACCCAGAAAATCACCGGAAGCTGGATGCCGGGGCGACAGAACAGGTGCAGTGTCAGCAGGTAAGCGGAGAACCCCAGTGCATAGAATACTTTTGCGGCCTCAAGTCCCTGCACGAAAAAGACCATGCAGACCACAGCGATACAACCCAGTGATACGTTTATCGCGATGACCCTGCGGTGAAATCCCGAGGCAATGAGATATCGCTCCGTCACCACCGCCCAGTAGAGAACCGGCAAGCAGGGGAGCAGGGCCAGATAGCCCGAATATTTGGGAAAGAGCCACGATACGAAATAACCGAACAACCCCACGAGCGCGAAGTACATCACGGCGATCGACATGATGATCCGGTATTGCTCCTGGCGCTGCCCTCCGGATATGAACGAAACAAATACTGCCCTGACGTTGATGGGGAAAAGACTGGTTGCGGATTGAATGATCGACACAATCACGCGAAACAGTCCCAGCTCACGAACCGGCAGGATCTTCGAGAGTATGTAAGGTAGTATGTTGGTGAACAGGTTGAAGAACAGCGTGATGGAGATCATGCGCGGCAGAAGGGTAATGACCTGCCAGAGCGTTGAGCCCAGCTGCTTGCCAAGCGGTAGTTTTGCTCCGTGAGTAAACAGCGCAACCAGTGCCAGCAGACAAGGGATCAGGTTGGTCAGGCACAGGATGTCCACGATGCTCAGCGGCCAGATGTTCTGATGGCTGACAAACAGGGCGGCGAAGAAAACCCCCAGAAACAGAATCAGATACCCGACGATCCAGCGGTAGAGTCGCAGTCCGAAAAGTGACAGCAGGCAGGCTGAACTAAGCAGCATGACGCTGAGCAGCAAGGGATTGCCCAGATCCGTCAACTGACTTAGTCCGCTGAAGAGCAGGAAGATCAGGCTTGCCATAAATAAGGAAGTGACAAGGATGTGTTCAGGTTCAACGCTTGCAAGAAGTTGTTCGTTGATGATGTCCAGCAGTTTCTGAAATAAAAAAACCAGCACGTTGGCTTTGATGAACTCGCCATAGGCTTCAAGTCCATATAAACCAGGAATAACAAAGTTTACTACCAGGCCACTAATCAGTGTCAGCGCCTGAATCAGCAGATTGACCATGTCTCAACCTTCTTCAATCTCATCATGACTAATTCGAGCACATGATCATCGGAGTTTTCATCGAAGCAACGAAGTGCGCAGGACCCGGTGACTCATGGAGACACCTGGTCCTGCGCTCAGTTTCGATAAGTGGTCAGTTCCAGATACCGCGCGTATCGACTCGCTCTGCACGCGCCAGGCTGCTTTGCGGGATCGACTTGAATTGCTTGTGGTCGACAAGCAGAACAATCACATCTGCTTGAGCCAGTGCGCTGTCGATATCGCAGAGAGTGACTTTGCCTTCCATGTTGGCAGGCAATTGATCGATATTGGGTTCGACGGCCAGTACCTTGCCCGGATGAGCATCGGCAATTTTCAAAGTGATTGCCTTGGACGGGCTTTCACGCAGGTCGTCGATATCCGGTTTGAAGGCCAATCCGAAGCAGGCGACTGTAACGTCCTTGGCCGTCTTGTCCGGGTTTGCCTGCAGGTGCTTGCCGATGGCTTGCTGGACCTGGTCGATCACCCATTGCGGCTTGCTGTCGTTCACTTCACGAGCTGTGCGGATCAGGCGCGCCTGCTCCGGAGTCTTGCTGACAATGAACCATGGGTCCACGGCGATGCAGTGGCCACCGACACCCGGGCCGGGTTGCAGAATGTTCACTCGTGGGTGGTGATTGGCCAGACGGATCAATTCCCAGACGCTGATACCCAGCTTGTCGCATATGATCGAAAGCTCGTTCGCAAATGCAATATTCACGTCACGGAAGCTGTTTTCGGTCAGTTTGCACATTTCGGCGGTGCGGGCGTCCGTGATGATGCACTCGCCTTCAACGAAAGTTTTGTACAGTTGCACGGCAGCTGCGGAGCATTTCGATGTCATGCCGCCAATGATGCGATCGTTCTCGATCAGTTCACGCAGTACGTGACCCGGCAGAACGCGCTCGGGGCAGTGTGCGATACGAATGTCGGACTCTTCGCCATGGGTTTGCGGGAAGGTCAGGTCCGGGCGGGCCTCTGCCAGCCACGCGGACATCTGTTCGGTCGCACCCACTGGAGAAGTGGACTCGAGAATGACCAGATCGCCTTTCTTCAGAACCGGAGCGATGGATTTGCTGGCGGATTCGATGTAGGCAAGATCGGGCTCATAGTCGCCTTTGAAAGGCGTAGGAACGGCGATCATGAACGCATCTGCCGGTTCGGCGACGGTGGTGGCCCGCAGGAAACCTTCGGTCACGGCTGCGTGGACGACGATATCCAGGTCTGGTTCGACGATATGGATTTCACCGCGATTGATCGTTTCGACAGCGCGGGGGTTTACATCGACGCCAATCACCTTTTTCTTGCGGGCGGCGAAAACGGCTGCCGTTGGCAGTCCAATGTAGCCGAGACCGACCACAGAAACAGTTTCAAAGCTCATACGTTGGCCTTATTGGATTTTGGAAAGAGTTTCGAGAATGCGAGCACAAGCCTTCCCATCACCGTAGGGATTGTGAGCGTAGCTCATCTGCTCGTAGGCATCAGAGTCAGTCAGCAGGCGGCTCAAGTTGCTTGTAATTGCGTCTACGGCAGTACCGACAAGTTTTACGGTACCTGCCTCAACAGCTTCCGGGCGCTCCGTTGTATCACGCATCACCAGGACCGGCTTGCCGAGCGAGGGGGCTTCCTCTTGAATGCCGCCCGAGTCGCTGAGGATCAGGTAAGAGCGATTCATCAGCCAGACAAACGGCAAGTATTCCAGAGGCTCGATCAGGTGGATGTTTCCGATGCCTGCCAGAAGACGATTCACAGGCTCCCGTACATTCGGATTCAGATGCACAGGGTAGACAATCTCGACGTCCGGAAAGGCTTTCGCGGTAGTGGCCAGTGCCTTGCAGATGTTCTCGAAGCCGTCGCCGAAGCTTTCACGGCGGTGGCCGGTGACGAGGATTACTCGCTTGCCTTCACCGATGAACGAAAACTGCTCGTGGAAAGCCTGTTGCAGAGAGGCTGTGTTGCTGACGCGTGAAACAACGTCCAGCAGGGCGTCGATGACCGTGTTCCCGGTCACGTGAATCGAAGCTTCCGCTACGCCTTCCTTGAGCAGGTTTTGTCTGGAGGTCTCGGTAGGAGCGAAGTGGACCGCTGCCAGTGCGCCGGTAAGTTTGCGGTTAGCCTCTTCCGGCCAAGGCGAATAGAGATTGCCGGTACGCAACCCCGCCTCGACATGAGCAACCGGGATCTGCTGGTAGTAGGCCGCCAGTGTCGTTGCAAACGTGGTTGCCGTATCGCCATGTACCAGAACGATATCCGGCTTGTATTCGGCAAAGACCTTTTTCATGCTTTGCAGGATTGCCGTGGTGACGTCGGTCAGATCCTGGCCCGGCTTCATGATGTTCAGATCAAAGTCGGGCTTGATCTCGAACAGATCCAGTACCTGGTCGAGCATCTGGCGATGCTGACCGGTCACGCACACTTTGGCTTCGAAGCGTTCGTCGGCAGCAAGGCTCAGCGCCAGGGGAGCCATTTTGATCGCTTCAGGGCGCGTGCCGAACACACATAACGTTTTCAAAGTCATCACAACACCGCTATTGAAAATAAATGAAATTTACCGCGTGTACATGCCGTACCACTTGTCCGCAGAGGGACGATTGGATAACTCACTGAGCCGTTCTTCCTTGGTTTAGCCTAATGACGCGTAATTCAACCGGCATGCTGAAGCCCGCAGGTCTTATATAGGTTCATCGGGTTTATTGATGTTCTGTACATGTTGCGCTCAAGGGGTAATGGGCTTTCTGGTCGGGATTGATTCGTTTCCGGCATCTTGCACTGTCTGACGTATCTTATCGTTACCCAGGAAGCCGCTATTGCACGCAGGGCAGAGTCATGCCTTGAGCAGCGTGGTCGATCGACCGTCGGGACGCTTGTCCAGGAGGAGACCCGAGAGCATGCGCAGTTTGCCCTCATGAGCGCGCGAGCGCGTTTTTCCCATGAATAGTCGCTCGCAGGGAGCCTGTGTAATTCCTTTGGCGTAATCGACATTGTCGAGAGACATCTTTGTCATCAGGGGCAACCGCTCAGTTTGTGTTAACCGTGCATGTCTTGGGAATTGAAATGAATCAGCGCGTCTGGAAGCCGCTGTTAGTCGGTATCGAACGTGCCGCATGTAAATGCGACGCCGATTATAGCCTTCTTTGCGCGACGCTTTCCAAGGTTGTGGCGTTGCGGATCGCGGTCTCTCGTTTTTGCTGTCCATCAGGCTTCAAGAGGTCTGAAGCCATGAAGGGACGTCGAATGTATCGGTTTCGGTACGTTGTATCGATCACTCTCGTCCTTGAAGTGACATGCGGCTGATGCCGACCTGACGATCGGTACCTCTGGCAGTCAATGCAATGCATTGGCCGAATACTGGCGGTTTTTGATTTTCTGCCATGACTGTCGGCAATCAGCGGCAGGCCATTTTTATCCAGACAGAGGGTTTTAAAGGGATTTTTGCCAGAACCTAGGTATCATGACGCCGACACAAAGACCCATACAAGGAGCGAAGGACAAAAGCTTCGGGGTCGAAGCATTGTGTATCTGAGCGTTTCAATTTTGAGTCTATGGGCAATAGTTTTTCTCGGTTTCAGGAGCTTGAAGGGGTGTTTGATACGTTTATGGATAATATCAGAGCAGTTTTGTTAGCCCTTCCTCGCCGACGCAAGCGGGTCTTGCAGGTAATTGCCGATGTTTTTCTGGTCTGGCTTTCTCTGTGGATGGCGTTTGTCGTACGTCTGGGAATAGACGAACTCAACAGTCCCATTCAACAGCACCTCTGGTTGTTTTTCAGCGCCCCCGTAGTGGCTATTCCCCTCTTCATTCGATTCGGCATGTATCGCGCGGTCATGCGTTATGTCGGTAACGACGCACTGATCGCTATCGTTAAAGCGGTGACGCTTTCCTCGCTTATTCTCGGCGTAGTGGTCTACTGGTACAGCAATCATCAAACCATCGTGCCCAGATCCATCATTTTCAATTACTGGTGGCTCAGTCTTGTGATGATCGGCGGCCTGCGCGTTGCGATGCGACAGTATTTTTCCGGCGACTGGTTTGTCGCGGCTCAACACGTTCCATTTGCCAATATCGACGATGGCTTGCCACGGGTCGCTGTCTATGGCGCCGGCGCAGCAGGCAACCAGTTGGTCGCTGCCTTGCGCATGGGGCGTGCGATGCGTCCGGTAGCGTTCATCGATGACGATGGCAGTATTGCCAGCCGTGTGATTGCAGGCTTGCAGGTTTTCAAGCCCAAGCATATTCAGCAAATGATCGATACGACTGGCGCTCAGGAAATTCTGTTGGCGATCCCTTCCGCCAACCGCGGCCGGCGTCGTGAGATTCTCAGTTATCTTGAAAAGTTTCCCCTGCACGTTCGCAGTGTTCCGGGATTCATGG
The DNA here is from genome assembly GCF_002112305.1 of Pseudomonas sp. R45(2017). Taxonomy (NCBI): domain Bacteria; kingdom Pseudomonadati; phylum Pseudomonadota; class Gammaproteobacteria; order Pseudomonadales; family Pseudomonadaceae; genus Pseudomonas; species Pseudomonas sp. R45(2017). Next base: position 150,866 of record NZ_NEHH01000001.1, on the reverse strand, counting down.
ATTTGGCCAGCGGACGCGTCAAGGTCGATGATATCCAGGAGGTGGATATCGCGGATCTGCTGGGGCGCGATGCCGTGCCCGCCCAGGATGATCTGCTGGAGCACTGCATCACTCGCCAGGTCGTCATGGTAACGGGCGCCGGTGGATCAATCGGCTCTGAACTGTGCCGTCAGATTCTTGAGTTGCAGCCGACCACTCTTTTGTTGTTCGAACACAGCGAGTTCAATCTCTACAGTATTCTTTCCGAGCTGGAGCAGAGGATCTCTCGCGAATCCCTGTCTGTGAAACTGCTTCCGATCCTCGGTTCCGTCCGGGATGAAAACAAGCTGCTCGACGTGATGAAAACCTGGCATGTCGATACGGTTTACCATGCCGCAGCCTACAAACATGTACCGATGGTCGAACACAACATCGCCGAGGGCGTGTTGAACAACGCCATTGGCACCCTAAACACCGCGCAGGCTGCCTTGCAGGCGGGTGTTGCCAATTTCGTGCTCATCTCTACAGACAAGGCCGTACGCCCAACCAACGTGATGGGGAGCACCAAGCGCCTTGCGGAACTGACGCTGCAGGCACTCAGTCGTGAGAAAGCCCCGGTGCTGTTCGGTGATGAGGCGTGCGTGTCTCAAGTCAACAAGACCCGTTTCACCATGGTGAGATTCGGTAACGTACTGGGCTCCTCCGGTTCGGTGATCCCGCTTTTTCACAAGCAGATCAAGTCGGGTGGGCCGCTCACCGTTACGCACCCGAAGATCACACGCTACTTCATGACAATCCCTGAAGCTGCCCAATTGGTCATCCAGGCGGGTTCGATGGGGCAAGGGGGGGATGTCTTCGTCCTCGACATGGGAGAGCCGGTGAAGATCGTTGAGCTGGCGGAGAAGATGATTCACCTGTCTGGTCTCAGCGTGCGTTCGGAAAGAAACCCGCACGGTGATATCGATATCGAGTTTTCCGGCCTGCGTCCGGGAGAAAAGCTCTACGAAGAATTGCTGATCGGCGACAACGTGTCAGCGACCTCTCATCCAATGATCATGACTGCCAACGAAGACTATCTGGACTGGGATCTGCTCAAGGAAAAACTGAATCAGTTGCTGGTTGCGATCGAGCGGGACGACTACTCGCGAGTCCGTCAGCTCCTGCGTGAGACGGTCAGTGGCTATTCTCCGGATGGTGAAATCGTCGATTGGATTTATCAGCAGCGCCGTCTGGAACCCTGATTGTTTCACATCTGGTAACGAACGCATTTTTGACAGGCGCCAGGGATGACCTAGGTTTGGAGAGCAGCTACGGAAAAGCTGCTTTCCCAACTTGATCTCATGGAGCGTCACCTATGCGTACCGGCTTTTTCTACTCCCTGGTATTTGCCCTTCTCACCAGCACCTCGATCGCCGTGATTGCTGCGCCAGCAGTAGCTCCGAACGTGGATGGAACACCGCTGGTCATCGACGTCAATGCTACGTCGCAAAACCTGAAAGTCGATCTCAACAACGCCGATGCGGCCACTCTGCAGAAGGAACTGGCAGGCGTGGGCGAGGCCAAGGCGAAAGCGATTGTTGCTTATCGTGAAACAAACGGGCCGTTCGCGTCCGTGGATGAATTGCTGGAAGTGAAGGGGATCGGCAAGGCGATCCTGGATCGCAATCGCGACAAGCTGGAAGTGAACTAAGCTGATTGTTCAACGCCAAGGGGCCGGTCATTGACCGGCCCTTTTTGCTTCCCGCTTCCTTCAAGCGTCGCAAGAGGGCGACAGCCTTTCCGTCGGAAAATAGAAAATTACGGCTATCATATTGGTTTAAGATTATGCCTATAATAATTTCAGTAGCCACTGAAGCCCTCTGCTTTTCAGCGGTCGCTCATTCCTCACGCATTCCAGGAGTATCGTCATGAATTCCCCGAAATCCCAAGGCACGGCGCTGGTCACTGGCGCTTCTTCCGGCATTGGTGCGGTGTATGCCGAGCGGTTGGCGGCACGTGGTTTTGATCTGTTGCTGGTGGCTCGCGATCAGGAGCGCCTGGAGTCCGCGGCCAGCAAACTGCGAGACGCCCATGGCGTACAGGTCGAAGTCCTGAAGGCCGATCTGACGCAAAAGGATGAAGTGCTCAAGCTTGAGCAGCGTCTGCGCAGCGACTCCAGCATTAGTCTGCTGGTCAACAATGCGGGGGTAGCGGTCAACGGATTGCTGGCGAACGCCGACCCGGACGAGCTGGAAAAACTGATTCAGTTGAACGTGACGACCCTGACCCGGCTGGCAGCCGCAGCCGCCTCGGCGTTCACCCGCGCCGGGCGCGGCACGATCATCAACATTGCGTCGGTGGTTGCCCTGTTTCCTGAGCGTTTCAATGCCACCTACAGTGCCAGCAAGGCTTATGTGTTGAGCCTCACCCAAACGCTTAATGCGGAACTGGAAGGCACCGGGGTCAAGGTGCAAGCGGTATTGCCCGGTGTGACCCGCACCGAAATCTGGGAACGCTCCGGATTCGATGCCAGCGGCATTCCAGCGGAAATGGTCATGGAGGCGGGTGAGATGGTCGATGCCGCGCTGTCCGGTCTGGATCAGGGCGAGCTCGTCACGATTCCTTCGTTGCCCGATGCGGGCGAGTGGCAAGCCTTCGTTGCCGCCCGTCATGTGATGGCGCCCAATCTGTCCCACAGTTCAGCGGCCAGCCGTTACAAGTAAAAGTCTTTTGAGTCACGAGAGGTCAACCCGATATGGATCAGCGTCGAGTAGTTGTCACGGGTATGGGCCTGGTATCGCCCTTGGGAAGCGGCGTCGAAGTCGTCTGGCAGCGCCTGCTGGCCGGGCATTCGGGTTTGCGAAACTTGCCGGAAGCGGTGATTGCCGATCTGCCGACCCGGGTTGGCGGTGTGGTGCCGACGATGGAGGAGGACGCCGAAGCAGGTTTCGATCCGGATCGCGCCACGCCGCCCAAAGAGCAGAAGAAAATGGACCGTTTCATTCTGTTCGCGATGGAGGCTGCGCGTCAGGCGCTTGAACAGGCCGGCTGGCACCCGACCGAGCCCCACGCTCAGGAGCGCACGGCCACCATCATCGGCTCCGGTGTCGGCGGCTTCGGCGCGATCGCCGATGCGGTGCGCACCACTGACAGCCGAGGCCCGCGACGCTTGTCGCCGTTCACCATTCCCTCGTTTCTGGTCAACCTTGCGGCGGGGCATGTCTCGATCCAGCATGGTCTGAAGGGGCCGCTTGGTGCACCGGTCACCGCGTGTGCCGCCGGTGTGCAGGCGATCGGTGACGCGGCGCGGCTAATTCGTGCCGGTGAGGCCGATATTGCAGTGTGCGGCGGTGCCGAGGCATCAATCGATCGAGTCAGCCTCGCCGGATTTGCGGCGGCGCGGGCCTTGTCCAGCGGCTACAACGACACGCCTGAACGCGCTTCACGCCCGTTCGACAGCGGCAGGGATGGTTTCGTGATGGGCGAGGGGGCCGGGCTGCTGGTGATCGAGTCGCTGGAGCACGCACTGGCGCGCGGCGCACAGCCGTTGGTCGAACTGGTCGGCTATGGCACCAGCGCCGATGCCTATCACCTGACCGCCGGGCCGGAAGACGGTAGCGGTGCGCGACGGGCGATGACTCTCGCGCTGGCCCAGGCCGGTATCACGCCGGATCAGGTGCAGCATCTGAACGCCCATGCGACTTCGACGCCGGTGGGCGACCTCGGTGAACTGGCGGCGATCAAGTCGGTGTTTGGAACGCAAAACTCCATCGCCGTGACCTCGACCAAATCCGCGACGGGGCATTTGCTCGGTGCGGCGGGAGGTCTGGAGGCGATCTTCACGCTGTTGGCGATCCGCGATCAGATCGTTCCGCCGACTCTCAACCTGGAAAATCCCGATCCGGCCAGCGAAGGCGTGGACATCGTCCACGGTCAGGCGCGGTCGATGCCGATCGAGTATGCGTTGTCCAACGGGTTCGGCTTCGGCGGGGTCAATGCCAGTGTGCTATTCAAGCGCTGGCAGGCTTAGTCTTCCGAGCGTTTGAGGTGTTCGCGGGTGACGTCGAGGATCTGTTGCGCAAAATCGGCATCCGCAACACTGCGTGATAGCAGGAGCGCCCCTACCAGCGTTGACATGATGACGATGCTGCGTTGGGCGGCGTTATCGCCTTCGAGCGTGCTCTGGATCTGATCCAGGCGAGCCTTGAGCACTTCATCGCTGGTCGGGCTCGGCTGGCCACGTAGCCCCAGTTCCGAAGAAATGGTCAACAGCGGGCAGCCTTCATGAGGAGAGGTCTGATGCCATTCGGAGAGGTACGTATCGATGAAGGCTTCCAGTGGTTTTTCCTGGGCGAACAGCTCCTCGCACAAGCCCGCAACCTGATCGCCAGCCGCTTGCAGGGCTTTTTCAACCAACTCGTCCTTCGATTTGAAATGCGAATAAAAGCCGCCATGGGTCAGGCCCAGCGCCTTCATCAAAGGTTGCAGACCCGTCGCACCAATGCCGTCCTTGCGAAACCGCTCGGACGCTTCCTTGATAATGCGCTGATGGGTCTGGGCTTTATGATCCTGCGAGTAACGCATTTAAACTCTCCGCAACAAGAGCGCCATCTTAACCAATGCAAATTGAATGGTGACTGTACTTCTACTTCTAAAAAAACTGTCGGTGACTCCGACATGTTCGTAACAGCCATCAACGGTTGGCACGGATAGTGGTTGCAGCTTGCAAAGTTGCCATCACTTGAGGAGCAGGAGAAATCATGTACAAAGACTACCCGGCCGCCTATCAGGTCAGCAAAGGCTCGGCGTTACAGGTCAATACACCTTTCTACGAACGGATTCGCGACCGCAAGGACGGTCGCACGCTGATCGAACAATTCGAAGTGCCGATCCGCACCGGGCGTGCCTGGCACGTGCCGGCGGGGCATGTGTTTCGTGTCACCACACCGGTCGGGCCTCAGGTGGGCGATTTCAATGTGTGGAACGCACACGATCCGCGCGAGCGGATGTGGGCGGCGCGCACCCGGCAACTGCAGGGCGCGCATGTCAGCACCCATGACCGGTTATGGTCTAACCTGCCTTTTCTGCGACCTCTGGTGACCATCACCGATGACAGCCTGGCCGACTATGGCATCGACGAGCACGGTGGGCGCCTGCACGATCTGCTCGGCACGCGCTGCGATCCCTATGTGAACAAAATGCTCACTGGCGAGGATTTTCATCATCACTGCCATTCCAACCTGACCCGCGCCGTACTTCCGCACGGTCTGACCGAATTCGATGTGCATGACGTGCTGAACATCTTTCAGTGCACCGGCCTGAATCACGATGACCTGTATTTCATGAAGGCCTGCCCGGCGCAGAAGGGCGACTACCTGGAGTTCTTCGCCGAAATCGACTTGCTGTGCGCGCTGTCGACCTGTCCGGGTGGTGACTTGTCTTTGGCGATGTGGGGACCGGACGCGCAGGACCCGCTGACCGTATGCCGCCCGCTCGGTGTGGAAATCTATCGTCTGGACGATGCGCTGCTCGAAGGGTGGAGCCAGCCGGAGCGTGCGGCGTACAAAGGCCTGCATGGCTTGCACATTGCCAAGGCCGAGTGGGAAAAATAATCGCCACAAAAAACAAACCCCGCCGATTCAGGCGGGGTTTTTCGTTCAGCGGTCCTGCGCGTCCTTGATGTCCGCTTCGGCATTGCGTTCAGCGACGCGCTTGCGTTGTTCATCGGTCAGTTCGACCTTGTTGGCGGTGTCACGCAACATCATCAGACCGCCGACGATCGAGCCGATTGCAACGACCAGAATCAACCAGGCATACCAGGGCATAACGGCTCTCCTTAAGGGCAGGTCGACGGGCGAGGGTTTCGTCGTGCAACGCTGCATACCACTTTGAGCGAAGTGCATTCGCAGTGGTTCCATTCTAGGCCGGTTATGCCCGTCGCGGTTTACAGTCCGGTGAGCATGGCGTCTGCCGGGGCGTTGGCGCGCAATTGGCCGGTCAACAGGAAGTAGCCGAAACCGACTGCCATGAAGCCGAGGAAGATCAGCCCGATCAACGCATTGAACCAGGCCATCGCCACCAGGCACACCACGGCCAGCACCAATGCAATCAGCGGAATCAGCGGGTAGCACGGCGCGCGGAAGGTGCGTTCCAGATTCGGTTCTGATTTACGCAGTTTGAACAGGCTGAGCATGCTCATGATGTACATCACGATCGCACCGAACACCGCCATGGTGATCATCGCGGCAGTGAGGGTCATGCCACCGAGGTTGATCAGGCCGTCGCTGTAGATCGCGGCGATGCCGATCACGCCGCCGGCGATGATGGCGCGGTGCGGGGTCTGAAAGCGCGACAGCTTCGCCAGCGAAGCGGGCAGGTAACCGGCGCGGGCGAGGGCGAAGAACTGCCGCGAGTAGCCAAGAATGATCCCGTGGAAACTCGCCACCAGCCCAAACAGACCGATCCAGACCAGCATGTGCAGCCAGCCGGAGTTGTCGCCGACCACGGTTTTCATCGCTTGTGGCAACGGGTCGTTGATGTTCGACAGGGTGCGCCAGTCGCCGACACCTCCGGCGAAGAACATCACGCCCATCGCCAGCAGCACCAATGTCAGAATGCCGCTGATGTAGGCCTTGGGAATTGTGCGTTTCGGGTCCTTGGCTTCTTCGGCGGCCATGGCCGCGCCTTCAATGGCGAGGAAGAACCAGATTGCGAACGGAATCGCCGCGAACATCCCGGCAATCGCCGGTGCACCGAAGATGTCCGAGCCGGCCCAGCCATTGAGCGCGAAGTTGCTGAAACTGAAGGCCGGGGCGACCACGCCCATGAACACCAGCAACTCGGCGACGGCCAGGACGCAGACGATCAACTCGAAAGTCGCGGCCAGTTTCACACCGAGAATGTTCAGACCCATGAACACGATGTACGCGCCGACCGCCGCGTGTTTCGGGTCGAGGGCCGGAAACTGCACGTTCAGGTACGCGCCAATCGCCAAGGCAATCGCCGGCGGGGCGAAGACGAATTCGATCAGCGTCGCCAGTCCGGCGATCAATCCGCCTTTTTCACCGAAAGCCCGGCGACTGTAGGCAAACGGCCCGCCCGCGTGGGGGATCGCCGTGGTCAGTTCGGTGAAGCTGAAGATGAAACAGGTGTACATGGTCGCGACCATGAACGAGGTCACCAGAAAGCCCAGTGTTCCCGCGACGCCCCAGCCATAACTCCAGCCGAAATATTCCCCGGAAATCACCAGCCCCACAGCAATGCCCCACAGGTGCAACGTGCCCAGCGTGGGTTTGAGTTGTGTGTTCATGCGTTTGCTCCCTGAACGGTTTGGAAAGCTCGGGGAAGGGCGTGTGCAGTGGGCGTGCCATTTTGTATTGGCGGGTCGTAATGGGCTGAAAGCTGTCGTATCGGGGATGTTCGCGGCGCAATGCCGACAAAATTGTGCGCCAGTTGGGTGCGATGTTGTCTGTGCTGCCGTCTTCGCGGGCAAGCCCGCTCCCACAGGTGTCAGCGGTGCCTGGACGCGCGCATTTCAAATTGTGGGAGCGAGCCTGCTCGCGAAGAGGCCCGTCCACACGACGCAAAACTCACCTGTAACGCCCGCGTAAACCCACTCTTTACGCTTTCTTTATGCCCCGCGCGCACCCTCGCTCTCGTTCCTTTACAGCCTCCTTTCCGACAATGCCTCCACACGCGGCAATACGCCGTAACACGGAGATCTTCCATGAGCGTTCTGGACGGGGTGTCACTGCTATTGGCAGTGGGGCTGTTCATTTATCTGTTGGTTGCGCTGTTGCGCGCGGACCGGACTTAGGAGCGGCTATGCACAGTTATGACTATTGGCTGATCCTCGCATTCTTCGCGGTGGTCTTGCTGCCGGCGCCGTTCCTCGGGCGCTTCTACTACAAGGTAATGGAGGGCCAGCGCACTTGGCTGACGCCGATTCTCGGCCCGGTCGAGCGCGGCTGTTACCGCATTGCCGGCGTTAACCCGCAGGATGAACAGAGCTGGCAGAAGTACACGCTGGCGCTGCTGGCGTTCAACCTCGCCGGTTTCCTGCTGCTGTTCGCGATCCTGCTGTTTCAGGATCACCTGCCGCTGAACCCGCAAAACCTGCCGGGCCAGGAGTGGACCCTCGCGTTCAACACCGCCGTCAGTTTCATGACCAACACCAACTGGCAGGCCTACAGCGGCGAAGCGTCGCTCAGCTACCTGAGCCAGATGGTCGGCCTCACCGTGCAGAACTTCGTCAGCGCCGCTACCGGCCTCGCCGTGCTGGTTGCGCTGTGCCGTGGCATCGGGCGCAAGTCCACCAAGACTCTCGGCAACTTCTGGGTCGACATGACCCGCGCCACCCTCTACGGCCTGCTGCCGCTGTGCCTGCTGCTGGCGCTGTATCTGGTGTGGCAGGGCGTGCCCCAAACCTTCGCCCAATATGTGAATGCAGTGACGATGCAGGGCGTTGATCAGGTGATCCCGCTCGGCCCGGCCGCCAGCCAGATTGCGATCAAGCAACTGGGCACCAACGGCGGCGGCTTCTTCGGCGTCAACTCGGCACATCCGTTCGAGAACCCGACCGCGTGGAGCAACCTGTTCGAAGTCGCCTCGATCATCCTGATCCCGGTGGCGCTGGTTTTCACCTTCGGCCACTACGTGAAGGACCTGCGCCAGAGCCGCGCCATTATTGGTTGCATGCTCGCGCTGTTCATCATCGGCGGCGCCACTTCGCTGTGGGCCGAATATCAACCTAACCCTGCCTTGAACAACGTCGCAGTCGAGCAAACCGCGCCGCTGGAAGGCAAGGAAGCACGCTTCGGCACCACCGCCACCGTGCTCTGGTCGGTGACCACCACCGCGGCGTCGAACGGTTCGGTCAACGGCATGCATGACAGCCTCAACCCGCTCAGCGGCATGGTCGCGCTGGTCAACATGATGGTCGGCGAAGTGATCTTCGGCGGCGTCGGCGCGGGGCTCTACGGCATGTTGCTGAACGTGCTGATCGCGGTGTTCCTCGCCGGTCTGATGATTGGTCGCACCCCGGAATACCTCGGCAAGAAACTCCAGGCCCGTGAAGTACAGCTGCTGGTGGTGACCCTGCTGGTGATGCCGGTCGGCGTGCTGGTGCTCGGCGCGATCGCTGCGAGCCTGCCCGGCCCGGTGGCGGCCGTGAGCAACCCCGGTCCGCACGGTTTCAGTCAATTGCTCTACGCCTACACCTCGGCCAGTGCCAACAACGGTTCGGCGTTCGGCGGCTTCGGCGCCAACACCGCGTTCCACAACCTGATGCTGGGCTTGGGCATGTTGATCGGCCGCTTCGGTTACATCCTTCCGGTACTGGCCCTGGCCGGCAGCCTGGCGATGAAGAAAACCGCACCGATCGGCCAGAACAGCTTCCCGACCCACGGCCCGCTGTTCGTGACCCTGCTGACCGTGACCATTTTGCTGGTGGGCGGCCTGACCTTCTTGCCGACCCTGGCGCTCGGCCCGATTGCCGAACACCTGAGCATGGGCTTCTAAGGAATCCATCATGAATATGCATGTTCCAGCTTCAAAACCAGCGACAGCTGCCAAGTCGGCTGAAGCTCCTAAAACCGCGATCAGCGCCCTGTGGCGTCCGGCGCTGGTGCAAGCGTTCGTCAAGCTCGACCCGCGCCAGTTGCAACGCTCGCCGGTGATGCTGGTGGTCGAACTGACGGCCATCCTGACCACCGTGCTGTGCTTCATTCCCGACAGCAGCGTGCCGACCTTCGTTGCCGCGCAAATTGCCCTGTGGCTGTGGTTCACCGTGCTGTTCGCCAACTTCGCCGAAGCGCTGGCCGAAGGTCGCGGCAAGGCCCGCGCCGACAGCCTCAAGGCCGGCAGCGAGGGCCTCAGCGCCCGACGCAAACTGGCCAACGGCAGCTTCCAGGTCGTACCGGCCACCAGCCTGCGCAAGGGCGATGTGGTGCGCGTCGAAGCGGGGGAGATGATCCCCGGTGACGGCGAGGTCATCGAAGGCATCGCGGCGGTCAACGAAGCGGCGATCACCGGTGAATCGGCGCCAGTGATTCGCGAGTCCGGTGGCGACCGTTCCGCCGTCACCGGCAACACCCGGCTGGTGTCCGACTGGCTGCTGGTGAAGATCACCGCCAACCCCGGTGAATCGACCCTCGACCGGATGATCGCGCTGGTCGAAGGTGCCAAACGCCAGAAGACCCCGAACGAAGTGGCGCTGGACATCCTGCTGATCGGCCTGACCCTGATCTTCCTGCTGGTGGTCGTGACCCTGCAGCCGTTCGCCCACTTCGCCAACGGCAGCCTGCCGCTGGTGTTCCTGGTGGCGTTATTGGTCACGCTGATTCCGACCACCATCGGCGGCCTGCTGTCGGCGATCGGGATTGCCGGGATGGATCGTCTGGTGCGCCTGAACGTGATCGCCAAGTCCGGTCGCGCGGTGGAAGCGGCGGGTGACGTGCACGTGTTGCTGCTGGACAAGACCGGCACCATCACTTTCGGTAACCGTCGTTGCAGTGCGGTATATGCCGCGCCGGGCGTGAATGCCCGTGAGCTGGCCGAAGGCGCACTGTTCGCTTCGCTGGCCGACGAAACCGCCGAAGGCAAGTCCATCGTCGAGTACCTGCGCGGCACCAATCCACAGCCGGAACCTTCGCCGGAAACTCTGACCGCCGTACCGTTCAGTGCTGAAACCCGCTTGTCCGGTGTCGACTATCAGGGCCGTGTATTCCGTAAGGGCGCGGTGGATTCGCTGTTGGCGTTCCTCGGTCAACAACGCAAGGATCTGGCCCCGGCGCTGTCCCGGGAAATCGACAAGATTGCCCAGAGCGGCGGCACGCCGTTGCTGGTTTGCGCCGACGGCAAACTGCTCGGTGCGATCCACCTGAAAGACGTGGTCAAGCCGGGCATCCGCGAGCGTTTTGCCGAGCTGCGCAAACTGGGGATTCGCACGGTGATGGTTACCGGTGACAACCCGCTGACCGCTGCCGCGATCGCCGCTGAAGCAGGCGTCGACGACGTGCTGGCCGAGGCCACACCGGAGAAAAAACTCGCCCGTATCCGTCACGAGCAGAACGACGGTCGTCTGGTCGCGATGTGCGGCGACGGCGCCAACGACGCCCCGGCGCTGGCCCAGGCTGACGTTGGCATGGCGATGAACGACGGCACCCAAGCCGCGCGCGAAGCGGCCAACATGGTCGACCTCGACAGCGACCCGACCAAGTTGCTGGACGTGGTGCAGATCGGCAAGGAATTGCTGGTGACTCGCGGTGCGCTGACGACCTTTTCCATCGCCAACGACGTGGCCAAGTACTTTGCGATCCTGCCGGCGTTGTTCGCCGCGATCTACCCGCAACTGGGCGTGCTGAACATCATGCATTTGAGCAGCCCGCAGAGCGCGATTCTGTCGGCCATCGTTTTCAACGCCCTGATCATCGTGGTGCTGATCCCGCTGGCCCTGCGCGGCGTGCGGGTGCAGGCGGCGAGTGCGGCGGCGCTGCTGCGTCGCAATCTGCTGATCTATGGCCTGGGCGGGATTCTGGTGCCGTTCGTGGGGATCAAGGCGATCGACATGCTGTTGACGGCGTTGCATCTGGTTTGAACCTGAACAGCGGTGTGCCGGGCACACCGCTTCAAGCACGAATTCGAGGATTTTGAAATGTCCACAATGTTACGTCCGGCCCTGAGCCTGCTGGTGCTGATGACCCTGATGACCGGCGTTGCCTATCCGCTGGTAGTCACGGGCGTCGCGCAAGTCGCCTTCCCCGAGCAGGCCAACGGCAGCCTGGTGCGCGACGCCGAAGGCAAGGTGCGCGGCTCGTCGCTGATCGCCCAGGATTTTGTCGGCGATGCCTGGTTCCATCCGCGTCCATCAGCCGGTGCCTTTGCCACCGTGTCGAGCAGTGCGAGCAACCTGTCGCCAAGCAATCCGGCGCTGGCCACTCGGGTGATCGATGACGCCAACAAACTGCAGGTGCCCGGCCAGGGCCCGGTGCCGCTGGCGCTGGTGACCACCTCCGGCAGTGGCCTCGATCCGCACTTGCCACCGGCGGCGATTGCCTATCAACTGGCGCGTGTTGCGGCAGCGCGCAATCTGCCGGTGGCGACCTTGCAGCAGTTGCTCGACGCGCACATTGAACAGCCTCTGGTGGGTCCGCCGGTGGTGAATGTGCTGGCGCTGAACATGGCGCTGGAAAAGCTGTGAATCGCGATCACATCAGGAAGAGAGAGCTTCAAGCATGAGTGACTCCGGCCGCGCCGACGCGCTGTTAGCAGAACTGCCCCGCGACGGACGCGGCCGGCTCAAGGTTTTTCTCGGCGCAGCGCCGGGTGTGGGCAAGACTTACGCAATGCTGCAGGCGGCCCATACCCAGTTGCGCCAAGGCGTGAAAGTCATTGCCGGCGTGGTCGAAACCCACGGCCGCGCCGAAACCGAAGCGCTGCTTGGCGGCTTGCCGCAGTTGCCGCTGGTGCGCTCGGAATATCGCGGCGTGACGCTTGAAGAAATGGACCTCGACGGCCTGCTCGCGGCCAAGCCGAAACTGGTGCTGGTCGACGAACTCGCCCACAGTAACGCCCCCGGCAGCCGCCACGCCAAACGCTGGCAGGACATTCAGGAACTGCTTGCCGCCGGCATCGACGTGTACACCACGGTCAACGTCCAGCACCTGGAAAGTCTCAACGATCAGGTGCGCGGCATCACCGGTGTGCAAGTGCGCGAAACCCTGCCGGACTGGGTGTTGCAGGAAGCCTACGAACTGCTGCTGATCGACCTGCCACCCCGCGAACTGCTCGAGCGCCTGCGCGAAGGCAAGGTCTACGTGCCGGAGCAGGCACGCGCCGCGATCGATGCATTTTTTACCCAGACCAACCTCACCGCGCTGCGCGAACTGGCGATGCAGACCGCTGCCGCGCAGGTCGATAACGATCTCGCCCAAGGCTATCGCCAGCTCGGTCAAGCCGCGCCGGCGGTACGTGGGCGCTTGCTGGTCGGCGTCGATGGCGATGCCCAGGCGGAACGGCTGGTGCGTCACGCCAGTCGCGTTGCCCAGCGCCGACATTTGCCGTGGAGTCTGGTGCACGTCGACAACGGCAGCGTGCGTGACGAGCAATCGCGCCTGCGCCTGCAAAGCGCCCAGCAACTGGCCGAACGCCTCGGCGGCGAAGTGGTCCTGCTGCGGGCCGGTGAAGTGGCGAAAACCCTGATCCAGCATGCGGCGGAACGTCGGGCGAGTCTGGTGCTGGTCGGCCAGTCGCGGCGGCGTCTGCGCAGGCGTCTGTTCGGTGGTGGGCTGGCGGCGCGTTTGCTGCGTCAGGCCCATGGTCTGGAAATCAACGTGCTGGACAGTGATCAGGAACAGCATCAACCGCGCCCGCGTGTAGCGCCGACGCTGGTGTGGTTCGACTATGCGCTGGCGCTGGTGGCGACAATTCTGGCCAGTGCGCTGGCGTGGGCGGTGTCCAGCGTGCTGCCGCTGCCGAACATCTCACTGGTGTTTCTTGCGGCGGTGTTGCTGGTGGCGGTGCGCAGCAGTCTCGGCCCGGCGCTGGCTTGTGCGGCGCTGTCGTTTCTGACCTATGACTTTCTGTTCATTCCGCCGAATTTCTCCTTCAGCATCCAGCGCGAAGAAGACGTGCTGACCTTGCTGTTCTTCCTGCTGATGGCGGCGCTCACCGGCAACTTAGCAGCGCGTCAGCGTCGGCAATTGCAGGCGCTGCGCGATACCCAGGAAGAGACCACCGAACTGCTCGACCTGTCGCGCAAACTCACCGCCGCCACCGACCGTCAGGCCGTGGTCAGCGCCGCAGCCCAGCACCTCAATGGCTGGAGCGATCTGCAACTGTGCCTGCTTAATCGCGACGGGCAGGGCGGCTGGAAAGTCGAAACCGGCGGGCCGCTGCAATTCACTGAATCCGAACGCGCCGCCGCCGACTGGGCGTGGCAACACGATCAGCCGGCGGGCATGGGCACCGGCACGTTGCCGTTCGGCCGCTGGTGGTGGTGGCCGCTGTCGGTGGAGGACGGGCCGCTGGCGTTGCTCGGTGTGTGCGCCAAAGAGGGCCAGACCCTGAGCGGCCAGCGTCGTCGTTTGCTGACGGCGTTGAGCCAGCCTTTGGCTCAAGCATTGGCCCGTGCGCAACTGGCCGATGACCTGGAAGCCGCACGTCTGCACGGCGAAACCGAACAACTGCGCAGTGCCTTGCTGGCCTCGGTGTCCCACGATTTGCGCACGCCGCTGACCTCGATGCGCGGCAGCATCGACAGCCTGCTGGCCCTCGGTGAAGCGATCCCGCTGGAGGATCGCCGCGAGTTGCTCGAAGGCACCCGCGATGAAGCCGAACGTCTCGACCGCTACATCCAGAACCTGCTGGACATGACCCGTCTCGGCCACGGCGCCCTGAAGCTGGCGCGGGATTGGGTGTCGCCGGCGGACATCGTCGGTAGTGCGCTCAATCGTTTGCGAGCCGTATTGTCGTCGTTGCAAGTGAGCACTGATGTACCGGCCGAGTTGCCGCTGCTGTATGTGCATGCCGCGCTGATCGAGCAGGCGCTGGTCAACGTGCTGGAAAACGCCGCCCGATTCTCGCCGTCCCAAGGCCGTCTGCAATTGCGCGCCGGAGCGGATGACAGCGAGGTGTTTTTCTCGGTGAGCGATGAAGGGCCGGGGATTCCGGTGGATGAGCGGGCGAAGATTTTCGACATGTTCTACACCGCCGCCCGAGGTGACCGGGGCGGGCAGGGCACGGGGCTGGGGCTGGCGATCTGTCAGGGCATGGTCGGCGCCCATGGCGGGCGGATCAGTGTCGGCGATGGCATCGACGGACGCGGCACTTGCATCACCCTGCACCTGCCCTTGCAGACGCAACCGGGGATGGACGGTGAAGCCTGATCCGCGCTGCGCTACTCTCTTGCCACTCTTTTGTGTTGATGTGAATTCATGAGCCAGACCGCGACCATTTTGGTCATCGATGACGAACCGCAGATCCGCAAGTTCCTGCGCATCAGCCTCGCTTCCCAGGGCTACAAAGTGCTGGAGGCCGGCACCGGTGCCGAGGGCCTGGCCCAGGCGGCGCTCAACAAACCGGATCTGCTGGTGCTCGACCTTGGCCTGCCGGACATGGACGGCCAGCAAGTGCTGCGCGAGTTTCGCGAATGGGCCACGGCGCCGGTGCTGGTGCTGTCGGTGCGCGCCAGTGAAGGGCAGAAAGTCCAGGCGCTGGATGGCGGCGCCAATGACTACGTGACCAAGCCGTTCGGCATTCAGGAGTTTCTTGCCCGGGTGCGCGCGTTGCTGCGTCAGGCACCGGCAGGCGAGGCGCAGCAGGCCGCGTTGAATTTCGGCCCGCTGACCGTGGACCTGGCGTATCGCCGGGTACTGCTCGACGGCGTCGAGGTCGCTCTGACCCGCAAGGAATACGCAGTGCTGGCGCAACTGGCGCGGCATCCGGGGCGGGTGATCACCCAGCAGCAATTGCTCAAGGACATCTGGGGCCCGACCCACACCGAGGACAGCCACTACCTGCGGATCGTGGTCGGGCATCTGCGGCAGAAGCTGGCAGACGATCCGACCCGGCCCCGGTTCATCGTGACCGAGGCCGGCGTCGGTTATCGCTTGTTGAGTGAGAGCAGCCTTTAGTTCTGCTCGCTCTCGTAGCGGTCGAGGGTATCCCGGGCAATCTCGCGACCCAGCGCGATCAGCTCCGGCGCCTTGTAGAACTCGAAGAACCGGCACACCCGTTTCGGCACGTTGATCAGGATGTCCGGCGGATACCCGGCGATCTTGTACTGCGCCAGCGAGGTCTGCATCACCTCGAAACTCTGGTTGATCAGATCGAGCAATGACGCCGGCCCGACGTTATCGATGATGAACGATCCGGTGGCGGATTTCGGTGCGCCGTCGCGCTCAGGGGCGGCGGCCGGTTGCTGGGTTTCCGGCTCGGCGCCTTCGACCCACGGATTGATGTCCGCCGCTTCGGCACGCAGCGCTTCCTGTTCCAGCATCAGCAGTTGCTCGGCCTGTTTGCGGCGGAACGGCATCTTCGAGCCCAACGAATTGATCAGGCTGTCGAAGCGCGTGCGGAACGCGGCGGGGCGCTGGATCACCGGCAATTTGTAATGACGCTGGTTGGTCGAGTTGAGATTGACCGCGATGATCAGGTCGCAGTGGCTCGACACCACCGGCACGATCGGCAACGGGTTGAGAATGCCGCCGTCCACCAGCATCCGGTTGCCCTGCATCACCGGGGTGAACAGGCTGGGAATCGCTGCCGAGGCGCGCATCGCCTGATGCAGGCAGCCTTCCTGGAACCAGATTTCCTGTTGATTGGTGAGGTCGGCGGCTACGGCGGTGTAGGGGATGCGCAGGTCTTCGATGTTGATCTCGCCGACGATCTTGCGAATCTGGCCGAAGACTTTTTCGCCACGGATCGCACCGAGTCGGAAACTCACATCCACCAGGCGCAGCACGTCGAGGTAATCCAGGCTTTCGATCCAGTTGCGGTACTCGTCAAGCTTGCCGGCGGCGTAGATTCCGCCGACCACGGCCCCCATTGAACAGCCGGCAATACAACTGATGTCATAGCCCCGTCGTTCGATTTCTTCAATGACCCCGATATGGGCATAGCCCCGGGCGCCACCGGAGCCCAGCACCAGTGCGACACGCTTTTTCATCCAACTTCCTCCCGACAAGGTTGCACAATGCACCCATCGAGGGCCGGGCTTCAATCGCCGGGGTCGCTCGGGGCGGCGATGGCGTCGTTTTTTCGATACTTCATGACCCGTCGGCGTTATCTTTTGCAGAGCGGTGCAAATGCGGGACGCAAGGCACTTTTTCGCTGGCGCACCGTCTTACCTGCACGACTGTTGACCAATCTTCGAGGTGTGAGTGATGAAAGCCTGGATCTGTGTGCCGTTGATGGCGCTGGCATTGGCCGGTTGCGCCGGCAAGACCGCTTACCGCGACAGCTGCGGCAGCCAGCTGGACGCGGCGTGGCATGAATTGGATCTGGCTAAGGCCGAAGGTTTTGCCGGCACCGTCAGCTATTCCAAGGCGTTGTCGCTGTTGACGGCGGCCAAGACCCAGCAGCAATTCGAAGGGTTTGAAGGCTGCACCAAGAAAGCCGAAAAGGCACGTTTCTACATTCGCGAATCCCGCGCCGGGCGCTAAGCTGCTGACGTGGCGCAAGGGCAGGTCCCTTGCGCAGGTGCACACTCATGCAGCGCCATTGAATTCAGGAGCAAGTAATGTCTGCGTTGGTCGATCGGTTGGTGGCTCATGTCTTGAGCCTGGAAGTCAGGCTGCTGGGCTGTCAGGCCCGTTTGACCGCTCGAACCGACCCTGAAACACTGCACGATCTGCGCACCACCGTGCGGCGCTTGCGCAGTCTGCTGCGACCGTTGCGCGGCTTGCCCGGTGTCGAGCAACTGGAAAGCGCGGCGGCCAGCGTCGGGCAACTGACCACGCCGTGGCGCGATCGCGAGGTGTTGGCAGCCTGGCTGATCAAACACGATCAGCCCGAAGCCGCGCAGCGCCGCATGGCGCAGATGGCCGAGGCGTACCCGACGCTGGCGGCCAGCGCCGAAGTGGCGTCGCTGTTGATGATCCTCGACGCCTTTCCGCGTTTTCTGCGCGCGTCCCAGCGCCAGGGATTGCTCAAGCGCCTGGACAAACGCATCGAAAAACGTCTGGGCAAACAATGGAAGAACCTCGACGTGGCGCTGCACGACCCGGCCCATGACCGTCATCGCCTGCGCCTGCTGATCAAGCGCGTGCGTTACGGCATCGAGGCCTATCCTGAACTGGATCGTTTGCCCGAAGCCGCATTAACCCGTTTGAAGTCCGCACAAGGCGCCCTCGGTGACTGGCACGATTGCTGGCAATGGCTGGCCCGCGCCGAGCTGGAGCCGGATCTTCAACCCTGCGTCGCCACTTGGCAGGCGACCATGGCCAAGGCCGAAATCAAGGCCGACCGGGTGCTGGAAAAACTCAGCGCAGCCTGCTTCAAGTCCTGAAACGCGCTGGCGCGCAGCATCGCTGTCTTATCTGTCAGTCTCTTTGACCGGAATGGACGCTGCGCCGCTCTCCCGCGCTGGTTAAGATCCGGTCATTCCCTTTTTCGTGTCCGAGGTTTCCATGCGCTTTTGCGATCTGATCGATGCTGTCCGTCGTCAACCGGAGGTCACGATTCCGGCGGAGTGGGGGCAGGGCCGGGCCAGTTTTGGCGGATTGGTGGCCGCGCTGCAATTTGAAGTGATGCGCACCAAGGTTCCGACCGATCGGCCGGTGCGTTCGCTGGCGATCACCTTTGTCGGCCCGGTCGAGCCAGAAGTGCCGGTGAGCTTTGAAGTCGAAGTACTGCGCGAAGGCAAAGCGGTCAGCCAGGTGCTGGGGCGCGCTGTGCAGAACGGTCAGGTGGTGACGATGGTGCAAGGCAGCTTCGGGGCTTCGCGGTCGTCGGAAGTGGCGGTTGAAGCCTATCCGGCACCGGAGATGAAACACTGGGATGACTGCCAGGAACTGCCGTATATCAAGGGCGTAACCCCCGAGTTCATGCGCCATCTGGCGATGCGCTGGAGTGTCGGCGGCATGCCGTTCACCGGCAATCAATCGCGGCTGATGGGCGGCTGGGTGCGTTTGCGTGGGGATGTGAAGGAAGAGCCGGTCAACGAAGCGCACCTGCTGGCGCTGGTCGATGCTTGGCCGCCCGCGCTGTTGCCGTATCTGAAGAAGCCGGCACCGGGCAGCACGCTGACCTGGACCATCGAATTCGTTCAGCCGTTACGGGATTTGAGTACGCTGGATTTTTGCCAATACCTGGCGGACATCGAGTATGCGGCTGACGGTTACGGGCATGTCGCCGCCAAGCTGTGGAGCGCGAAGGGTGAACTGATTGCCATGAGTCGGCAGACGGTGACGATCTTCGCCTGACTCAATGGCGGCGATGGCGTTCACGCCAGGCGCGAAACCAGCCGCCACTGAGGAAGAACCGCGGAAACGTCAGGAACTGCTCGACCAGCAGACGCGAGACGGCGTCCTTGCGATCACTGAACGGCTCGGAGGCTTGCGCCTCCAGGCTGTGACCGTGACGCTGCAGACCCAGCGCCGCAATGACGCCAATCACGCCGATCGCCACGCTGGCCAGACTCAGGCTGAACACGCCCGAGACGATCAACAGAAACGCGACGATGAACAGCGGCACGGCAATCAGGTGCAGCACCAGATTGGTCGGGTGCTGATGGTTGTTCGGGTACGCGCGCCATTGCCACGCGGGAAGGTTGGGGTGACGTTTGCCCATGTTGCTGCTCCTCGATCCATGTTCGTTCGGTACATGGTTGAAGAATAGGCCGGGGCAGCGAGGGCGGCGAATCAAGGTTGGCTATTGAAGTGATAGGAACAATGGCCATTCTTGATGTTGCCCCCTAGAGCTTCAATTGGCCGATCGCCTTGTTCAATTCCCCGGCCAGTGTCGCCAACTCGTTACTGGTGGTCGCCGAATCCACGGTCTGTTGTACGGTGTTTTCGGTGACATCGCGAATGCTCACCACGGCGCGGTTCATCTCTTCGGCCACCTGACTTTGCTGCTCCGCCGCCACCGCAATCTGCGTGTTGCTCTCGCGCATCTGCGCTACCGCCCCGGTGATTTCCGCCAGCGCTTCGCCGGCTTCTTGCGCCTGCTGCACGCAGTCGTCGGCCTTGTACGAACTCTCCTGCATGAAGTCCACCGCGTCGCGGGTGCCGGCCTGCAACGCCGAGACCATGGTGGTGATTTCATCGGTGGAGGTCTGCACGCGTTTTGCGAGGTTGCGCACCTCGTCGGCGACCACCGCAAACCCGCGACCCATCTCCCCGGCGCGCGCCGCTTCGATGGCGGCGTTGAGTGCGAGCAGATTGGTTTGTTCGGCGATGCTGTGGATCACGCTGACCACGCCGTTGATCTTTTGGCTGTCCTCGGCCAGACGCTGGATCATCTCGGCAGTCTGTTGCACGCCGCTCGACAGCCCGGCAATCGAAGTCTGCACCCGGCTCACCACTTGCTGGCCACTGCCGGCCAGGCCGTCGGCGGTCTGCGACAGGTCGCGAGTGGCGCCGGCGTGCTGGGCGATGTGGTAGACGGTGGCGGTCATTTCGTTGATCGCCGTGGCGGCCTGATCGGTTTCGCTCTGCTGGCCGAGCATGCCGTGACGCACTTCGTTCATGCTCGACGCCAGTCGCGCGGCACCGACGTCGAGTTGCCGCGCGGTGTTGGCCACTGTGGTCACTACTCGCTGATAACCGGCCTGCATCGCATTGAACGCGTTGGCCATCTGACCGACTTCATCCTTGCAGGCCAGCGGCACCCGGGCGGCGAGGTCGCCGGTTTTCTCCACGTGCAGCATCACGTCCTTGAGGGTGTTGAGTTGGCTGAGCAGGAAACGGATCAACAACTGTGAAGCGCCAAGCATCGCCAGCATCAGGATGAACACCGCCACCGCGTAGTTGGCGAAGCGTTCGCTGAACACCTGACTGAGGCTTGGGGCATAGGCGATCACGGCGACCTGCTGACCATCGGCACGGCTGAAGACCTCGGCGCCGAGCAGCGGGTTTTCACCGAACAACGGCAAGTGACTGATCTCGATCCAGCCGTTGCTGTCGGTGATCTCCAGCAGCGGTTGATCGTTGAGGCGCGGCGCTTCGCCGCGTTTGAAAGTCAGCACTTGATCGGATTTGGGCAGCGCCTGCCCGGCCGGCCAGGCCTTGAGCAATTGCGCCTGGGCCTGGGCCGAAGTTTGCGCGGCGTGGCTGCGGGCCTGTTGTTCGAGCTGCACGGCGTACAGCACCAGCAACAGGGTGGTGACAAAGGCGACCGCGTTGACCGCCCAGAATTTGTATTTCAGCGAGATATTGCTAAGCCAGGCACCCATGGAGGTCTTCTCTGATAGCGGAAACAGTTTTGGCAAGGTGCCATTATTGTGCCGCTACGCAGGTGTCCGGATCTTGATGTGCATCAACAAGTGATGCATTGGCCTCGGCTAGGGCAGGGTAGGTAAACCGTAGAAAGCACGTGCGCAAGCGGTGGTGTGGGCCGCCAGGTCTGCTTCGGTCTCGCCTCGATGCAACGCCACTTCACGCAGCACTTCGGTCAGATACGCCGGCTCGTTGCGGCCGTTTTTCGGCTTCGGCCGCAACGTGCGCGGCAGCAGGTACGGTGCATCGCTTTCCAGCATCAGGCGACCGCGCTTGATCTCCTTCACCAGCGGATGCAAATGGGTGCCGCGACGCTCGTCGCAGATCCAGCCGGTGATGCCGATGTGCAGATCCAGATCGAGGTAGCTGAACAGGGCTTTCTGCTCGCCGGTGAAGCAATGCACCACGGCGGCGGGCAAGCGGTCGCGGAAGTCACGGAGGATGTCCAGCAGGCGCTGGCTCGCATCACGCTCGTGCAGGAACACCGGCAATTGCAGTTCGGCAGCCAGCGCCAGATGTTCTTCGAGGACTTTTTCCTGTTGCGGGCGCGGCGAGAAATCGCGGTTGAAATCCAGCCCGCATTCGCCCACCGCCACCACGTTCGATTCCTGCAACAGACTGCGCAGACGCCGTGCGCTGTCGGCATTCCAGTCGCTGGCCGAATGCGGGTGAATGCCGGCGGTGGCAAACAGTCGCTGACCGTCCGGATCCAGTTGCCGGCACAGCTCCAGCGCCTGTTCGCTGCCCTCGACGCTGGTGCCGGTCAGCACCAGTTGGCAGACCCCGGCCGCGTAGGCGCGGTCGAGCACGGCCTGGTGTTTGTCGGCGAAACTGGGGTTGGTCAGGTTGACGCCGATATCGATGAGTTGCATGGTGCTACCTCGGGCCGAAGGCCGGAAAGCATATCAGAGCTGTAGATTTATAAGAAAAGCCAAGAACTACAACGGCTTATGGCTGTCTGTTGAGGCCGCGTAGCAGGCCGGGTTGGCAGGATTGCCATCACTGTGCCAGTCTCTCGCACTTTATCAGCGCTCCAGGCGCTCTGTTTTCGTCGGTGTTTTGCGACCGCTCAGCGGTGAAAACGCCCCGTATTCTTTCCGGAGAGTGGATGGTTCGTCCCTCGGTTTTGCTCCTGCTGTGTGGTTCGTTGCTGCTGCCGATGACGGCGGTCGCGCGGCTGCCCGGGCCGCTGCAAGCCGTGCCGGCCGCCAAGGTTCGCGACCTGACCGAAATCCGCAGCAGCCGCGTGTTGCGAGTGTTGGTCAACCAGAGCCGCAACAGCTCCGGCGAAGTCCAGGGCCAGGCGATCGGCATCGAATACCACCGGCTGCGCGCCTTCGAGCAATACCTCAATGGCCACGCTCGCGACGGCCAGGAAATCACCCTCAAGATCATCCCCAAAGCCAAGGATCAACTGCTCGGCGCGCTACAGCGTGGCGAAGGCGATCTTGTTGCGCCAGGCGAACTGCTCGAGCTGCAACCGGGCCACGCGGTCGCCAGCAGCGAGCCGATTGCCAGCAACGTGCCGCTGGTGCTGGTCGGCATCAAGGGTGAAAAACGCTACACCAAGGTCGAGCAACTGGCCGGCAAAACCCTGGCGCTGCCCACCGGCAGTGCGGCGGGGGAGGCGGTCAGTCAGCTCAACCAGAAACTGGCGCTGCACAAATTGGCGCCGATCAAGATCGAATGGGTCGATCCGACGCTGGCGGTCGAGGACGTGCTGGAGATGGTTCAGGGCGGGATCTTCCACTTGACCATCGTCGAGCAACCGATTGCCGAGCGGTGGGGCAAGATCCTGCCCAAGCTGCGTTTCGACCGTCAGGTGATGATCAGCGAACCGGGCGAGGAATACTGGTTCGTGCGCCGTGATGCGTCGATGTTGCGGGCCAGCATCGACCGCTTCCTGACCGGCTACAAAAAACCGTCGAACGAAGATGCGGCGTTCCTGCGGATCTACCGCCGTCTCTATCAGGTGCACTATCCGTTGGCCAAGGCTGACCGCCAGCGCCTGGAGAAACTGCGCCCGACCCTGCAGAAGCACGCCGAAGCGCAAAACATGGATTGGCTCAACCTGGCGGCGCTGGCCTTCAAGGAGTCGGCGCTACAGCCCAACGCGCGCAACGGCAGCGGCCCGACCGGGCTGATGCAGATCACGCCGTCCGCCGCGCAGCGAGTCGGCGTCAACAATATCCAGAATCTCGATGCGAATGTGCAGGCCGGGGCCAAGTATCTGGCGATGATCCGCCGCAAGTTCTTCAACAGCCCGAAACTCAACGAGCGCGAGCGCATGGCGTTCACCCTGGCCGCCTACAACATCGGCCCGGAACGGGTGCAAGGCATGCGTGCCGAGGCGCGGCGTCGCGGCCTGAATCCCAACCAATGGTTCTTCCAGGTCGAGCGCATCGCCATGGAGCAGGTGGGAATGGGCGCCGTCAGCTATGTTAATAGCGTGAACAAGTATTACTTGGCGTTCGACCGGGAGCGGGAGTCGTTGGAGCCCGGGGGGCAGAAAGTGGTTTCACGCAAATGATCAAAAAAGTTGATTATTATGGCGGAATTTTTGCGCTTTTAACATGAAATTAACTGATTAATATAGCGGCCAACCAACAAGCACTTCTGACAACAAGGAAACGCAACATGAGCTCTCTGATCAACAAGGTTCTGTTCACCCGCGCCGGCTACGGTCTGACCATTCTGCGCATTGCCGTCGGCGTGATCTTCGCCGCCCACGGCTCGCAGAAACTCTTCGGCCTGTTCGGTGGCTACGGCCTGGCGGGCACTGCGCAATACATGGAAAGCATCGGCCTGACCCCGGGTTACCTGATGGCCACCTTGGCCGGCGGTACCGAGTTCTTCGCCGGTCTGGCGCTGATCATCGGCCTGCTGGTTCGCCCGGCGGCACTGGGCCTGACCTTCCTGTCGCTGGTGGCGATCTTCACCGTGCACATCAGCAACGGTCTGTTCATGGCCAACAACGGTTACGAGTTCGCTCTGGCCCTGCTCGGCGGTAGCCTCGCGGTGCTGATCGAAGGCGCCGGCAAGCTCTCGGTGGATCGCGCCATCGCCGGTTGAAGGCTCTGTCTCAAGCAAAAGGCCCGCATTGTGCGGGCCTTTTTTGTTGCGGCTGATTCTTGACACTGGCCGGTCACGTTCTCTAGGATGCCGCTCATGCGCCGATTTAAACAGCTACTTGCGGGGCGCCAGGTGACTATTCTTCAGTTGCCGTCAGAAGCCGGAACAGGGCTTCGAAATACCGCTAAAGCGCTGGTTCGGTGTTGCCTCTCACCTGCCATGCAGACTTTTGAGGCAGAGACACGACACGATGAATGCACTACGCCCTCCAGCACGTCCCGCGCCGATCACGGCACACATCACCCAGCGCAATCCGAAAATCCTGCTTGGCGGCAAACATCAGCCGACGCTGTTGCGTTATCTCGATGGCTGGCCACGCCGCAGCGGCGGTCCTGCCGCATTCCTGATCCAGTTTGTCGAAGACGGTGAGTCGCTGGCGCGTTTTGCCGATGACAGTTTCGATCTGGCCGTCATTCAGGCCCCAAGCCTTGAAGAGGCGCCGGAAATGATTCGCCAACTGACCCGCGTCGCGCGTCAGGGCCTGATCACCCGGCGCTGAGCGTCAGGCATATTCGATCGCCACGATGTAGACGAACTGTTCGCCGGTCGGCGTCTGTACCCGCACTTCAGCATCCAGCGCCTTGCCGATCAGGGCGCGGGCCAGCGGTGAGTCGATGCTGATCAGGCCGAGTTTCAGGTCCAGTTCGTCCGGGCCGACGATGCGATAGCGCGATTGTTTGCCGTCCTCGTCTTCGATGGTCACCCACGCGCCGAAGTAGACCTTGTTCGGATCGCTCGGTTTTTCGCTGACCACTTTCAACGCCTCAAGGCGTTTGGTGAGAAAACGCACGCGACTGTCGATCTCGCGCAGCATTTTCTTGCCGTAGGTGTACTCGGCATTTTCCGAACGATCACCCTGAGCCGCCGCTTCGCTGACCGATTGCGTCACCTGCGGGCGGCGCACGTGCCAAAGCTCATGGAATTCGGCGCGCATCCGCGCTTCACCTTCGGGGGTGATCAGCGCGGTGCCGGCGGTGCGGGGAGGGCGATAACGGCTCATGGCAACTTCTTTTGATTAAGACGGCTGGAGTCTATCAACCCTCGCGCAACACTGTCAGCGGGCTGGCGTTCAGCGCACGCCGCGTGCCGAACACCCCGGCGCCACCGATCAGCGCCGCGCCGATCAACGGCAACAGCAGCAACCACGGATGGGGATGCCATGGCAGGTCGAAGGCAAAGCGATACAGCACCAGACTCACCACTTCCGAACCGATCGCCGCGAGCAATCCGCTGACCGCGCCGAGCAAGCCGAACTCGATCCGTCGCGCCTTGATCAGCAACTGCCGCTCGGCCCCCAGCGCACGCAACAGCGCACCCTGGCGAATGCGCTCATCCAGGGTTGCCTGCAAACCGGAAAACAGCACCGCCATCCCCGCCGCCAACACAAACAACAACACATACTCCACCGCCAGGGTGACCTGGGCAAGGATGCTGCGCAGCTGTTCGAGCAAGGCTTCGACCTGCAGGATGGTCACTGCCGGGAATGCTCGGGACAGCTCGACAATCTGCTGATCGTGACCGGGTGCCAGATAGAAGCTGGTCAGGTAGGTCGCCGGCAGATCCTTCAGGGTGCCGGGCTGGAAGATCATGAAGAAGTTCGGCTGGAAGTTGTCCCAGTTGATCTCCCGCAAACTGGTGACCTTCGCTTCGCGATTGACCCCGCCGACGCTGAACACCATGTGATCGCCCAGCTTGAGCTTGAGGCTTTCGGCCACCTTGCCTTCCACCGATACGCCCGGAACGTCATCCGAAGGTTGCCCGGTCCACCACGAACCGGCGGTGATCTTGTTGCCCGCCGGCAGATCCGCCGCCCAGGTCAGGCTCAGGTCGCGCTGGATCGCGCGGTCGCCGGCCGAATCCTTGCTGACGATCTGCTGCACCGCTTCGCCATTGATGCTGATCAGCCGTCCCGGTACCACCGGATACAACGGCGCGGCCTGGGCCGAGACATTGATCAGGTGATCGGTGAAGGCCTGTTTGTCGGCCGGCAGGATGTTCAGGGCGAAATAGTTGGGGGCGTTCTTCGGCAACTGGTTTTGCCAGGTGTCGAGCAGTTCACCGCGCAGCAGTGCAATCAACGCCATGGACAGCAGAATCAGCCCGAAGGCCAATGACTGGCCAGCCGCCGCCAAAGGATGGCGCAACAACTGACCCAGCCCGAGACGCCACGGCAAGGACGCGCGCGCAAGCAGGCGACGCAGGCTTTGCAGCAGCAACAGCAGCAAGCCGCCGAGCACCAGCGCGGCGACCACACCGCCGCCGAGCAGGGCGAACGTCAGCAGCAGGTCCAGACTCAGGCGCCACATGATCAACCCGAGCGCGCCGAGTGCCGCGCCATAGACCATCCAGGTGCTCGATGGAATCGGCAGCATGTCCCGACGCAATACCCGCAGCGGCGGCACGCGGCCCAGCGCGGCGAGCGGTGGCAGGGCGAAACCGGCCAGCGCCACCAGCCCGGTGCCGATTCCGGCCAGTGCCGGCAACAAGGCACCCGGCGGTACGTCGGTCGGTAGCAGATCATGCAGCAGCGCGAACAATCCCAATTGCGCGAGCCAGCCGAGCAGGGCGCCGCTGAGGCTGGCGAGCAGGCCGAGCACCGTCAGTTGCAGACTGAACAGCACCAGGGTTTCCAGGCGCGACAAGCCCAGGCAACGCAGCAGGGCGCTGGCATCGAAACGCCGGCTGGCGAAGCGGTTCGCCGATAGCGCCACCGCGACACCGGCCAGAAGCACGGCAACCAGACTGGCCATGTTCAGATAGCGTTCGGCCTTGCCCAGTGCACCGCCGATCTGCCGGTTGCCATCGCGGGCATCCTGAATCCGCTGGTTGGCGGCGAGTCCCGGTTTGATTAGCTGGCGATAGGTTTCCAGCGCCTGCGGCTCTCCGCGCCACAGTTCTCGGTAACTCACCCGGCTGCCGGGTTGCACCACGCCGGTCGCGGCGAGGTCGTCGAGGTTGATCAGCACCCGTGGCGTCAGGCTGTAGAAGTTGCCGGCGCGATCCGGTTCGTAGGTCAGCACTCGCGTCAGTTTCAACGTCTTCATGCCGACGTCGATGCTGTCGCCGATCTTCAGGTCCAGCGCCGTCAGCAGGCGCGCTTCGACCCAGGCTTCACCGGGCTGCGGCTCGCCTCCCGTTTTTTCTGTCGCGTAAGGGGCGAGAGCGCTTTTCAGCTCGCCGCGCAGCGGATAGGCGCGGTCGACCGCTTTGATGCTGGAGAGCTGAATGCCGTTGTCCGTGGCGATGACGCTGGAAAACTCCACCACCTGCGCATGATCCAGACGCAGCTCGGTGCCGCTCCGGATCTGTTCCAGCCGGGCCGGCGAACTGCCTTCGAGCGACAGGTCGGCGCCTAAAAACTCGGTGGCGCGCAGCATCATCGCGCCGTTGAGGCGGGCACCGAAATAGCCGATCGCGGTACTCGCCGCGACTGCCACGACCAAGGCGAAAAACAGTACCCGCAGTTCACCGGCGCGGGCATCGCGCATCAGTTGGCGCAGGGCGAGACTGAACAGACGCAACAGCGGCAGACGTGCCATCAAGGCTCCAGAGGGGCGACCAACAGGCCGGCTTCAAGACGGATCAGACGCCGGCAACGATGGGCCAGGCGTTCGTCGTGGGTCACCAGCACCAGGGTGGTGCCGCGTTCCTTGTTCAATTCGAACAGCAAGTCGCTGATGCGCTCGCCGGTGTGGCTGTCGAGGTTGCCGGTGGGTTCGTCGGCGAACAGCACGTCCGGCTCGGCGGCGAACGCCCGGGCAATCGCCACGCGCTGCTGCTCACCACCGGAGAGCTGGCGTGGCGAGTGAGTCAGGCGCTGGCCAAGGCCGACCCGTTGCAGCAATTCGGTGGCGCGGCTTCGAGCGTCTTTGCGGCCGTCGAGCTCCAGCGGCAGCATGACGTTTTCCAGCGCGTTGAGGCTGTCCAGCAGCTGGAACGACTGAAAGACGAAGCCTACGTGTTCGGCGCGAATGCGCGCGCGCTGGTCTTCGTCGAGATTGCTCAGGCCTTGCCCGGCGAGCGTCACTTCGCCGCTGCTCGGCAGATCAAGGCCGGCGAGCAGACCGAGCAGGGTGGATTTGCCGGAACCGGACGCGCCGACGATGGCCAGGCTGTCGCCCTTGTTCAGTTCCAGGCTGAGTTCGTGCAGGATGGTCAGTTCACCTTCCGCGCTGGGAACCACTTTGCTAAGGTTCTTCGCGGTGAGAATGCTTGCGCCCATGGAGAATCCGATGCGTGTGTGGTTTTTGAGTGCTGGCCTGGCCTTGATGTGCATGGCCCAGAACGCAGCGGCGGGTACAGTCCTGATCGTTGGCGATAGTATCAGCGCCGGTTTCGGACTGGATACCCGGCTGGGGTGGGTGTCGTTGCTCGAACAGCGGCTCAAGACCGAAGGTTTTGACGACAAAGTGGTCAATGCATCCATCAGTGGCGACACCAGTGCCGGAGGCCAAGCGCGGCTGCCGGCGCTGCTTGCAGAGCACAAACCGGAACTGGTGATCCTCGAATTGGGCGGCAACGATGGCCTGCGCGGAATGCCGCCGACGCAATTGCAACAAAATCTTGCTTCGATGATCGACAGCTCCCGCCAAAGCGGTGCCAAGGTGTTGTTGCTCGGCATGCAGTTGCCACCCAACTACGGCAAGCGTTACACGGATGCCTTTGCCGAGGTCTACGGCAAGCTCGCCGAGGAGAAAAAAATCCCGCTGGTGCCGTTTTTCCTCGACGGTGTGGGCGGGCATCCGGACTTGATGCAGGCCGACGGTCTGCACCCGGCGGCCGGGGCTCAGGGCAAGTTGCTGGAAAATGTCTGGCCGACGCTAAAACCGCTGTTATGAGGCTTTTCTAGCGGCAGGCTTTCGGCTAATGTGGCGCCCCCTAATTTGGAGCCCCCGATGCCGCGTTCTGCCTGGTCCCTGTTCGCCTACCAACTGATCGAGCCTGACGAACAGCTGGATCTGTTCGCCTGCCAGGAAGTGCGAGTGCATCTGGTGACCCGTCAACTGGAGCTCGGTGGCTCGGCTGACCGAACCCTGTGCGGCAGTCTGCTGCCGGCGCAACCGCGCTGGTCGAGCGTGGATCGCCGGGTGTTCCAGGATCAGCGCCTGTGTTCGCTGTGCCGGGCGATCCTCGAATCGCAGAAGCGCGGCACCTCGCCGATCTGGCCCGAGTTGCGATTCGAGCTTTAAGCGCAGGCATCTTCCGAATGCAGTCCGGGCGGGCGGCAGCTTCAATCATGAAGAGTTTGCCAGCCCATCGGCGCATCTCCCCGAATTCTCTGGACGCGGTGTACAATCGCGTTCTTATTACCCTTGTCGATCTTGCGAAGGATTCTCCGGATGTTGCCGCGTTTTCCTGCCGTCACCCGCTGCCTGTCTCTTGCCGCCCTGTGTGTGGCCGGTCCCGTTGCCGCACTGGAGTTTCCCCTGCCACCACCCGGTGAAGACATCATCGGCCAGGTGCAGGTGATCAAGGCCAAGTACGAAGACACCTTTGCCGATCTGGGCACCACCTACGATCTGGGCTATTCGGAAATGGTCGCGGCCAACCCGGGTGTCGATGCCTGGTTGCCGGGCGCCGGCACCGAAGTGGTATTGCCGACCCGTTTCATCCTGCCGCCAGGTCCGCGTGAAGGCATCGTGATCAACCTGGCTGAATA
Organism: Pseudomonas sp. R45(2017); assembly: GCF_002112305.1. Taxonomy (NCBI): domain Bacteria; kingdom Pseudomonadati; phylum Pseudomonadota; class Gammaproteobacteria; order Pseudomonadales; family Pseudomonadaceae; genus Pseudomonas; species Pseudomonas sp. R45(2017). The sequence continues at coordinate 121,178 of NZ_NEHH01000001.1, read as the reverse complement.
TCGCCTCTACTACTACCCGAAAGGCCGGAACGTGGTGTACACCTTCCCGCTGGGTATCGGCCGTGAAGGCTGGGGCTCGCCAATCGCTCACACCACGATTACCGCCAAGACGCCGAATCCGACCTGGACGCCGCCTGCCTCGATCAAGGCCGAGCACGCTGCCGACGGTGATCCGCTGCCGAACGTGGTGCCGGCCGGTCCTGACAACCCGCTGGGGCCGTTCAAGTTCACCCTGGGCACGCCGGGCTACCTGATCCACGGTTCGAACAAGAAGTTCGGCATCGGCATGCGCACCAGCCACGGCTGCTTCCGCATGTTCAACAACAACGTGCTGGAAATGGCCGGCATGGTGCCGGTGGGGACTTCGGTGCGGATTCTCAACGACGCGTACAAGTTCGGTCGCAGTGGCGGCAAGATCTACCTGGAAGCGCACACGCCGATCGACGACAAGGGCAACCCGTCGGTGGTCGACAAGCACACCGCCGTGATCAACGCGATGCTCAAGCGTGAAGACATCACCAACAACCTGCGCATGGACTGGGATGTGGTGCGTGATGTGGTGGCGGCTGAAGATGGCCTGCCAACCGAAATCGGCACGCCGAATACTTCGGCACCGATGGTCTCCAGCGCACCGATCGACCTGCAGCAATAAGCTGAAAGACAAAACCCGCCGAGGCTTGCGCAGCGGCGGGTTTTTTATTGCCCGCAGAAAACTGCAGGCACAAAAAAGCCGACCCAAAAAATGGGTCGGCTTGATAACAATCCCGAAGGACTATTACTTGCGGCTAGCTTTTTCCAGCATGCGCAGAGCACGCTCGTTAGCTTCGTCAGCAGTCTGTTGTGCTTTTTGAGCAGCAGCCAGAGCTTCATCAGCTTTACGGTAAGCTTCGTCTGCACGAGCCTGGGAGCGAGCAGCTGCGTCTTCAGTAGCGGTCAGACGTGCTTCGGTTTCTTTCGATGCGCTGCTGCAACCGGTAGCCAGAACTGCGGCCAGAGCCAGAGCAGAGAATTTCAGAACGTTGTTCATCGTGTTCCCCTTCAAGGACTTTCAATTAAGTGGCTGTCTCCTCCGATTGAGGAAATAGCCGGCGTACATACTACCCATTACTTGTAGTAAGTAAACTGACGTGAGGCAAGAAGCAAAAAAAATTGTAGGCGTTGATTCTTTTTCGAGCAACTTTTAACTGGGCTGTATAAAAAATATCCAGCTGTAAGGCGCGAGATGAGCGAGTTATTGAGAAAAAGTTCCCGTTGTCGTGCGCTGTTTTGCAGGTAACGGCTAAAGTGCGTCTATATGGATTCGTCCACACTTTTGTTGCGAATTTGCGCAGCGCCTCGCATATCTTTGTCCATGTTGAGGTGACTTTAAAACGGGGGGCTCGTCTTAAGTCTCAACATCCGGCGATGTTCAGCCTTTTGGCTCGGGAAGATTGTCTCCCGAACCCGCCCTGAGTCCACCGGAACTGCCCCCCGTCAATCTGCGTGATGACGAGCGTACCTTGAGCATTTTCGCCAATGGTGCCTACTATTTGATACGTGCTCGGGTTGCGCGAGATCGGTGCAGTTCTTCTCGGTGTCCATCAGGCACGGGGTGGCGTAGATGTTCCTTCGCCGGGAAAACATCGGTAAGGTAGGGGTCAGAATTCGAGACCCGCGAGGAGTAGTGATGAGCGAGGCGTTGTCCATCCACCATGACCAGGCTGGTCATCAGTTCGAGACCAATGTGGACGGTCATCGTGCCTACCTGACCTATATGGATCTGGGGAAACAGACCCTGGATATCTACCGCACCTTCGTGCCCAACGCGTTGCGTGGCCGAGGCATCGCGGCAGCCCTGACCGAACGGGCGTTGCAGTACGCCGATGAAATGGGCTACACGGTCATTCCATCGTGCTCCTACGTGGAGCGCTACATGGAGCGTCACCAGCGGCGCACCGCCAAGATCTGACTGACCTCACCGCACACACAAAAACGCCGGGCAATGCCCGGCGTTTTTTTATGCCTGCGAAACGGCTGTCAGCCGCGCTGACGTTTCGGCAGGACATCCTTGAGTTTGGCGTGCATGCTGCGCAAGGTGTTTTCGGTAGCGGACCAGTCGATGCAGGCATCGGTGATCGACACGCCGTATTGCAGGTCGGCGAGGTCTTTCGGGATCGCCTGGCAGCCCCAGTTCAGGTGACTCTCGACCATCAGGCCGATGATCGACTGGTTGCCTTCGAGAATCTGGTTGGCGACGTTCTCCATCACCAGCGGTTGCAGGGCCGGATCCTTGTTGGAGTTGGCGTGGCTGCAATCGACCATGATGTTCGGCTTGATCTTGGCCTTGTTCAGCGCCTGCTCGCACAGGGCGACGCTGACCGAATCGTAGTTCGGCTTGCCGTTGCCACCGCGCAGCACCACGTGACCGTAGGCGTTGCCCTTGGTGGTGACGATCGACACGCCACCTTCCTGGTTGATGCCCAGGAAACGGTGCGGGCTGGAAACCGACTGCAAGGCGTTGATCGCCACGGTCAGGCCGCCGTCGGTGCCGTTCTTGAAACCGACCGCCGAGGACAGGCCGGAAGCCATTTCTCGGTGGGTCTGGGATTCGGTGGTGCGTGCGCCGATGGCCGACCAGCTGATCAGGTCCTGCAGATACTGCGGGGAGATCGGGTCGAGGGCTTCGGTCGCGGTCGGCAGGCCTTTCTCGGCCAGGTCCAGCAGCAACTGGCGACCGATGTGCAGACCGTCCTGGATCTTGAACGAGTCATCCAGGTACGGGTCGTTGATCAGGCCTTTCCAGCCGACGGTGGTCCGTGGCTTTTCGAAATACACGCGCATGACCAGATACAGGGTGTCCGAGACTTCTGCCGCCAGCACCTTCAGGCGATCGGCATATTCGTGGGCAGCCTTGATGTCGTGGATCGAGCAGGGGCCGATCACCACGAACAGACGATGGTCGGTGCCATCGAGAATGTTGCGGATGACCTCGCGACCCTTGGTGACGGTGCGCAGGGCAGCGTCGCTCAGAGGGATATCACGCTTGAGCTGATCGGGAGTGATCAGGGTCTCGTTGGAAGCGACGTTCAGGTCGTTGATCGGTAAATCAGCCATCGGTTACTCGTCAGGTCACGGGTGCCGGCCGCCAGCGATCCCCGCGCGGCGGAGCACAGCGGATTTAAGCGCGTCGGGGAGCCGAACCTTATCGCGTTAGACGCCTGCTAGACAATGGGCAAGTAACTGTTCAGTCCAGCTATGGTTACGCGAAAGCCTTGCGAACGCTGTCGTGGGAGAACTCTTCGGCGTGTTGTTCGACCCATTGCAGGGCTCGCGCCTGGATATCCTGCAGGTCATCGTGGGCATCGTTGATTCGGCAATAGCGCTCGATCTGACACACCTGCTCACCCATTCGCGCGCTGAACAGCGTCTGCTCATCAGTGAATGCAATGCCGACCAGATAACCTTTTTTGCGACGCAGGCACCAGGCCACATAGCCCGGATAGGCGAAATCGGCATTGATGGTCGGCATGCGCACCTGCAAGGCGGTGCCATGGCGCCAGGCACGGTGGTAATTGCAAGCGATGCCGCCGAGGCTGATAGTGTGCAGCCGTTGACGCGAAATACACTCCGGTGTGAGCAAGGTCAGTTCAACGGGCACATCATCCGGATGAGGAATAAACCGTCCCATGAGCACAGACTCCCTGTGTCGGCCATTTGACATTGTTTCCCCCAGTATAGTGGTCGAATCGCAGCTGACCGATTTTGACGCCGACCAACGGCTGCTGGCGATGAACGGCGTTTCGCTGGTGATTTTCACCAGCGTTGGCTGCGCCAGTTGCCGCTATGCCCGCGAAGTGTTGCCGGGGCTCGATCTTGCCGTCGATCGCGTGTGCTGGATCGATGCCGGCGACAACGGCGGACTGGTCGAGCGTTATCAGGTCTTTCATTTGCCGGCGCTGTTTGTGGTGCGCGACGGCGAGTTCTTTGGGGCAGTGCACACGCGCCTGAATGTCGATGAGCTGAACGCAGCCGTGGCGCAGGCGCTGGGTCGAATTGCAGAGGAGTTGCCGTGATGGGAGCAGTGAACAAACCGGTGGTGGGGATTATCGGCACCGGCGCCATCGGAGGGTTTTACGGGGTGATGCTGGCCCGGGCCGGGTTCGATGTGCACTTTCTGTTGCGCAGTGAATTTTCCGCAGTCGCCGAGGGCGGCTTGCAGGTGGACAGCGCCGTGCATGGCGCCTTGACGCTGAACCCGGTGCAGGCCTATTCGTCGGCAGAAGACATGCCGCCCTGCGACTGGCTGCTGGTCGGCGCCAAGACCACCAGCAATGCCGGGCTGGCACCGTCGATCATTCAGGCGGCGAAACCCGACGCGAAAGTGCTGGTGCTGCAAAACGGCCTCGACGTCGAAGACAGCTTGCGTGCGTTGTTGCCCGACTCCCTGCATTTGCTGGGCGGTTTGTGCCTGATCTGCGTCCACCGCGAAGGGGCGGGGCAGATCACCCATCAGGCGCTGGGGGCGGTGAACGTCGGTTACCACAGCGGTCCGGCACCGGATGATGCGGCGCGCATGGCAATCGTCGAAGAGGGCGCCGGCCTGTTCCGCGCCGCCGGTCTCGATTCCCAGGCGATGCCGAACCTGCATCAGGCGCGCTGGCAGAAACTGGTTTGGAACATTCCCTACAACGGGCTTTCGGTGTTGCTCGGTGCCGGCACCACGCCGTTGATGGCCGACACTGACAGCCGCGCACTGATTCAGGCGCTGATGGCTGAAGTGGTGCAGGGCGCCAAGGCCTGCGGTCACGACATGCCGCCCGGTTACGCCGAATACCTGTTCATGATGACCGAGAAAATGCCCGACTATTGGCCGAGCATGTACCACGACTTTTTGCACAAGCGACCGCTGGAGCTCGAGGCGATCTACGCTCGTCCTTTGGCGGCGGCAAAAGCGGCAGGCTGCGAGTTGCCGCGAATCGAATCGTTGTATCGCACATTGAGCTTTATCGACCGGCGTAACGTTTAAACCGGTCGCACTGGGGGAAAGGCATGGCCAAGAACATCGATGACAAACTGGTGCTGGCGATCTCGTCCCGTGCCCTGTTCGACCTGAGCGAAAGCCACAAGGTGTATGAGTCGAGTGGCGTCGAAGCCTACCGGCAATATCAGATCGATCACGAAGACGAAATTCTCGCGCCGGGCGATGCCTTTCCGCTGGTGGAAAAACTGCTCAACCTCAACAGTCGCCTCGGCCGCGCCCGGGTCGAGGTGATTCTGGTGTCGCGCAACAGTGCTGATACCGGCCTGCGCGTCTTCAACTCCATTGGTCATTACGGCCTGGCGATTTCCCGCGCGGCGTTCGTCGGCGGGCGCAGTCCTTATCCGTATCTGAAGGCCTTTGGTTGCGATCTGTTTCTCTCCACCCATGCCGAAGATGTGCGCGCTGCGCTGGATGCCGGTTTCGCGGCGGCGACCATTCTGTCCGGCGGCGCCAGTCGTGCGGCCAGCGATGAGTTGCGCATCGCCTTCGACGGTGACGCCGTGCTGTTTTCCGACGAATCGGAGCGCGTCTATCAATCCGGTGGCCTCGAAACCTTCCAGGCCAAGGAGCGTGAATCCGCTCGCGAACCGTTGCGCGGCGGGCCATTCAAGGGCTTTCTCGCGGCGCTCAATCTGTTGCAGCGCGAGTTCTCCGATGAGGAGTGCCCGATCCGCACCGCGCTGGTCACTGCGCGTTCGGCGCCGGCCCATGAGCGGGTGATCCGCACACTGCGCGAGTGGGACATTCGTCTGGACGAGTCGCTGTTTCTCGGTGGCCTGACCAAATCGGCGTTCCTCGAAGCCTTCGCCGCCGACGTGTTTTTCGACGATCAGGCCGGCCACTGCGAGCTGGCCCGGGAAGTCGTGGCGACCGGTCACGTGCCCCACGGCATCAGCAACGAACCGGCGGTCTAAAGCCCACGTGGTTCAAGACGTTGCGTCGCACGCCGTAGTCGTCAAGGCACTGCTAAGCTGAATCAAATCTCCGCCATGTTGGCACGCGAGGAGGTCATATGATTCGTTCGATGCTGTATGCCACTGACCTCGGTCTGTACGCACCGTTAGTGATGCAGCATGCCCTGGCAATGGCGCGAACGTTCAATGCCGATCTGTACGTGGTGCACGCGGTGGAACCCATGGGGCTGTTTGCCGAATCGGTGTTGCAGAGCTATCTCGACGAACAGGCGTTGAACGAATTTCACAGTCAGGGTCTGAAAACCGTCATCGCCAATATCGAGCAGCGGGTGCTCGACAGTTTTCGTGAAGAACTGGGGGACGAGGGCGAGCAGGACTTGCAGCGGATACGCGCGGTGCGGGTGCTGCAGGGCGATCCGTCACAGGTGATTCTCGATCAGGTACAGAAACTCTCCGTCGATTTGCTGATCGTAGGAAGTCACAGCCACGGGGTCGGGGCGGAAACACCTTTGGGGCGAACGGCGGCCCGGCTGCTGCAATTGTCCAAGGTGCCGGTTTATCTGGTGCCGCTGGTGGAGCGTCGGCGTCGGGAGGATCGCTGAGGCAGGAATAATGGCACTTTGATAAAAAAGTTCTAGATTTATTCTTCAAACCATTAATATAGTTATATACCGTCGCTGATGCCCGTGGCGTCTACCTGCTTTGAGGGATTCATATGAAGCTTCAACAATTGCGCTACATCTGGGAAGTGGCGCACCACGACCTCAACGTTTCCGCTACAGCCCAAAGCCTCTACACCTCGCAACCGGGCATCAGTAAACAGATCCGCCTGCTGGAAGACGAACTGGGCGTCGAAGTGTTCGCCCGCAGCGGCAAGCACCTGACCCGCGTCACCCCAGCCGGCGAGCGCATCATCACCACCGCCGGCGAGATTCTGCGCAAGGTCGAAAGCATCAAACAGATCGCCCAGGAATTCTCCAACGAGAAGAAAGGCACCCTGTCGATCGCCACTACCCACACCCAGGCGCGTTATGCCCTGCCGCCGGTGATCAGCAACTTCATCAAGCAATACCCGGACGTGGCGCTGCACATGCACCAGGGATCGCCGATGCAGATCGCCGAGATGGCCGCTGACGGCACCGTCGATTTCGCCATTGCCACCGAAGCACTGGAGTTGTTCGGCGATCTGGTGATGATGCCGTGCTACCGCTGGAATCGTTGCGTGGTCGTGCCTCAGGGCCACCCGCTGACCAAGTTGCCGAAGCTGACCCTCGAAGCGCTGGCCGAATACCCGATCGTGACTTACGTGTTCGGTTTCACCGGCCGTTCGAAACTCGACGAAGCCTTCAGCCATCGCGGCCTGACGCCGAAAGTGGTGTTCACCGCGGCCGACGCCGACGTGATCAAAACCTACGTGCGCCTGGGCCTGGGCGTTGGCATCGTGGCGAAAATGGCGGTCGACACCAAACTGGATAACGATCTGGTGGTGCTCGATGCCAGCGAACTGTTCGAGTCCAGCGTGACCAAGATCGGTTTCCGTCGCGGTACTTTCCTGCGCGGCTTCATGTGCGACTTCATCGAGAAGTTCGCGCCGCACCTTACCCGCGAAGTCATGGCCAAGGCCATTCAGTGCCACAACAAGCAGGAACTGGAAGAACTGTTCGAAGGCGTCGAACTGCCGGTTCACTAAGCCCCTGTCTACAGCACCTCGGTGACAGCAAACTGTTGCCGGGTGCCTGCCACCAGAATCTCTACCTCGTCACCCTCGAATTTGCCCAGCAGGCTTTTGCCCAGCGGCGAGCGCGGGGTGATGACGGTAATCGGCTGACCCACCACGTCGACCTTCAAACCTGCCGCATCCGGCGCCAGAAACAGCCATTGTTCACGACCCTTTTCGTCTTCCAGACCGAGCAGGGCGCCGATTTCAATCCCCCGCTGATCGTCATACGCGCGCAGCGTCAGGTTCTGGCACAGCGCCAGTGACTGACGAATTTCCTCGACCCGTTTCGCCTGGCCCGCCGCCAGGTACGACGCCTCAAGACCCAGGGTGTCGTACTTGTTTTCGGCGATGTTCTCTTCGTGGGTCGCGGTTTCGTAGGCGGTTTGCGCCGCGCGCTCGGCGATGTCGAGATCGACGCGCAGCTTGTCGAGAATCAGTTGGTGAACAATCTGTTTATTCATGATCAATCGCAGAATTGCAGGACATTGGCGCGGCTTTTTTCGCTCGGGGCCGTCTGATCCTGTTGCAGCCAGAACTGGCATTTGGGGTTCGACAGATTACGTGTGCTGCCACGGGCCTGATCCAGGCGTGCCTGTTGTTCGTTTTTGCGCAGGTTTTCTTCGTACTGTTCGAACAGGCGGTTTTGTGGCTCAGGTTCTGGCTGCGGCTGGGCGGCTACCGGAGGCTTGCTCAGTTGTTGCACCGCTTCCGCCACTGGCTGCAACTGACGGCTGAAGAGTAGTGAGGCGAGCCAGCAAGTCAGTGCAATGGCCAGGAAACCCAGCCACAGACCCAGGGCAATGCTGCCGGTCAATTGCAGCGCGCTAAGCTGAACAGGCAAGGGGCGACGCGGGTTGGGACGATAGGGCATGGCTGCCTCCTGGCGGATGAATGCGGGCGAGTGGCGATTGTCGCACGAAGATTAATTGCCGTCGGCTCTTCTGCATGGAGACATTTATGCGGACAATCGGCGCTTTTGCCAACGGGAGCCTTGAATGCCGCAACCGAAAACCCGCTGGGACATTTTTTGTACGGTCGTCGACAACTACGGCGACATCGGCGTGACCTGGCGTCTGGCCCGGCAACTGGTCAGCGAGCAGGCAATGACGGTGCGGCTGTGGGTCGATGACCTGCGCGCCTTCGAGCGCATCTGCCCCGAAATCGACATCGGCCTCGATCAGCAATGGCAGCAGGGCGTCGAAGTCCGGCACTGGCCGACCGAATGGCAGGAAGCGGAGGCGGCCGAGGTGGTGATCGCCGCGTTTGCCTGCCAGTTGCCGAGCGTCTACATGGACGCCATGGCCGCTCGGGAAAAACCGCCGTTGTGGATGAACCTCGACTATCTCAGCGCCGAAGACTGGGTGGTCGGTTGCCACGGACTGCCGTCGGTGAAATACAAGTCGGTGCAGAAGTACTTTTTCTTTCCGGGATTCCAGCCGGGCACCGGCGGCCTGTTGCGTGAAAGCGGTTTGCTGGAGCGGCGTCAGCAGTTTCAGCAGGACCCCGAGGCGCAGCGACAATTCCTGCAAGGTCTGGGGATCATTCCTGCGCCCGGTGCGCAACTGATTTCGCTGTTTGCCTACGAGAATGCGGGACTCGCCAGTTGGCTGGATGTGCTCGCCGCTGACTCGATGCCCACTCATCTGCTGGTGCCGGAAGGACGGATTCTCGGCGATGTCGCCAGTTGGCTCGGGGTCGAGTCGCTGGCGGTCGGGGCGAAGCATGTTCGTCAAGCGCTGACCGTGCAGGTGCTGCCGTTCGTCCGGCAGGATCAATACGATCAATTGCTCTGGTGCTGCGATTTCAACGCGGTGCGCGGCGAGGACTCGTTTGTCCGGGCGCAATGGGCGGGGCGGCCGATGTTGTGGCACATCTATCAGCAGGACGAAGACATCCATCTCGACAAGCTCGACGCCTTCCTTGCGCTCTACACAAAAGGTCTTTCGCCCGTTGCCGCCGAGGCGATGAACGGTCTCTGGCGTGCCTGGAGTGCCGGGCAGCCTATCGGCGACCACTGGCTTGAGGCCCGCAAACACTGGCCCGAACTGCAGGAAAATGCCCGCGCGTGGTGTCTGGAACAGGCCTTGCAGGCGGATCTTGCGACGGCGCTGGTACAGTTTTACCGAAATTGGATATGATACGCGGCCTAGATTTTTGTAAATCCCATCCAAATTCGGATATTCGCAATGAAAACTGGTAAAGAACTCAAACCCGGTACCGTGATCCGTATCGACAACGATCCTTGGCTGGTTCAGAAAGCTGAATTCACCAAATCGGGCCGTAACAGCGCGATCATGAAGACCAAGCTGAAGAACCTGCTGACCGGTTACAAGACCGAAACCGTTTACGGTGCGGACGACAAACTGGACGACGTGATCCTGGATCGCAAAGAAGCGACCCTGTCCTTCATCAGCGGTGACTCCTACACGTTCATGGACACCACCGACTACACCATGTACGAGCTGAACGCCGAAGACATCGAAAGCGTTCTGCCATTCGTGGAAGAAGGCATGACCGACGTTTGCGAAGCCGTATTCTTCGAAGGCCGTCTGGTTTCCGTAGAGCTGCCGACCACCATCGTGCGTCAGGTTGACTACACCGAAGGTTCCGCTCGCGGCGACACTTCCGGCAAGGTGATGAAGCCTGCCAAACTGAAGAACGGTACCGAGCTGTCGGTTGCTGACTTCATCGAAATCGGCGACATGATCGAGATCGATACCCGCGAAGGCGGTTCCTACAAAGGCCGTGCCAAATAAGCACTGCTTTTTGCGGAAAGAAAAAGCCCGACCATTGAGTCGGGCTTTTTTGTGCCTGATGAAAATTACTTCTTCAGGTGCTGTTTCAGCTCCTCCGAGGCCTGCAGCATCGCCGAACGCACCGCCGGCACCTGGCTGACCACGTTGAGCAAACCGTAGTCGTGGATCATGCCGTTGTAGCGCACGGAGGTCACCGGCACGCCGGCTTCGTCGAGTTTGCGGGCGTAGGCTTCACCTTCGTCACGCAGCACGTCGGCTCCGGCGGTCTGCACCAGCGCTGGCGGCAGACCCTTCAATTGCGCGGTGGTGGCCCGCAGCGGCGAGGCGTAGATCTCGTTCCGCTGGTTGGCGTCGGTGGTGTAGTTGTCCCAGAACCACTTCATCATGTTGCGAGTGAGGAAGTGCCCCTCGGCGTACTGGTTATACGAACCGGTGTCGAAATTGGCATCGGTCACCGGCCACAGCAGCACTTGGAATTTGATTGCCGGAGTGCCTTTGTCTTTGGCCATCAGGGCGACGACTGCCGCCATGTTGCCGCCAACGCTGTTGCCCGCCACCGCCAGACGCTTGCCGTCGACGTTGATCTCTTTACCGTGTTCGGCCACCCATTTGGTCGCGGCGTAAGCCTGGTTGATCGCCACCGGGTAATGCGCTTCCGGCGAAGGGGTGTAGTTGACGAACACCGCCGCCGCACCCGAGCCGACCACCAGATCCCGCACCAGACGTTCGTGGGTCGGGAAATCCCCCAGTACCCAGCCGCCGCCGTGGAAGAACATGAACACCGGCAGCTCGCCCTTGACCCCGGCCGGCCGGACGATGGTCAGGCTCAACGGTTGGCCATCGACCTGGATGGTCTTCTCGCTGACGTCCGCTTTGGGCAGCGTCAGTTTGACCCCGGACTGCGCGCCCGTCAGCACGGCGCGGGCATCCTTGGGCGTCATCTGTTCCATCGGTTTGCCGGTGCCGGCATTCAGCACATCGAGAAACGCCTGGGTGTTGTGTTCAACCTCCCCGGCAAATGCGCTGTGGATGGACAGGGCGAGAAGGGTACCGGTCAAGACTTTGCTGAAAGTGTTCATGTTCATTTCCTGTACGGGCCTGAGTGTCAGTGATTACACGGTGACGTGCAGACGCACATCAACGTTGCCGCGAGTGGCGTTGGAGTACGGGCAGACCTGGTGGGCAGCGTCGACCAGGCTTTGTGCGTCTGCCTGTTCCAGGCCTGGCAGACTGATGTGCAGGTCGATGTCCAGACCGAAACCGCCAGGAATCTGGCCGATGCCGACGTGAGCGGTGATCGAGGCGTCGTCCGGAATTTTGCGTTTGGTCTGGCTGGCGACGAATTTCAGGGCACCGATGAAGCAGGCCGAGTAGCCGGCGGCGAACAGTTGCTCAGGGTTGGTAGCTGCGCCGCCGGCACCGCCGAGTTCTTTCGGGGTGGCGAGTTTGACGTCGAGGATGTTGTCGCTGGAGATCGCACGACCGTCACGGCCGCCAGTGGAGGTTGCGATTGCGGTGTAGAGAGTTTGCATAGTGTGAGCCTCATTGAGTGTGGTTCGTTGCGCTAATTGTTTGCGCGCTAACTAGGTGCGAAGTAAATGTACTTCGCTAATATTTAGCGCGCAAGATAAATTTTTTGAAGAACGCGCGAATGGTCACTTGGATCGGGTAGGGTCGTGATCCCAAGCTTTTGATATAGAAGGTTTTTTTAGTGTGAAACGAGAGGAAAAAAATTTTCGGGGATCAGCGGGGAAGGTGCGATTAGCCTGCAGGCGCAAGGCTGCGCCCACAGGAAAGGGGGAGTTTTAAGCGAGACTGTCCTGCAAATGACCACGCAAGGCCTGCAACTCGGCTTGCAGATTTTGCAGACGTTCCAGGGTGAAGCCGCTGGCCCCCAGAATGCACTGCGGAACGGTTCGGGCCTTGTCTTTCAAGGCGTGTCCCTGGGCAGTCAGTTCAACGATCACCACGCGCTCATCTTCCCGGCTGCGGGTTCGGCTGAGCAAGCCTTCACCTTCCAGACGTTTGAGCAGCGGGGTCAGCGAACCCGGATCGGTCAGCAGGCGCGTGCTGATTTCTCCGACGGTTAAACCATCCTTCTCCCACAGCACCATCATCGCCAGGTATTGCGGATACGTCAGGCCAAGCGCTTGCAGCAGCGGCTTGTAGACCTTGGTCATCATCAGCGAAGTGGAATGCAGGGCGAAGCAGGCCTGATTGTCGAGCAGCAGCTCTTCGCAGTGATCGGAGGTGTCGCGGTCGGTGGTCATGTCAGTGCCTTGAACGGTGATGCAGTTGAATCTAGCGCTCGAATCTTTAATGCGCCAGACAATTGTGCCCGGTGGCGAATCGGTCAGTGCCGGCCCAGTTCCCGCTGCAGGGCCAGATCCCACGGCGGCACGGGGCTGAACCGGGTCTTGAGGTATTCCAGCAGCAAGCGACTGCGGGAGCTGGCCTGTTGCTCCAGCCGCAGCGCGTAGATGCCGGTGCTCTCCGGTTTTGGCAGGCCGTTTTCACAGAACAGCGGCAGCAACTCGCCGCGCAGCAGGTATTCGCTGGCCAGCCAGGTCGGCAGATGCGCGATCCCGAGTCCCGCGAGCGCACCGCAAACCAGCGCCTCGGCGTTGTTGGCGCTCATGCGCACCCGCGCCGGACGATGCAATTGCATCTGCCCGTCCTGTTCGAAGCGCCAGGCGAAGGGCGGGGCAAGACCGTCCCAATCCAGACCGTCATGTTCACTCAATTGCGCTGGCTCGCTCGGCACGCCTCGGCGCTTGAGATAATCGGGGCTGGCGCAGGCGATGCGCACCATGCTCGCCAACGGTGTGGCGACCAGCCGGGTGTCGGCCATCTGCCCGGCGCGCAATACCAGATCGACCTTGCCCAGGTTCGAACCGTCCATGTCCACGAAGCTGTCGATCAGATGCAGCTGCACGTCGAGCCCCGGATACAGCACCAGAAAATCGGCAATCACTGGCGCCAGATGCCGGCGCCCGAATGCCGCCGGCGCATCCACCCGAATCAGACCCTCCGGCGCGCTGCTCAGGGACACCGCTTCCGCCCGGGCCAGTTGCAGCTCGGCAACGATCCGTCGCGCCCGTTCGGCAAACGCCAGACCCGCCGGCGTGGCGCGCACCGCGTGAGTGCTGCGGATGAACAACTGGCTGCCGACAGCGCTTTCCAGACTGTCGATACGCCGGGCAACGGCGGACGGCGTCAGCGGATGTCGGCGTGAGGCGGCGGAGAAACTGCCACTTTCCAGCACATCGAGAAACAGCCCGAGTTGTTCGGTCAATTGATTGGGATTCATGAATCAGTTCAGTGCCTATGCGGATTTGGCACAGCCATTGTGCGTTGCTGTGCGTTTCCGTGCCAGCGTCGACTGCGTAGGATGAGTCGCCTGACGTTTGAGGAATTCTGCTGTGATCGAGTTTTTGCTGTACCTGTTGTTTGGCGCCGCCCTCGGCACGCTGGGTGGGATCTTCGGCATCGGTGGTGGCTTGATCGCCATTCCGCTGCTGGGCGTGTGGTTCGGGCTCGATCAGCAGATCGCCCAAGGCACGGCGCTGGTGATGGTGGTGCCGAACGTGATGCTGGCGCTGTGGCGTTATCATCAGCGCAATCGCATTGAGCTCCGGCATGCATTGCCGTTGGCGGTGATGGGATTCTGTTTCGCGTGGATCGGCTCGATCTGGGCCGTGGGCATCGACGCGCAAACCATGCGCATCGGGTTTGTCGCGTTCCTCGTGGCGTTGTCGGCCTACAACCTGGTGCGCATGTTTGGCGCGCGTCCGGCAGCGACTTCCGAGATGCGTTATTCATGGCCGTGGCTGGGCGTGCTCGGCGCGGCGTCGGGCACCATGGGCGGCTTGTTCGGTGTCGGTGGGGCGGTGGTGGCGACGCCGGTGCTGACCAGTCTGTTCGGCACCACTCAGGTGGTCGCTCAAGGCCTGTCGCTGGCGCTGGCGTTGCCGAGCACCGGGGTCACGCTGGTGACGTACGCGGTGCACCACGAAGTGGACTGGATGATCGGCCTGCCGCTGGCCATTGGCGGTCTGGCCAGTATCAGTTGGGGGGTGAAAGTGGCCCACGCAATGCCGGAAAAACTCCTGCGCGGGCTGTTCTGCGGGTTCCTGGTGCTGTGCGCGGTGATGCTCGCCTTTAAAGTTTGAAGCCTTCGACGATGTGCTCGGCCAGGCATTCAGTGATCGGCGACGGATTGTTGAGGTTGCGGATCAGCATGATGCTGGCCTCGGGCAACAGCGGCAGATCTTCGGCGGCGCCGAGAATCCGCAGGTCCGGGGTGATCAGGCTTTCCAGTTGCGCGGTGATCGCCAGACCCGCGCTCACCACTGCCATCAACGCCGACAGGCTGGTGCTGTTGTAGGCGATCCGGTACTCGCGGCCCATCGCGTCCAGCGCATTGCACGCCCACAGGCGGCAGAAGCAATCACTGTTGAACATCGCCAGCGGCAACGGCGTCTGTTCGTGGGCGCTGAAATTCTGCGCCTCGGCCCAGACGAAACGCTCCTTGCGCAGCAACTGGCCAATCTCGTTGCCCGGCTCGCGGGTGACGATCGAAAGATCCAGATCCGTGCGCTGCAGCAATTGTTTGGTCGACTCGCAATGCACTTCGATCTGGATCAAAGGATAGAACTGGGCGAAGCGCGACAGGATCCCCGGCAGAAACCGCATCACGTAATCGTCCGGCGTACCGATCCGCACCGTGCCGACCATGTGCGGCTCGCGCAGGGTATTGAACACTTCGCTGTGCAGTTTCAGGATGCGCCGCGCGTAGCCAAGCAACACCTGACCTTCGGCGGTCAGGCGCACCTGACGCCCGTCGCGCTCGAACAGCTGGCGCTGCAACACGTCCTCTTCCAGACGCTTCATCTGCATGCTCACCGCCGATTGAGTGCGGTTGACCATTTCGCCGGCGCGGGTGAAACCGCCCTGATCGGCAATCGCGACAAAGGTGCGCAGGACATCGGTATCGATACTGGGATATGCCGACAATTGATGAATCTCCGTGATGCATGCCATCAGAAACATTCGTTGGATTGATCGTAGCCCCGGCGCGAGACTTGAGCCATCCCTAAAGGAGGGCAATACGATGAAAGGTCAAAAAGTCTATGTGAGTGATGACAGAGTGCCGGTCCATCTGATTACCGATTTGCTGCACAAGTTTAGTCGCTGGTACGAACTTCACCGCGAACGCGAGTTGCTTGCCAGTCTGAGCGACGAAGCGTTGAAGGACATCGGGGTCAGCCGTGCCGATGTCGAACATGAGTCGGTGCGGCCGTTCTGGGACGATCCGATGCATAAATGATGAGGCCATCGCTACACAAACCCCTTTGTAGTGAGGTAGGTTGCGAGCAGACATGGAGGTACACATGCCCGCGACTCTGTCTTTTTCCCTTAAACAGGCTCGACGTCTGGCACTGGCTGCCCAAGGGTTTCACGGGCGCCAGCCGCCGGCTGTCAAGGCGATGCACGTCAACCGGCTGATCGAACGCCTCGGCCTGTTGCAGATCGACTCCGTCAACGCCGTGGTGCGCTCGCACTACCTGCCGCTGTTCTCCCGTCTTGGTTCCTATTCTGCTGACTTGCTCGACCAGGCTGCCTGGAGTTCGGGGCGACGCCGTTCGCTGTTCGAATACTGGGGCCATGAGGCGTCGTTGCTGCCGCTGTCGATGTACCCGCTGATGGGCTGGCGCATGCAGCGGGCCAGACGTGGTGAAGACATCTATCAGCAACTGGCGCGATTCGGTCGCGAGCAGCAGGACACCATTCGCCGGGTGCTGGCGTCGGTCGAAGAGCAGGGCGCACTGGGCGCCGGCAGCCTGTCGACCCGCGAGGAAAAGGCCGGGCCGTGGTGGGACTGGAGCGCGGAAAAGCACGCCTTGGAATGGCTTTTTGCCGCTGGCGAAGTCACCGTCGCCGGACGCCGTGGTTTCGAGCGTTTGTATGACTTGCCCGAGCGGGTGATTCCGGCTTCCGTGCTGCAGCGGCCATTGCCCGATGAGGCCGAGGCGCAGCGCGGTTTGTTATTGCATGCAGCGCAGGCTCTGGGTGTCGGCACGGAAAAAGACCTGCGTGATTACTTCCGCCTGAATCCCTCTGATGCCCGCCCTCGTCTGGCCGAACTGGTCGAGGACGGGCAACTGCTGACCTGCGAAGTCGCCGGTTGGCGCCAGATTGCTTATTGTCTGCCCGAGCCGAAAATCCCGCGCAAGGTCGAGGCCAGTGCATTGCTGTCGCCGTTCGACTCACTGATCTGGGAGCGCAGCCGAACTGAGCGGCTATTCGATTTCCGCTATCGGCTGGAGATCTACACGCCGCAGGACAAGCGGGTCTACGGCTATTACGTGCTGCCGTTCCTGCACAATGAACGGATTGCCGCGCGGGTCGATCTGCGTGCTGAACGGGCGGCGGGGCGGTTGGCAGTGCATGCGGTGCACGAGGAAGAAACCGGACTGGATGACGCGGGGATGCTGGCGCTGGCGCTGAATTTGCGGCGCATGGCGGACTGGTTGGGGCTTGAGCACGTGCAGCTCAATTGTCAGCGGGAAAGTGCGGGGCGATTGCGGGTGGCGTTGGCTCAAGTCGAAAACGACCGAGCCAACGTCATCGCGATTTAGCGTTTGACCTGTTTCAGCGTCTCGGCAATCAAGAACGCCAGTTCCAGCGACTGATCGGCATTCATCCGTGGGTCGCAGTGAGTGTGATAGCGATCCGACAAGCCGTCTTCAGTGATTGGCCGCGCGCCACCGATGCACTCGGTAACGTTCTGCCCGGTCATTTCGATGTGGATACCGCCGGCGTAGCTGCCCTCCGCTTCGTGAACCTGGAAGAACTGCTTCACCTCGCCAAGAATCTGCGCGAAGTCGCGGGTCTTGTAGCCGCTGCTGGCCTTGATGGTGTTGCCGTGCATCGGGTCGGAACTCCACAGCACCTGCTTGCCTTCGCGCTGCACCGCGCGGATCAGCGCCGGCAGGTGATCGCCGACCTTGTTCGCACCCATCCGTGCGATCAGGTTGAGGCGGCCCGGATCGTTGTCCGGGTTGAGCACGTCGATCAGGCGGATCAGGTCGTCGGGGTTCATGCTCGGGCCGACTTTCACCCCGATCGGGTTGTTCACCCCGCGCAGGAATTCGACGTGGGCGCCGTCGAGCTGACGGGTGCGGTCGCCGATCCACAGCATGTGCGCCGAGCAATCGTAGTAATCGTTGGTCAGGCTGTCGCGGCGCACGAAGGCTTCTTCGTAGTTCAGCAGCAGCGCTTCGTGGGCGGTGAAGAAACTGGTTTCGCGCAATTGCGGCGAGCTGTCCATGCCGCAGGCACGCATGAACGCCAAGGTCTCATCGATGCGATCGGCGAGGTGGCTGTACTTCTCGGCCAGCGCCGAGTTGGCGATGAAATCGAGGTTCCACTTGTGCACCTGATGCAGGTCGGCAAAACCGCCCTGGGCGAAGGCGCGCAGCAGGTTGAGGGTGGCGGTGGACTGGTGATAGGACTGCAGCAGACGCTCCGGATCCGGTACGCGGCTGGCCGAGTCGAAACCGATGCCGTTGACGATGTCACCCCTGTAGGCCGGCAAGGTCACGCCGTCGATGGTCTCGTCGTTGGCCGAGCGCGGCTTGGCGAACTGGCCGGCCATGCGCCCGACCTTGACCACCGGGCAGCCGGCAGCGAAGGTCATGACGATTGCCATCTGCAGCAACACTTTAAAGGTGTCGCGGATCTTCGCGGCGGAGAACTCGGCGAAGCTTTCCGCGCAGTCGCCGCCCTGCAGCAGGAACGCCCGGCCCTGGGTGACTTCGGCAAACTGACGACGCAGCTCGCGCGCTTCGCCGGCAAACACCAGCGGCGGGTAGCTGGCCAGCGTCTGCTCGACCTGGCGCAGATGTGCGGCGTCGGGGTATTGGGGTTGTTGCTGGATCGGCAGGGCGCGCCAGCTGTCAGGGCTCCAGGGTTGGCTCATCACGGTCTCTAAGGTTCTACGCACGGACGGCCATGTTAGCAGCAATTAGTGCGTGACCTGCTCCCGCCGCTTCGCCGACAATCGCCGCTTTGCCACGGCGCCAGATCGGTGCCATCGCGTCACCGCGCCCGGTGACCACCAGGAGACGAAATGACTGAGGAGCGCGTCGAGCTGTTGCTCGCCGAGGTACAGGATGAGTTCGGCGTGATTCGCGTGCTGGAAGTGGCCGACTACCGCTTTCTGGAGTTCGGCGATGCGATCGAGCAAAGCTGCGTGTTTACCGCCGACCCGAGCTGGCTGGAGTACGACTACACCCGGGCGATGCTGATCGGCGCGCTGTGCCACGAGCAACCGGAGAGCGCGCTGTTTCTCGGTTTGGGCGCGGGAACGCTGACCCAGGCCTGCCTCAAGTTCCTGCCGCTGGAAGATGTCGAAGCCATCGAGCTGCGCCCGGACGTACCGCGTCTGGCCATCGAGTACCTCGGGCTGGATGACGATCCACGGCTGTACATCCGCGTCGGCGATGCCCTCGAACTGCTGCCGACGGCTGAGCCGGCGGATCTGATCTTCGTTGATCTGTACACCGATGTCGGCCCCGGCGCCGGGCACCTTGCGTGGAATTTCCTCGGTGACTGTCAGAAGCGTCTGAATCCTGGCGGCTGGCTGGTGATCAACCAATGGGCCACTGATGACGGCAAACCGTTGGGCGCGGCGCTGCTGCGTGGCCTCTATCACCGGCATTACTGGGAACTGCCGGTGAAGGAGGGCAACGTCATTCTGATCGTGCCGGCGGATCTTGATCAGGTGCTGGACATGCAGGCGCTGACCGCCCGGGCTGAAGCGCTGGCGCCGAAGCTGGGTTACTCGTTGCAGACGTTGATCAACTGCATCCGTCCGGCGACCTGATCTTCAAAGGCCTTTGAAAACGCCGGGCCTGCGCTCCACCAGCGAGCGCACACCTTCCTTGGCGTCTTCAGTGGCCAGCAACTTCTTCACCAGCGGCGGCAAGCTCTTAGCCGCCGCAGTTTCACCTTCATAGCGCGCCTGACGCGCCGACATCAGCGTCGCCTGCACGCCCAACGGCGCCTGTCGGGCGATTCGCTCGGCCAATTCGATGGCGCGTGGCAGCAAGTCTTCGCTGGCCATGACTTCCTGCACCAGACCCAGGCGCAACGCATCATGGGCATCAAACTCGTCGCCGGTCAGCAGCCAGCGCATCGCATTGCCCCAGCCGGCGACCTGATGAAAGCGTAACGTCGCGCCGCCGAACGGAAAGATCCCGCGCTGCACTTCCATCTGGGCGAACCGAGTGTTGCTCGCGCACAGGTTGATGTCGGCGGCGAGCATCAATTCGATGCCGATGGTCAGGCAATAACCCTGCGCCGCGACGATCACCGGTTTGCTGACCCGTGGCCCGACGAACACGCCCCATGGATCGCAACCACCGGGCGGCACCTGCCAGCCCTGGGCGAGGGCGGAACTGGCGTTGACCAGATCGAGCCCGGCGGTGAAATGCTCGCCATGCCCGAACAGCACCGCCACCCGTGCGTCGCTGTCGGCCTCGAATTCACCGTAGGCCAGGGCCAGGTCGTTGAGCAGGTCGAGGTCGAAGGCATTGCGCTTGGCGGCGCGGTCCAGGCCGATCAAATGCACGTGACCGTGGCGCGCACGGCTCACGCGGCCGGGGCAGGGCTGATTCATGGGTGTTTCCTCGCAGGGGAAGAAAAGGTGCAGCGACCAGATGCCGCACGTCGGTGAATCGTTTAAGCGCCATCGCCCGCAGGGCCGGGGTCTTTGAAAAATAGACCTTTGCCCGATTATCCGCAAAACCCCGTTACACAGCGGTGACAACTGTATTTCGCCGATAAAAAAAGCTCCCTTTTTGGGCAAATTCCGGTATAGTGCGCGCCGGCCTTTAACCGGGCCGCGTTTAGGTAGCGCAATTCCCCGAAGTCAGCTTCGGCTGCACGTCCGCACTGCGGGCTCTTCCTTGACGATTCTTTTTCATTCATTCGTTTTCGCAAATCCCCGCCGACAAAGCTGCCAGGGCGACTCTTGAGTCTCAACACGGCATGTGCAGCTTTGGAGCATGGGTCTTTGCGGATGCACTTAGAGGCAGACCCATGACCCAGGAAATCGGCGGCTTCGCCGCTCTTGAACTTCATCCCAATATTGTCGCTGCAGTAGTCGCTACCGGCTATGAAGAGCCTTCGGCCATTCAGCAGCAGTCGATCCCGATCATCCTCGCCGGTCACGATATGATTGGTCAGGCGCAAACCGGTACCGGTAAAACCGCTGCCTTTGCCCTGCCTATCCTGCACCGCATCGATCCGTCCAAGCGCGAGCCGCAAGCTCTGATCCTGGCCCCAACTCGTGAGTTGGCGCTACAAGTTGCAACCGCTTTCGAAACCTACGCCAAGCAAATGCCGGGCGTGACTGTTGTGGCTGTCTACGGCGGCGCGCCGATGGGCCCACAATTGAAAGCAATCCGTAATGGCGCACAGATCGTTGTCGCCACTCCGGGCCGTCTGTGCGACCACCTGCGTCGCGACGAAAAAGTACTGCAGACCGTGAACCACCTGGTTCTCGACGAAGCAGACGAAATGCTCAAACTGGGCTTCATGGACGACCTCGAAGTCATCTTCAAGGCCATGCCGGAAACCCGTCAGACCGTATTGTTCTCGGCGACCCTGCCGCAATCGATCCGTGCCATCGCCGAGCGTCACCTGCGCGATCCAAAGCACGTGAAGATCCAGAGCAAGACCCAGACCGTTACCGCGATCGAACAGGCTCACCTGTTGGTTCACGCTGACCAGAAGACTTCTGCCGTTCTCAGCTTGCTGGAAGTGGAAGATTTCGACGCTCTGATCATGTTCGTGCGCACCAAGCAAGCGACCCTGGATCTGGCCAGCGCCCTCGACGCCAAAGGCTACAAAGCCGCCGCGTTGAACGGCGACATCGCCCAGAACCAGCGTGAGCGCGTCATCGACTCGCTGAAAGATGGCCGTCTGGACATCGTTGTAGCGACCGACGTTGCCGCCCGTGGTCTGGACGTTCCGCGCATCACCCACGTTTTCAACGTGGACATGCCGTACGATCCGGAATCCTACGTGCACCGTATCGGCCGTACCGGCCGTGCCGGTCGCGAAGGCCGCGCGCTGCTGCTGGTGACTCCGCGTGAGCGCCGCATGCTGCAAGTGATCGAGCGTGTGACCGGTCAGAAAGTTGCCGAAGTGCGTCTGCCGGACGCCCAGGCCGTTCTCGATGCCCGCATCAAGAAACTGACCAACAGCCTGTCGCCGCTGGTGGCTGACGCCGAATCGACTCACGGTGATCTGCTGGATCGCCTGACCGCCGACATCGGTTGCACCCCGCGTGCCCTGGCTGCCGCTCTGCTGCGCAAGGCCACCAATGGTCAGGCGCTGAACCTGGCAGCGATCGAGAAGGAACGTCCACTGGTGCCGAACAGCGCACCGCGTGGCGACCGTCCTGAGCGTTCCGGTGATCGTCCGGAACGTGGTGACCGCGAGCGTCGTGCGCCAATGCCTTTGGGCGAAGGCCGTGCCCGTTGCCGTACCGCGCTGGGCGCGCGTGACGGTATCGCGGCGAAAAACCTGCTGGGCGCCATCCTCAACGAAGGTGGTCTGGCACGTGAAGCCATCGGTCGCATCCAGGTGCGTGACAGCTTCAGCCTCGTCGAGCTGCCGGAAGATGGTCTGGACAAGCTCCTGACCAAACTGAAGGACACTCGCGTTGCCGGCAAGCAGCTGAAACTGCGTCGCTACCGCGAAGATTGATCCGCCTCTGGGCTGATTGATCGAACATAAAAAATCCCCGACTGGTTCGGGGATTTTTTTTGCCTGCGATTTGGGCATCAGCCGAAGCGGTAGATGTCCATGCCCAGTGCGCCCATGGTGAAACCTTGATGGGCAATGCTGAAGTCGCCGCCAGCGCCGCGGGCAAAGTACAGCGGCAGCAGATGCTCGTCACTCGGATGGCTGCGCACGGCGTTCGGTGCCTGCTGGCGGTAATCGTGCAGGGCGGCTTCGTCGTTGGCGGCGAGCTTGTCGACAATCCAGTCGCGGAAATCCCGGGCCCATGGCTCGACGCTTTCCGGGCCGGCGTGCCAGTCCAGTTCCCGCAGGTTGTGGGTGATGCTGCCGGAGCCGATCAACAGAATGCCCTGTTCGCGCAGACTGGCCAGCGCTTGACCGACGCGGTTCTGCAACGCCGGGCCGCCACGGCTGGGCAGGGAAACCTGAACCACCGGGATGTCGGCTTGCGGGTACATCAGCGAGAGCGGCACCCACACGCCGTGATCGAACGGTCGTTGCGGGTCGAGACGCGCCGGCAGGTTGTTGGCGGTCAGCAGATCGGCAACCTCGCGGGCCATTTGCGGATTGCCCGGTGCCGGATACTGCACTTCATACAGCGCGCGGGGGAAACCGCCGAAGTCGTGCCAGGTTTCCGGTTGCGCGTGGCTGCTGACCAGCAGCTCATGGCTTTCCCAATGGGCGGAAACGATGACGATGGCTTTCGGGCGTGGCAGTTCGGCTGCCAGCCGCGCCAGGGCCGGGCCACTGGCACCGGGCTCCAGCGCCAGCATGGGCGAGCCGTGAGAGATAAACAGGCTGGGAAACATGGAAGGGTTCCTGAGCGTTAAGATGACCCATCTTCAGTCAGTTCATTGATCTAATTCCAATATAAGTTTTAACGTCTTTTGATCGAATTCTTAGGAGGATGCATGCAGCCGGAGTTTTGGCACAAGAAGTGGGAATCGAACCAGATCGGCTTTCACCAGCCTGAGGTGAACCCTTATTTGCAGCGGCACTGGCCTGATCTGGCCATCCCGTCGCAGGCGCGTGTGTTGGTGCCGTTGTGCGGTAAAAGCCTGGATCTGCTGTGGCTTGCCGGCCGTGGTCATCAGGTGCTCGGCGTCGAGCTGTCGGAAAAGGCCGTGGAAGACTTCTTTCTTGAGCAGCAATTGCAGGCGCAGGTGAGCGAGCAGGGCGACTTCAAGGTTTATCGCGCCGGGTCGATCGAGTTGTGGTGCGGGGATTTCTTCTCGCTGACGGCGGCTGACGTGGCGGGCTGCACCGCGTTGTACGACCGGGCGGCAGTGATTGCCTTGCCGCAAGCGATGCGCGAGCGTTATGCGGCGCACTTGCAGGGTCTTTTGCCGACATGCCGAGGGCTGTTGGTGACGCTGGATTATGACCAGTCGCAGATGCCCGGGCCGCCATTTTCCGTAGACGATGCCGAAGTGCAGCGTTTGCTGGGCAGTGTCTGGCGTGTCGAGATGCTGGAGGAGCAGGATGTGCTGGGTGAAAGCTGGAAGTTCGTGCAGGCCGGCGTAACTCGGCTGGAAGAGCGGGTCTACCGGATTTCCGGGGCGTAATCGACAGGCAAAAAAAGGCCCGCATCACTGCGGGCCTTTTCGTTGGTGCGCCGGTTTGATCAGCCGCGACGACGCAGGGCGTCGATACGCTCTTCCAGCGGCGGGTGGCTCATGAACATGCGGGCGAACCCTTGCTTGATGCCACCGTTGATGCCAAAGGCGTTCAGGGTGTCCGGCATGTGCACCGGCAGGCCTTGTTCGGCGCGCAGGCGTTGCAAGGCGTTGATCATCGCGCCGGTACCGGCCAGGCGGGCACCTGCATCGTCGGCACGGAACTCGCGTTTACGCGAGAACCACATCACGATGGCGCTGGCCAGAATGCCCAGCACCAGCTCGGCGAAGATGGTCGCGATGTAGTAGGCCATGCCTTGGCCTTCTTCGTTCTTGAAGATCACCTTGTCGACGAAGTTGCCGATGATTCGCGCGAAGAACATCACGAAGGTGTTCACCACGCCCTGGATCAGCGCCAGGGTGACCATGTCGCCATTGGCCACGTGACCGATCTCGTGAGCCAGCACGGCCCGCACTTCATCTTCCTTGAAACGCTCAAGCAAACCCTGGCTGACTGCGACCAGTGCGTCGTTCTTGTTCCAGCCGGTGGCGAAGGCGTTGGCTTCATAGGCCGGGAAAATCCCCACCTCGGGCATCTTGATCCCGGCTTCCCGGGACAGTTGCTCGACGGTTTGCAGCAGCCATTGTTCGTGGCGGGTGCGTGGCTGGGTGATGATCTGGGTGCTGGTGCTCATCTTCGCCATCCACTTGGAGATGAACAGCGAGAACAGGGACCCGGCGAAACCAAAGACTGCACAGAAAACCAGCAGCTGACTGAGGTTGAGATCAACCCCGTTGGCCGCCATGAACCCGTTGAAGCCGAAAAGGCTCAGGGTGATGCTGGCTATCAGCACGACCGCCAGGTTAGTGGCCAAAAACAGCAGGATGCGCATCATGGTTGTAGAAATCTCCTCAAGCTAAAGATGTAGCGTACTGCGGGGTATATAAGGTGCGGCACCTGGCGATTCAACCGAGTGACTATTTCAAACTGTGTCCTACACCGGATTTGTCGGGCATAGGATATTTCCCACTGCTGAATCCGGTATGGATGACAGGCACACGGCACCCGGTCTCATTGCGTCAGGCACGCATGATTCGTATGAGTCGCAAGTGTAGAAGGTGCTGGAGGAGGGGCGGAGCAGAAGTGTTGCTGAATCAGACAGTGCGCAACGTTCGGGCCGTTGCGCACTGAGCGCCGGTTACTGGCGGTAGGACTTGAGGAAGTTGCCGATACGACCGATGGCCATGTCCAGGTCATCGACCCGCGGCAGGGTGACCACGCGGAAGTGGTCAGGCCACGGCCAGTTGAATGCCGTACCTTGCACCACCAGCAGCTTCTCGGAGAGCAGCAGATCGAGCACGAATTTCTCGTCGTTGTGGATCGGGCAGACTTTCGGGTCGATCTTCGGGAACGCGTACAGTGCGCCCATCGGCTTCACGCAGCTCACGCCGGGAATGTCGTTGAGCAATTCCCAGGTACGGTTGCGCTGTTCCAGCAGGCGACCTTGTGGCAGCACCAGATCGTTGATGCTCTGGTAGCCGCCGAGTGCGGTCTGAATTGCATGCTGGCTCGGCACGTTGGCGCACAGACGCATGTTGGCCAGCATGTCGATGCCTTCGATGTAGCTGTGAGCGTTGTGTTTCGGCCCGGAAATGGCGATCCAGCCGGAACGGAAACCCGCCACGCGATACGACTTGGACAGACCGTTGAAGGTCAGGCACAGCAGGTCCGGGGCCAGCGAAGCGGTGCAGATGTGCACGGCGTCGTCGTAGAGGATCTTGTCGTAGATTTCGTCGGAGAACACCACCAGGTTGTGCTGGCGGGCCAGCTCGAGCATGCCCAGCAGCACTTCCTTCGAATACACCGCGCCGGTCGGGTTGTTCGGGTTGATGATCACCATCGCCTTGGTGTTCGGTGTGATCTTGGCCTTGATGTCGGCCAGGTCCGGGAACCAGTCGGCACCCTCGTCGCACAGGTAATGCACCGCGTTACCGCCGGCCAGACTCACGGCTGCGGTCCACAGCGGGTAGTCCGGCGCCGGCACCAGCACTTCGTCGCCGTTGTTGAGCAGCGCCTGCAGCGACATCACGATCAGCTCGGACACGCCGTTGCCCAGGTAGATATCTTCGATGCCGACACCTTCGACCTGCTTCTGCTGGTAGTACTGCATCACCGCCTTGCGCGCGCTGAACAGGCCTTTGGAATCGCTGTAGCCCTGGGCGGTCGGCAGGTTGCGGATCACATCCTGAAGAATTTCGTCCGGCGCTTCGAAACCAAAGGGCGCCGGGTTGCCGATGTTCAGCTTGAGGATGCGATGGCCTTCCTCTTCCAGGCGTTTGGCGTGCTTGAGCACCGGGCCGCGAATGTCGTAGCAGACGTTGGCGAGCTTGTTCGATTTGCTGAACTGCATGGCGATGTGATCCCGAAAATGAACGATCCAGGCGGCGGGTGGACAACCGTGCTGGGAATCCTGCGTCTTCACACAGGCAAGTGTCTCGAGCGGCGGTTTCCAATAATCCGTTTGAATGCGCAGGAACCCGCTGCCAGACTGGCGTGTGACGAGGCGCAATCATACGTGCCGCCCGATCCGTGGAAAAGGTACAGATCGGGCTTTTTCAGCCGCTGAGGTGTGATGATGGAAAAGATTGAAAAGACCCTGGAAGAATGGCGGGCGATGCTCGACCCCGAGCAATACAACGTGTGCCGTCTCAGTGCTACCGAGCGACCGTTCTCCGGTAAATACAACGCCACCAAGACTGACGGTGTCTATCACTGCGTCTGCTGCAACGAGCCATTGTTTGATTCCAAGACCAAATTCGATTCCGGTTGCGGCTGGCCAAGCTTCTACGCGCCGATCGGCGAGAGCGCCATGACCGAAATCCGTGACACCAGCCACGGCATGATCCGCACCGAAGTGAAATGCGCCAAGTGCGATGCGCACCTGGGCCACGTATTCCCTGACGGTCCGCCGCCGACCGGCCTGCGTTACTGCATCAACTCGGTGTGCCTGGACCTGGTGCCGCGCGAGTAACCGATACGGGCGATCCATGGGTCGCCTTTCGAATAATTAAATTGCACACAATTCAATTGCTCGCTATTTTTGCCGTCTACCCATTTTTCAAGAGTGCGCACCATGAGCGATAACCTGCTGAACATTCCGTGCACCACCATCAAAGGCGAGCAGAAGACCCTCGCCGATTTCGCCGGCAAGGCAGTGCTGGTGGTCAACACCGCCAGCAAATGCGGTTTCACGCCGCAGTACAAAGGCCTTGAAGAACTGTGGCAGACCTACAAGGATCAGGGCCTGGTGGTGCTGGGCTTCCCGTGCAATCAGTTCGGCAAGCAGGAGCCGGGCAACGAGGGCGCCATCAGCGAGTTCTGCGAGCTGAACTACGGTGTCAGCTTCCCGCTGTTCAAGAAGATCGAAGTCAATGGTAACGGCGCGCATCCACTGTTCGTGCAGTTGAAGAAACGCGCGCCAGGCGTGCTGGGCTCTCAGGGCATCAAGTGGAATTTCACCAAGTTCCTGATCGGCAAGGACGGCCAGTTGGTCAAGCGCTTCGCCCCGGCCACCAAGCCGCAGGATCTGAGCCGCGAGATCGAAGCCCTGCTCAAATGAACAGCCTGTCCGCCGATTCGCTGAAGCTCGACAGTCAGCTGTGCTTCAAGTTGTATGCCGCATCGCGGGCGGTGATCCGTGCCTACAAACCGATGCTCGATCAGCTTGGCCTGACCTACCCGCAATACCTGGCGATGCTGGTGTTGTGGGAGTGGCAGCAATCCGCGCCGGAGCAGCCGACGGTCAAGGCGCTGGGTGAACGTCTGGCACTGGATTCCGGCACGCTGACGCCGCTGCTCAAACGTCTGGAGCAACTGCAACTGGTCCAGCGTCAGCGCTCGGCCCGGGACGAACGCGAGGTTCATCTGAGCCTCACGCCGCAGGGGCAGGCGCTGCGTGAACAGGTCGGGCCGTTGAAGGCGCGGCTGTTGTGCGACAGCGGGGTGGATCTGGACCGGCTCAATGACTTGCGCGACGGTCTCGATCACTTGCTGGGGCAGATCAAAGCACTGTCGTAGTCGGAATCCACTGGTCCAGCAGCGCCGCCAGTTCTTCCCGACGGAACGGCTTGGCCAGATAGTCGCTCATGCCCGCTGCCCGGCAACGTTCGCGCTCCTCGGACATGGCGTTGGCGGTCAGGGCGACAATCGGCAGATGCGGCCAGCGCCCGCTCTGACGGATCTGGCGGCTGGCTTCGTAGCCGTCCATCACCGGCATGTTGCAGTCCATCAGCACCAGATCGAATTCGTCGTGTTCCAGCTGATCCAGCGCTTCCACGCCATGGGCGGCGACTACAACGTCGCAACCGAGTTTGCCCAGCATGCCCTTGGCCACCAACTGGTTGACCGGGTTGTCCTCCACCAGCAGCACCCGACCGCGCCGCTGCGACGGCACGCTTTCGAGGCGTGCGCGGTCGATGGTGGTGAGATCCGGCAACAGCGTCCGGCGCAGATTCTGATACAGCGCGTTGCGAGCCAGCGGTCGCGCCTGCTGCTGCAACGGGGCGAGGGCGGCGGCTTCTTCACCCGGCATGAAACTGCCGTAGGCAGTCACCAGCAGAATCGGTGCCGTCATCGCCGGGCGCAGGCCGAACAGGCATTCCGGGCAGTCGGTGATGATGACGTCGGGGGACAGACCGAGCAGCGGGTCGTCGAGGGTTCGCTGCTCGTAGGTCAGTCCCCAGACCGGCAGCAGACTTTCCAGCAGTTCCGCCAGCCCGCTGACCGCGTTGGTGATTGCCAGCACCTTGCCGTGCAACGGTGGCGGAATCACCGCTCGGGTGTGGCAGGGCAGTGGCAGTTCGGCGCAGAACTGACTACCGAAACCCACTTCGGAACTGATGGTCAGGCGCCCCTGCATGGCTTCGCACAGGTTGTAGGTCAGTGCCAGGCCCAACCCGGTGCCGCCGTACTGGCGGGTGATGCCGGCACCCGCCTGGGTGAACGGCTGGAAAATCTTCACCTGCGCTTCCTGGGCGATGCCGATACCGGTGTCGCAGACTTCGATCCGGACGCCGTCTTTCCAGGTGGACAAGCGCACATCGACCCGACCGAAGCGGGTGAATTTCAGGGCGTTGGACAACAGGTTGCTGACGATCTGCCTGACCCGGGTCGGATCGCCGAGCACCAGCGCCGGAAAGTACGGATCGATCAGGCAGGTCAGTTCGACACTCGGCGCCGCGTTCTGCGACAGCAGGTTGGCGGTGTCTTCGATCAGCGAGCCAAGATCGAATGGAATGTGTTCGAGCTCCAGTTGCCCGGCATCGAATTTCGACAGGTCGAGAATATCGTTGAGCAGCTCCACCAATACCTTGCCCGAGTCGTGGGCGATCGACAGTTGTTGCTGTTGTTCGGCGTTGAGCGGGCCGTCGAGCGACAGGGCGATCATCCCCAGCAGGCCGTTGAGCGGGGTGCGGATCTCGTGGCTCATGTTGGCGAGAAACGCCGAGCGTGCCTCGGCCATGTCCAGTGCCGTGCTGCGGGCCACTTCCAGTTCCTGGTTGGACTGGCTGAGCCGCGCGTTGATCGCCTTGAGCTCGGCGGTACGCGCCGACACGATGTCTTCGAGTTGCGCGAGGTAGTCGGTGAGGCGGTTTTCCGCATTGCGCCGCTGCTGGATTTCGGTGGCGATGTTTTCGAACTGCTGGTTGGCAACCTTGACCAGCACGCCGATCTCGTCGTTGGCGTGCCCGCCCGGACATTCCAGGGTCGTCGGCTCGGCGCTGCGCGGGTCGCGGCCGCTGAGTTCGCGGATCACCCGCACCAGCGGTTTGGTCAGCATCACGTAGAACAGCGCGAGCAGAATCCCGGTGAGAATCAGGCTGCGGGCAAACCCGTTGAGCAGCGTGACCTCGGCCCGGCGCAGGAAGCGGCTGCCGAACGCGTAGGTGTCGACTTCCAGTTTCAAGGTGCCGAGGGATTCGTTGGGCAGGTGATCGAGGTAGAGGCGGTCTTCGAACTGGCGTTTGGCGCCGAACAGGAAGTCGCTGATCATCCGGTAGCCGCTTTGCAGCTCCGGGCGTTTGACGTTGGCCAGCACCGTCTGATTGTTGTCGGTCAGTTGTGCGGAAATGATCGCCGGCGAGCGCAGCAGGCCCAGGGTCAGTTCCTGCGCCAGTTCGGCATCGATGTTATAGGCGATGCGCGAGGCCGGGTTGTGGCTGATTTCCAGCAAAGACAGGATTTCA
Source organism: Pseudomonas sp. R45(2017) (assembly GCF_002112305.1). Taxonomy (NCBI): domain Bacteria; kingdom Pseudomonadati; phylum Pseudomonadota; class Gammaproteobacteria; order Pseudomonadales; family Pseudomonadaceae; genus Pseudomonas; species Pseudomonas sp. R45(2017). Next base: position 91,089 of record NZ_NEHH01000001.1, on the reverse strand, counting down.
CGGTTGATGGACGCGTCTTCACTGGCATAATCGATGCCGATTTGCAGCAGGCTGAGCAGCGTGCCCAGAATGAACCCGACCAGCACGGTAAGCCGGGCCTGTTTGTACGACAGCCGGTGGGTGAATTTGATATCCATGGGGTGTTGAACCACTTCCGTTTCCCTTCGCTGCTCAAGCATAGTCGATCATGCATGGATTCCGGGGTTCCCGAAGCGCCTTGTAACAAGGGCCGGGACTGGTTTCGAACGCTGTGTGTCGTCGCTGCACCGCCATCATCACTGTGAACGAGCCCGAGGAGAAGACGTGGATTCCCGATTGAATGCTTTTCTTGAGCGCGCCGAGTCGGTTCTGGCGCGGATCGAACCACTGCTGCCGGCTCCACGCCCGGTCATCGACTGGGGCACCTGCCTCGCCGCACGCTGGCAGCGTGACGGTCGCAGCGGTTATCTGCTGCCGCTGGAAGTTAGCCTCGACATGCGCTTGTCGGACCTGATCGGCGTCGACCGCCAGCTGGAGCAACTGGGCCGCAACACTCAGCAATTTCTCGACGGCATGCCGGCCAACCACGCGCTGCTGTGGGGTTCGCGCGGTACCGGTAAATCGTCGCTGGTGCGGGCGCTGTTGGCTGAACACGCCAAGGCCGGTTTGCGTTTGATCGAAATCGAGCGCGATCACCTGGCGGACCTGCCACGGGTGGTGGAGCAGATCGCCAAGCTGCCGCAACGCTTTGTGCTGTTCTGCGACGACTTGTCGTTCGAGTCCGGTGAAGGCGACTACCGCGTGCTGAAAAGCGTGCTGGACGGCTCGCTCGAACAGGCACCTGACAACGTGTTGCTGTACGCCACTTCCAACCGTCGTCATCTGGTGCCGGAAAAGGAAAGCGACAACGAAAACTGGAAGCGCGTCGATGGCGAGCTGCATCCGAGCGAGGCGGTAGAAGACAAGATCGCGCTGTCGGATCGTTTCGGCCTGTGGCTGTCGTTCTATCCGTTTACCCAGGAACATTTCCTCAACGTCGTCGAGCACTGGATCGGCCAGTTGGCCGCCAAGGCCGGCCTGAGCTGGGAGCGCGACGAACAGCTGGACATTCTCGCCGTGCGCTGGGCAACCGGCCGTGGCAACCGCAACGGACGTTGCGCGTACCAATTCGCCCGTTACTGGGTGGGACTGAAATTGTTGGAGCACAAGGCATGATTGATTTGCAACAGAGCGGCCAGGGCCTCGAAGGCTATGGCATGTTGGCCGCGCAACTGGAATCGCTGCTGGCGGACGAGCGCGATTTCATCGCCAACGCCGCGCAGTTTTCGGCGTTTCTGTTCAACCAGCTCGATGACCTGAACTGGGCCGGTTTCTACCTCAATCGCAACGAAGAGCTGGTGCTCGGTCCGTTCCAGGGCCAGATCGCCTGCGTGCGCATTCCGTTCGGACGCGGTGTGTGCGGCGCGGCGGCTGCCAGCTTGCAAACGCAACGGGTTGAAGACGTTCACGCGTTCCCCGGCCATATCGCTTGCGACAGCGCATCGAACAGCGAGCTGGTCGTGCCATTGGTCAAGGACGGTCGCCTGATCGGCGTGCTCGACCTCGACAGTCCGAAGCTCGCGCGTTTCGGTGCCGACGATCAGGCCGGGATCGAACAACTGGCGGCGATCTTCCTGCGTCTGACCGACTGCTGATCACGCTGTAAGGCCTGCCTTGAACAGCACGGCCGCTGGGTCCACGGCATCGATCTGCCGTGGATCGAGAAACCGCGTGGCGTACTGCAAGTACACGCCATCGCGGATGAACAGCCCGAACAACTCCGCATCGATGTGCGCCTCGCGGCACATGGTGGCCATGATCCCCAGCGCTTCACTGAGGGACTTGGCCTTTTTGTACGGGCGGTCGGCGGCGGTCAGGGCTTCGAAAATATCGGCAATCGCCATCATGCGCGCCGGCAGGCTCATGTCTTCGCGTTTCAGGCGCTTGGGATAACCGGTGCCGTCCATCTTTTCGTGATGCCCGCCGGCGATTTCCGCCACGCTGTTCAGATGCCCGGGGAAGGGCAGGTGGCTGAGCATCAGGATCGTCTGCACCATGTGGTGGTTGATGATGTAGCGTTCTTCGCGGGTCAGGGTGCCCCGGGGGATGCTCAGGTTGTACAGCTCGCCGCGATTGTATTTGTACGGCGGGACGTCGAGCTTGAAGCCCCACGGATTGTCCTCTGGAATGAGCTCGCCCTCGGCGCGTTTCAGCAGATGTTCGGGCTTGTCTGCCAGCAACGGTTCGGTGGCCGGCAAGGTCGGTGCCGGGGTGCGTGACTGACGCCGGTTCTCTTCCCATGACAGGCCCAGCCGATCATCCAGCGTGCGCGTCCATGGGCGTTTCGCGATGCCTTGCAGGCGTTGCAGGTCGGCCTCGGCCATCGCTTCACTGCCCAGATTGCAGTGGGCGACGAATGCAAAATCATCATCCAGTGCTGTCAGGGTTGCGTCGCGCAGCTCGGCCAGTTGCCGCTCTTCGCCGCCCATGGCCAGGGCTTGCCAGTAGCTGACCCAGGCATCGCGCTTGAGCACTTCGAAGCGGGTGCGGATTTCATGCAGGCGATCGTTCAGGGTTTCCAGTTTGGTGGCTTTGTCGACCACGTATTCCGGGGTCGTGACCTTGCCGCAATCGTGCAGCCAGGCGGCGATGTGCAGGGCCTCCCATTCGTCTTCGTTCGGCTGGTAATCGCTGAATTCCGGTGCCTGACTGGCCGCGGCGGCGTGGGCGAGCATCAGGGTCAGCTCCGGCACACGCTGGCAATGCCCGCCGGTATAAGGGCTCTTGGCATCGATGGCGCCGGCCAGCAGTTGAATGAACGCATCCAGCAGTTGCTTCTGCCGGGCTTGCAGGCGCTGGCTTTCGATACTCACCGCCGCTGCCCCGGACACCGCTTGCAGGAAGGCAATGCGGTCGGGCCGCAGCTTTTCCAGATCACTCGCCGTGCCGCTGTCATTGATCAACAGCACCAGCAGGCCGACGGTCTCGTTGTGCCGGTTATGCAGGCGGATACCGATCAGGTGCACCCTTGGCGACTTCATGGCCAGCAGCACTTTCTGCAGATCGGTGGCCTGTTCGAAGCCCAGATTGCTCACCACCGTGTTGGCGTTCGCCAGTTGCCGGAACCATTCGGGGCTTTGAGTGGCGTCAAGATTGCGCCCCTGAATATCGAACGCGGCCAGAGCTTGGGACGCGCCATCGACCACCAGCCCGTAGGGCTCCATGCGATTGCCGTCGTTTTCGCGCAGATAAATCAGGCCCGCCTGAGCCTGGGCGATCTGCACGGTCTCGAACAGCGCCCGTTGCAGCAGCGGTTCGAAGCGGGTTTCAGCAGTCAGGCTGTCGGTGATCCGAAAGAAGCTGGCCAGGGTGTCCTTCATGCGGGCCATCGACAGACTCAGCTGGTCGACCTCCAGCACCGGTGATCGACGGGTCACGGGAAAATTGAAATCGAAGCTGCGGATCGCATCGGCTTCCTTGACCAGCGCATGCAGCGGCTTGACCAGAATTCGCGAGATCAGCCACCCGAGCGGCAGGCACAACAGCAGGGTGGCCAAGGTGATCAGCGCGCCTTGCCAGCGCATGCGATAGGCATCGACCAGCAACTCGTCCTCCGGCACCAGCAACGCCATCTGCAAACCTTTCGGCCCGCCTTCCTGCAACTGGCTGCGGGCGACAATCCATTGCCGGCCGTCGGCCTTGAGCCGGTTGCCCTGGTGACCGGACAACAAGGCATGCAGGGCGGGGCTCAAGTCGGCAGCCTTGGCCAGACGCGCCGTTCGGTCATCGACGATCAGCCGGCTGCTGTCGGGATAGGCCACGGCGTTGCCGTCGGCGTCGAACAGGACGATTTCCGTGGCCGGTGTCACCACGTGTTTGATCAGGGTTGCGGAGAGCGCGTCGAGGGTCAGGTCGGCGCCGATTACCGCGTCATCACCGCTGCGCCGGGCCAGCGTCGTGCCGACGTTGTGGGTGGAGAAAAAGACGTAGGGTTCGGTGGTGATCTGTTCGGTCTGCTGCCGTGCGTTGATGTACCACGCCCGGCTGCGGGGATCATAAGGATCGTCGGGATTGTCCTGCCGGCCGACCGGGGACAGGGCCTGGTCGAAGAACAGCGACTGCGAATGCGCCTGACCGCTGGCGTCGTGTTCGATGCTCCAGACCTGAAACGCCGCGGCGTCCGGTGCCTTGAGCAGGGTTTTCAGCGCTGGCGTGCGCAAAGGACGGACCATGAAAAAATCGCCGTTGCCATAACCCAGGTACAGCGAGGCCAGGTCCGGGTTGTCCGTCAGTGACTGGCTGAACGGCTTGAGCAGCGCCAGACGCGGTTCGAGGCCGGAAGAGCGGGCGGCGGAGGTGTCCGCCAGCAAGCTCAGCAGGTGTCGAATCGGTTCATAAGTGGCCTGCAGATCAAGGCGCACATCCTGTTCGATGCGGTTGAACAGTTTTTCGCTGCTTGACAGGATGATCTGCGTGGTCTGCCGATAGTTGAACAGACCCAGCACCACCCCGGTGAGCAACAGCAGAAAAGTGAACATGACGCTGATGTGCACATGCAGCGGAAACCGGCGTTGTTCCGGGCGCAGTGGGCTGGGCATTGCGGACTCTCCGTATAGGTAAGCACACTGCTCAGCGTCCAAGCATAGTTAAGCCCCGGTCACTTTGCTCTGGTGGATCCGGGCGAGTTGCTGTTCCAGTGCCTGCTCCAGTTCCAGGATGGCGAGACGGCTGGCCTGACAGCGACGCTCGATCTCATCCCCCGGCAGCGCTTGCAGGCACGCCTGCTCAAGCGCATCGCAGCTGTCGATCAGGCGCGAGGCCTGGGCAATTCGGGCTGCGCCCTTGATCTTGTGGGCGATGACGGCCAGCGCAGGGGGATCTCGAGTAAGGGACAGTGCCTGCAATTCCTGTCGGTCAACGCGGCTGCTGTTGAGCAGTTCTGCCAGCAGGCGGTGAGTCTGGGAAGGGTTGCCGCCGGTCAGCAGTGTGAGCCCCTGCAGGTTGAACGCCGGCGCGCGGAACAGCGGCTGAACGCTGTTGACCCATTGGCTCAGGCTGTTGAGGCTCAGGGGTTTGAACAGGCATTCGTTCATGCCTGCCTGCTTGCAGCGCAGGATCTCTTCGGGCTGGGCATTGGCGGTGAACCCCAACACGGTGCAAGCCGGGCGGTGGGTCAGCTTTTCGTGCTGACGAATCGCGCGGGTCAGCTCGTAGCCGTTCATGACGGGCATGTTGCAATCGGCGATGACCAGATCAAACTCACCGCTCTTCCATTCTTCCAGTCCGCGCAGGCCGTCTTCGGCGATACAGAAACGATGGCCGAGGTATTCCAGCTGCTGGCACATCAGCAACCGGTTGGCCGGATGGTCATCGACCACCAGAACCGTCAGCGGGGTGAGAGACGCGTGAATTTGCGGCTCGTCCTCAGCTTTTGTCACTCTCGCTGGAAAAATCGTCAGTGGCAGCGACAGACTGACCTGGGTGCCGACTCCGGGCAGGCTGCTCAACCGCAGTTTTCCACCCATCATCTCGCACAGGTTACGGCTGATGACCAATCCCAGTCCTGCACCGCTGACGGTTCTCTGTCCGCCATTACCGGCCTGGGCAAAGGGTTCGAACAGACGCGACTGATCCTGCGTCGTGATCCCGATGCCGCTGTCCTGTACGGTCAACTGCACCATCGAGCGTTCGGGATCATTCGTGGGTAGAACATCCAGCGTGATCCTGATGTGTCCTTCTTCGGTGAACTTGATGGCATTGCTGATCAGGTTCGACAGCACTTGCTTGAAGCGCAGGGGGTCGAGGTGCACATCGACATTCAATTCGGCAGGAGTGACGCTAACTTCCAGTGAGAGCTGTTTCTGTCGGGCGAGGCCTTCGAAGATCCTGACCACTGAGCCTATGGTATCAATCAGGTTGATTCGCTCGGGGTGCAGGCTCAATCGCCCGGATTCGATGCGGGCAATGTCCAGTATGTCGCCGATCAGGCCCAGCAGATCCTTGGCCGAATGGTAGGCCGTTTCGATTCCGGAGCGATCCGGGTGAGCCTGATCCATGCGCTTGAGCGTCAATTCGAGCATGCCGATCACTGCGTTCATCGGGGTGCGGATCTCGTGGCTCATGGTCGCCAGGAACGTACTTTTGGCGCGATTGGCATCGTCCGCCCGTTCCTTGGCCGAGCGCAGTTCGTCGAGCAGCTCGCGACGCTCACTGATGTCGATCCAGCCGCCGATGATCCCCCGCACTTCACCACTGGAGTCCCGGTACGGCAGGATCCAGTGATAGATCGTCAGGCGCCGGTTGCCGATCTGCAGCGGCCGGTCGAGCACCAGCGGCCTGCCCTCGGCCACCACCCGCTGGTAGTCGGCCTGAAAAGTCTGTGCCTCGAAAGCATTATTCAATGCACCCTGCATCACGCTTTTGCCGATGACGTCTTCACGCCGGGCATTGAACGCATGGAGATAGCTGTCATTGCAGCTTTGCAGAAGTCCCTGTCGGTCACGCACATAGATTGGATGGGGCGTGCCGTTGACCAGTGAACCCATGAACTCCAGCTGGTCGTTCAACGCCCGTTCGGCTGCCTTGCGTTGATTGATCTGGCGGCGCATGTAGGCATTCCAGAACAGCGACAGCAGCAACAGCAGGCAGGCCCCGCCGATCGCCTGATAGAAAAAGCGCTGGTATTGACGCCAGGTGCCTTGCGAAACACTTGAGTAACCCCGCCAGCGGCCATTGATGATGCCCAGTTCTTCGGGGGTGATGCTCATCAGGGTCTTGTCGATGATCGAGCCCAGTTCCGTGCTGTCCCTGGCAGTTGCCAGCGAGAACGCCGCCTGACGTGTGCCGATGGTGGTGGTGATCTGCAGTGGCTGTTCGAAAATGCGGGAGGAGATGAAGTAGTTGGCGATGACCAGCGAGTTCACTGCGCCCTCGACCTGGCCTTCGTCGAGCAACGCTACGGCGCTGAAGGTGTCCGGCGTTTCGATCAGCTGGATACGTGGAAATTCGGTGCGCAGGTATTCGATCATCGGATTGCCCTGCGCGATCGCCAGACGTTTGCGTTTGAGCTGGCCCAGGTGTGTCGGGCTGTCGGCCGCTTTTCGGGTCAACAGAACGTAGGAGTTTTCCAGGTAGGGACGGCTGAAGGTCAGGGTTTCCTCGCGCTGAGCGGTGGGTAGCAGGGCGGCAATCAGGTCGGCCTGGTGATTTTCAATCTGCCTGATCATCTCGGCATCGCTGCGACTGCGGCGTATCTCGAATCGCAGACCGGTGCGCAGGCGAATAAGCTCGAGCAGGTCGGCACTGATGCCGCGAAAGTTGCCATCACTGTCGAAGAACGTCAGCGGTGCGAAGGCCTCGTTGACGACGACACTTACCACCGGATTCCTTTTCAGCCATTGTTCTTCACGCTTGGTCAGTTGCAACTTCTGGTCGGTGAGCAGTGTGTCGCTGCCGACACTCCAGCGTTTGGCGATGTTTTCGCGCTCGCTGCCCGGAACCGCCTTGAGCACCGCGTCGATGATGCCGGTCAATTGCGTATTGTTGCGATGCACGGCGAAGCTGAAGCCGTGGGCTTCGTGCTTGCCGAAGTTGGCCATGCGGATGTTGTTCAGATAGCCCTTGCTGATCATGTAGTGAGTGGAGATGGTGTCGCCGAGAAACACGTCCGCCTGATCGAACGCGACGGCATTGATCGCGTTCTGGTAGGACGGATAGGAGGTGATGAGGGCTTTGGGATACATCGCCTTGACCTCCTCCAGCGGCAGGTAGTGATAGAGCATGCTCAGCCGCAGACTGGCCAGGCCTTCGGTCAGAGAGCGGGTTTCGCCTTCGCGTGTGACCAGGACCGGTTGATCGACTGCGTAGGGCCTGGACAGCATGATGTTGGCGTTCTCCGCTTCGAACCCGTTGGACGTACCGAGCATGTCGATGCTGCCCTCGATCAATGCGCGGATCGCGGCCTCGCGCGAGGCGAAGCGCCTGACCTTGACCGGTAGCCCCGTCGCCTGTCCCACCAGCCCGGCGTAGTCCGCTGTGAAACCTTCGTAGTCGTGTCCGCTGGTTGTCATGTCGAAAGGGGGGTAGTCCGGAGCGGATGCTCCCAGAATCAACTCATTGCGAGTGTGCAGCCACGCCTCTTGCGATGGCTCGAACAGGACCGGAATTGATCTGTCGGTCGAACGCGCGAGCAGGGCAAGGTCCTGGAAGGTTGACGATGCAACTGTGACAGGCGCGCTGAGACTCAGGCATGCACTCAATGCAATCAGAAAACTCTTTAAGCGACTGGGCATGTTGGCTCTCACACGAGTGCGTTACGTTTGGCCATTTCGATAAGTTCTACAAGGGACTTGGCTTTGAGTTTTTGCATCAGGCGTTTTTTATAAGTGCTGACGGTTTTATTGCTGAGAAACATGCCTTTGGCAATTTCCTTGTTGGTGCGGCCTTGGGCAAATAGTTGCAGGACCATGAGTTCCCGATCATTGACGGACTTGAAAAGTTCAAGTTCTACATAGCGCACATCATCGTGACGAACCGGATTCAAGGCCTGGCTGGGAAAGTAGTTATAACCGGACAGTACGGCTTTGATTGCACTGACCAGTTCACTCAGGTCTTCCTGTTTGCATACATACCCCGACGCACCTGACTGCATGCAGCGAATGCCGAACAGGGTCGGGCATTGTGCGGTCAGCACCAGGGTCTTGAACGGCGAACTCATGGAGTTGAAGCGGGCCAGGACCTCCAGACCGTCGAGTTTGGGAATGCTGATGTCGAGAATGATCAGGTCGGGCATGCATTCGCGAACCATCTGCATGGCATCGACACCGTTATCGGTTTCTCCGACGACTTTATAACCTTCATGCTCCAGCAGCATTCGAACGGCGAGGCGGATGACCGGGTGATCGTCGACAATAAAAACGGAGTTCATAATCAAATCCCATACGAGCGCGAATAAAGGGCGCACCTTAGCTCAGATGAATGAGCGGTCGCATGAACTGACGGAGTGTTAGCGGCAATCTAGGATAAGTCCTACAAATAAAGAGGAATCAGACTACGTGTTAACTAGGTTTGCCGTAGGTAGATGCGTGAGATGTCCAGTGACGGGGCTTGATATAAGTTTAAGTGCGCAGAGAAAGTTTATCGGGAAAAGACCTTCGATGATTGTTCTTTGTTTATTTAAGACATTATCTTCGGCCCTCCCGACCAATCCATTGCAGATCGGTCGGGAAGCAGGCGTCAATGGCTGGAACGTCCGGTCATTTCCAGTGCCATGTCACTGGCGTAGCTGTCGGTCATGCCGGCGATGAAGTCGATCATGCGCAGGAACGATGCATGCAGCGGGCCGTGCGGGTTCGGCGCATTATTGCCCAGCAGATCGAGAATCCGGCGGCTCTTGAACGACGGCGTGCGGCCGTTGTGCTGTTCCAGGGCAGCACCGCAGAAGGCGTTGAGCAGAATCTCCAGGGTCGTGTAGGCGCCGATCTCATGCAGGGTCTTGCGCTTGTCCTGGAATATTTTCTTGCGGGCGATGTCCTTGGCGTTCAACACACAGCGTTTGGCCGGTCCGTGCATGTGTTCCACCAGATCCCCCGGCAGCGTACCGGCCAGCAGCGCGTCCTGTTGTTCGACGAATGCCCGGGCAGCGGCGTTGGTCAGGTGCTCGATGGCCTTGCCGCGCAGGATCGCCAGTTTGCGCCGGCGCGAATCCTGGGGACCGAGCTGGCGATAGGTTTCCGGCAGATCATCGCCGACCAGGCCGAGCAGCAGCGACTCGACTTCGGCGTATTCCAGCAGCTCCATTTCCAGGCCATCTTCCAGATCGATCAAGGCGTAGCAGATATCGTCCGCCGCCTCCATCAGATACACCAGCGGATGGCGCGCCCAACGCTGCTCTTCCAGTTGCGGCAGACCCAGCTTGTGGGCGATCTGCTCCAGCAACGGCAACTCGCTTTGGTAGCAACCGAACTTGTGCTTTTTGTAGCCGAGGGAGTCGGCGTGACGGGCGGTCCACGGGTACTTCAGGTAAGTGCCGAGGGTGGCGTAGGTCAGCCGGGTGCCGCCGTCGAACTGGTGATACTCCAGTTGCGTGAGGACCCGGAAGCCCTGCGCATTGCCTTCGAAGTTCAGGAAGTCACCGCGCTCGGCGTCGCTCATCGCATCCAGCCAGCCACGCCCGGCAGCCTGCTGGAACCAGTGACGGATCGCGTCTTCGCCGGAATGGCCGAACGGCGGGTTGCCGATGTCGTGCGCCAGGCAGGCCGACTGGACCACCATGCCCAGATCGCTCGGCTCGCACCATTCAGGCAGGGCGCGGCGCAGGGTCTCGCCGACACGCATGCCCAGCGAGCGGCCGACGCAACTGACTTCCAGCGAGTGGGTCAGGCGCGTATGAATATGGTCGTTGCTCGACACCGGATGCACCTGGGTCTTGCGCCCCAGGCGGCGGAAGGCGCCGGAGAAGATGATGCGGTCATGGTCTTTATGGAACGGGCTGCGGCCAAGTTCCTGCGGGCTGTGCAATGGTTTGCCGAGACGTTCGCGGTTGAGCAGGGTATGCCAATCCAAGGCTGATTCTCTCCGTCTGGTGACTGATTCCCTAGCTTCCCGGTTCAGGCTGGCATCTGCAAGCGCAACTACAAGCCCGCCGCATCGATGTCGATCAGCAACAGACGCTCGCCGTTATCGAAAAACTGTCCGGCGGTCAGGCAATACTGGTTGCTGGTGGCGTCGCGATAGGTGTTGGAAAGGGTCAGGCGCCGTTCTTCCCAGCCTTCGGCCAGGAGGTGATAGAAGTACGGGCGCCACGACCAGTTGTGGCCCAGGTAGCGGTTGTCGGCCACCCAGCCGCTTTGTCGCCACTCCAGGTTCGGCGTCAGCTGGGTGCCGTGACGGTCGCATTGGTAAAAGCGCAGCAGCCAGGGGAACGCGTCGAGCTGTGGCAGTGCACTGAGCGGCGCGCGGGCCTGGGCCCAGGTTTGCAGGATGGTCATGAGTTCGCTGAGCTGCTGGCGCATGAACATCAGCTTGCTGCGCTCGGCCAGCTTCTGACGCACGTAAGACTGGCGCAGCTCGGCAAAGCGCTCCACGAAGTCATTCGTACCGAAAAGCGCCTCCTGCGCCCGGGCGAACAGAAATCCCTGCACGTAACGCGATCCGCACTCCAGCGCAAAATTCAGTTGCGCTGCGGTTTCCACGCCTTCGGCGATGATCCAGCAGCCGGTCTTTTCGGCCATTTGCGCGAGGGCCTTAACCACGTCACTGCTCGGTCCGCCAAGTGCGGCGGCCTGGAACAGGCGCATGTCGAGTTTGAGAATGTCCGGTTGCAGCGCCAGCACGCGATCAAGCTGTGAATACCCCGCGCCGAAATCATCGATGGCAATCCGGGCGCCGGCATCGCGATAGCGCGCCACGACTTCGGTCAGGCGCTGGCTGTTACCGCCCAGTTCAGTGATCTCGAAAACAATCCGTTGCGGGTCGATACCGTGCCGCGCGAGTTGCTTCAGGCTGGGCAGTGCTTGGTCGGCACGCAAGCGGCTGATCCAGCGCGGTGACATGTTCAGGCTGAGAAACCAGTCCGGCGGCGCCTCGTGCAGTCGACTCAGCGCGTTGTCGCGGATCTGCCGGTCCATTCGGCGCAGCGCGATGGCCGGGGTGCGCGGGTCGGCGAACAGCGGTCCGACCGATGCCAGTTGGCCATCGGCCTGGCGCAGACGACCCAGTGCCTCGACGCCTGCAATGCGTCCGGTGGCGGTATCGATGAAAGGTTGAAAGCAGGCGAGCGGTTGCCCGTCGATCACGGGGCCTCCTTGTCGTTCTTGTTCTGGTCAGATTTTGCCGGCCGGATAGGCAAGCGGGATTGAATCTCCGGATAAGAGATTCAATCCCGCCGGTGTTGCAAGAATGCAGCCAGATGCGTGGGGATCAGCGCTTGCTTGAACTCTGCATGACCAGCTTGATCAGCGGAGCGAGGCTGGTGCCCAGGCGGATCAGTCGGGTCAAGCCGCCGACGCCACCGCTTTTGGCCCCTTTACCCGTGATGAAACCCAGCAGCGTCACAGCCGCCACGCCCCACAACGGCGCGTGCTTGATGCCGAAACCGCCCTGCAGGTTCTGCGTCATGCCACGCATACGATGCAGAGGTTGCAAGACCTGGCCGGTTTCATGGCGGATCTCCTGTCGATGCATTTCCATGCGCAGGCGGATCAGTGCCTTGCGCATTTCCCGGCGTGAGCTGTTGTGCGGAAGTTCAGGCAGGCTCATGGCAGCAGGCGCTCCCGATCATTGGCCAGTTCTTCCAGCGTGCCGTGGAAGGGCGAGGATTCATCGAAGATCGCGGCTTTGAGACGCAGCGCGCAAAAGATTGCCGCCAAGGTGTAGAACACGCACAGACCAATAATTGCGGCCAGGCGATACGTGTCCCAGAACACGATCAGGACAAGCGTCGACAGGCCGACCAGCAACAGCAGCGCAAACACCAGCGCCAGACCGGCGAACAGCAACAGGCTGACGGTGCGTGATTTCTGTTCCTGCAGTTCGATGCCGAACAGTTCGACGTGGCTGTGCAGCAGACCGAGAACGGCAGCCCCCAGGCGACGCGTGGAAGAGGCGGTGCCCGCATTCGGGCCGGATTCACCGATCGACATGATCAGCGCCGCGTGGCCAGCAGGCCGATCAGAAAGCCGACGCCGGCGGCGATGCCCACCGATTGCCAAGGGTTGGCCGACACATAATCCTCGGTGGCGGTGACCGCCGCCTGACCGCGCTCGCGTAGGGTTTCTTCGGTCAGCTTCAGGGTTTCCCGCGCGCGAAGCAGGCTTTCGTGGATCTGTTCGCGCAGCTCGTCAGCCTGATCACCGGCCAGCGTGGCGGTGTGTTCCAGCAACCGCTCAGTGTCGCTGACCAGAGTCTGGAAGTCGTTCATCAGGATTTCTTGAGCAGTCTTTGCCTTGATGCTGGCCATGGGGGATCTCCGTAAGTGGCGTTCTGAAGCGGTGTTCTGAAGCGTTCGAGTATGAGCCAAGTGTGAAGGTTCAGTGCAAATGGCTGGTACAACTTTTGCTGTGTCGTGGTGCGTCGATCGGTGACAGTGCGCTGTTGCCGGGCGTGAAGCCGGGCAGAGCAAGGCCCGGATGATGAAGGTTCATGTCAGCCCATCGACCTTGTGCGCCAAAGCGGTTCACCGGACCACCGGATGAGTGATCGTGCAGTCGCAACTTGGTGCATGAAATGCGCGCATGAACCGCTTTGGTGCCTTTTTCTGCCTTGGGTCTGCCTCCTCATGGAAAATCTGCAAAGCGCTGTGGACACGCTGGTTCACAGTTCCAACACGTTGTTCATTCTGATCGGTGCGGTCATGGTACTGGCCATGCACGCCGGTTTCGCGTTTCTGGAGGTCGGAACGGTTCGCCAGAAAAACCAGGTCAACGCCCTGTCGAAAATTCTCAGCGATTTTGCGGTCTCGACCCTGGCCTATTTCTTTATAGGCTACTGGCTTTCGTATGGAGTGACATTCCTGCAACCGGCGGCGGTGCTCAGTGCCGATCATGGTTATGGGCTGGTGAAGTTTTTCTTCCTGCTGACCTTTGCGGCGGCGATCCCGGCAATCATCTCCGGCGGTATCGCGGAACGGGCGCGATTTGTGCCGCAACTGTGCGCCACGGCGCTGATCGTAGCGTTCATCTACCCGTTTTTCGAAGGCATGATCTGGAACGGCAACTACGGTCTGCAAGCCTGGCTGACCGCGCAGTTCGGTGCCCCTTTCCATGACTTCGCGGGTTCGGTGGTAGTGCATGCCATGGGCGGCTGGCTGGCGCTGGCGGCGGTGTTGCTGCTCGGGCCGCGTAACGGGCGCTATCGCGATGGCAGGCTGGTGGCGTTCGCGCCGTCGAGCATTCCTTTTCTGGCGTTGGGTTCGTGGATCCTGATCGTCGGCTGGTTTGGCTTCAACGTAATGAGCGCGCAGACCCTGCAAGGGGTCAGCGGACTGGTGGCAGTCAACTCGCTGATGGCCATGGTCGGCGGCACGGTAGCGGCGTTGATCGTCGGGCGCAACGACCCGGGTTTTCTGCACAATGGCCCGCTTGCCGGGCTGGTGGCGGTGTGTGCCGGTTCCGACCTGATGCATCCGGTCGGCGCTCTGGTGACCGGCGCGATTGCCGGCGCCCTGTTTGTCTGGTGCTTCACGGCGGCGCAGGTCAAATGGCGCATCGACGATGTGCTGGGTGTCTGGCCGTTGCACGGTCTGTGTGGTGTGTGGGGCGGCATTGCCTGCGGGATCTTCGGCTCGACCGCGTTGGGCGGACTCGGCGGCGTCAGCCTGATCAGTCAGTTGATTGGCACCGCCCTCGGTGTGGCGGTGGCGCTGATCGGCGGTTTCGCTGTCTATGGTTCGATCAAGGCGCTGCATGGTCTGCGCCTGAGCCAGGAACAGGAGTACTACGGCGCTGACCTGTCGCTGCACAAGATCGGCGCGGTGAGCCAGGACTAGGTCTCTTCATCGTCGGTTCCGGGGTAAAAGCCGTGAAGCAGGCGATAGCGATCGATGCGCACCTGATCGACTTTCTCCTGCACCCGGTGCGCAGGAAACCCCAGCAGGATCAGAGCATGGGAACCGAGCATCAGGCTCGACTCCAGCAGTTCCGGCACCACTTCGCTGGCGCCGGCTGCCTTCAGCTCTGCCGACTGGCTGTCGTCCCGGGTGCGCACCAGAATCGGCACCGTCGGGTTGAGACGTCTGGCCTCCTTGAGAACCCGCAAGGCCACATCGGCCTGATCCACGGCAATCACCAGCAACCTGGCGCGCAGCAAACCGACGGCGGTGAGCAGATCCCCGCGGGTTGAATCGCCGTAGTGGACGTCGCGTTCGGCGGTGGCGGCTTCCTGAATCCGCACCGGATCGTTGTCCAGCGCGACGTAGGATTGCCCGGCATTGCGCATGAAGCGTCCGATCGACTGACCGACACGGCCGTAGCCACAGATCACCACATGCCCGTCGAACCCGGCATTGAGGGCGCTGATTTCCTCGATCTGCGCTTCCTGATTGGGTTTGCGGTGCAGGGCGGCGGCGATTCGCGGTGCGGCGCGTAACAGCAGGGGCGTCAGCAGCATCGAGCAGAAGGTGGCGGCGAGCAGCAGGGCGCCGATCTCGGCGGGGAGCAACCGGCTCTGCTGCATCTGCGCCATCAGGGCGAAGCAGAATTCACCGCCCTGGGCGAGGGCGAGACCGCTGCGCCAGGCCGTTTCACTGTCGCTGCCGCGCCATTTCACCAGCAGCGCCACCACCAGCCCTTTGATCACCAATAAACCCAGGGTCATGCCGATAATCAGCAGGCTGTGGCTGGCGAACAACTGCAGGTCAATCAGCATGCCGATGCTGACGAAAAACAGCCCCAGCAGAATGTCGCGAAACGGCCGGATGTCGGCCTCGATCTGATGCCGGTAATGGCTCTCGCCCAGCAGCATGCCCGCGAGGAACGCGCCGAGGGCCGGAGACAGACCCAGCAGGTGGGTCAGCCAGGCCGTCAGTAACACGATCACCAACGCCAGCAGCACGAACAACTCTGCGGAACGGGATGCCGCGACTTCTTGAAACAGGCGGGGCAGCAGCCAGCGGCTGGCCAGCAACAAACCGAAAAACAGCAATACGGTCTTCAACAAGGTCAGGGGCAACGTCCAGTACCAGGCCTGATCACTGCTGCCGGCGAACACCGGCACCAGCGTTAGCAGCAACACGGCCACCACGTCCTGGAACAACAGGACACCCACCGCGTTCTGGCCATGGCTGCTGAAGATTTCGCCGAGACTGCCCAGCTCTTTGGTTACGATTGCAGTGGATGACAACGACAGGCCAGCGCCCAGCAGCAAGGCCGGTGTAGCAGGCATGCCCAACAGCATCAGCACGCCTCCCAGCAGGAATGTGGTGATCAGCACCTGCTGGCTGCCCAGTCGGAAAACCACCTGGCGCAGGGCAATCATTTTCGACAGGGAGAACTCCAGCCCCAGGGAAAACAGCAGAAACACCACGCCCAGTTCGGCAAGATCCGGCAGATGTTCGCTTTCATTGATCCAGTCGAATGCCTTCGGCCCGACCATCAAGCCCACGCACAGGTAGCCCAGCACAGGCGGCAGGCGCAGGCGACGGAACAGGGCAATCATCACCAGGGACGACGCCAGAATGATCAGCAGATTGGCAAACACAAGGCACTCCGGGACAGGTCAGGCTCTTCAAGCGTAGAGGTAAAAAACACCGGAGCATCGCGTAAATGGCGATTTTGTGGGCTGATTTACATCAGGGTTTTACAAGGGACGGGATCGAACCCGGTGGGTGGGTCGACGGGCTTTGCGGGCAGGCCTAGAATGATCACTCGATTTTTGGGGTTGAGCGCACATGCTTCCTGAATGCCAGTTGTTCGGCACCCTGGGGTGCCATTTGTGTGAAGTCGCGGAGGCCGAACTGATGCCTTTTGTCGAGCATGGTCTGCTGGTGGAGCTGGTGGATATTGCTGACGATGAATCATGGTTCGAGGCTTACAGCCTGCGGATCCCGGTCTTGCGCAGGGTCGATACCGGCGCGGAACTGGGGTGGCCGTTCAGCGCCGATCAGGTGGTGGCATTCCTGCGTTAATGACTTTTTCTCGTTTGCGTTGATGGCGTTCGTCACCTTCGCTAATCACGGCTTGGCACTTTTCGGGTTATTCGGTTACTGTATGCGCATACAGTAATTGGGTTGGCCTGCCTTGCCGTTTTCGGGCATTTGTCAGGGCAAACTGGATGTCAGAGGGAGCCACCGTGGTCAATGTCGAACAGTTGAAAAGCAGCGTGAACGGGATGTCGGTTGACGTGGTGCGCGAGGCCGTCCACGAATTGCGCCTGGACGGTCTGGTCACGGAAGGCAAGACTCCCTTCAACAAGCTGCATTTCAATACCTGCTTTGCCGAGATCGAGGCGTTGTTCCAGCGCGCCGGCTATCACAAGCAACTGGATGTGGTCGGTTATCAGGGGCTTTTGTACGCCTTGTATGACCCAGGTCGCTGGGAAGCCGTTGATGTACTTCGCTGGCTGAAGGAATTCACCGAGGCAGCAGCGCTCAAATCGATCCCCGCCTGATTCCGCGCTAGGTCTGCTGCGCCCGGTGTTGGATAATGCCGCTCTGCTTTGAAGGTTAGAGTTTTCGTATGTCCAGCACATCAACGTTTTCCGCCGCACAGAATCTGGCCAGCACGCTGTATCTACCCCCCGGTAGCTGGCGGACAGTGCTCGACTGCCTGTGTGAGCATTTCAATGCCATCGGGCGCGATCAATGGCTGGATCGGATCGCCCGGGGCCGGGTGCTCGACGGTCAGGGTCAGCCGATTGCGTTGGACTTGCCCTACAAGGAAGGGCTGCGCATTCACTATTTCCGTGAAGTGCCGGATGAAAAGCCGATCCCGGTAGTCGAGTCGATCCTGTATGCGGACGACCATCTGGTGGTGGCGGACAAACCGCATTTCCTTCCGGTGACCCCGGCCGGCGAGTACGTCGAACAGACGCTGCTTCGCCGATTGATCCGGCGCCTGGACAATCCCCATCTGGTGCCGTTGCACCGGATTGATCGGCACACGGCCGGACTGGTGATTTTCTCTGCCAACCCACAGACGCGGTCGGCGTATCAGTCATTGTTCCCGACACGGCAGATCGAGAAACGCTATGAAGCCATTGCGGCCGCGCTGCCCGGGCTGGATTTTCCGTTGGTGCACAAGAGTCGCATGATCGACGGCGAACCGTTTTTCCGCATGCAGGAAGGGCCGGGTGTGAGTAACACCGAAACGGCGGTGGAGGTTCGTGAAAAGAACGGCGAACTATGGCGCTACGGCCTTTATCCAGTGACCGGCAAGAAGCATCAGCTACGAGTGCACATGACGGCGCTGGGGGCGAGCATCTGCAATGATCCGTTCTACCCTGAAGTGCTCAAGGACGTTGAAGATGACTACGCCAATCCGCTCAAACTGCTGGCGCAGGGATTGCGATTCATCGATCCGGTCACGGGGCAGGTGCGCGAATTTGAAAGCCGGATCACGCTGGACTGGTGATTCCGGGTATCGACCCTTTTCTGCCAGACACGAAAAAGCCCGCATATTGCGGGCTTTTCTGTATCCGCTGTCTCGTCCTGAATAAGGTTTACACCTTCTGGCTTCTTATCAGGAGTGTGCAATGGATTCGGGCTCAAAACGCAGTCAACGCGATTACACGCTGACTTTTAAATTGTCGGTTGTCGACCAAGTCGAAAAAGGCGAGTTGAGTTATAAATAGGCTCAACGGCGCTACGGAATTCAGGGTCGGTCGACGGTGTTGGTTTGGTTACGCAAGCATGGTCGGCAGGACTGGAGCCAAGGCGCCTCCATTCGTTCCCAAAGGAACCGACCGATGGACGAGCCCACTTTGCCCTTAACTCCCGAGCAGAGAATCAAAGAGCTTGAGGAGCAGTTGGCGCTGGCGAATCAGAAAGCCAAGTTTTTTGAAGACGTGGTGGATGTACTGAAGAACGACTACGGCGTCTCTGTCGTAAAAAAGCGGCCCGGCAAGTCGTTGCGCAGACCCAAACCCTGAGTGTTAGCAGGGCTTGCCAGTTTATGGGGATCAGTCGCCAAGCCTTTTACAAACGTAATCGCGTCTATCGGGCTCGCATCGAGCAAGATCAGAAACTCATCCAGTTTGTGCAGACAATCCGAGTACGCCAACCCTGCATTGGCGCCCGCAAATTGCACTCGTTGATGCACGCGGAGCGTGAGAAACAGGAGCTGCATGTCGGCCGCGATCGGTTATTGGCTGTCTTGCGTGATCACCGCCAACTGGTCCGCAGGAAGCGGGCTTATCACAAAACGACCGACAGTCATCATCACTTCCGCTGCCATCCCAATTTGCTCAAACCAGGCCCATCGCAAGTTGTCGCTACCGGTCCGGAACAGGTTTGGGTAGCCGATATCACTTATCTGTCCACCAAGCGTGACGATCCGGTCTATTTGAGTCTGGTGACGGATGCCTTCTCGAGAAAAATAGTCGGCTATCACGTGCATGGCAGCTTACATGCCGACTCGGTGGCTCAAGCCTTGCGCATGGCTTTGAAGACGCGTCGAACACGCCAGAAACTGGTTCATCACTCGGATCGAGGTGTGCAGTACTGCTCGGCGCTATATCAAAAGCTCCATGCCAAACATGGCATCACGTGCTCAATGACTGATGGCTACGACTGCTACCAAAACGCCTTGGCAGAGCGGGTCAATGGCATCTTGAAGACAGAGCTTTTGCTCCATCGGCCAACAGACCTGGCGCAAGCGGAGCAAATGGTGCGGGAGGCGATCTTGATCTACAACCAGGAGCGCCCGCACCTGTCCTTAAAATACAAAACGCCCGATGCGGTGCATCGGGCGTTAGGGTGAAACAGGTGTAAACCTATTTCAGGACTAGACACGCTGTCGAACTGAAGACTTACAGCTCTTTGACTGTGCGGACCTGGTCCTTGTTGATGCGAGTGTGCTTGCCGTCCAGTTGTTCGAACTCGTAGAAGCCCGAATCTTCATCATACTTAGGGGCGTCGACAGCCTGGATTTCGCGACCGTCATTCAAGGTGATCACTGTTGGCGAAGCGCAACCGGCGAGGGTGGCGAGGCCCAGTGCGAGCATGAAAGTGGCGAGGGTCCGTTGAGTCATGAGTGTGTCTCCGAAGGGAAATTCTTTTGGTTACTGAGCTTGAGACGTATACAAGGCGTGCAAGTTCCTTGAATGCTGTCAGTCTGACACAGTGTTGTGCGAACTCAACAGTTCAGGGGTGTTGAGATTGGCCAGGCGTGGATCGTTGTCAGGGCAAACCAGGGCCTGGGCATCAAGATTGCGCATCACTCGGCCGGGGCTGCGTTCTCCTGCGCTCCAGGCGTTTTCGAATGCCGGCAGGAGTGCCACCGGGATCACGCAAAGTAGCGGTTCCCAGTGATCGTCATGGCGCAACATTAAAGGTTTTTCAGAATTCAGACTGGCCGCCTCGCGCATGCTGTGCAGAAGCGCAATATCGATGCGCGGAACATCACAGGGCAGAACCAGCAGGTGGGTGTGGCGCGCGGCTTTCAAGCCGGCGCGTATACCGGCCAATGGTCCGGGAAAGTCCTCCTCGTCATCGCTTACCAATTGGTCGGCGAACGGCGCATAGCGTTCACGATTGCGGTTGCAGGAGATGATCAGGTCATCCGTCAACGGCCGAACCTTGCGATGCAGATGTGCGATCAGTGGTTCACCGTG
Source organism: Pseudomonas sp. R45(2017) (assembly GCF_002112305.1). Taxonomy (NCBI): domain Bacteria; kingdom Pseudomonadati; phylum Pseudomonadota; class Gammaproteobacteria; order Pseudomonadales; family Pseudomonadaceae; genus Pseudomonas; species Pseudomonas sp. R45(2017). Next base: position 70,806 of record NZ_NEHH01000001.1, on the reverse strand, counting down.
CCATTCCACAAGTCCCTTGTCCTGGCCGCCCATCCGCTGGCCGCGTCCACCTGCCAGCAACAGAATGGAGCAGGGTGGTAGTGGCGAGTTCGAAGTCATGGCAGCTCTCTGCAGGGGCGGCGAAAAAAGGGGGCGCTGTGATATAACACCGGGCTGTTTCTCCTACAACTGGACGAGCCTATGAAAGCCAAGGCTGATGTACCTTTCGTGCCGCTTAATATCGCGGTGTTGACGGTCAGCGATACCCGAACCCTGGAAACCGATACCTCCGGCCAGGTCTTCGTCGACCGGCTGACGGCCGCCGGCCATTATCTGGCGCAGCGAGTGCTGCTCAAAGATGACCTGTACAAGATCCGTGCGCAAGTCGCCCACTGGATTGCCGAAGACGTCGTGCAAGTCGTGCTGATCACCGGAGGCACCGGTTTTACTGGCCGTGACAGCACCCCGGAAGCGGTCGCTTGCCTGCTGGACAAGCAGGTCGATGGTTTTGGTGAGCTGTTCCGCCAGATCTCGGTCGCCGACATCGGCACCTCCACCGTGCAATCCCGAGCTTTGGCGGGACTGGCCAATGGCACGCTGGTCTGCTGCCTGCCAGGCTCGACCAACGCAGTGCGCACCGGTTGGGATGGCATCCTCGCCGAGCAACTGGACTCACGCCACCGCCCGTGCAATTTCGTCACTCATTTGAAACAGGCGGCGCCTTGTGAATCCCGTGGGTAAGCCGGGCAAGACCGGCAGCCTGATGCCCGTCGAAGAGGCATTCGCGCGATTGCTGGAAATGGCCGAGAGCTCGCGGATTGTCGAGAGTGAGTTTTTGCCACTGGCGCATGTTCAGGGGCGGGTGCTGGCGCAGAATCTGATTTCGACACTGGATCTGCCGCCGTGGCCGAACAGCGCCATGGACGGTTACGCGTTGAATCTGGCCGACTGGACCGGCGAACCGTTGCCGGTCAGTCAGAAGATCTTCGCCGGACAGGCGCCCAAGCCTTTGGAACCAGGCACCTGTGCGCGGATCTTTACCGGCGCGCCGGTGCCTGCCGGTGCCGACTGTGTCGAGATGCAGGAAAACGCCGAGATTCATGCCGACGAACGTGTGAGTTTCATCGAGACGATGGTGACCGGGCAAAACATTCGCCCGCGAGGCCAGGAAACGACTGTTGGCGAGCTGGTCTTGCCTGCCGGAACCCGGCTCGGTCCGATCGAGCAGGGGTTGGCCGCGTCACTGGGTTGCGCTGGGCTCGAGGTGACTCGCCAGGTCCGTGTGGCGGTGCTGTCCACGGGGGACGAGTTGGTCGAGCCGGGCACGACACTGGGGCCGGGACAGATCTACAACAGTAACCGGGTGTTGTTGTGCAGCTGGTTGCAGCGCCTGGGATGTGAAGTGGTGGATGCCGGTATTCTTCCTGATGACTTGCACACCACCCGTGCGCGACTTGGGGAGCTCCAGGATGTAGACCTGATCCTGTCGACCGGTGGCGTATCGGTAGGGGAAGCGGATTTCCTCGGAATCGCATTGAGGGAAGAGGGCGAACTGACACTCTGGAAGCTGGCGATCAAACCCGGCAAGCCGCTGACGGTCGGGCATTTTCGCGGTGTCCCGGTGATTGGGTTACCGGGTAATCCGGCCTCGACACTGGTGACCTTTGCTTTGTTGACCCGACCTTATCTGTTGCGTCGCCAGGGCGTGCAGGATGTCGAGCCGCTGAAGTTTTCGGTGCCCGCAGGATTTGTCTGGCCTCAGGCCGGTAACCGCCGTGAATTTCTGCGCGGACGTCTGGAGCAGGGGCAAGCGATTATCTACCGCAACCAGAGTTCGGGCGTTCTGCGCAGCGCTGCCTGGGCCGAGGGTCTGGTGGAGGTGCAGGAAGGCCGAGTCCTGGCCAAGGGTGACCAGGTGCCATTCATTCCACTCAGCGAGCTTCTCGGTTGATTGCAGGCATTTGAAAGGCAGGCATCGTCGCAAAACGATGCGTGCCTTTCAGCCGTTCAACGGCTGAGCAGTGTGACGAGCTGATCGAACCGGCTGTTGGCAATCCAGCCCAACAGTCCGAGCACCATCGCTGTCGCGCCTGCCGAATAGGCAAGACGATGTTTGATGGCTTTGACGTCTCCTCTGACTTCGTCCATGTCACGTCGAATGTACTTGAGGTGAGTTTCCAGCTCGGTGACGCGCGGTTCCATTTCGTTTTCTCCAGTACTTCTGGCGCTGCATTTGAATTCGTCTTTAAGACTGGCGCGACTTTCGGAGAGAGAGGCAACCGGACTCACGGATAATCTTGCTTCATGGCTTTGCATGGAAACACCCGCCTGATGCGATGGGGTTCTGTCGGCAAATGCCGGAATGCAAATTTTCGTAAGTCCTGAAACTGTATGCACTCATTACATGCACATCCTTGTGTAATTGAATTGAAGATTGCTGACGCCGACACACGTTGTACCAAGGACCGGGCTGGGTCAATTGAGCCGATTCCTTACGTTCTGTACGAAAATGTACCGGCATGTAGGACGATCAGTGTGAGCCTCAGGAATTAATCAGAAGGCGTGTGACTTTTTTACCTGCGTTGGTGGTCAAGATGTCCCGTACTGATTCAATTCCGGGAGTAACAGCAATGAGTGAACGCAAGGCATTGTTGATTCTGCATGGCAAGCAGGCACTCAACGAGGCGGTTCGTGCCGCTGTCGAGAACAAACGCAAGCAGGGCTGGGAACTGGCTGTGCGCCTGACCTGGGAGGCCGGCGATGCCCAGCGACTGGTGGAGGAGGCGCTGGCGGCGGGATACAGTCAGATCATTGCCGGTGGCGGAGATGGCACCCTGCGCGATATCGCCGAAGCAATGGCGGCGCAGCCGGGCAAGGCCAGCCTAGTGCTGTTGCCGCTGGGAACCGCCAACGATTTTTCCCGCGCGGCGGCCATTCCGCTGGAGCCGGCCGAGGCGCTCGAATTGCTTGAGGCACCCGCCCATGACATTGATCTGGGCGAGGTCGGCGGGCAGATTTTCCTGAACATGGCCACCGGCGGATTCGGCAGCCAAGTAACCGCCAACACTTCGGAAGATCTGAAAAAAGTGCTGGGCGGCGCGGCCTATCTGTTCACCGGTTTATCGCGGTTCAGTGAGCTGCATGCCGCTTACGGCGAATTGCAGGGGCCGGATTTTCACTGGCAGGGCGAGTTGCTGGCGCTGGGGATCGGCAACGGTCGTCAGGCCGGCGGCGGGCATGTGTTGTGCCCGGAAGCGTTGGTGGACGACGGTCTTCTGGATATCAGCATTCTGCCAGCGCCACAGGAGCTGGTCGGCACGCTGAAAAATCTGCTCAGCGACGGATTTGGCATCGATAACATGTTCGTGCGTACCCGTTTGCCGTGGGTTGAAATCAAGGTTGCCGAAGGGCTTTGCATCAATCTCGACGGTGAGCCACTGGAGGGCGACAGCCTGCGGTTTGCGGCGCGCCCGGGGGCGTTGCGTTTGCATTTGCCCAAGGACTCGCCGCTGTTGGGCGCAACGCCCCGGGTCAGTCGTCCAGACTGATGATCTGTTCGCGCACGGCGAACAGCACCAGGCCCGCCACATCGTAGATTTGCAGGCGTTTCATGATCTGCGACCGGTGGGTTTCGACCGTCTTGATGCTCAAGCCCAGGCCATTGGCGATTTCTCGCGTGGACTTGCCGCGCACGATCAAACGCAGGATTTCCAGCTGGCGTGCCGTGAGGTTGTGCGACTCGGCGACTTCCGGCTGCTGCTTCAGATTGCGGGTCAGCGCCTGATTGATCACGGTATGGGCGATGGCAGGACTCAGGTAGCGCTCGTTGTTGCGCAGCGCTTCCAGTGCATGTTCGAGCTCGGTGGCCGTGGTGTCCTTGAGCAGGTAACCGTGCGCACCGGACTCCAGCGCCTGCATGATGAGCGCGGGGTCGGTGTGCATCGACAGGATCAGCACTTTGGCGTGCGGGCGTACCCGTCTGAGCCGCTGCAAGGCTTCCAGGCCGCCGGTTTCCTTCATGGAAATGTCCAGCAATACGATATCGGGAGACAGCAGCTCGACCATCTCGAGCAGCTGCGAGCCATCATTGGCCTCGCCGATGACCGCATAACCGGGAATATCCAGCACCAGGGCGCGCACGCCGGCCCTGATCAGCGAGTGGTCATCCACCAGAAGTAAGTTACAAGTCAACGCATAACCTTATTCGTACTGGCCCGCTCGAGTGCACGGGGCGCCCAGGGGAATAGTGCTTCGATTTGAGTACCTTTGCCCGGCTCGCTGGTCACGCTCAGTGTGCCGCCCAGTTGCTCGATCCGTTCGGCCATCCCGGCCATGCCCCGCTGTCCTTCGCGACCCGGATTCGCTGCCGGGGAAAAGCCCAGGCCATCATCGCTGATCAGCAGGGTCAAGCCCTGCGGCAGGCGTTGCACGCGGATCAACAGGTTTTTGGCCTGCGCATGGCGAAGGATGTTGGTCACCGCTTCCTGAGTGATACGAAAGGCGGCCACGGCCATTTCTTCGGGGATTCCGTTCAGGCGCTGCTGGCAGTCCAGACTCCAGTGCACCGAAGTATTGGCCAGTACCTTGAGCAGGTGCGCACGCAAGCTCGCTTCCAGACCAAGGCTGGTCAGTTGCCGCGGGTTGAGAATGGCCGAAACGTCGCGAACCTTGTTAAGGGTTTCTTCGAGCGTCTCGCAAAGTACTGAACAGTGTTCCTGCATGTCCGCGGGCAAGCGACGCTTGAGCCATTCGCTTTGCAGCTTGGCGGCGGTCAGCAGTTGGCCGATATCGTCATGTAGTTCACGGCTCAGGCGATGGCGCTCGTTTTCTTGGACTTCCAGCAAACGGTCGGCGAGTTCCTGAGGCTGGAACTTGATGGATTTGCGCGACAGACGATGTTGGGTCCAGACGCAACCGGCAGCCGCCACGTTGATCAGCAGCAGGCCGAGCGACAACGGCGCAGAGATGCCATAGCTCAACAGACTGCCCAAGGCCGAAGCCGTGCACAGCAGGAGTGTGAACCTGCGGGCATTTTCTCGGGAGGGAGGCCATGTGGTGATTGACTTGAGGCTGGCGTACATAGCGGATGGAGCCAATGGATGTTCGCTGCGGGCAGACCGGTCAGAAGGGCTGGCGGTCTCTGTCTGGAAAACTGTCATTCAGGTTGTTGATTTCAAAACGGTTCAGTGATCGATAATTGAGCGCCAACTTCGGTGGAGACTGCTCATAGAAGTCACAATGCCATTAACTGAAACAACTAACGCGCGGCATAATACCACTTAACATACCGTTGGTCGCGTTTGCGCTATATGTCCAAAGAGTCAGGAAACAGGCCATGTTGGACGAGGGTTCCATAATGGAAAAGTTGAAGTACCCGACTCGATAATTATCGATGCACCACAAGTTTTCTTTTACACAGGAAAACCCTGACATCCGCAGAGGATAGTCTGCATTCATCGCACGTAATTATTTATTGGGAGGTGTCGCAGGCAGGCATGAACTATTCAATTGCGACATTCGACGGCGAGAACTGACGGGCCCGAACAGCCCACTGTATGCTCGGTTACGCTTGGCGCTCCGTCCAGGAGACGAGGGACATCGGCTTGCCATTGAGCGGCATTTGAAAGTGAGTCTGTCCGACCTGGCAGGCAAAGGCTTCAATCAGCGACGCCTGCTCGCTTTCATCGAGGCCCAATTGGCCGGTGCTTGGGTCAACCAGCTCCAGTTGCCAGGCCATCAGGGTGAAGCAGTCTTTCAGTGCTTCCAGGGCCTGCGCATGCAAATCCACGTGATCCTGAACCTGGGTGAGCAGGCCATGCAGGTGCAGGGAGAATTCGGACACCGCCCCCAGCGCCAGGGCATCGGCCTTGTTCGCCAGCTTGAGGAGGGTGCTGAGCATGCAGTCGATGGCGTCCTTGTCATTGCTGATCAGCTGCAAGTGGCTGAGGCATTCTTCAGACTTGGCCAGGAGCGTTTCAGCCTCGACAAGAAATTCGGGGAACCGCTGCGCCCAGTCACTACGGTCGTTCGGCATGCTTATCTCCACCACGTCATGTCTGATGAGGGAATGCCGTGTGTGTCGACGATCATGAACCGTCGCGAGACCGCGCCCCGGTGTGCATTGGCACGGACCTGGGGTTTCAAGAGGATGTGTTTCCACTGAATTGCGATCGCACACAATAGCCTGACTCCGTTCATGCAATGAGAATGGCGTCACATTAATGGCTATTGGATATCGCGAATATCAGGTTGGGCCTGATTGTTACTAGGGGATTCCCTTAGGCACGGGAACCTGTCGCGCAAATCGAGGTCGCGCCGAAGAGAATGTAGCAGATGATTTCACCGGGCCAGTAAAGCATGATGTTAATGTGACATCAATGCCTGCTCATGGCATTTTGTTGGTGATTTGTGACGGGATCAAGATCCGTCAGATTCAGCCGATAACCCCCAATAGTGAATTCATCAGAACAAGCCCAGGAGTCATTGATGGCCGGCATTCTCGACACGGTAGACCAACGCACGCAACTGGTGGGTGAGAATCGCCTGGAAATTCTCATGTTTCGACTGGCCGGACGCCAATTGTTCGCGATCAACGTGTTCAAGGTTCAGGAAGTCCTGCAGTTGCCGAAACTGACCCTGATGCCCCAGCGTCACCCGTTTGTCTGCGGTGTGGTCAACCTGCGTGGGCAGACGCTGCCGGTGATCGACCTGTCCCAAGCGATCGGCATGCGGCCATTGGTGCCTGGCCCGAACAGCACGATCATCGTCACTGAATACAATCGTTCGGTGCAGGCGTTTCTCGTCGGTGGCGTGGACCGCATCGTCAACATGAACTGGGAAGCCATCCTGCCGCCGCCGACCAGCGCCGGTCGTCAGCATTACCTGACCGCCATCAGCAAGGTCGACGATCAACTGGTGGAAATCATCGACGTCGAGAAAGTCCTCGCCGAAATCGTGCCGTACAACGCCAAGGTTTCGCGCGACAAACTGGACGATCCGGTGCTCGAACGCGCCCGTGGCCGTGAAGTGTTGCTGGTGGACGACTCCAACGTGGCGCTCTCGCAATTGCGCGACACTCTCGGCCAGTTGGGCGTGAAGATGCACATCGCCAGCGACGGCCTGAAAGCCCTGAACATGCTCAAGGCCTGGGCGGACACCGGGGTGAACATGACCGACAAGCTGCTGATGATCTTTACCGACGCTGAAATGCCGGAAATGGATGGCTACCGGCTGACCACCGAAATCCGCAACGACCCGCGCCTGCGTGGCCTGTATGTGGTGCTGCACACCTCGCTGTCCGGCAGTTTCAACGACTCGATGGTGAAGAAGGTCGGCTGCGACAACTTCCTCTCCAAGTTCCAGCCGGACAAGCTGGTCGATGTGGTGCGCCAGCGTCTGATGCTCGACGAAGTGCCGGCCTGATCAACGTGTCGAGGCTGACCCTGCGTCAGCCTTTGATTCGCTGACAAAGCTCGTATAGGGTGGCGTTTTTGACCCACCAGGGAGCTGGCCATGCTGCGTCTGAGCGCGCTTTATCGTTACCCGTTGAAATCCGCCAAGGGCGAGGTCCTGCAAGGGATCGGCCTGGACAAACTGGGGCTTGAGGGCGACCGACGCTGGATGCTGGTGGACGAGGCCAGCGGGCGATTCCTGACCCAGCGTGCCGAAGCGAAGATGAGCCAGTTGTCGGCATTGTGGAATGCCAGCGGCGGTCTGACGCTCAGCGCGCCGGGGCATTCGGCAATCGATGTCGCCTTGCCCGGCAGCGACGACGACCTGCGCGGCGTAACCATCTGGCGTGACACCCTGCGTGTGCCGGATGCCGGTGAAGAGGCGGCCCGCTGGGTCAGCGATTTCATCGGCAAGCCGACCCGCCTGGTGCAAGTGCCGCTGGATCGTGCCCGGACGACCCAGGCCGGGTACGGCAACGATGACGATCAAGTGGCATTCGCCGATGGTTTCCCGCTGCTGCTGATTGGTGAGGCCTCGCTGCAACACCTGTCGCAGGAAGTCGGGCGTCCGCTGGAAATGCTGCGGTTCCGGCCGAATCTGGTGATCGAAGGCAGTGATGCTTACGCCGAGGATGGCTGGAAGCGGATTCGAATCGGCGATGTCGAGTTCCGCGTGGTCAAGTCCTGCTCGCGGTGCATTCTCACCACGATCGATCCGCAGACAGGTGAGCGCAGCGCTGACCGTGAACCGCTGGCGACCTTGCAGAAGACTCGCGCCCAGGCCGACGGCGCGATGTTTGGCCAGAACCTGGTCAACGACGGCAACGGCCGGCTTGAAGTCGGCATGCCGGTGGAAATTCTCGAATAACCCGCTCTGAAACGAAAAAATGCCCGTGTCCTTGGACACGGGCATTTTTTATTGCCGTAGGAAACCGGGGTTTCAGCCGCGGTATTCGCACAGGTAAGCGGTGTCGACGGCCACTTTCAGCTGGAACTTGCTGTTGGCTGGCACGTTGAACTGGCTGCCGGCGGCGAAGGTTTCCCAGTCGCTGCTGTCCGGCAGTTTGACGGTCAGTGCGCCCGAAACCACGTGCATGATTTCACGCTGGCTGGTGCCGAATTCGTATTCGCCCGGGGCCATGACGCCGATGGTCGCAGGGCCTTCAGCGGTGCCAAAAGCGATCGACTTGACGGTGCCGTCGAAGTACTCGTTGACTTTAAACATGGGCGATTCCTCTCGAAAAGGGCTTAAAAGGGTCAAAAAGGGTCGGCCAGTATGCACAAGGCTCATGGCGCCGTCACCTGCCCTAGAGCGGCAGCACCAACGGCAATAATCGGGCGGTATTGCGCGCATCTTCCAGCGCCCGGTGTTGTTGACCGGTGAATTGCATGCCCGCCAGTTGCAACGCGCCATTGAGGCCCAGTGGCCGTTCGAGGCGTCGGGCCTTGGCAAAGCGCTGTTTGAGGTTCATGTGCGGCACCCGGCTCAGCGCGCTGTCGAGTTGCAGGCGCTGCCATTCCTGAAGCAACTGTTTGCGGTCGTAATCGCCCCAGCTCGCCCAGCCTTCAAGGCGTGTCTGGTGCTGACCGAGCCAGCGCTCGAACGCAGGCCACACTTCACTCAACGGCTGCGCCGCGTCGATGTTGGCCTGGGTGATGTGCGTGAGTTCGCGGCAAAACGGCGTCAGCAAGGGGCGCCGCGTCGGTTTGACGAAGCGCTGGAAGTGATCCTGCTCGCGACCGGCGCGATCAACCAGGGTCGCGCCGATCTCGATGATCTCCATTTCCGTAACCGGCCAGCCACCCTCATCGGTGGTGGCTTCCAGATCTATGACCAGCCAATGGGGCATCGCAGGGTTCCTGATTTCCGCGTCCTGATTATTCAGAGCGTAGTCAAACCTTGCGGATGCGCGCGGCGACTACTCGACCTGCAACAGAACCTGACGATTTTTTACCTGATCGCCGATCTTGACCTGCACCCGCTTGAGCACGCCGTCGATGCCGGCCTTGAGCGGGTGCTCCATTTTCATCGCTTCCAGCACCACCAGCAGCTGGCCCTTGCTGACCGGGCTGCCTTCGCTGACAAGCACATCGATGATGGCGCCATCCATCGGGGCTTTCAACGTGCCGGAACTGACGCTGGTCTGACTGTCGATCACCGCGTGAGTTCGATCCACCAGGTGCAGGCTGCCGGGGTGGGTGAACAGCCAGAGCTGGTCGTCGCGCAGCCGATAGGCATGGCGCTGACGCAGGCCATCGATCTCCAGCGTCACAGCCCCGTCGGTGTGCTCGACCCGTTTGACTTCGATCACGCGCTCCGCGACCTGCACTGCAAACGTGTTGTCCGGACTGGCGCGCAGTTGCACGTTCCAGTCGCGGGCGTCGAGGCCGATGCGATAAAGCAACGGCGCACCGGCATTGTTGCGCCATCCGGACAACGGGGCGCGGTGTCGCTGTGCGACAGATTGGTAAAACAGCACCGCCGCCACGGCCAGCTCTTCGGCACTGGGCGAATAGGCGCGAAGGCAGTCGTGATCGGCGAAGAACTGCGGGATGAAGCCAGTGCCGAATTCTCCGCTGATGAACTGCGGATGCTGCAACAGGCTGGCGAGCAATCGCTGATTGCTATGCACGCCCAGCAACACGCTGTCCTGAACCGCACACAGCAGTTTGCGCCGGGCCTCTTCACGGGTCGCGCCGTGGGCGATCAGTTTGCCGAGCATCGGGTCGTAGAACGGTGAGACCGACTGGCCTTCGATCAACCCGTGATCGATCCGTGCACCGCGATCCAGTGCCGGCGCCCAGGCTTCGATACGCCCGGTCTGCGGAAGAAAACCCTGGGCTGGATCTTCGGCGTAGAGGCGTACTTCCATCGCGTGGCCATCGAGTTTGACCTGCGCTTGCGACAGCGGCAGAGGCTGGCCCTCGGCAACTAAAAGCTGCCACGCCACCAGATCCAGCCCAGTGATCAGTTCAGTCACCGGGTGCTCGACCTGCAACCGGGTGTTCATTTCCAGAAAGTAGAACCGGCCATCGGCATCTAGCAAAAACTCCACGGTGCCGGCGCCGACATAGTTCACCGCACGCCCGGCCTTGAGCGCCGCTTCGCCCATTGCCTGGCGCAGTTCTTCGGTTATCACCGGGCAGGGTGCTTCTTCGATGACTTTCTGGTGCCGACGCTGAATCGAACAGTCGCGTTCCCCGAGGTAGATCAGGTTGCCGTGATGATCGCCGAACAGCTGCACTTCGACATGGCGCGGTTCGATCAGCGCCTGTTCGAGGATCAGTTCATCGCTGCCGAAACCGTTCAAGGCTTCGGAGCGCGCCGTGCGCAATTGCGCTGGCAATTCCTCGACGCTGTGCACCAGACGCATGCCGCGCCCGCCACCGCCGGCGCTGGCCTTGATCATCAACGGGTAACCGATGCGCTCGGCTTCGCGGGTCAGCGTCACGTCGTCCTGCTCGGCGCCTTGATAGCCGGCGATGCACGGGACGCCGGCGGCGAGCATGGCGATTTTCGACTGTCGTTTGCTGCCCATCAGTTCGATGGCTTCGACGCTGGGGCCGATGAAGGTCAGGCCGGCCTGTTCGCAGCCGCGGGCGAATTCGGCATTTTCCGAGAGAAAGCCGTAGCCGGGATGGATCGCGTCGGCACCGCTGCGCCGGGCGGCGTCGAGGATCGCCGTGATGTTCAGGTAGGACTGCTGCACCGGCGCCGGGCCGATGTTCACCGCTTGATCGGCCATTTGCACGTGCAGTGCGTCGGCGTCGGCGTCGCTGAACACCGCGACCGTGCGATAGCCAAGCGCCTGGGCGGTGCGCTGGATGCGGCAGGCGATTTCACCGCGGTTGGCGATCAGGATTTTGTGGAGGGCGGGCATGGTGGTTTTCCTGAATGTTGGCGGTGGATTGAAGGGCCTCATCGCGGGCAAGCCCGCTCCCACAGGGTCAGGTGCTCCATCCGGGTTTGCGCTTTTGCACAAACGCCATCGTGCCTTCGATGCCTTCGGCACCGGTCACCGCTGCGCTGAACCACTGCGCGGCTTCGTCCAGCAATTCACTCGACGGCTGGCCGGCGCTGGCCAGCAGCAGTTTCTTCGTCATGGCATTCGCTTCCGGGGCGCAACACAAGACGTGGTCGAGCACTTCATCCAGTCGCTCGGCGAGCGCCTGTGGATCCTGCTCGACAAAATGCACCAGTCCCATGCGTCGGGCCTGATGGCCGTCGAAGCGGGCGGCGGTCAGGGCCAGGCGTCGGGTCTCGGTGAGGCCGATGCGCTGCACCACAAACGGCGCGATCTGTGCCGGCAGCAGGCCGAGGCTTGTTTCCGGCAAACCGAATTGCGCCTGATGATCGGCGATGGCGATATCGCTGACACAGGCCAGCCCGAAGCCGCCCCCGAGCACCGCGCCCTGCAACACGGTGATCAGCACTTGCGGGGTGTGCTGCGCTTCTTCCAGCAACGACCCGAAGGCACGGTTCAGATCGCGATAGGCATCGCTGCCCTGAGCGCGGGCGTTGGCCATGTCCTTGATGTCGCCGCCGGCGCAGAAATGCCCGCCGGCACCGCTGAGCACCAGCGCGCGAACGCTGCGGTCATCGCGCACCTCTGCCAGCACGGCGCGCAACTCGGCGACCATTTGCAGGCTCATGGCGTTGCGGCTTTCCGGGCGATTGAGGGTGATGTGCAACACGCCGTTGTGCCGTTCCAGCAGCAGCGTCTGGCAATCGGGCAGGGCGCTCATTTCTTTTTCCCCGGCAGGATGCCCATCAGTTTGCAGATGATCCCCAGCATGATTTCGTCGGCGCCGCCGCCAATCGACACCAGCCGCACGTCGCGGTAGGCGCGGGCCACCGGGTTGTCCCACATGAAGCCCATGCCGCCCCAGTATTGCAGGCAACTATCGCTGACTTCGCGGCCAAGACGTCCGGCCTTGAGCTTGGCCATCGAAGCCAGTCGGGTGACGTCCTGGCCTTTCACGTATTGCTCGGTGGCCTGATAGACCAGCGCCCGCAGGCATTCGATTTCGGTCTGCAATTCGGCGAGGCGGAAGTGGATCACCTGGTTGTCGATCAGCGCATTGCCGAAAGTCTTGCGTTCCTTGCAGTACTCGATGGTGCTGTCGACGCAGTATTCCAGGCCTTTGATCATGTTCGCCGCGCCGAACAGGCGTTCCTCCTGGAACTGCAGCATCTGCATCATGAACCCGGCGCCTTCGTGGCCGATGCGATTGCGCTGGGGCACGCGCACGTTGTCGAAAAACACCTGGGCGGTTTCCGAGCTGCGCATGCCGAGCTTGTCCAGGTGCGAACTGAGGCTGATGCCCGGCGTGTTCATCGGCACCATGATCAGCGACTTGTTGACGTGCGGTTTGTCATCCGAAGTGTTGGCCAGCAGACAGATGAAATCAGCACTCGGCGAGTTGGTGATCCACATCTTGCTGCCGTTGATCACATAGTCGTCGCCGTCCTTGCGTGCGGTGGTCTTGAGCCCGGCGACATCGGAGCCAGCGCCGACTTCCGAGACGCCGATGCAACCGACCTGCTCGCCAGTGATGGCCGGGCGCAGGAATTCTTCGCGCAATTCATCGGAGCCGAAGCGGGCGAGGGCCGGGGTGCACATGTCGGTCTGCACGCCGATCGACATCGGAATGCCGCCGCAATGAATGGTGCCGAACTCTTCGGCGGCGACGATCGAATAGCTGTAATCCAGGCCCATGCCGCCGAATTTTTCCGGCTTGGAAATCCCCAGCAGACCGAGGTCGCCGGCCTTGCGGAATATCTCGTGGATCGGAAAGCGCCCGGTCTTTTCCCACTCATCGACGTGGGGGTTGATCTCGTGCTCGACGAACTGGCGGACGGTACGGCGCAGTGCTTCGTGTTCCGGGGTGAAGATCATTTTTATTGTTCTCCTTTAATCCGTGGCGATCAGAACCGGCTGACGCCGAAGCTGTTGGGTTGCAACGTGCGGATGTCGGCTTCGTGGCAGATGTCCAGCAGGTAACCGAGCAGGGTGCGGGTGTCGCGCGGATCGATCAGCCCGTCGTCCCACAGGTTGGCGCTGCCGTAGAGCGCGGTGGACTGGCTGTCGAGTTTCTGCGCGGTGACCTGCTCCAGCGTGTCGAGCATTTTCGGGTCGGGCACCAGGCCGTCCTTGAGCTGTTTGGCTTCGGTGACGATGCGCAACACCTTGCCTGCCTGGGCGCCACCCATCACGGCGGTGCGGCTGTTGGGCCAGGCGAAGATGAAGCGCGGATCGAGCCCGCGCCCGCACATCGCATAGTTGCCCGCGCCATAGGAGCCGCCGACCACAATCGTCAGTTTCGGCACCCGCGTATTGGCCACGGCCTGGATCAGTTTCGAGCCGTGCTTGATCACGCCGTGCTGTTCCGATTCGGTGCCGACCATGAACCCGGTGGTGTTGTGGAAAAACAGCAGCGGTGTCTGGCTCTGATCGCAGAGTTGAATGAATTGCGCCGCTTTGCTCGCGCCGTTGGGCGTGATCGGGCCGTTGTTGCCGATGAAACCGCAGGCGCGCCCCTGGATTTTCAGGTGCCCGCAAACGGTCTGCTGATCGAACTCGCCCTTGAACTCCAGGAAGCGCGATTCGTCGGCGATCCGAGCGATGATTTCGCGCACGTCGTAGGGCTTTTTCGGGTCGTCCGGGATCAGGCCGAGCAGTTCGTCGATGGGGTACAGCGGCTCTTTGAATTGCGGCTCGGGCAGCCACGGTATTTGCTCGTTCCAGTTCAGCAGGCTGACGATTTCCCGCACCTGACGCACGCCGTCGGCATCGTTTTCGGCCAGGTATTCTGCGGTGCCGGCGACTTGCGCGTGCATCTCGGCGCCGCCCAGTTCTTCGTCGGTGGCGACTTCACCGGTCGCTGCTTTAAGCAACGGCGGGCCGGCAAGAAACAGCTTGGCCTTGCCGCGCACCACCACCACGTAATCCGACAGCCCCGGCTGATACGCGCCACCGGCGGTGGCCGAACCGTGCACCACGGTGATCTGCGGCAGCCCCATGGCCGACATCCGCGCCTGATTGGCAAAGCTGCGTGCGCCTTCGACGAAAATCTCCGCCGCGTAATTGAGGTTGGCGCCGCCGCTTTCGGCGAGGGTGATGACCGGCAGTTTGTTTTCCTGGGCGATCTGTTGCAGGCGCAGGGATTTTTTCAGACCCGACGGGGAAATCGTCCCGCCCTTGATCGCGCTGTTGTTCGCCACGATCAAGGCGCGCACGCCGGACACGTAACCGATGCCGGCGATCAAGCCGCCACCGGCCGAGCTGCCGTCCTTGTCGTCGTGGAGTTTGTAGCCGGCCAGGCTCGCCAGTTCGAGGAACGGCGCGCCGGGGTCGAGCAACAGATTCAGACGTTCACGGGGCAACAGTTGTCCACGTTTGTCGAATTTCGGCTTAGCCTCGGCCGCCTTGTTCAGCAGGTTCTGTTCGAGCTGCTGGACTTGCTCGATGGCGGCGAGCATGGCTGCGCGGTTGCGGGCGAAGGCTTCGCTGTGCGGGTCGAGTTGGGACTGGATCTGCGGCATGGCTTACTCCTTGTCCTTCAAAACGTCCGGCATATAGGCCCGGTGAAAACCGTTGAAGGATTCGCTGTGGGTCGCCTTGTGCAGCGGCCAGGCGCGACTGCCCAGGCTGGCCGCGCCGTCTATGCGCAAGGTGCTGCCGCTGATGAACGCGGCAGCCGGGCTGAGCAGAAACACGATCGCTGCGCTGACCTCCGATTCGGTGCCGATGCGCTTGAGCGGCACGTGTTCGCGCAAGGTCGGGATCACGGCCTTGAACGCGCCTTCGTAAGTGTCCATGCCGCTGGACGCGATCCAGCCCGGCGCCACCGCATTCACCCGAACGCCGGCATAACCCCATTCGAACGCCGCCGTTTTGGTGAAGTTGTCCATGCCCGAACGCGCAGCGCCGGAGTGGCCCATGCCGGGCATGCCGCCCCACATGTCGGCGAGCATGTTGACGATGTTGCCGCCGTGTTTGCTCATCGATTGATTGAACACTTCCCGGGCCATCAGGAAGCCGCCGACCAGATTGGTCCGCAGTACGGTTTCGAAACCTTTCTGATTGATCGAGGCCAGGGGCGACGGGTACTGGCCGCCGGCATTGTTGACCAGCCCGTGGATCGGCCCGTGTTCGCGGATCAGTTCGCTGACCAGCGCCTTCACCGCCTCTTCGTCACGGATATCGCAGGCCCTCCAGCTCGCCCGACCGCCGTCCTCGGCAATTTCGGCGGCGACGCTTTGCAGCTTTTCCGGCTTGCGCCCGACCAGCACCACGTTGGCCCCGAGCGCCGCCAGTTCATGGGCGGTGCAACGCCCGATGCCACTGCCGCCCCCGGTGACGATGACGGTCTGGCCGCTGAACAGATCAGCCCGGAAAATCGATTCGAACGCCATGGTGCCAATCCTCTAGTCGAACTGTTCGGCGATGCTCTGCGGCACCGGGATCTGGATTTCCAGCAATTGCTGGGCGAAGGCCTTGCCTTGCGGGTCGATGCGCAGGCTCGCCACGCCGCCGCCACCAAGGGCGTTTTCCAGCAGGAAGTTGAGGCTGTGGGTGCCCGGCAGATACCAGCGCTCGACCCGGCCGTGAATCGGGTCGAGGACATGGCTCATCCAGTCGACAATCACGGCCGGGGTCAGCGCTTCGGCGATCCACGGCAGGTATTCGGGACGGCGCGGCAGGACGCCGATGTTGCTGTGATTGCCCTTGTCGCCGGAGCGCGCCACGGCCAGTTTCACCAATGGCACGCTCGCGTCGGCGCGGCCCTGGGGTTTGGGCGTTTCGTGGGGCAGGGGCAGATCCTGACTGTCGAGTGTTGCAGGGGCGGGCAGGGTGAACGGGTGAGATTCGCCGGCGATGTCGATCTGCAATGTGCAGGCGCTTTTGTCGATCAGGAACGAGAACAGCCGGATCAACGGATATACCGTCGGCCGTCCGCCAACGATCCCGGTCAGCCCTGGCGCCATGCCGGTGGCGGCCTGGGCGATCTCCCGGGAGAACAGGATCAACGCTTGTTTGTTCGGGTGGCGTACGGCGAGTTTGATCACCACTTCGCGGCTGTCCCGGCGCTGGCCGTGAGGGCCGTAGGTGGCTTCGCTGCCGAGCAGTTCGACGTGGGTTTCGGTGTAGAGCCCGAGACCTTTCTGGTCGAGCATCTCCGAGGTTTTGTCGAGAATCGCCTGGCTGACGCGCCGGGCTTTCTCCACGGCATCGATGCCGGCGATCAGGCAACTGGCGGTGCAACGGAAACCGTCCGGATACGTTGCGCTGACCTTGTATTGGTCGCTGGGCGGCAAGCCTTTGGCGCCGTGGACCCGGACCGCGTTTTTGCCTTGTTGCTGGAGTTTGACCTGGCTGAAATCGCAGACCACATCGGGCAACAGATAGGCCTGCGGATCACCGATTTCGTAGAGCATCTGCTCGCCGACGGTCAGTGGCGTAACCAGTCCGCCGGAGCCTTCGGGTTTGCTGACGATGAACTGGCCGTCGGCGCTGACTTCGACGATCGGGAAACCGATGTGTTCGTAGTCCGGCACGTCGCGCCAGTCGGTGAAGTTGCCGCCGGTGCACTGCGCGCCGCATTCGATGATGTGCCCGGCCAAGGCGCCTTGCGCGAGTTTGTCGTAGTCGTGCCACGACCAGCTGAATTCGTGCACCAGCGCGGCACTGACCACTGCGCTGTCGACCACCCGGCCGGTGATCACGATGTCGGCGCCAAGGCGCAGGGCTTCGACGATGCCCGGCGCGCCGAGGTAGGCGTTGGTCGACACGCACATCGGCGGCAGCGGGGCGCCGCTGAACATTTCCGTGATGCCTTGGGTGGCCAGTTGTTTGAACTGGGGTTGCAGGTCATCGCCCGACAGCACGGCGATCTTCAGCGCCACGCCAGCCTTGTCGCAGGCCGCTTGCAGCGCGGCGGCGCAGGCCTTGGGATTGACCCCGCCGGCATTGCTGATGACGCGAATGTTCTGTTCGGCCAGTTGCGGCAACAGAGGCGCGAGGACTTCGATGAAATCGCCGGCGAACCCGGCCTGCGGATCCTTCATGCGTGCGCCGGCCATGATCGACATGGTGATTTCGGCGAGGTAGTCGAAGACCAGATAATCCAGCTGTCCTGCGGCCACAAGCTGCGCGGCGGCGGTCGAGGTGTCTCCCCAGAATGCGCTGGCGCATCCGATGCGAACCGTGGTGGGCATTTTGATCTCCGACTCAGCAACCTGTGACAGAAGTGCATCGAGACTACCAAGCAAGCGCTTGGTTTGTAAACGCCTGGAATTATCTTCTGCCCAAGCGCTTGCTTGGTCACCGCCGGCGGCTTAAATTGCCCGCGCAACCCCGCCGTTTCTGCGGCGTACGGCGCATTTGACTGATCGACTGTAGGAGAGAACGGGTGGACGAGCAAAAAGCCCTGAGGGTCATGCGTGAACTGGTCGATGCCGGCCAGTTGACCGATCCGGACAGCGCTCGCGGCAAACTGCTGCAAGTGGCGGCCCACCTGTTCCGCAACAAAGGCTACGAGCGCACCACGGTTCGCGATCTGGCCGGTGCCGTGGGGATTCAGTCGGGCAGCATCTTTCATCACTTCAAGAGCAAGGATGAAATCCTGCGGGCGGTGATGGAAGAAACCATCCGCTACAACACCGCGCTGATGCGTGCGGCCCTTGCCGATGCCGCCGATGTGCGCGAGCGGGTGCTGGCGCTGATCCGCTGCGAATTGCAGTCGATCATGGGCGGCAGCGGCGAGGCGATGGCGGTGCTGGTGTATGAATGGCGCTCGCTGTCCGAAGACGGCCAGGCCAAAGTGCTGGCGCTGCGCGACATCTACGAAGACCTCTGGCTGCAAGTGCTGGGCGAGGCCAAGGAGGCGGGGTTCATCCGTGGCGACGTGTTCATTACCCGACGTTTTCTCACGGGCGCGTTGTCCTGGACCACCACCTGGTTCCGTGCCGGCGGCAGTCTGAGCCTGGATCAACTGGCCGAAGAAGCGCTGATTCTGGTGCTCGAAGAGCGCTAGGCGCTTTCTATCAGGTCGGGAAACTGGCTAACTGGGCGAAACCGCCTAGCTTGAATGCAATGATCGATACTTTTTCGGGGAGTGGGGTGTTTTGAAGTCTTCGCCAATTCGGACGGCCGCCGGGCTGATGCTCGCAGCGCTGGCTGCATTATGGGTATTGCCTGCTTCGGCGGCGCAAGTGGTTCGGGTGGGCGCGGCGCATTTTCCGCCCTACACCATTCGCCCGGAAAATGGCGCCGACACCGGCCTGCTGCCCGAGTTGGTCGCGGCTTTGAACAGCGCTCAGAGCGACTATCGCTTCGAACTGGTGCCCACCTCGATTCCTCGCCGGTTCGGCGATTTCAAGGACAGCCGCACTGACATGGCGATCTTCGAAAACCCTGAGTGGGGCTGGAAAGACATTCCCCACATCACCGTCGACATGGGGCTTGAGGACGCAGAGATTTTCGTCGCGCAGAACAAGCCCGGTCGCCAACAGAACTACTTCGCGGATCTCAAGGGCAAAAGGCTGGCGCTGTACAGCGGCTATCACTACGAATTCGCCAACTTCAACGCCGATCCCAAGTACCTCGCCGAAACCTACAACGCCACGCTGACCTATTCCCACGACAGCAACCTGCTGATGGTCTTGCGCGGGCGCGCGGACATTGCGTTGGTGACTCGCTCGTACCTGTTCGATTACCTGCTGCGCAACGAAAAAGTGCGCGACGAGTTGCTGGTGTCCCAGCGCATCGACCAGATCTACCACCACTACGCGATTCTCAGTCCGAAGGCGCCGATCACCGGTGAAGCGTTCGGCAAGCTGCTGCAGGGCCTGCGCGACAACGGGCAGATGCTGAAGATCTTCGATCCGTACAAGATTGCGGTGGTGCCGGTACCGCATCAATGACCGGCGGTTTTTGCCGAACGGCTTAAATTTCCCGCCCCGGCTCACGTCCCATCGTTGAACTGTCGACGATTATCGTGAGCCCGACCCATGTCCAATCTGAATGACCTGACTGCCCTGGCCCTGCCTTCGGGCAGCCAACTGGTAGCCGATGCCACCGAAAGCCGTCTGAGCCTGAGCCTGGACGGGCAACCGCTGATTCGCCTGCGTCTTGATCGTGAAGGCCAGGGGCCGATCCAGATCGATGAGCGCTATGCACTGCCGCCGGGCCAGGCGCTGTGGGCGGCCTGTTATTGGCTGTTTGCCCGGGATCCGGCGCGTCAGCAATTGATCTGGCAACTCGATCAGGCGCCGACCGAAGCCTTGCTCAGCGGTTTGCTGGTGGGCACTGAAGTGGCGGGTGAATACCGCTGCGAGCGCACGCTGTTCTGGCAACTGCCGCAACCGTGGCTCGGCACATCGCTGACCTGCAGCTATCCGCAGCAGATGGTCATCAGCAACGGCAAGCGTCATCCGCTGCGCCCGGTGAAACCGCGTGGGGAAGTCTATCGGCGTTTCGATGCGCGTCTCGGTGCCTGGATTTCCCTGCGAACGGTGGAGATCGAGCAGGATCTGGCGCGTTTCAATCGCTGGCAGAACAGCCCTCGAGTCGCCAGTTTCTGGCAGGAAGAGGGCAGCCTCGAACAGCACCGCGAGTACCTGAGCAAACTCGACGCCGATCCGCACACGCTGACCCTGATCGGTTGTTTCGATGATCAGCCGTTTGCCTATTTCGAAGCCTATTGGGCCAAGGAAGATCGTATCGCGCCGTTCTACGATGCCGACAATTACGATCGCGGCATTCACATGCTGGTCGGAGAAGAAGATCATCGCGGTCCGCACAAGGTGGCGAGTTGGCTGTCGGCGCTGGTGCACTACCTGTTTCTGGATGATCCGCGCACGCAGCGCGTCGTTGCCGAACCGCGTGCCGACAATGCGAAGATGATCGGCCACATGCACAACCAGTGCTTCCACTGCGAGAAAGAATTCGATTTCCCGCACAAGCGCGCGGCGCTGATGATTCTCGGGCGCGAGCGGTTCTTCGACCGGTGCACGCTGGTGTGATATTTCGCTGAAAACAAAAAAGATCGCAGCCCTTCAACGAAGGCTGCGATCTTTTTTTTGGCTCTGTTTCAGGTCAGCGACGGTTCGCGGACACCGCATCGGCGCGGCTGCCGGATACCTTGCGGCAGTGCACCAGCGCATCGCGAATCATGAAGTTGACCAGCGTTGGCGAAACGCCGAGTTCCTTGGCAATGTCCTTCTGCGGCACGCCGTGCAGACGGTACATCTCGAACGCATAGCGGGTGCGGACCGGCAGCTCGGTCAACGCGTCGGCGATGTGTTCAAGGGTCGAGAAGTTGATGTGCGAGGTTTCCGGCGAAGCGCCCTGAATGACCACGTTCAACCCTTCCTCCTCGGGGCCGGCGTACTTCTGCTCCAGCGCCTGTTTGCGGTAGTGATCGATCGCCAGGTTGCGCACGATCTGGAACAGATAACTCAGCTGGGCCTTGATCGACGACGTGATCGGCGGCGCCGACTGCAGTCGGAAGAACGCATCCTGGACCACATCTTCGGCGCGTGACCGGCAGCCGGTAATGCGGGCTGCAATCTTGACCAGAATCAGTCGATTGTCGACGAATGCCTGAAGTAGCGGTGAATCGCACCTGCTTGTGGATACTTGTTCCGTCATGGAAATCACCTTGCTGCCAATAGGTTAGTGGGACGCCTGGGGGACGGGGCCGTCCTACACATCGAGCGACAAATTATGTTGAATGATAATGATTGTCAATTGAGAAAGAGAACTAATGATCCATAACAGTGCGATCTGAGAACTGCGACACGCCGCCGCACTCGCCCAAGCGCCCAGCCCCGTTGGCGATCCAGCCTGCCGACTAATTATTTCAAGACGTCATCCGTTCTCATTGGTGAATGGATCCGGGTACGCAGCCCCGGACCTACCGCATTCCAATGCCTTGCACGGTCGGCAAAGACCGTGTCCCGCATGCCTTGCACGGGCATGCCGCAGCCAACCCGATTCCACCAGCAAGCCGAATTCAGGCAGGAAACCTCATGACCGACGCGTTCGAACTCCCCAGCACCCTGGTTCAAGCCCTCCAGCGCCGCGCGGCCATGACGCCGGATCGGCTGGCCTTGCGCTTTCTCGCTGAAACCGAGGCGCAGGCTGTGGTGCTCAGTTATCGCGAACTCGATCAGCGTGCGCGCACCATCGCCGCGGCGTTGCAGGCCGAGGCCGGATTCGGTGATCGCGCGGTATTACTGTTCCCGAGCGGCCCGGATTACGTCGCGGCGTTCTTCGGTTGCCTGTACGCGGGCGTGATCGCGGTGCCGGCTTATCCGCCGGAATCGGCCAAGCGTCATCATCAGGAGCGCCTGCTGTCGATCATTGCCGACGCCGAGCCGCGTCTGCTGCTGACCAGCGCCGACCTGCGCGACGCCCTGCAGCAAATCGAAGGCGCGCCGCCGCTGCTGTGCGTCGACACCCTCGACGCTGCGCTGGCCGAGCGCTGGGTCGAACCGACCTTGCCGCAAGACCACATCGCTTTCCTGCAATACACCTCCGGTTCCACCGCGCTGCCCAAGGGGGTGCAGGTCAGCCACGGCAACCTGGTGGCCAACGAACTGCTGATCCGCCACGGCTTCGGCATCGACGTGAACCCGGACGACGTGATCGTCAGCTGGCTGCCGCTGTATCACGACATGGGCCTGATCGGCGGTCTGCTGCAACCGATCTTCAGCGGTGTGCCGTGCATCCTGATGTCGCCGGCGTACTTCCTCGGCCGGCCGTTGCGCTGGCTTGAAGCGATCAGCCAGTACGGCGGCACCATCAGCGGTGGGCCTGACTTCGCCTACCGACTGTGCAGCGAGCGGGTCAGCGAATCGGCGCTGGAACGTCTCGACCTGAGCCGCTGGCGTGTGGCCTATTCCGGCTCCGAACCGATCCGTCTCGACACCCTTGAGCGTTTCGCCGAGAAGTTCACTGCGTGTGGTTTCAGCGAAAACAGCTTCATGGCGTCCTACGGTCTGGCGGAAGCGACCCTGTTCGTCGCCGGCACACCGCGGGGCACAGGGATTCCGGCGTTGCGCGTCGACGATCAAGCCTTGGCACAAAACCGCGCCGAGCCGGGCGAGGGCAGCCCGATCATGAGC
The DNA here is from genome assembly GCF_002112305.1 of Pseudomonas sp. R45(2017). Lineage (NCBI taxonomy): Bacteria > Pseudomonadati > Pseudomonadota > Gammaproteobacteria > Pseudomonadales > Pseudomonadaceae > Pseudomonas > Pseudomonas sp. R45(2017). The sequence continues at coordinate 48,240 of NZ_NEHH01000001.1, read as the reverse complement.
TGCGGCATCAGTCAGCCCGATCATGCGGTGCTGATCGTCGAACCGAACACCCTTGAAGAGCTGGCCGACAATGCCGTCGGTGAAGTCTGGGCCGCCGGCCCGAGCATTGCCCTCGGCTACTGGCGCAACGCCGAGGCCAGCGCCAAGACTTTCGTCCAGCACGCCGGCCAGACCTGGCTGCGCACCGGAGACCTGGGTTTCATCCGCGAAGGTGAACTGTTCATCACCGGCCGCCTGAAAGACATGCTGATCGTGCGCGGCCACAACCTCTACCCGCAGGATCTCGAGAAAACGGTAGAGAACGAAGTCGAGGTGGTGCGCAAGGGTCGCGTCGCCGCGTTCGCGGTCAATCAGAATGGCGAAGAAGGCATCGGCATTGCGGCGGAAATCAGCCGCAGCGTGCAGAAAATCCTCCCGCCTGAAGCACTGATCAAAGCCATCCGTCAGGCCGTGGCCGAGGCGTATCAGGAAGCACCGAGCGTGGTGGTGCTGCTCAATCCGGGCGCGTTGCCGAAAACTTCCAGCGGCAAGTTGCAGCGTTCGGCCTGCCGCAATCGTCTGGCCGACGGCAGCCTCGACAGCTACGCGGTGTTCCCGTCGGCCACCGCTGAAACCGCTCATGAGTCGACCGCGTCCGCCTCCGAACTGGAAGCCCTGATCGGCAAGATCTGGGCCGAGCAACTCAACGTCAAACAGGTCAACGCCGACGATCACTTCTTCCTGCTCGGCGGCAACTCGATCGCCGCCGCCCAAGTGATTGCCAAGGTTCGCGAAGAGCTGAGCCTGGAGCTGAACCTGCGCCTGCTGTTCGAAGCCCCGACCCTGTCCGCATTCGCCGCCGCCGTGGCGCAACAGCAGCAGGACGGCGGCAGCGCCCAAGGCGAAATCACCGCACTGTCGCGCAACGAAGCGCTGCCGCAATCGCTGGCGCAAAACCGACTGTGGATCACCTGGCAGCTCAACCCGCAGAGCAGCGCCTACAACATTCCCGGCGCCCTGCGCTTGCGTGGCGAACTGGACGAGGACGCTCTGCGCATCAGTTTCCAGCATCTGATCGAACGCCACGAATCCCTGCGTACGCGCTTCTTCGAGCGCGATGGCGTGGCCCTGCAACAGGTCGAAGCGGCGGGCGAATTCAATCTGCAACTGATCGACATCAGCGACCTGCCGGCCAGCGAACGTGAAGCCCGCGCACAACGGATCCGCGAAGACGAAGCCCGCACCCAGTTCGATCTGGAGAAAGGTCCGCTACTGTGGGTCACGCTGGTTCGCCTTGACGACGAAGATCACCAACTGCTGGTGACCCTGCACCACATCATCGCCGACGGCTGGTCGCTGAACGTGTTGATCGACGAGTTCTCGCGCCTGTACGCCGGCGCTTCCCAAGGCCAGCGCGCCGAACTCGCGCCGCTGCCAACCCAATACGCCGACTACGGCAGCTGGCAGCGCCAATGGCTGGCGCAAGGCGAGGGCGAACGGCAACTGGCGTACTGGAAGGCGCAGTTGGGCGACGAGCATCCGACCCTGGAACTGGCGACTGACCATCCGCGTTCTGCCAAACAAATTCACAGCGCCGCACGCCACAGCGTTCGTCTGGGGATCAGCCTTAGCGACGCGATCCGCCAGACGGCACAGGCTTATCAATCCACGCCGTTCATGCTGCTGCTCTCGGCGTTCCAGAGCCTGCTGCATCGTTACAGCGGCCAGCGCGACATCCGCATCGGCGTACCCAACGCCAACCGTCCGCGCCTGGAAACCCAGGGCCTGATCGGCTTCTTCATCAACACCCAGGTGCTGCGCGCCGACGTCGATTCGCGTCTGCCGTTCACCGAATTGCTGGCGCAAACCCGACAAGCTGCACTCGGCGCCCAGACGAATCAGGATCTGCCATTCGAACAACTGCTGGAAGCCTTCCCACAGGCGCGCGAGCAGGGCCTGTTTCAGGTCATGTTCAACCACCAGCAGCGCGACCTGAGTGCGCTAAAACGTCTGCCGGGCCTGCTGGCCGAAGAACTGCCGTGGCACAGCCGTGAGGCCAAGTTCGATCTGCAACTGCACAGTGAAGAAGACCGCAACGGTCGCCTGACGCTGTCCTTCGACTACGCCGATGAGTTGTTCGACGCCGCGACTATCGAGCGCCTCGCCGAGCATTTCAGCAACCTGCTGCGAGCAGTTTGCGAACGTCCGGAACAAACTATCGGCGATCTGCAATTGCTGACCGCCGCCGAACATACTCAGCAAAGCGAATGGAGCATCGCCCCGTGCACCCCGGCGCAACAATGGCTGCCGGAACTGCTCAACGAACAAGCCCGGCAAACCCCTGATCGCACCGCCCTGATATGGGACGGCGGCAGCCTCGATTTCGCCGAACTGCACGCCCAGGCCAACCGACTCGCCCACTACCTGCGCGACAAAGGCGTCGGCCCGGACGTGTGCGTGGCCATCGCCGCCGAGCGTTCGCCGCAACTGCTGATCGGCCTGCTGGCGATCATCAAAGCCGGTGGCGCCTACGTGCCGCTGGACCCGGATTACCCGGCCGATCGTCTGGCCTACATGCTCAGCGACAGCGGCGTCGAACTGCTGCTGACCCAGACGTCATTGCTCGACCGCTTGCCGGCCAGCGAAGGTGTCAGCGTGATCGCCATGGACACCCTGCACCTGGAAAACTGGCCGAGCCAGGCACCGGGTCTGCACCTGCACGGCGACAACCTCGCCTACGTGATTTACACCTCCGGCTCCACCGGCCAGCCGAAAGGCGTGGGCAACACTCACGCGGCGTTGGCCGAACGTCTGCAGTGGATGCAAAACACTTATCGCCTGAACGACACCGACGTGCTGATGCAAAAGGCGCCGATCAGTTTCGACGTGTCGGTGTGGGAGTGCTTCTGGCCGCTGATCACTGGCGCGCGCCTGCTGATCGCCGGCCCCGGTGAACACCGCGATCCGCATCGCATCGCGCAACTGGTTCAGCAATACGGCGTGACCACGCTGCACTTCGTGCCGCCGCTGCTTTCGCTGTTCATCGACGAACCGTTGAGTGCCGAATGCACCAGCCTGCGCCGCGTGTTCTCCGGCGGTGAAGCGCTGCCGGCAGAGCTGCGCAACCGCGTGCTGGCGCAACTGCCGGCGGTGCAACTGCACAACCGTTATGGCCCGACCGAAACCGCGATCAACGTCACTCACTGGCATTGCACCGTGGCGGATGGCGAGCGTTCGCCGATTGGCCGCCCGCTGGGCAACGTGGTCTGCCGGGTACTCGACAGCGATCTCAATCCAGTGCCGGCGGGTGTGCCGGGTGAACTGTGCATCAGCGGCATCGGCCTGGCCCGTGGTTACCTCGGCCGTCCGGCGCTGACCGCCGAACGTTTCGTGGTCGATCCGCTGGGCGAGCAGGGCGCGCGTCTGTACCGCACCGGTGACCGCGCACGCTGGACAAATGATGGCGTGATCGAATACCTCGGCCGTCTCGATCAGCAGGTCAAACTGCGTGGCTTCCGCGTCGAACCGGAAGAAATCGAAGCGCGTCTGCTGGCTCAGGACGGCGTGGCGCAGGCCGCCGTGCTGGTGCGTGAAACCGTCGCCGGCCCGCAACTGATCGGCTACTTCACCGCCACCGACACCAGTGAAAATCAGGATGGGCAAATCGCTCGCCTGAAAACCGCACTGGCTGCCGAGCTGCCGGAATACATGGTCCCGGCGCAACTGATGCGCCTGGACGCAATGCCCCTGAGCCCGAGCGGCAAACTCGACCGCCGCGCCTTGCCCGAGCCGCAATGGCAGGTGCGCGAACACGTCGAGCCGGTCACCGAGCTGGAACAGCAGATCGCTGCGATCTGGCGCGAAGTGCTGGGCCTGAAACAGATCGGCCTGCGCGACGACTTCTTCGCCCTCGGCGGTCACTCGCTGCTGGCCACGCAAATCATCTCCCGCACCCGCCAGGCCTGCGACGTCGAGCTGCCGCTGCGTGCCTTGTTCGAGCACAGCGAACTGGGTGATTTCGCCGAGCAGATCCGCCAGATCCAGGCCAGCGGCCGCACCAACAAACAGCCGCCGATCGACAAGGTTGATCGCAGCAAACCGGTGCCGCTGTCCTATTCCCAGCAGCGCATGTGGTTCCTCTGGCAGATGGAACCGGACAGCCCGGCGTACAACGTCGGCGGCATGGCGCGCCTGCGTGGCGTGCTGGATGTCGGGCGTTTCGAGGCCGCGCTGCAAGCGCTGATCCTGCGTCACGAAACCCTGCGCACCACGTTCCCGAGCATCGACGGCGTGGCCCGTCAGCAGGTGCATGACGAAACCGGCGTGCGCATGGACTGGAAGGATTTCTCGAAACTCGCCGCCGATGTGCGCGAGCAGAAAGTTCAGCAACTGGCCGACGATGAAGCGCACCTGCCGTTCGATCTGGAAACCGGCCCGCTGCTGCGCGCCTGTCTGGTCAAGACCGCCGAGCAGGAGCATTACTTCGTTCTGACCCTGCACCACATCGTCACCGAAGGCTGGGCGATGGACATCTTCGCCCGTGAGCTCAGCGCACTGTACGAAGCGTTCGTCGATGACCGCGAATCGCCGCTGCAACCGCTGCCGGTGCAGTATCTCGACTTCAGCGTGTGGCAGCGCCACTGGCTGGAGTCCGGCGAGCGGCAGCGTCAGCTCGACTACTGGACCGCGCAACTGGGCCGCGAACACCCGCTGTTGGAACTGCCGGGCGACCGGCCGCGTCCGCCGGTGCAAAGTCATCAGGGTGAGCTGTTCCGTTTCGACCTCAGCGATGATCTCGCCGCACGGGTTCGGGCGTTCAACGCGCAGAACGGTCTGACCCTGTTCATGACCATGACCGCCGCCCTTGCGACCTTGCTTTACCGCTACAGCGGCCAGACCGATCTGCGGATCGGCGCGCCGGTGGCCAACCGTATCCGCCCGGAAAGCGAAGGCCTGATCGGTGCGTTCCTCAACACCCAGGTGCTGCGTTGCCAGCTCGACGGCCAGATGTCGGTCGGCGAGTTGTTCGAGCAAGTGCGCCACACCGTGATCGAAGGTCAATCCCATCAGGATCTGCCGTTCGATCATCTGGTTGAAGCGCTGCAACCACCGCGCAGTGCCGCCTACAACCCGTTGTTCCAGGTGATGTGCAACGTGCAGCGCTGGGAATTCCAGCAGAGCCGCATGCTCGCCGGCATGACCGTCGAGTACCTGGCCAACGATGCGCGGGCGACCAAGTTCGACCTCAACCTGGAAGTCACCGACCTCGACCACCGCCTCGGTTGCTGCCTGACTTACAGCACTGATTTGTTCGACGAGCCGACCATCGCGCGCATGGCCAGACATTGGCGCAATCTGCTGGAAGCGTTGATCGCCAACCCGCAGCAACGTCTCAGCGAATTGCCGCTGCTTGATGCGCCTGAGCAGCAGCAATTGCTCGACAGCCTAGGTGTCGAGCCGGGCGAGCGTCGTCTCGATCAGTGCATTCATCACCTGTTCGCCGAGCAGGCGCTGGCGCGCAAAGATGCGCCGGCCCTGACCTTTGCCGGGCAGACCCTGAGCTACGCCGAACTCGACGCCCGCGCCAACCGTCTGGCCTGGGCTCTGCGTGAACGCGGTGTCGGCCCGCAAGTGCGGGTCGGCCTGGCGCTGGAGCGTTCGCTGGAAATGGTCGTCGGCCTGCTGGCGATCCTCAAGGCCGGCGGCGCCTATGTGCCGCTGGACCCGGAATACCCGCTCGACCGCCTGCATTACATGATCGAAGACAGCGGCGTCGGCCTGCTGCTCAGCGACCGCGCGATGTTCAAGGCCCTCGGCGAACTGCCGTCGAACGTGGCGCGCTGGTGCCTGGAAGACGACAGCGCCGCGCTGGCCGATTACCCGGCTACCGAGCTGCCATTTATCAGCCTGCCGCAGCATCAGGCGTACCTGATCTACACCTCGGGTTCCACCGGCAAGCCGAAAGGCGTGGTGGTGTCCCACGGTGAAATCGCCATGCATTGCCAGGCGGTGATCGAGCGTTTCGGCATGCGTCCGGACGACTGCGAACTGCACTTCTATTCGATCAACTTCGACGCTGCCACCGAGCGACTGCTGGTGCCGCTGCTCAGCGGTGCGCAGGTGGTGTTGCGTGCGCAAGGCCAGTGGGACGCGGAAGAAATCTGCGGCCTGATCCGCGAACATCGGATCAATATTCTCGGTTTCACCCCGAGCTACGGCAGTCAGTTGGCGCAGTTCCTCGCGACGCAAAACGAGGTTTTGCCGGTGCGGATGATCATCACCGGTGGCGAAGCGCTGACCGGCGAACACCTGCAACGAATTCGCGCGGCGTTCAAACCGAGCCTGTTCTTCAACGCCTACGGCCCGACCGAAACCGTGGTCATGCCGCTGGCCAGTCTTGCGCCGGAAGTGCTGGAAGAGGGCGCCGGCAGTGTGCCGATCGGCAGCGTGATCGGTGATCGCGTGGCCTACATTCTCGACGCTGATCTGGCGCTGGTGCCGCAAGGCGCGACCGGTGAATTGTTCGTCGGTGGCGCCGGTCTGGCGGTGGGGTATCACGAGCGTGCGGGCATCACTGCCGAACGTTTCGTCGCTGACCCGTTTGCCGTCGATGGCGGGCGCATGTACCGCACCGGCGACCTGGTGCGCCAGCGCGCCGATGGCTTGGTGGAATACCTGGGGCGGATCGACCATCAGGTGAAGATCCGTGGTTTCCGCATCGAGCTGGGCGAGATCGAAACCCGCCTGCTCGATCACGATTCGATCCGCGAAGCGGTGGTGCTGGCGCTGGATGCGCCGAGCGGCAAGCAACTGGTCGGCTATCTCGTGACCGAGGTGGCTTCGCGAAGCGAAGCCGAGCAGGCCGATCTGCGCGACGCGCTGAAGGCGCACCTGAAGACGCAACTGCCGGACTACATGGTGCCGACGCATCTGATTCTGCTGGCGAGCATGCCGCTGACCGCCAACGGCAAGCTCGATCGCCGCGCATTGCCGGCACCGGATCCGGAGCTCAATCGTCAGGATTACGTGGCGCCGAGCAACGAGCTGGAGCAGACCCTGGCGCAGATCTGGTGCGAGGTGCTCAACGTCGAGCAGGTGGGTCTGAACGACAACTTCTTCGAACTGGGCGGCGACTCGATCCTGTCGATTCAAGTGGTCAGCCGCGCGCGCCAGCAGGGCATTCACTTCAGCCCGCGCGACCTGTTCCAGCATCAGACCGTGCAGACTCTGGCCGCTGTTGCCAGCCGCAGTGAAACCGTGACCGCTGAGCAAGGTCTGGTAACGGGTGAATCGCGTCTGACACCGATCCAGCACTGGTTCTTCGACACCGAGATTCCCGAGCGTCAGCACTGGAACCAGGCGCTTCTGCTGGAACCGACGGTTGCGCTGGAACAGCACCGTCTGGAGCAAGCGCTGTTGGCGGTGATCGAGCAGCACGATGCCCTGCGTCTGCGCTTCACCGGGGTCAACGGCGCATGGCAAGCGACCCATCAACCGGTCACCGATGCCGCCGTGCTGTGGCAGGTTCGCGTGCCGTCGATGGACAAGTGCGCTGCACTGTTCGCCGACGCCCAGCGCAGTCTCGACCTTGCCCAGGGTCCGCTACTGCGCGCCGTGCTGGTCGATGGGCCGGAAGGTCAGCAACGGCTGTTCGTTGCGATCCATCACTTGGTGGTCGACGGTGTGTCGTGGCGGGTTCTGCTCGACGATCTGCAAACCGTGTATCGCCAGCTCGACGCCGATCAGTCGGTGAAACTGCCGGCGAAAACCAGCGCCTTCAAGGACTGGGCGGCGCGTTTGCAGGCTTACGCCGGCAGCGAATCCCTGCGTGAAGAACTGAGCTGGTGGCAAGCGCAACTGGCTGGCCCGAGCGCCGACTTGCCGTGCGAACGTCCTGAGGGCGGTCGCGAGAATCGTTACGCGCAAACCGTCAGCGTGCGACTGGATGCCGAGCGCACCAGGCAACTGCTGCAACAGGCACCGAGCGCCTATCGCACTCAGGTCAACGACCTGTTGCTGACCGCGCTGGCCCGCGTGCTGTGCCGCTGGAGCGGTCAGCCGTCAGCGCTGATTCAACTGGAAGGCCACGGCCGGGAAACCCTGTTCGACGAGATCGACCTGACCCGCACCGTTGGCTGGTTTACCAGCGCCTATCCGCTGCGCCTGACCCCGCACAATATCGAAGAAGCCGCGGGGCAGGGCGCTTCGATCAAGGCGATCAAGGAGCAACTGCGCGCCGTGCCGCACAAAGGCCTCGGTTATGGCGTGCTGCGTTATCTGGCCGATGACGTCAGCCGTCAGAGCATGGCGGCGTTGCCGAATGCTCCGATCACGTTTAACTACCTCGGCCAGTTCGACCAGAGCTTCGGCAGCGACGCGCTGTTCCGTCCGCTGGATGAATCGGTCGGCGCCGCCCACGATCCGCACGCACCGTTGCCGAACGAGTTGAGTGTCGACAGTCAGGTGTATGGCGGGGAACTGCTGCTGCGCTGGACCTTCAGCGCCGAACGCTACGACGCGCAGACCATCAACGAGCTGGCCGATGCCTACGTCGGCGAGTTGCAGAGCCTGATCGAGCATTGCCTGCAGGACGAGGCCGGTGGCCTGACGCCGTCGGACTTCCCGCTGGCAAAACTGACCCAGGCCCAGCTCGACGCACTGCCGGTGCCGGCGGCGCACATTGAGGACGTGTACCCGCTGACGCCGATGCAGGAAGGCATGCTGTTGCACACATTGCTCGAGCCGGGCACCGGTCTGTATTACATGCAGGATCGCTACCGCATCAACAGCGAACTCGACCCCGAGCGTTTCGCCCGGGCGTGGCAAGCGGTGGTCGCCCGTCACGAAGCGCTGCGTGCCTCGTTCTGCTGGAACGTCGGCGAAGACATGCTGCAAGTGATTCATACGCCGGGGCGCACGCCGATCGAGTACCTGGACTGGAGCGCCATCGCCGACGCCGAGCAGGAGCCGAAACTGCAAGCGCTGCTCAAGACCGAACGCGAGGCCGGGTTCGATCTGCTCAATCAGGCACCGTTTCATCTGCGCCTGATCAAGGTCGGCGCGGCGCGTTACTGGTTCATGATGAGCAACCACCACATCCTCATCGATGCCTGGTGCCGCTCGCTGCTGATGAACGATTTCTTCGAGATCTACACCGCCCTCGGCGAAGGTCGCGAAGCACAATTGGCGGTGCCGCCGCGCTACCGCGATTACATCGGCTGGCTGCAGCGCCAGAGCCTGGCCGAAGCGCGCCAGTGGTGGCAGCAGAACCTGCAAGGGTTCGAGCGCACCACGCCGATCCCGAGCGACCGTCCGTTCCTGCGTGAACACGCCGGCGAAAGCGGCGGCATGATCGTCGGTGACCGCTACACCCGACTGAATGTCGAGGACGGCGCTCGTCTGCGCGAACTAGCCCAGGCCCATCAACTGACCATCAACACCTTCGCCCAGGCGGCGTGGGCACTGGTGCTGCGCCGCATGAGCGGTGATCGCGACGTGCTGTTCGGCGTGACCGTGGCCGGGCGCCCGGTGGAGATGCCGGAGATGCAGCGCACCGTCGGCCTGTTCATCAACAGCATCGCGCTGCGGGTGCAGATCCCGGCGGACGATCAGCGCGCCAGCGTGCGTCAGTGGCTGAGCGGTCTGCTCGACAGCAACATGCAACTGCGCGAGTACGAATACCTGCCGCTGGTGAACATTCAGGAACAAAGCGAACTGCCGAAAGGCCAGCCGCTGTTCGACAGCCTGTTCGTGTTCGAAAACGCCCCGGTGGAAGTCTCGGTGCTGAACCGTGCGCAGAGCCTCAACGCGACCTCGGACTCGGGCCGTACCCACACCAACTTCCCGCTGACGGCGGTTTGCTATCCGGGCGACGACCTCGGTCTGCACCTGTCTTACGATCAGCGCTACTTCGACGAGTCGACCATCGAGCGCATGCTCGGCGAGTTCAAGCGTCTGTTGCTGGCGCTGGTCGACGGCTTCCATGGCGACATGGCGGACCTGCCGCTGCTGGGCCATGAGGAACAGGACTTCCTGCTCCACGGCTGCAACCAGAGTGGGCAGGACTATCCGCTGGAACAGAGCTACGTCGAGCTGTTCGAAGCCCAGGTCGCGCAACATCCGCAACGCATTGCCGCCAGTTGCCTCGACCAGCAGTTGAGCTACACAGAGCTGAACCAGAACGCCAACCGTCTCGGCCATGCACTGGTCGCGGCCGGGGTGCAGATGGATCAGCCGGTGGCGCTGCTGGGCGAACGCAATCTGGATCTGCTGGGCATGATCATCGGCAGCTTCAAGGCCGGTGCCGGTTACCTGCCACTGGATCCGGGCCTGCCGAGCCAGCGTCTGCAACGGATCATCGAGCTCAGCCGCACGCCGGTTTTGGTGTGCACCGAGGCTTGCCGTGAACAGGCGACGACCTTGCTGGATGAATTCAGCTGCGCCAACCGTCCACGCTTGCTGGTGTGGGAAGAGGTTCAGGCCGGCACGGTGTCGTCGGCGAATCCGGGCATCTTCAGCGGCCCGGACAATCTGGCCTACGTGATCTACACCTCGGGCTCCACCGGGTTGCCGAAAGGCGTGATGGTCGAGCAGCGCGGCATGCTCAACAACCAGTTGAGCAAGGTGCCGTACCTGAACCTGAGCGACGCCGATGTGATCGCCCAGACCGCTTCGCAAAGCTTCGACATTTCGGTCTGGCAGTTCCTCGCCGCGCCGCTGTTCGGTGCGCGGGTGGACATCGTGCCGAACACCATCGCCCACGATCCGCAAGGCTTGCTGGTGCATGTGCAGCAGCAGGGCATCACCGTGCTGGAGAGCGTGCCGTCGCTGATTCAGGGCATGCTCGCTTCGGATCGCCTGAGCCTCGACGGTCTGCGCTGGATGTTGCCGACCGGTGAAGCGATGCCACCGGAACTGGCGCACCAATGGCTGCTGCGTTACCCAGAGATCGGTCTGGTCAACGCCTATGGCCCGGCGGAGTGCTCGGACGACGTGGCGTTCTTCCGCGTCGACCTGGCCTCGACTCGCGGCAGTTACCTGCCGATCGGTACGCCGACCGACAACAACTTGCTCTACCTGCTCGATGGCGCGCTGGATCTGGTGCCGTTGGGTGCGGTGGGTGAGTTGTGCGTCGCTGGCACCGGTGTCGGTCGCGGTTATGTCAGCGATCCGCTGCGCACCGCGCCAGTGTTTGTGCCGAATCCGTTCGGTGCGCCGGGCGAGCGGCTGTATCGCACCGGTGACCTGGCGCGCCGTCGCAGTGACGGTGTGCTGGAATACGTTGGCCGGGTCGACCATCAGGTGAAGATTCGCGGTTACCGGATCGAGTTGGGTGAAATCGAGGCGCGTCTGCATGAGCAACCGGAAGTTCGCGATGGCGCGGTCGGCGTGCAGGAAGGCGTCAACGGCAAGCATCTGGTGGGCTACCTGGTGGCCGCAGATTCCGCACTGAATCAGAGCGAACGGCTGGAGCGGATCAAGCAGCGCCTGCGCGCCGAACTGCCGGAATACATGGTGCCGCTGCACTGGTTGTGGCTCGACCGGTTGCCGCTCAACGCCAACGGCAAACTGGACCGCAAGGCTTTGCCGGTGCTGGAGATCGGCCAGTTGCAAAGCCAGGATTACCTGGCGCCGCGCAGCGAGCTGGAACAGACCCTGGCCGATATCTGGGCCGAGGTGCTGAAGGTCGAGAAGGTCGGGGTACGCGACAACTTCTTCGAACTCGGCGGCCATTCGCTGCTCGCCACGCAGATCGCCTCGCGGGTGCAGAAAGCCCTGCAACGGGACGTTCCGCTGCGGGCGATGTTCGAATGCAGCACGGTGGAGGAACTGGCCGGGTACATCGAAGGGCTGGCGGCCAGCGACATTACCGAGGAGAAGGTTGATCGGCTCAATGACCTGATGGCAGAGCTGGAAGGCTTGTAGTCTTCAGAGTCAGTGAACTCAACATTTATCAACCGGTACATGGATGTACGTTTGTATAGTTGACGATCCCGAACCGGCAGCCCAGTCTGCCGGTTCTCTTTTTTGTCGCGGGGGTGATCGATGGCTTTCTTCGAAGTTGACGGACAGGCGCTTCACTACATTGATCAAGGCACAGGCCCGGCGGTGTTGCTGGCTGGCAGCTACCTGTGGGATCAGGCCATGTGGGCACCGCAGATCGCAGCGCTATCGGCGCACTATCGGGTGATTGCACTGGATCTGTGGGGGCACGGCGAATCCGGTCGCTTGCCTGAAGGCACCGCTTCGCTGGACGACATCGCCCGTCAGGCACTGGCCTTGCTCGATCATCTGGACATCGATCGGGTGACACTGGTCGGGCTGTCGGTCGGCGGCATGTGGGGCGTGCGTCTGGCGTTGTCGGCGCCGCAGCGGCTCAACGGTCTGGTGCTGATGGACACTTACGTAGGCGTCGAGCCGGAGCCGACTCGCCAGTACTATTTCTCGCTGTTCAAACAGATCGAGGAAAGCGGCGGGATCTCCGAGCAACTGCTGGATATCGTGGTGCCGATCTTTTTCCGCCCGGACATTGATCGAGAGTCGGCGCTGTATCAGGATTTCCGCGCCAAACTCGCCGGCTATTCCGCCGAACGCCTGCGCGAGAGCATCGTGCCGATGGGGCGCATCACTTTTGGCCGTGACGATCTGTTGCCGCGTCTGGGCGAGCTGAATGCGGCCACCACGCTGGTGGTCTGTGGCGATCAGGACAAGCCACGCCCGCCGTCGGAAGCACGGGAAATGGCTGAGCTGATTGGCTGTCCGTGTGTGCTGGTGCCGGAGGCGGGGCATATCTCCAATCTGGAGAATCCGTCGTTCGTGACCGACACGCTGCTGAAGTTTCTGGCAGAGCTGAAGTAACGAAAACGCCCACGCATTGCGTGGGCGTTTTTTTATTTCGGGCCGAGAATCTTCGCCAGTTTGTCCGGCGTCGGCGCGCCTTGCTGTTGTTGCAGCTCGCCCTTGTCGTCCATGTAGAAGATCGCCGGGGTGGCCTGCAAGTCCAGGTCTTCCATCAACTGCATGTTCGCCGCGAGTTTGGTCTGCACGGTAACCGGAATGTCCTTCAAAGCCTTGAGGGTGCTGGCCTTGCCGGCCTTCTCGTGATCTTCCAGGGCTTTGCTCGGGTCTTTGGCGGCGAGCAGGGCGGCGGATTTGGCCGGGCTGTCTTCGCGGATGATGCCGACCATGATGTGCCGCAACTGCACCTTGCCGGCCTTGACCCATGGACGGGCCTGTTCCCAGAACATGTTGCAGTACGGGCAGTTCGGGTCGCTGAACAGGTACACCGTGCGCGGCGCATCCTTGTTGCCGTCCTGAATCCAGTTGCTTGCTTCGAACTTGGCCCAGACTTCCTTGGCCATCGGCGCGTAGACCAGTTTTTGCAGCGGCGCGCTGCTCAGGTCATTGCCGTCGGCGTCGTACAGATTGCCCAGCAGCACATGCTTGCCGTCCGGCGTCAGGTACAGCGCCATGCCGCGGTTCTGGTATTGCGCGGCGTAACCGCGCAAGCCGTCCGGCGCGTCGAACTGGCCGACGATTTTCGCGCCCTTGGCTTCGATCTTCTTGATCGCTTCAGGCAATTCTTCGGCGGCCTGGACCGACGGCAAGTGCAGCAGGGCTGCGCTCATGGTCAGTGTCAGCAGGTGGCGGAGGCGGGGCATGGCAGTTTCCTTGAAGAAGAGGTGGCCGGGTTCGGACTGGAAGCCGGGGTATCGAAGTTTTCCAGGGCGCGGGCCAGGCTGGCGTTCGACAACTCGCCCAGATGGCTGCCCAGCAGGCGACCGTCCGGGCTATAGAACAGCGTAGTCGGCAGAGCCATGGAGCCCACGGCCTGGCCGAGGCGTCCGCTGCGGTCGAACAGCACGTTGTTCAGGCTCAGGCCCTGGGTTTCGAGAAAAGTCGCAACGCTTTGCATGCTTTCGGCCTGGTTGACGAACAGGAACGTCAGGTCCGGACGTTGTTGCTGGGCGTTCTCCAGCACCGGCATTTCCCGGCGGCACGGCGGGCACCAGGTGGCCCACAGGTTGATCACCAGCGGTCCGCCCTGATAGTCGGTGAGTTTCACGGTTTCCCCGGCGGCGTTGCGCAGGGTGATGTCCGGCAGGCGCGTGCCTTGTTCATAGATGTTCAGCGACAGGGTCGCCAAAACCCAAAACGCCACGCCGCTGACCACGCCAAAACCCAGCGGCCGACGCAAACCCGGCCGGCGCCAGCCGCGATACAGTGCCGCGAGAAGCAGCACGATCACCCCCGGCCAGGCGAGAAAACCGCCGTCGCGCAGGTCGATGATCTGCCAGGGATCGTTGCGATAGTGGCCCCAGTACACGGCGACAAACGCGATGCGCGCCGCGAGCATGCCCAACAGGAACAGGCTGAACAGCGCCGACTCGGGGTTATCGCCACCGCGCTTGGCCACCCGCCAGCCGACGAAGGTCGCCAGCGCCAGCGCGCTGATCAGCAGCAGGTGATTGAGTGCAATGGCAAAGGTGCCGAGGGTGAAGGTCAGCATTAACGGGCGTCTCGGGTGGTGGTCCAGCGTTGCAGGAAAGTATCGGCATCGACCTCGCCGGTGATGCGCTGGCTGCGGCGCTCTTCGCCGTCGGCGCCGATCCACACGAAACTCGGTGGCCCCGGCACTTTATAACGGCCGAGCAGTTCGCGGCTGGCGGCATTGTCGGCGGTGACGTCGAGTCGGAGCAAGCGCACATCGCTCAGGGCCTGCATCACCCGCGCCTGGCCGAACACCTGTTTCTCCATGACTTTGCACGACGTGCACCAGTCGGCGTAGTAATCGAGCAGCACCCACTGGCCCTGCGCTTTGGCGGTGTCGAGCTCGCGTTGCAGGGCAGCGGGATCCTTGATCGTCGTGAAGGCTTCGTGGCCGCTGGGCGCCGCAGATCCGACACGGCCGGCGCTGTACACCTGCAACGGCTGATACGGATCGTCACTGCCACCCGCCGCACCGACCACCAGCAGACTGCCCCACAGACCCAGCAACAGCGAACCGGCACCGAACAACTGCGCCACGCGACCGAAGCCTTCTGACTGTTTCCAGGCACTGTAAGCGGCGATCAACAGCAGCGCGCCGCACAGACCCAGCCACAGCGACGGATCCAGCACCGGACGCAGCATCAGCAGCGCGGTGGCGAGGAACAGGAAACCGAACACGCCCTTGAGCAGGTTCATCCACGCGCCGGGTTTGGGCAGGAAGCGATTGCCGACGGTTACCAGCAACAATAGCGGTACGCCGATGCCGATCCCGAGGGCAAACAGAATCAGACCGCCGTGCAGCGCGTTGCCACTTTGCGCGATGTAAAGCAGGGCGCCCGCCAGCGGTGCGGTCATGCACGGGCCGACCAGTAAACCGGACAGCGCGCCCAGTACGCCCGCGCCAACCAGACTGCCACCGCGCTGACTGCGCGAGGCATGTTCCAGTCGATCCCGCAGGGCCACCGGCAATTGCAGCTCGAAGAAGCCGAACATCGGCAGCGCCAGAACCACAAATACGGCCGCAAAAGTCCCGAGCAACCAAGGGTTCTGCAACCACGCCTGCAGGTTGGCCCCCAGCAGCGCGGCGATGACGCCCATCGCCGCATACACCAGCGCCATGCAAACCACATAACTGCCGGCCAGCGCGAAACCGCGACGTGGCGTGGCGCCGCTGCCCACCACCATGCCCGCCAGAATCGGCAACATCGGCAACGAACACGGCGCGAACGCCAGCAGCAGACCGAGGCCGAAGAACACCAGCAGACTCCAGCCCAGCGAGTGCTGTTGCAGACCGCTGGCCAGCGCCTGATCCGGCGCTTCATCTGTCGTTGCTGCGGCTTTGCCGCCGAGGTCGATCACTCGGGTTTGTGGCGGATAGCAAAGGCCGGCGTCGGCGCAGCCCTGATAGCTGACCTTTATCTGCCCCGTGGCGGCTGCGGGAATCTTCAGTTCCAGACCCTGACGATAAACCGGCTGTTCGCCGAAATACTCGTCGCTGTGGGACTCGCCCTCCGGCAGGGCCGGGACGTTTTGTGTCGCCAGCCCATCGAACTTCAGACGCTTCTGATACAGGTAATAACCGTCGGCAATTTGCCAGAACAGTTGGGTCTCACCGGAATCCAGACGTTCCGAGGTCAGCACGAATGCCTTGTCGACCGGCAGGAACTCCGGTTTTGAGGCAAAAGGATCATTCCCTGCCTGGGCCAGACTCGAAATCAACAGTGCAAACAATAGAAAAAAATGACGCATGGAGGAGCCTTGTCCCTGTGCAATTGAGGGGCACAATGGGCGGCGGCGATTAACCGGTGATTAACCGGGTATATCCATGCGTCAAACCTGCGAGACGCTGCAGTATTGCAAACGAATGATGGAGTCAGAGACCCCGTGTCAGCCCGGCGAATGTACCGCTCACGTTGTGCACACCACCCTCGACTCGGCCTTTCTGCATGTTGTAAACCACGAACTGGTCATTGGTCAGGAAGATATACCAGAGGTTGTCGCTAAAGGTCGGATCAATCTGAGCCGCGGTAACAAGGCGATCTTTATAAAGTTCAAGTCCGGGCAGTACTGCTGTTGGATGGTGATTTACTTTTCGCGTTACAGTATCCAGCGTCAAGTGGGTCCCGTCATTCAACAAGAAGCGAAACAGATTTTTGTATCCGATGGCTTCCAGCCAAGTACCGGCAACGATTCTGTCGAAGTAGGGCAGGATCGGCGTCCACAGGGAGTTGGAAAGATTGTAAAAGGCATCAGCCTTTCCGGTGTCCTGGTTATAGGCACAAACCATTGGGCGATCACCATTGTAAAAGAATAACCAGACAATATCCTTGTCGCCCGCCTGGGTCTGGGTGAAGCCGAACCGCAGGTGCTTGGCATAGGCATCGAACCCTTCCCAGTGCCCCTTGATCGGTTTTGGATATTCGCCGGGTACTTCTTCGTCGCCATTGTTGTAGCAGGAAAAGGTTTCAGTATCTTTGAAGAAAAAGTAAATCCGGTCAGGGCCGGAGCGCCAGTCAATAGCAACAAAGTTGTTGAGTTTGGACATTTGATAGTTCCTTGGAATAAATAATGGTTGTTTGGTTTTGTAGTGAGTGTGGTGTTTGTATGTTCTGCAGTTGAAGGTTATCGCTATAAATAACTTTTGCGCACTGATTTTGTGATTACCATTTGTGTCGCTTTGAACTTGATAAATTATTGTCTGTTGGTTTTTTAGTTGTCATTGCAATAGTCGCTATTGAGAAAACCACTGCCCGCAGTCGTATACATCGGGATCATGCTTTTCCTTGGCGCGGGCAGTGTCCATAATTGCCGCTTAATCCTCTCCTGCTTGAATCGCTTTTTTTCTCATGGAGCTCCCATGCACGTACTGGTTTGCGAAGACGATGAGTTGATCGCCAGCGGGATCGTCGCCGGGCTGACGGCGCAAGGCCTGACGGTCGAGCACGTCAACACCGCCTCCAAGGCGCGGGCGATTCTCAAGGTTGCCGAGTTCGACGTGATGGTGCTCGATCTCGGCCTGCCGGACGAAGATGGCCTCAAACTGCTGCAACAACTGCGTCAGCAAGGGCTGGAAATTCCGGTGCTGATCCTCACCGCGCGGGATTCGGTCACCGACCGTGTCGACGGTTTGCAGTCCGGTGCCGACGACTATCTGCTTAAGCCTTTCGATCTGCGCGAATTGTTCGCGCGTCTGCAAACCCTGCTGCGCCGGGTAGCCGGGCGCAGTGTCAACCTGATCGAACACGGTGCGCTGACCTACGACCCGAGCAGCCGTGAAACCACGCTGGCGGGCCGTCCGGTGGACCTGTCCCGTCGTGAACAATCCCTGCTGCAAGCCTTGCTGCACAACCGTGGCCGGGTGCTGTCCACCGAGCAATTGAAGGACAGCGTCTACGGTTTCAACGATGAGCTGGAGAGCAACGCGCTCAACGTGCACATCCATCACCTGCGCAGCAAACTTGGCAAGGGCATCGTCGAAACCGTGCGCGGTCTGGGTTATCGCCTGGGCCCGGCCGATGGCGGAGAAACTGACAAGTGATGAGTCTGCGCCTGCGTCTGAGCCTGACCCTCGGCGCCGCGTTCGCGCTGATCTGGGCACTGGCGGCCGCCTGGATGCTCAGCGACCTGCGTAACCAGATGATGTTTTCCCTCGACCAGCGCCTGGTGGCGTCGGCGCGGATGGTCGCCGGATTGCTGGAACAATTGCCGGCCATCCCGAGCAAAGGCGAAGGCACTCACTTCAGCGCCGAGCAACTGAACATTCCCGGCGGCATGGCCTGTCAGGTCAGCTCGTTGCGCGGGGAAATTCTTGCCCGCAGCCACAACAATCCGGAACAGGCGCTGGAAGCGCAGAAAATGGGTTTTCACGATCAGATGATCGATGGCGCGCCTTGGCGCAGCTTCACCCTGGCTCGGGGCGATGTGCGAATTACCACTGCCGACCGGGTCATCGAGCGCGAAGCCCTGAACATGTCGATCCTGCTGGCGGCCTCGGTGCCGGTGGGCGTGGCGCTGCTCGGCTGCCTGTGCCTGTTGTGGCTGGGGATCGGTCAGGGCCTGGCGCCGCTCAATCGCTTGCGTGAAGCCTTGATGCGTCGCAACGCGGATTCGCTCGAACCTTTGCAGTTGCAGTCATTCCCCAGCGAATTGAAACCGCTGCTCGAAACCCAGAATCAGTTGTTCCAGCGCATCGGCAAGACCATCGAACGCGAACGTCGCCTGACCGGCGATGCCGCCCATGAACTGCGCAGCCCGCTGACGGCGATCAAGACCCACCTGCAAGTGGCGCGCATGACCGAAGGCAGTGCCCGCGATCAGTCCCTGGCCCGGGCCGAGGAGGGCGCCGACCGCCTGCACCGGACCCTTGAGCAATTGCTGTTGCTGGCGCGGGTCGAGGGCAGTCTGTCGTTCGACGACGGTGTGCAGTGCAGCGCCGAACAGGTGGCGAAACTGGCGATTCAGGATTCGGCCAGTGACCAGCGCCAGCGCATCAAGCTGCACCTGCCTGAGCGATTGTCCGATGCGCCCCTGCAAATGCCGGCGGTGCTGTCGATCGCGGCTCTGCGTAATCTGTTGGACAACGCCCTGCGCCACACGCCGACCGACGGCGCGGTGGAGTTGAGCCTGGAAACCATCGCCAATCGTGTGCGTTTCGTGGTGCGCGATCATGGGCCGGGGATTGCCCCGGACGATCTGCAACACTTGACCCAGCGCTTCTGGCGCAACGGCCAGAGCACCGGCTGCGGACTGGGGCTGGCGATTGTCCAGGCCATCGTTCAGCGCTGCGCCTGCACCTTGCATTTCGACAGCCGCCCGGATGGTTTGCGGGTCGAGCTGACCATGCCGCTGCAACCGGTCTGAAAGGTTGCCAGGCACATCAAATGTAACCTCTCTCCATTAGTCATCCGCCGGCCGCGACGTTATTGTCGCCCCAGCCTTTGACTCAATGGATTGAGGGAAACAGCGCCATGGAAGCACCCATCCACATCTGTCCCGCCACACCCGCCGACGCCGGCATCATCAGCCGGATTCTCGAGCGCTCTATTCGTGTCGGTTGCGCGCTCGATCATCGCAACGATCCCCAACTGGTCGACCGCTGGGTTCGCCGACAATCGGCGGAACACATCAGCGGCTGGCTCGCCGATCCGCATCTCTATCTGAATATCGCGCTTCTTCACGATAAGCCGGTCGGGGTCGGCATGGCCGCCGCCAATGGCGAGATCACGTTTTGTCATGTGCAGCCGGAGTGGTTTCGTCGGGGCGCGGGCCGCGCGCTGGTGGGCGATCTCGAGGGTTGGCTGAGGATTCGCGGCCGGCCTTGCGTCACGCTCGCCAGCACGCGAACCGGCGAGGCGTTCTACCGGCGCCTGGGGTATCGCGAAGCGGCGTCTGCCTTCACGCATCACGGCGTTTTGAGCCTGCCGATGCACAAGCCGCTGGCATTGTCGGCCTGACATTCGATCAAGGGTGTAAATCCTCGACACGCTGGTGCGTTTCCAGAACAGGAAAACCTGCATGTGCGCCCCGCGACCGGAACGCGCACCTGCCCGGTGTGCAGTTTTGGTCACTATCCATAGCGTATTGAGGGGTCGAGAGATGTCAGTCGCCACCAGTCTTATTGAAGAGTCGTCGGCCCGGATCGCCTCCGCGCCGGCTGAAACGCTGTATCAGTTCAATGAATCACCGTTGCTGGCCCGGCAGAGCCAGCAGGAATCCAATGCCCGCAGCTACCCGCGCCGAATTCCGCTGGCACTGAAGCGCGCCAAGGGCCTGTACGTCGAAGACGTCGAAGGCCGTACCTTCATCGATTGCCTGGCCGGTGCCGGCACTCTGGCGCTGGGGCATAACCACCCGGTGGTGATCGAGGCGATCCAGCAGGTGCTGGCCGATGAGCTGCCGCTGCACACCCTGGACCTGACCACGCCGGTGAAAGACCAATTCGTTCAGGACCTGTTCGGCCTGCTGCCTCCAGCATTGGCCAAGGAAGCGAAAATCCAGTTCTGCGGCCCGACCGGCACCGACGCCGTGGAAGCTGCGCTGAAACTGGTGCGCACCGCCACCGGGCGCAGCACCGTACTGTCGTTTTCCGGCGGTTATCACGGCATGAGCCAGGGCGCCTTGAGTCTGATGGGCAGCCTCGGTCCGAAGAAACCGTTGGGCGCATTGCTCAGCACCGGCGTGCAATTCATGCCGTTCCCGTACGACTACCGCTGCCCGTTCGGCCTCGGTGGCGCGGCGGGTGTGAAGGCCAACCTGAGTTACCTGGAAAACCTGCTCAATGATCCCGAGGCCGGCGTGCAATTGCCGGCCGCAGTCATCGTTGAAGCGGTGCAGGGCGAGGGCGGTGTGATCCCGGCTGACATCGAGTGGCTGCGCGGTCTGCGCCGCATCACCGAGAAGGCCGGCGTCGCATTGATCATCGACGAAATCCAGAGCGGTTTCGCCCGTACCGGCAAGATGTTTGCCTTCGAGCACGCCGGCATCACCCCGGACGTGGTGGTGCTGTCCAAAGCCATCGGCGGCAGCCTGCCGCTGGCCGTGGTGGTTTATCGCGACTGGCTCGACACCTGGCAGCCGGGCGCCCACGCCGGTACGTTCCGTGGCAATCAGATGGCGATGGCCGCCGGCTCTGCCGTGATGCGTTACCTGGTCGAGCACAAGGTCTGCGAACACGCCGCCGCCATGGGCGAACGCCTGAGCGAGCATCTGCACATCCTGCAGCGTGACTTCCCGCAGCTGGGCGACATTCGCGGTCGTGGCCTGATGCTCGGTGTCGAACTGGTCGATCCGAACGGCACGCCGGACGCACTGGGCCATCCACCGGCGTTTGCGCGTCTGGCGCCGCTGGTTCAGCGCGAATGCCTCAAGCGCGGGCTGATTCTGGAGCTGGGCGGTCGGCATGGTGCGGTGGTGCGATTCCTGCCGCCGCTGGTGATCACCGCCGCGGAAATCGACCGCGTCGCCGAGATCTTCGGCCGTGCGTTGAGCGCCGCGACCGCCGGCCTGTAAATTTTTCGCCGCGTCGAACGTTCTTTCTACATACCCGGCTGCACCCGTCGTGCAGCCCACCCTTACAGCGATGGAGACACAGCATGACGTCAGTATTCGACCGCGAGGACATCCTCTTTCAAGTCGTGGTCAACCACGAAGAGCAGTATTCGATCTGGCCGGACTACAAGGCCGTGCCGGAAGGCTGGCGCACCGTCGGCAAGAGTGGCCTGAAAAAGGAATGCCTGGCCTACATCGAAGAAGTCTGGACCGACATGCGTCCGCTGAGCCTGCGCCAGAAGATGGAAGCGCAAGCGGCTGCACAGTAAGTCTTCAGGCAAAAAGAAACCCGCTGAACCGGGAACGGTCAGCGGGTTTTTTCATGTCGATCGTTCCCACCCAGACGGTGATCGTTCCCACGCTCTGCGTGGGAATGCCTCATTGGACGCTCCGCGTCCGCTTCGCAAGGGACGCGGAGCGTCCCGGGCTGCATTCCCACGCGGAGCGTGGGAACGATCAACGGGGGGCAACTGGCCTTAGGCGCCGCTCAGGCCCTTGAGCAGGACATCCACATTGCCTTCCAGCTCTGCCACCGGATCCGCTGCATCGGTGCTCAGCACCAGCAGATGACTGCCCGATTCGGCAATCGCCGCTTTCACCGCGTCCGACGGCTGCCGATGGTGCAGCACCACTGCCACGTCATTGTCTTTCAGGGTGGCGGTGAGTTTTTTCAGATCCTCCGGCGTCCATTCGGCATCCGCGCGGGCATCCTGTCCGATCAATTCCAGATTGAGGCTGCCGATCAGGTAACCGAAGTGATCGCTCAGGCTCATCACGCTCAGGTTGTCGGCACTGGCCAGACGCGCCTCGCTGTCGGCACTAAGTTTCAGCAGGCGCTGTTTCAGTGCCGCCAGATTGGCCTCGATCTTCGGTTTGTCCTTCGGTGCCAGGCGCACCAAGTCTGCCGCCATCACGTCGGCCATGCGACCCATGTTGTTGCTCGCCAGCCACGGCTGGCTGTTCAAACCGTCGACCTTGAGCCCCGGTTGTACGGCAATGCCGGGCAGGGCGCCGTCCACAGGGCGGGCGGCGTCGACTTCGACGATGCGGATGTTGCTGCGGCGGGCGATCGGATACAGCGGATCATCGGCCCACAGCGAGCGCACGCCGATCACGGCATCGGCGCCAGTGGCCAGTTTGCTCAGCGCCGGGGCGCCGCGACCGGTGAAATAGGCGGTCTGGCGGCTGCCCGGCAGATTCGCTGGCGCCGCACGTTCGAGGCTGATGTCGGTGCCCTTGAGCAGGACTTCACCCAGACCATAAGTGATGGGCAACGAGGCCAGCACACGCAACGGTTTCTCGGCAGCCAGCAGAGGGCTGGAAACCGCGCCACTGAAGGCGATGGCCAGAGTCAGTTTTCGTAATGAAAAAGCCATTTATCCAAGGTTCCCTTTCAGACTGGGGACGACGCCCCGGGCAATCGCGGCGAGGGCGAAGGCGATACCGGCGACCAGGATGATCGCGGCGCCGGACGGAATCGGCAGGTCGAACACGATCGGCGCGAGAATCCCGCACAGCGTGCTGATCGTGGCAATCAGCACCGAACACCAGAAAAAGCCTTTGAGCGACTGGCTGAGCAGACGTGCTGCCGCCGCCGGAATCACCAGCAGCGCACCGACCAGAATCGCACCGATGACTTTCACTGCGGCGACGGTGATAAGCGTCACCAGAATCACGAACAGGTAATCCAGGGTCTTCACCGCGACGCCGCGCACCGCCGCCAGTTGCGGATTGAAGCTGGCGAGCATGATCCGGTTGTACAGCGGCAGGGCCAGCGCCATCACCAGCGAGCCGACAATCGCCAGCACCAGCAGGTCGTTGCCGTTGACGGTCAGCACCGAGCCGAACAGCACGTTTTCCAGAATGTGCACGTTGATCTTGCCCGCCAGAATCAGCAGCAGGCTGGCGCCCAAAGCGAGGGACACCGACAGGAACACGCCAATCAATGTGTCGGGTGCCAGACCGGTGCGGTTGCGCAGGTAGTTGAGCAAAATGCCGAACAGCAGGCAGTAACCGAACAGGCTGCCGTACGGCCCGGTGTAGGGCTCGCCGAGCAGAATGCCGATGGCCACGCCGGTCAACGCCGCGTGACCGACTGCTTCGGAGAAAAACGCGAAGCGCTTGACCACCACCAGCGTGCCGAGGCCACCGAGCACCGGGCCGATCAGCAGACCGGCAAGCAAGGCGTTGACCACAAACCCATAGGCCAGGGCTTCCGGCAGGTAACCGGAAGAGGCCCAGCCTTGAACCATCAAACGAAAGGCTTCGTAACTCATCAGGCAGCGCTCCGTGGATGGGTCGAGAACAGGGTCAGCAGGCGTTCCGGGGTCAGGGCCTGTTGTGGCGTGGCGTCGAACAGCACGCGGCGGTTGAGGCCGGTGACGCGATTGGCCAGACGCCCGACCGCTTCCAGATCGTGCTCGATCCACAGCACCGTGATGGCTGCCGCACGCCAGTCGCCGAGCAATCGCTCGAAGACCTGAATCCCGGCTTCGTCGAGGGCCGACATCGGTTCGTCCAGCACCAGCAATTGCGGGGCCGGAATCAGGCCTTGAGCGAGCAGAACCCGCTGGCGTTCACCACCGGATAGTGCGCCCATCCGGCGCTTGCGCTTGTCCTGCATGCCGACTCGCTCCAGCGCATCACCGATAGCGCCGGCGTAGCGTTTGCTCAAGCCGAGGAAGGCCGGGCGACGCTGACACATGGCGGCCATAAAATCATCGACGGTCATCGGCAGACCCCGATCGAATTCCAGCGCCTGCGGCACGTAACCGATGGTGCCGGGTTCGCCGGGCCATTGCAGACTGAGCCGGCCCTGATGCGGCATCTGCCCGAGCAGGGTCTTGATCAGCGAACTCTTGCCGCCGCCGTTGGGGCCGACCAGCGCATGCACGCTGCCGGGCTGCACCTGGAAGGTGACCTTGTCCAGAATCGTCGTGCGGCCGAGGGTCAGGCTGACGTCGGCGAAATCCAGGGTCGGACCGCTATGTCTGATTGAAAGGTTTTCCTGAGCCGTCATGCGCCGGACTCCTGAATCGCCCGCACCACGGTGTTGAGGTTGCCGGTCATTTCCTTTTCGTACTTGTCGGCGGTGTATTCGCCATAGGAAATGTGCGACAGCGGGTACAGCTTCACACCGGATTCACGCTGGATGGTTTCGACGTAGGTGGACGGGAAATCCATCTCGGAGAAGATCACTTTCACGTCCAGCTCGCGCAGTTGGTCGATGGTTTTCTTCAACTGGCTCGGACTCGGCTCGATGCCGTGGGCCGGCTCGACCACGGCGGTGACTTCAAGGCCGAACTCGCGCAGCAGGTAGTCGTAAGCGGCGTGCACCGTGGCTACGCGCAGTTCAGCGTTCGGCGCCTGGGTCAGCTTGGCCAGGGCGTCGGCGCGCATCTGCCGCAGGCGTTTGCCGTAGGCGCGGGCGTTCTGGGTGTAGGTCTTGGCATTGTCCGGGTCGAGCTTGCCCAATTCCCGGGCGATGTTGTTGACCTGGGCAATCGAGGCACTGATCGACAGGAACGTGTGCGGGTTCACCACTTTGCCGGCGCCGCGCGCAGCAACCCCGGTGGCGGCCAGCAACGGCACGTTTTCGTTGGCTTCGATGGTCTTGATGTTCGGCGTTTCGCTGGCGGCGATCATGCGGTCGGCGAAGTCGTCATGGCCTACGCCGTTGAGCACGATCACGTCCAGCCCGCTGATGCGCTTGATGTCTTCGGCGCGCGGCTCGTAGGCGTGCGGGTTGAAGCCGGCGGGAATCAGCGGCACGACTTCGGCCTTGTTACCGACGATGTTCGCCACGTAGCTGTAATACGGGTGCAGGGTGATGCCGATGCGCAGGCGCTTGGCCTGATCGGCGCTGGCCAGCGGGCTCAGCAGGCAGGCGCACAGACCGATCAGCAGCAGGCGCAGGAAAGGACGGCGTTGAGATGAACTAGGCATGGGCAAGCGGTCTTCTCTCGAATGAAGGCGAGGGTTCAATGACGATGTTCGCGGGTCACCCCGGCATCGAATTGCGCGACGATCTGTTTCCAGCCGGCGGCGGACAGCGCTGCGTCGGACAGGTCTGCTGGCGCTTGCAGGTCGGTGGCGCGGTTGAGCCAGATGTCCGGCGCAGCGTCGTCGGCTACGTTGAGGCGCATCAGAAACGAACCGGCCACGGCTGGTGCCTGGCTGTGGCCGAAGTAGGCGCGGTCGGCCAGCAACTGCCAGGCATGACCACCACGACTGACCGAACTGGCGTCCTGGGCAAACGGGGCGAAACCTTCGTCCGCCAGGTTCTGCGGGGTCGGCAGTGTTTGCTGTTCTTCGCGCAACAGGTGGATCTCGTCGAGGGTCACCCGCAGATCCGCATAGATGCCTTGCTCGCTGGCGCCTAGGTCGCGGCGGGCGTCCAGTTGATGGCTGGAAACCGGCTCCGGTTCGTGGGAGACGCCGCGCCATGCGACTACCGATCCGGCGACGGTGAGGATCAACAGACACATCAGCAGCACATTGAGGGTTTCGTGCCCGGCACCGGCCGGGCGTACAACCTGGGTGGTCGGCGTGGTCATGGGGCTTCGATATCCGCTTGGTCGATTTCGACCACGTGACCGGGGCCGGCGTCAAACAGCACGTAGAACTCGGCGCCGGGTTTTTTGAAGGTCAGGGTCGAATCGGCGCCAAGCTTGCCCGGGACCAGGATGGTTTCGTCATAGCCGATCACATCGAGGGTCACCCCCGGCGCGCCGCTACCGTCGGAGAAGCCGCCGGTGCATTTGATCTGCTCGGCGTCGATGGCCTTGCACTCGCACATCGGGTTGTGGGCCAGGGCGCCTGTGCTGAAACCGGCAGACAGCGCCAGCAATGCGGCGCTCAGGTGCAGGCGAAAGAGGCGTTGTACATGACTCATGGTTTGGCTCCTTGTTTGTTCAGCCAGGCGAGGGTGGCGGGCGAGGCCTGGCTTAGCGGAATCGAGGCCTGGTGCATGCTGCCGTCCCAGCCTTCCATGGTGATCCACAGTTCGGCGTCGGCAGCGGTCTTTTCCGGCACCGGCAACTGGGTGCCCATGCGGTACGGCGTGCCGAAGAAAATCACCCCGGCCGCGCGCAGGCTGCGAGGTTTGCCGATGCGTAGGTACGTCGCCTTGACGTGGTCGACACAGGCGTCGCAGAGGGCGGCGCTGAAATCTTTCATGTAGCCGGCGGGGCCGGTCAGGATCGGGGCCTGATTGCGCAGTTCGGCCAGTCGCAGGCTCCAGGGGCCGACCTGGATTTCGCCGATCTCCCGTTCACCCAGTCCGCTGTCACCACGAAACAGCGAAGCATCGGCGAAGTATTTGGGCATGAAACCGAGCGGGATCAGCAGCAACAGGACGTTGAGGTGGAAACGCCATTTGTGCCAGAACCGGTTCAGGCGCGACGGTGGTGTTATTCCAATGTGGCTCACGGACGCACCTCCGAAGGTTCATGTCGGGACGTCGATCGCGGCGCGACCTTGCGGTTTCTCTTGTCTTCGCGTTTGAGTGCGTTGAGCGTGGCCAGGGCGGTGCGCTTGGTCCAGATCAGCAGGCCGCTGAGAACCATCATGCTCAGCAGCAGGCCGAAGAAGAACCAGATCAGCTTGATCCAGATTCCGCCGAAATCGCCGGTGTGCAGCGGACGCATCGATTCGGTGACGAACTCCAGGGCGGAGCGGTCGGACAGCAGGCGCGAGGCGGCAATGTCACCGTTGTAAGGATTGAGCGTGGCGGTCTGGAACATCAGCGGATACCAGCCACGACCACCGACACTCATGTGGCTGTAGGCGTTGCCGGGCAGGCTGACGAAACTGGCTTCCAGCCCCGGGATCTTTTGTTGAGCGATCTCGATGGCCGAGTCGAGACTGATCCGCGGTGGCGGTGTGCCGTCGGCGGAGATCGGCACACTTTCCCTGGACATCGCCGGGATGATCGGTTCGCTGGAAATGGAAATCTGGAAGTCGAACAGCAGGGCGCGGATCAGGAACCACACGCCGGTAATGGAAATCACCGCGATGAACCAGATCGACCAGATGCCGCTGAGGCGGTGAAAGTCGCCCCAGAAAATCCGCGCACCGTGGCGAATGCGCAGGGTCGGGCGGAAAAAGCCTTTCCAGAAGCGCTTGTACACCACCAGCCCGGTCACCAGCGAAGCGAGCATCGGCAGGCCGAGGAACGACACCAGATACCAGCCCCAGCTGAAGCCGTTGGTGAACGGCACCAGCCACCAGCCATGCAGTGCGCGGGTGAACGCCTTGAAGTTGAAGGTTGGCGCGGGGCCCTGGATGACCCCGGTGTACGGGTTGACGTAGACCGTCAGCGAACGCCCGTCGGGGTAGCTGACCTCGACGTCGAGGGCAAAGTGCGATTCGTCCGGACGACTGATGCTTTGCACCACGGTCTGCGGTTCGGCCTTCTTGATCGCGGCCAGGACCTGATCGTAGCTGAGCAATGGTGCGTCGTCCGAAGGGGCGCTGGCGCGCATCTGCGGATTGGCCAGCCAGACGATTTCCTGGCTGACCACTGCCAGGGTGCCGGTGACGCAGACGATCAGAACGAAAAACCAGATCGGCAACGCCAGCCAGCTGTGTACCAGGAACCACAGTTTCGAGCGGGATTTCTTCGACATGATGACGGGTCTTGATTCAGTGAGAGGGAGCGGTACTACGGGCTTCGCAGCACGGGAGTCCCCTGAAAGGCCGGTCG
Organism: Pseudomonas sp. R45(2017); assembly: GCF_002112305.1. Lineage (NCBI taxonomy): Bacteria > Pseudomonadati > Pseudomonadota > Gammaproteobacteria > Pseudomonadales > Pseudomonadaceae > Pseudomonas > Pseudomonas sp. R45(2017). The sequence goes on along the minus strand of NZ_NEHH01000001.1, from coordinate 20,018 downwards.
TGGCTTTTGCCTACGCGACCAGCCCGCATTTCTATAAGACGGATGACCGAAGCAAATCCCGATAAACGATATGAAAGTAAATGTTTCGCGATTGCAGGTGGCTGTCGCGTGGGCGGATTTTTGCGGGGGAGGCGAAGCAGTCCGGCAGCGCATGCCGCCGGATTGAAGGAGGGGAATCAGCGGAGAAAGTCGAGTGCTTCGGCCAGCAACAATTCGGGCACTTCTTCGGCGAGGTAATGCCCGGCTGGCAGCGCGTTGCCCCGTACGTCGGTGGCAACCTGTTGCCATTCCTTGAGCGGATCGAAGCAGCGACCGACGGTGCCCCCGGCGCCCCACAGCACGAGTAACGGCAGGTTCAGATGACGGCCGACAGCAAGGTCGGCGCGGTCATGTTCCAGGTCGATGCCGGCACTGGCGCGGTAATCCTCGCAGATCCCCCGAGCACTGCCGGGACGTTCCAGGCAACGCCGGTATTCGCTGAATGCCTCGTCGGTAAAGGGTGCAAGCCCGGCGCTGCGGCTGCCCATGACACTGCGCAGATAACCTTCGGGATCGGCTTCGATCAAAGTTTCCGGCAACGGCGCCGGGCGGATCAGGAAGAACCAGTGCCAGTAGGCCCGGGCAAAGGCTTCGTTGGTCTGGCTGTACATTGCCAGGGTCGGCGCGATGTCGAGCAGGACCATGCGCTGTACAACCTCGGGATGATCGAGCGCCAGGCGATGGGCAACCCGCGCACCACGGTCATGGGCAAGGATCGAGAACTGCTCGAAGCCCAACGCCTTCATCAATTCCACGCCGTCGCGAGCCATCTCGCGTTTGGAATAGTTGAGGTGAGCCTCATCGGCCGGCGGGCGACTGCTGTCGCCATAACCGCGCAGGTCGGCGGCGATCACCGTGAAGTGCTCCGCCAGTTGCCCGGCGATCTTGTGCCAGATGACGTGGGTCTGCGGGTGCCCGTGCAACAGCAGCAGGCCCGGGCCGCTGCCTTTGAGGCGGTAGCTGATGTCCACACCGTTGACGTGGCGCTGGTCTTTGACGAATCCGGCAAACATCGGGTGATCCTTTATTCAGGCGAGTGGCCTGCATCCTGAAATCGCCGGGCGTTCATGACAAGACGTGAAGCGTGGTTCGACGGTTCATGAATCGTGTTCGCCCATCCCCGCGCGCTGCGCGGGAATGGACAACCTGGCTTTGCTAACCCTGCTGGAACATCTCCTTCGCCCGCTGCTCGATTTGCGCCTGGGTCAGGTCTTCCTTGCGCGTGGCCAGGAACCACAGATGCCCGTACGGATCTTTCAACGTCCCGCTGCGGTCGCCGTAGAACTGATCCTTGACCTCGGACACCGAGGTCGCGCCGGCCTCCAGCGCACGCTGAAAGGATTTGTCGACATCGGTCACGTACAGATGCAGACCGACCGACACCGCTGTGTCCGGATTGCTCAACGGACCTTGATCGCATGGCGAGCCGAGCATGATCGCGCTGTCGCCGATGCGCAGTTCGGCGTGGCCGATGCCGCCGTCGGGCATGCTCAGGCGCATGACTTCGGTGGCACCGAACGCCTTTTTATAGAAGTCGATGGCTTCGGCAGCTTTGTGAATGCCGAGGTACGGGGTAATGCTGTGGTACCCCTCGGGAATGGGTTTGACGCTCATGGCGGTACTCCCTGTTATTTGTTGCCTGGTTTTTATTAGAGGTTGAAGGTGTGCCTTCGCCGGGGTTGCCGGTCGCTCAACTATAGATCCGTGCCGCCGTCGTGACCGAGTAGCCGACGAGCAGGCCTCGCACTGTTCAGCCATCGACAGCGAAGCAACAGAATGCGCAAGTTTTCATCGCCAAACGCCCTGAAGTTCCGTTGCAGCCCTCGTAAAACAAGGCCTTTTCGTCAGGCACAGAAGCTGCAATGACCCGGTACAACACCGATACCGAGAGTCATCCATGTCTGAATCTGCCGTTTATCCGATCAACCCGCCGGCCGCCCACCGGATCGCCGACGACGCCGAAGCCTTGCGCGTGGCTGCACAGGTCGCCGCCGTCTTGCAGGAACACGCCGCCGAGCGTGACCGCAACCGCGAAGTGCCCGCCGAGATCGTCGATCTGTATTCCAACAGTGGCCTGTGGGGCATCACCGTGCCGAAGGAATACGGCGGCGCGCAGGTGTCCTGTGCGGTGCTGGCGCAGGTGATCGCGATCATTTCCGCCGCCGATCCGTCCCTCGGGCAGATCCCGCAAAACCATTACTGCCTGCTCGAAGACATCCGCCTGCAAGGCACCCTGGCGCAGCAGGCGCATTTCTTTGAGCTGGCGCTGCAAGGTCATCGTTTCGCCAACGCGTTGTCGGAAACCGGCGGCAAGAATGTGCAGGATATTCAGGCGACCCTCCGTCGTTATGGCGACGGCTTCGTGATCAACGGCCGCAAGGGCTACTGCACCGGTTCGCTCTACGCCCACTGGCTGGCGGTGCTGGCGCTGGATGAAGAACAGAAGGGCCAGTTGGCCTTCGTCGAGCGCGGCACGAAAGGGCTGGTGATCGTCGATGACTGGGACAGCATCGGCCAGCGCACTACCTCCAGCGGCACGGTGCTGGCGGAAAATCTGCAAGTGGCGCCATTCAATCTGTTTCCGACGTACCGTTCCTACGAGAACCCGACCCTGGCCGGGCCGTTCGCCCAGTTGACCACCGCTGCCATCGACGCCGGCATTGCCCGTGCGGCGCTGCGCGATACGGTCGAATTTGTCCGCCAGTTCGCCCGGCCATGGATCGATGCGGGTGTGGACAAGGCCAGCGAAGATCCGCTGACCATCATTCAGATCGGCGCACTGGAAATCCGTCTGGAAGCCGCCGAGGCGTTGCTGGAACGCGCCGGTTGGGCGCTCGACGCCGCACGTCCGGCACCCGATGAAGACAACGTCGCACTGGCGTCACTCGCGGTAGCCAGGGCCAAAGTGCTGACCACCGAAATCGCCATCGAGGCCAGCAACAAGTTGTTCGAACTCGGCGGCACCCGTTCGACCCTGAAGAAGCACAACTTCGACCGCCACTGGCGCAACGCCCGGGTTCACACGCTGCATGATCCGGTGCGCTGGAAGTACCACGTGGTCGGCAACTGGCTGCTCAACGGCGTCAAACCGCCGCGCCACGACTGGTCCTGATCATGGCCGAGTGGTTCAAACACATTTACTGGGCCGACATCGCCCAGGCCTGTCTCGACACCCTGAGCATGCTCGGCGCGGCGCTGCTGTTCACGGTGTTGTTGGGCTTGCCGCTGGGGCTGCTGTTGTTTCTCACCGGCAAGCGCCAGTTGCATGAAATGGTCGGCCTGTACCGGGTGCTGTCGGTGATCGTGAACATGCTGCGTTCGCTGCCTTTCATCATTTTGCTGATCGTGCTGATTCCACTCACCACGCTGCTGGTGGGTACGTCGCTGGGCGTGCCCGGGACCATTCCGCCGCTGGTGGTCGGCTGCACGCCGTTCTTTGCGCGGCTGGTGGAAACCGCGTTGCGCGAAGTCGATCGCGGCGTGGTCGAGGCGACCCAGGCGATGGGCGCCAACACCTGGCAAATCATTCGCCACACCTTGCTGCCGGAAGCCCGCGGCGGGTTGCTGGCGGCGGTGACGGTCACCGCCATCGTGCTGGTGGATTACACGGCGATGGCCGGCGTGATCGGTGGCGGCGGGCTCGGCGATCTGGCGATCCGTTACGGATATCAGCGCTTTCAGACTGACGTGATGGTAGTCACCGTGGTGTTGCTGCTGATTCTGGTGCAGGCCCTGCAAATGACCGGCGACCGCCTGGTGGCGCACTACAGCCGACGCTGAAAAAACAAGTTCACCCATAAAGGCCCCACGTTCACCCCACGACGGCCACTTAAATCTGCCTTGGAGCACAGCATGAAAAAGACCCTGGCCGTACTGGCTGCCGTTCTGTCGTTTGGCGCCCATGCCAACGAAAAACTGATCGTCGGTGCCACCCCGGTGCCGCACGCGGAAATCCTCGAATTCGTCAAACCGACCCTGGCCAAGGAAGGCGTGGATCTGGACATCAAGGTCTTCACCGACTTCATCCAGCCCAACCAGCAACTGGCGCTGAAAAACCTTGACGCCAACTACTACCAGTACCGGCCGTTTCTCGATGATTTCAACAAGACTCGCCACACCGATCTGGTGCCGGTGGTCGGCGTGCACATCGAACCGTTCGGTGCTTACTCGACCAAGATCAAGAACATCTCGGAGCTGAAGGACGGCGCCAGCGTGTCGATCCCCAATGACCCGGTAAACACCGGTCGCGCCTTGGTGCTGCTGCACGAGGCGGGGCTGATCAGGCTCAAGGATCCGAGCAACACCCTGGCCACCCAGCGCGACATCGTCGAAAACCCCAAGCACCTGAAAATCCGTGAGCTGGAAGGCGCGTTGCTGGCGCGTTCGGTGAGTCAGGTGGACCTGGCGTTCGTGTTCGCCAACTACGCGCTGGAAGCCGGGATCGACACCAACAGCGCGCTGATCGTCGAGAAAGGCAAGAGCCTGTACATCGAGTTTCTGGTCGCGCGTCCCGACAACATCAACGACCCGGGCCTGCAGAAACTGGCCAAGGCGTTGAATTCCGATGAAGTGCGTCAGTTCATTCTGACCCGCTACAAAGGGCAGATTGCGCCGGGCTTCTGATGGATCGAATTGAGGGTTCCCACGGCATGGGAACCCTCACTTGGGTACGTCGAGAAAGTGCGCCCCCGGCCCTTGCTCGCCCAGCACATCGCCCTGATTGCGCAGTGGGCAGGCTTCCATCGACAGGCATCCGCAACCGATGCAACCGGTCAGCCGGTCCCGCAACAGCATCAACTGATTGATCCGCTCGTCCAGCTCCCGCCGCCACTGCTCCGACAACACTTTCCAGTCCGCCGCCGTCGGTGCGCGGTTGTCCGGTAGCTGTTTTAACGCCTCGCCGATTTCCGCCAGCGGAATGCCCAGGCGTTGCGCCACTTTGATCAACGCGACCCGCCGCAGCACTTCCCGTGGATAACGCCGCTGGTTGCCGGCGTTGCGCTGACTTTTGATCAAGCCTATCGATTCATAGAAATGTAGGGCGGTGACCGCCACGCCGCTGCGGGCCGCGACTTCGCCGACGGTCAGTTGTTTGTGCACATTTTCCGCAGTGATCATTTGCAAAATGCCCCTTGACCTCTAGTTAACTCGAGGTTTTACCCTGCAGGCCTTCGAATCGCAAGATTCGTCTGACAGAGTGGGGATGTCATGCAAGCACCAGCGAAAAACCGCAGCTTTACCCAATTGATCGAATTTGAAATCGAACCCGGCCAGCAACCGGCGCTGGTCTCGGCGCTGGCGGTGCAGACCGAACGTCTGGCCCAGCGTTACGCCGGCTTCGTCAGCGCCAGCGTCCAGGCCAGCGACGATGGCCGGCGAGTGTTGAGCTTTCTGCAATGGCAGTCCCGCGAGGCGGGGGAGGCGGCGTTCCAGAGTTTCGAATCCGGCGAGCAGGATTTCTGGCAACTGATTCGTACCCATCAGGCGCGCACCGTGACCTTCGGTTCATTCCAGGTGCTGAGCAGCATCGCCCGCAGTCACGACGACGGTTTGCACTGCCAACTGGTCGGCTAGATCGACAGCTGGATCAAGCGCTCGCCTTGCAGGTTTTCCGTGGGCCGCCGCTTGTTCACCGCCAGTTCGCCGATCTTGATCAGCCGCGTGCGGGTGACGTTGCGGCTCAGGCCGAGCAGGGACGCGGTGTGCACCTGGTTGTAATGGCAGAAGCGATAAGCTGCGCGCAGCAACGCGTCTTCGACCTTCTCATGCAGGGCGCCGGCCTGTTGTTCGAAGAGTTTCTGGAAGGCGCGTTCCAGCAGCGCTTCCGGTGAGTCGTCGGCAGTCGTGTGCTGATCGTCGGGACGATCAATGCGCAGGTTCGACAGGCGCAGATCATCGCGTTCGATCACGCCGTTACGGCAGATCAACAGCGTGTGATGGATGACGTTTTCCAGTTCGCGGATGTTGCCCGGCCAACTGTAGCCGCGCAGTTTGTGTTCGGCGCCGGGGCTGATGGTGATGCGTCCGTAGCCCAGGCGCTGACTGTAGGCCTCGATGAAATGCCGGGTCAGCGGCAGGATGTCGCCGGGCCGCTCGCGCAACGGGCTCAGTTCCAGATTGACCACGTTCAGCCGGTAATACAGATCCTCGCGGAAATGCCCGGCGTTGATGGCTTTCTCCAGTTGCACGTTGGTTGCCGCCAGCACCCGCACATCGATGGGGATGCTCTTGCGCGAACCCAGGCGCACCACTTCACGCTCCTGCAAGACCCGCAGCAACTTGACCTGAATCGCCATCGGCAGATCGCCGATTTCATCGAGGAACAAAGTGCCGCCATCCGCCTCTTCGAACCAACCGGCCTTGGCGCTGAGGGCGCCGGTGAAGGCGCCTTTTTCGTGGCCGAACAGTTCGGCTTCCACCAGCGATTCGGAAAATGCCCCGCAGTTCACCGCAATGAACGGCCGATTGCGCCGGTTGCTCAGGTTGTGGATGTGCCGCGCTACCAACTCCTTGCCGGTGCCGGTTTCGCCGATGATCAGCACACTGGCTTCGCTCGGTGCGACCTGTTGCAGATGCGCGAGCAGGGCCTGGGATTTCGGGTCTTCGAACACCTGGGCGGTGGCGCGGATTGAGGTGGCCAGGGCGGGTGAAGGCGGCAGGGTCAGCAGTTGCATGGGTCTCGCTCCACGAAAGGAAATCAGGAATAGAACGTCGGCACCGGCAGGGACTGGTTCAGCGCCCAGTCGCCCAGCTCGTGGAGTTTGTAATCCAGCGGGTCGTGCAGGGTTTGCGTGCGCAGGTTGCGCCAGTGTCGGTCGAGGCGCAGCGAGGCGTGGGTCGAACGGGCGCCGGTGACTTCGAACAATCGGCCGCAAATCTCCAGGCCCTGGCGGCTGGCGGCGACCTTCGCTGTGGCAATCGCCGTGGCCAGATGGCCGCGTTCTTCGGCGCTCAGGTTCGGGCCTTTGGCCCAGGCCTCGTCGAGCAACGCAGCGGCGCGTTCCACCAGCAATCGGATGCCTTCGAGGGCGACCCAAAACTCGCCGTAATGGGCCAGCACATAAGGATCCTCACGTACCTCGCGCACCGAGGATTTGTGCCAGACACGGGTTTCGCTGAGGGTGTATTGCCGCGCTTCTTCAAAAGCCCCTTCGGCAATGCCGAGAAACATGTGGGTGAACGTCAGTTGCGCGATCAACGGGCGCAAGCAGGCGAACGGTGTGCTCAGCGGCCCCGGATCCAGCAGCAGTTCCGATTCTTCGACCCGCACCCGTTCGAACGTGGCGCTGCCGCTGTCGGTCTGGCGCTGGCCGATGTTGTTCCAGTCGTTGTGCAGGGTGATGCCGCTGCGCCCGCTGGGGATCGCCGCGATCAACAGTTTGCCGCCGTTGCTTTCGTCCACCGCCGAGGCGATCAGCATCTGCGAATCGCTGGCGCCGGAGCAGAAGCTCTTCTTGCCGGAAAACTCGCGCCAGCCACCGAGGTCCTTGACCACGGTGCGGGTGTCCAGCGGATTGAGCGCGTTGCCCCAGAACCAGTTCTGCCGCGCGGTCTGTTCGAACCACGGCTGCCATTGTTCCGGGCGAGAAAACAGCCGCACGGTGGCGAGCATCAAATGATGAAAACCGAAGACGTGGGCGATCGAGCTGTCGACCTTGGCGAACTCGCGCACCACTTCCAGCGTTTCGCTCCAGCGCGCGCCGAGGCCGCCGTAACGGGTGGGAATGCTCAGGGCCAGCAGACCGCTGTCGCGCAGGGCATCACGTTCGGCTTTCGGGGTGCCGCCACGCTCGTCGCGCTCGACGGCGGTCAGAGCAAATTCGGCGGCCAGTTGGCGGGCGGTCTGCAACGGGGAGAGCAGGGTGCTTTGCGGTTTGGCAGTCACTCGGTCTTCCTCAGGCGTTGGCTTTGGCGGGCAAAACATCGTTGGCGATCATTTCGCCAAACGGCCCGGTGAGGTTGGTCACGCCGCGTCCGGCCAGGCTTGCATACGGCTCGGGCAACAACGGGAACACCAGCTCGGCAAAGCGGTAGGCCTCTTCGAGATGCGGGTAGCCGGAGAAGATGAAGCTCTCGATGCCCAGATCCGCGTATTCCTTGATTCGCGCCGCCACCTGCTGCGGATCGCCGACCAATGCAGTACCGGCACCGCCGCGCACCAGGCCGACGCCGGCCCACAGGTTGGGGGCGATTTCCAGGTTGTCGCGGCGCCCGTCGTGCAGGGCGGCCATGCGCCGCTGGCCTTCGGAGTCGAAGCGCGAAAAGGATTTCTGCGCGGCCTCGATGGTTTCGTCGCTGATGTGCTCGATCAGTTTGTCGGCGGCTTTCCAGGCTTCTTCGGCGGTCTCGCGCACGATCACGTGCAGGCGGATGCCGAACTTCACTTTGCGCCCGTGACGCGCGGCGCGTTCGCGTACATCGGCGAGTTTTTCGGCGACGGCGGCCGGTGGTTCGCCCCAGGTCAGGTACACGTCAACCTGCTCGGCGGCCAGATCGTGGGCCGCGTCGGAGGAACCGCCGAAATACAGCGGTGGATAGGGTTTCTGCACCGGCGGATACAGGGCTTTGGCGTTCTGCACCTTCAGGTGTTTGCCTTCGAAATCCACCGCTTCGCCTTGCAACACCCGGCGCCAGATTTTCAGGAATTCGTCGGTAACTTCGTAGCGTTCGCTGTGGCTGAGGAAACTGCCGTCGCCACGGTTTTCGTCGGGGTCACCGCCGGTCACAACGTTGATCAGCACGCGGCCATTGGACAGTCGATCCAGGGTCGCGGCCATGCGCGCCGAGACGGTCGGCGAGATGATTCCCGGACGGATCGCCACCAGATAACGCAGGCGTTCGGTGAGCGGCACCAGCGCTGAGGCGATCACCCACGAGTCTTCGCAGGAACGCCCTGTGGGAATCAGCACGCCGTGGTAACCGAGGCTGTCGGCGGCTTGCGCCACCTGTTTCAGGTAATTGAGGGTGACCGGGCGCGCGCCTTGGGTGGTGCCCAGATAGTGACCGTCGCCGTGGGTCGGCAGGAACCAGAAAACATCCATGAGCTGCTCCTTAAGCGATCTTCAGCAACGGTTTGAGGTGAGTGCCGAACAGCGGCGCGGCGCGTTCGGCTGCCAGGCGGATGCGCGCTTTTAGCGGTTCGCTGGTGATCTGGTAGTCGGCGAAATCGGCTTCGGTGGCGTACACACCGATCGGCAGGGTCACAGCCTGGAAGAAGCTGAACAGCGGGCGCAACTGGTGATCGAGCACCAGCGCATGGCGTTCGCTGCCACCGGTGGCGGCGAGCAGCACTGGTGTGTCGATCAGCGCATTCAGGTCGATCAGGTCGAACAAATGCTTGAGCAGTCCCGGATAGGAGCCGCGATACACCGGCGCGGCGACGATCAGCAGATCAGCCTGTTCGATGGCCTGCAGCTCGGCTTCGATCTCGACCGGCAGTTCTTGACGGGACAGCGCGGCGCCCAGCGGGCGGGCGATGTCACCGAGTTCGATCAGATGACTCTCGACCGGCAGGTGCCCGGACAATTCGGTCAGCAGGGCTTGGGTCAGCACCAGGGTGCGGGACGGACGCCAGGTTCCGCCGGACAGGGCGACGACTTTCAGTGGACGCGACATGGTCAGTTCCTTTTTCAACAGTTGCTCGGCGAGCAGTGAGTAGTCACTGGAGCAGAGCAAGCGCTGTACCAATTCCTGTAAGGCCCGTATTCCGGGGCTTTGAGCGTTTTCGGTGGCTGTGCTCATGTGACTTTTAGGCCGGTTTGTTGAACCACTGTTGCCTGGGAAACAGTTGCTGGAGCAACAGTGCCGAACGCGATGAGGGATTTATAAAGGCTGACTGTTATTCCGTAAAAGACTGTTAATTGATATTGATAGGTCTTTTTAGAATATAAAGGGGGGATACTGTTCGAATTCTGATAGCCACTATTGAGAGCGTTGATTTCTGCCAAAGCGTGCCCGGGCGTAGCCTTTCTCCATCGACCCACACTGCTCGCCAGGACGCTCCCATGAATCGTTTACTGACTGTTTCGCTGATGCTCGCTGTCTCCGTTCTCGCCGGTTGCGCGAGCCATGTTTCCCCGGAACTGCGCCCTTACACGGCGGAAGAAACCCGCGAACTGGCCCTTGAAACCTTGAACCGTCGCGGTCTTTCCTTCGAGGAATATCATGCGAAAAAAGCCGAATTGCTCGGCCAGCCACAGAAGACTTTCGGGTTTGATAGCAAAGGTGAGATGAGCGCCGAGCGGGCCGTACAGCTGCACGGTCGTCCAAGCTGATTCATAACTGTACTGCTTGAAGTTTTACCCAACTGTCCGTGGGTTTGCTCGGCGCCGTGGGATAGGGTCAACTCCTGAATGACCCTGACGGACTGCCTGCCATGACCCTCTCGCTCGACCTGCTGCTGGGCTTCGCCCTGTTTGCCCTTGTCACCTCGATCACACCGGGGCCGAACAACACCATGTTGCTGGCATCGGGCGTGAATTTCGGCTTTAACCGCACCATCCCCCATATGCTCGGCATTACCTGCGGTTTCTTCGTGCTGGTGGTGGCGGTGGGTTTTGGCCTGGGCGCGGTGTTCCAGACTTATCCGCTGCTTTATACGGTTCTGCGTTACGTCGGCGCGGCGTACTTGCTGTACCTGGCGTGGAAAATCGCTCACTCCGGCCCGGTCGGCGACAGCGAGCAGGGCGAGGCGAAACCGATCAGCTACCTCGGCGCGGCAGCCTTCCAGTGGGTCAATCCCAAGGCGTGGATCATGGCCATTGGCGCCATCAGCACCTACGCGCCGATGCAGGGGTATTTCACCAACGTGATCGTGATTGCGGCGGTGTTCGCCATCATCAACCTGCCGAGCGTCGGCGTCTGGGCTGCGTGCGGGACCTTGCTGCGCAACGTGCTCAAGGATCGCCGCTGGTTGCGGGTGTTCAACTGGGGCATGGCGGCGCTGCTGGTGATTTCGCTGTATCCGTTACTCCTTGAAAGCTTTAGCTGACGCAGTGCTACAACCGCCGGCCCGATGCCTGTTAAAGTCGCGTTCAGGAGCGTTCCTACGCACTTTTAAATGAAGTTGTTCTTCTTTAACGGCATCCGATCAGGTATTGATGACGCTCTCGAACCCGGACGCAGCTCACAAGGCTGCGTCGTGCCGTTTGTAGACACGAGCTTCCTGATCCCGGAACACGCTCTGCGAGTCTTTTTATGAACACACGTCCGCTGTATTTCGATTACGCCGCCACCACCCCGGTGGACGAGCGGGTCATCCAGGTGATGATCGAGTGTCTGGGTTTCAACGGTAACTTCGGCAACCCGGCCTCCAGTTCCCACGCCTTCGGCCAGCAGGCCCGGCAAACGGTCGAGAACGCTCGCCGGCAAGTCGCCGAACTGGTCGGCGCCCAGGCGCAGCAGATCGTCTGGACCTCCGGCGCTACAGAATCCAACAACCTCGCCCTTAAAGGCGTGGCTCAGGCTCGTGGTGTGTCCGGCGGGCACATCATCACCAGTCAGATTGAACACAAGGCCATCCTCGACACCGCCCGGCAATTGCAGGACGCCGGTGTCGCCGTGACCTATCTGGTACCGGACGCCGAAGGCCTGATTACCCCGCAAGCGGTCAGCGAAGCGATGCGCGATGACACCTTTCTGGTGTCGCTGATGCTGGTGAACAACGAACTCGGCACCGTCAACGACATCCCGGCCATCGGCGAAGTGGTGCGTGGGCGTGGAGCGTTGTTCCACGTCGATGCGGCCCAGGGCGCCGGCAAGGTCGCGATCGATCTGGCGCAATGGCCGGTGGACCTGATGTCGTTTTCGGCGCACAAACTCTACGGCCCCAAAGGCATCGGCGCGCTGTACGTCGGTCCGCGTGCGCAGCAGCGGTTGCAGGCGCAGATTCACGGTGGTGGCCACGAGGGCGGCTTGCGTTCCGGTACCCTGGCGACTCACCAGATTGCTGCCATGGGCTCGGCTTTTGCCCTGGCCGCCGAGGCGTTTGATGACGAGAAGAAAACCATCGTCGCGCTGCGCGAGCGACTGCTCGAACAACTGTTGAGCCTGCCCGGCGTACGCCTCAACGGCAGTTCCACCCAACGTATCCCGCACACCTTGAGCCTGACCTTCAGCGAAGGCGAGTTCAATCCGGCGGCGCTGAGCCATTCGATCGCGTTTTCCGCGACCTCGGCCTGCAATTCCGCCAGCAACACACCGTCCCACGTCTTGCTGGCACTGGGGCATGACGCCCACCTGGCGGGACGCACGATTCGTCTGAGCCTCGGTCGTTTCACCACCGCCGAGGACATCGACAAGGCTGTAGATCTGATCAAGACCGCCTGCGCCAGTGCTCCGGCATTCTGGGCGACAGGGCTTTAACGAGCCGGCTTCGAACGGCACCGAACAATAACGATGAAGTGATTGGCAGGAGACATGATGAGTACCCAGACTTTGACCGAAGGAACGGTTCCCCAGCGCCTCGCGCACACCCGTGAACTGATGCGTCGCGAAGGTATCCACGCGTTGCTGGTGCCGTCCGCCGATCCGCACCTGTCGGAATATCTGCCGGGTTACTGGCAGGGCCGGCAATGGCTGTCGGGTTTCCATGGCTCGGTCGGCACGTTGATTGTCACCACCGATTTCGCCGGGGTCTGGGCCGACAGTCGCTACTGGGAACAGGCGACCAAGGAACTCAAGGGCAGCGGTATCGAACTGGTGAAACTGCAACCGGGTCAGCCGAGCCCGCTGGACTGGCTGGCCGAGCAGACGCCGGAAGGTGGCGTGGTCGCGGTCGACGGCGCAGTGATGGCCGTCGCGTCGGCGCGTACGCTGGGCAGCAAGCTCGAAGCGCGGGGCGCCAGTCTGCGTACCGACATCGACTTGTTGAAAGAAGTCTGGAGTGATCGCCCGGCGTTGCCGAATGCGCCGATCTATCAGCACCTGCCACCGCAGGCGACTGTCAGCCGTGGCGAGAAACTCGCCAAGCTGCGCGAAACCCTGCAGGAGCGCGGTGCTGACTGGCACTTCATCGCCACCCTCGACGATATCGCCTGGCTGTTCAACCTGCGCGGCGGCGATGTGTCGTTCAATCCGGTATTCGTTTCCTTCGCGCTGATCAGCCAGCAACAAGCCACGCTGTTTGTGGCACTGAGCAAGGTCGATGCTGAGCTGCGTGCCGTGCTGGAAAAAGACGGCGTGACCCTGCGTGACTACAGCGAAGTCGCTGACGCCTTGCGTGCTATTCCGAGTGGCGCGAGCCTGCTGGTGGATCCGGCGCGGGTCACCAGCGGTCTGCTGGATAACCTCGACACTGGCGTGAAGCTGGTCGAAGGCCTGAACCCGACCACCCTGGCCAAGTCGCAGAAGAGTCTTGCGGACGCCGGGCACATTCGTCAGGCGATGGAGCAGGATGGCGCGGCGCTGTGCGAGTTTTTCACCTGGCTGGAATCGGCCTGGGGTCGCGAGCGCATTACCGAGCTGACCATTGACGAGAAACTCACTGCTGCTCGTGAGCGTCGTCCGGATTATGTGTCGCTGAGTTTCAACACCATCGCCGCATTCAACGCCAACGGCGCGATGCCGCATTACCACGCCACCCCGGAGGAGCACGCGGTGATCGAGGGTGATGGATTGTTGCTGATCGATTCCGGTGGTCAATACCTGGGCGGCACTACCGACATCACGCGCATGGTGGCTGTTGGTACGCCAACCGAAGAGCAGAAGCGCGATTGCACTCGTGTGCTGAAAGGCGTGATTGCCTTGTCCCGCGCACATTTCCCGAAAGGCATTCTGTCGCCGCTGCTGGATGCGATTGCCCGCGCACCGATCTGGGCAGAGAACGTCGACTATGGTCATGGCACCGGCCACGGCGTGGGTTATTTCCTCAACGTTCACGAAGGTCCGCAGGTGATCGCCTATCAGGCAGCGCCGGCGCCACAAACCGCCATGCAACCGGGAATGATCACCTCCATCGAACCGGGCACTTATCGTCCGGGCCGCTGGGGTGTGCGGATCGAGAACCTGGCGATGAACGTTGAAGCGGGAAGCAGCGAGTTCGGCGAGTTCCTCAAGTTCGAAACCCTGACCCTGTGCCCGATCGACACTCGCTGCCTGGAGCCGTCGTTGCTGACGCAGGAAGAGAAACAGTGGTTTAACGCCTATCACGCCGAAGTGCGCGAGCGCCTGAGTCCGCTGCTTGAAGGCGCGGCACTGGAATGGTTGAACACGCGTACTGCTGCTATTTAACAGGTTGAAGCTCGGGCGCTGCAGCCAGCGCCTGGGTCATGAAATCGACAAACGCGTTGACCCTGGCGGACTGGCGACGGTTCGCCGGGGACACGGCGTGAATCGGCAATGATCGGGTCTGATAGTCCTGCAACAGGGCGACCACTCGACCGGCCTTCAAGTACTCGCTGAACAACCAGACCGGTGACAGCGAGATCCCCAGTCCTCCCAAGACCATTTCGCGGATCGCTTCGGAGTTGTTGCTCTGGGCGTTGCCCTGGATGCGTACGTCGTGGTGTTGGCCATCCTTCTCGTAAGTCCACAGATTCTGAGTGCTGAGCAGGTTGAATTGCAGGCAGTTGTGCTGCGTAAGATCCTGAGGTGATTGTGGGTGACCGTGGCGTTGCAGGTAATCGGGCGTCGCCACCGTGAGCCGGTGGGTGGTGCCGATGCGTCGGGCGATCATGCCGCTGTCGTTCAGCTCACCGATGCGCAGGCTGACGTCCAGGCCTTCGCTGACCAGATCCAGATTCTGATCGCTCAGTTGCAGGTCGATCTGCACCTGCGGATAGCGCTGCAGAAATTCCGCCAGTCGCGAGGCGATCTGCAAACGGCCGAAACTGACGGAGGAGCCAATCCGTAAAGGACCGGCCACGGTTTCCCTGCCGGACTGGAAACTGTGCTCGGCGGCATCCACGGCGGCGAGGATATTTCGGCATTCGTTGTAGTACCGCTGACCTTCATCGGTCAGTGACAGCTTGCGTGTACTGCGGGCAATCAGCTTGCCGCCCAATTCATTCTCAAGGGCGCGCAGGACTTTGCTGATGGTCGGCTGGGTGGTGTGCAGTTCCCGGGCAACGGTGGAGAAACTGCCGCGTTCGACCACCCGGACGAAGATGGCCATTGCGTTGAGCTTGTCCATGAAGCGCCTCATTCATGCCGATTCGGCATGCTCACTATAGTCATTTGACGTCTTATCGGCATGGGGCTGCTGCGGGAGCATGGCTTCACTTTCTCCCACAGGAATGACCGAAATGACTGACTCACTCAACATGAAAGCCCTGATAGTGGACACCGCGAACGGGCCGTTACGCTTGGTTTCCCTTGAGCGCCCCGTGGCAGAGGCCGGGCAGGTACTGGTGCGGATCAAGGCCAGCGGTGTGAATCCGCTGGATCTGAAAATCCGTGCGGGGCAGGCCGCCCATGCCCGGCAACCGTTGCCGGCGGTATTGGGGCTGGATCTGGCGGGTGTGGTCGAAGCGGTGGGTGAGGGCGTGCAGAATTGGGCGTCGGGCGACGAGGTGTATGCGTTGGCCACAGGCATTGGTGGCGCGCAAGGTTCGTTGGCCGAGTTTGCAGTGGTGGACGCACGACTGCTGGCGCGTAAGCCTTTGAACTTGAGCCCGCGCGAGGCCGCGAGCCTGCCATTGATATTGGTCACGGCGTGGGAAGGCCTGGTGGATCGGGCTCGGATGAGTGCGGGGCATAAAGTATTGATTCACGGTGGAGCGGGCGGCGTCGGGCATGTGGCCGTTCAACTGGCCCGAGCATTCGGTGCAGATGTTTATGCAACAGGTTCTGTGAGGCAGCGCTCGATCATCGAGGGTTACGGTGCGACGTTCATCGATTATCTAGAGAGCTCGGTGGAGAACTATGTCGCCGAGTTCACGGCGGGGGAGGGGTTCGACATTGTTTATGACACGGTCGGCGGCGAGACGCTGGACGCCTCGTTCAAAGCCGCACGGATCTACAGCGGACATGTGCTGAGTTGTCTGGGCTGGGGGCAGCACAGCCTTGCGCCGTTGTCGTTTCGTGGGGCGACGTATTCGGGCGTGTTCACCTTGTTGCCGTTACTGACCGGCAGGGGCTGTGAGCATCATGGCGAGATTTTGCGACAGGCTGCCGCGCTGATTGAGTCCGGTCAGCTGCGACCTCTGCTTGATCCGCATCAGTTCACGCTGGAAACCGCCGGAGAAGCCCATGAGCTGCTGGCAGCGAAAGCAGCTCAGGGGCGTGTGGTCGTGGAGATTTAGCGAAGGGCTTCCACAACGAAGTCGAGCCGGTCCTGACCGAAGAACAACTGGTTGTCGATGAACATGCTCGGCGCACCGAAGACGCCACGCTTCACGGCGGTTTCGGTGTTGTCTTTGAGCGCAGCCTTGACTGCTTCATCGTTGGTCAATACCAGTACTTCTTCAGGATTGAAGCCATGTTCGGTCAGCACGGCGGCAACTGTTGCCGGCTCATCGAGGGCGCGGCCTTCAACCCACAGCGCTTTGAACAGGCAATCGATGAATGCCAGGAAGCGATCAGGATGACGCAGTTGAATGCCGGTGACCGCGCGCATCAACATCAGGGTATTGATCGGGAAATGCGGGTTGAATTTCAGGGGCACGCCGTAGCGTTTGGCGTAACGGTCCAGGTCCTGAAACATGTAACGACCCTTGGCCGGGATCATTGCCGGCGACGCGTTGCCGGTGGCTTTGAAGACGCCGCCCAGCAACATCGGAATGTAGATCAACTGGCTGCCGGTTTCAGCGCAGATTTTCGGCAGTTGGGTATACGCCAGGTAGGTGGCGGGGCTGCCGAGATCGAAATAGAACTCCACGGTTTTGCTCATGTTCGCTGCACTCTGTTTTTGTTATTGGGGGGATTACCAGCGCTCGTTCCACGGACGCAGATCCAGTTCGAACGTCCAGGCGTCCCGTGGCTGGCTATGCAGATACCAGTAGTTCTCGGCGATGTGGTCGGGATTGAGAATACCGTCCTGATCCTTGGTGGCATATTTGTCAGGGAAATTGTCGCGGATGAAGTCGGTATCGATAGCGCCGTCGACCACGACGTGGGCGACATGGATGTTCATCGGGCCAAGCTCTCTGGCCATGCTCTGTGCCAGAGCCCGGATACCGTGCTTGGCTCCGGCGAATGCGGCGAAGCCTGAGGCGCCGCGTAATCCGGCAGTTGCGCCGGTGAACAGGATAGTGCCGCGGCTACGGGTCACCATCCGTTTGGCGACTTCCCGGGCATTAAGAAATCCGGAGAAACAGGCCATTTCCCAGATCTTGAAATACTTGCGTGCGGTTTCTTCGAGGATGCTGCAGGGTACGTTGGCGCCGATGTTGAAGACGAATGCTTCAATCGGGCCCAAGCGGGTTTCGATGTCTTCGATCAGCGCAATTACGTCTTCTTCCTTGCGCGCGTCGCAGGCAAACCCGTGGGCTTCGCCACCGTTCGCTTGAATGGTTTCCACCAAGGGCTGCAATTTGTCGGCGCTGCGCCGCGTGACGCACGCGACGAAACCTTCCTTGGCGAACCGCTTGGCGATGGCGCCGCCCGTGGCATCACCTGCACCGACAACCAATACGACCTTCTTGTTATTCATGGGCGGATCCCTTTAGTAAACGATCGTTAAGTGAACGAACGTTATGCTAGGATTTGCTCAGCGTCAAGGCACTCAATGTGAGGACAAATACATGCGGTATTCCGCCGGTCACAAGCTGGAAACCAAAGAAAAGCTCCTGCAAAGCAGCTCGCTGTCTGCGAAAAAGACCGGGTTTTCATCAATGGGCGTCGATGGCCTGATGAAGGCGATCGGCTTGAGCGGGGCGGCGTTCTACAGCCATTTCTCGTCCAAGGACGCCCTGTTCGCGGCTATCGTCGAGCGCGAGTTGTGCCAGAGTCTTGAACGCTTGGGCGGGCAGGGTACGCAGGATCGCGAACGGCTGGAGCGGTGCCTGAAACTGTATCTGAACATGGCCCATGTCGAGCAGCCTGAGCTGGGCTGCGCATTGCCTGCACTGGGCGCCGAGATAGCGCGGTCGGATATTGTTGTGCGGGAGCAGGCCGAGCTGTGGATTTGTAAGCTTCAGGAAAGTTGGGCGCAGATTCTGGAAAGCGACAGCCTGGCCTGGGCGATTCTGTCGCAATGTGTCGGGGCACTGGTGGTGGCGCGTATGTTGGCGTCACCGAAGATTCAGCAACGGATGCTGAAGTCCTGTCATGAGGAGATCGGACACCAGCTCGCCGCTTCGCGAACGCACTAGTGGCGATGGTTTATTTGCAGATGACGATCATGCTGCGGCTGGTATAGCCGGCGGGGTTGAGGCCGAAGGGGTAATCACCCGGTTCTTCCACGGTATCGCCTGATTTGGCGATTACCTTGTAGCCCTTCGGCGCGCAAGAGTTTGCAGCGCTGGCGTAGCACTTGTCCCAAGAAGAGGACAACCCCGAACAGTTGATGTGCAGCCCTTTCTTGCCATGCTTGACCTGGGTCTTCGACGTCGCCGCGCAGCCCGCAACGGCGAGTATGGCGATCAGTATCAAAATTCGTTTCATTACCGTCCTTATGGCGGCCTCGAGTCTGGCGCTCGGGTCTGCCTGTATGCGCTCTCGCTTGACGCGTTCCGATGTCCCTATCCGAAAAAATCCATGTCTGGCATTGGGTTGCGAGGCTAAACATGGCCTAAATGAGCGCCAAATGCCAGACCTTCGTTCAATCCCCTTTTAATCCGCGGCGATGGCGGGTTTGGCAGTGCTGCCCATGGTCATGGTTGCACCGACGGAGGCCAGAATAATGCACAGGATCGCCATCCATTGTGACAAAGAAAGGTATTCCTGAAGGAATAGCAGGCCCGACAGCGCGCCAAAGGCCGGTTCGATGCTCATCAGCGTGCCGAAAGTGCGGGCGGGCATGCGGGTGAGGGCGACCATTTCCAGTGTGTAGGGGAGGGCGGTAGACAGGATCGCGACGCCGATAGCGATCGGGATCAATGCCGGAGTCAGCAGTGCGCTGCCGGCATGGACGATGCCGATGGGGGCGACGAACAGGGCTGCGATCATCACGCCAAGCGCTGCGGTGGTCACGCCGTTATCTGCGCCGGCCTTTTGGCCGAACAGAATGTATAGCGCCCAGCAAACGCCGGCTCCCAGTGCATAACCTGCACCGACCAGATCGATGCCCGCGGACGTAGCGCCAGTCGGTATCAATAGCAACAAGCCGATTGCAGCCAGGGCAATCCAAACAAAGTCGATTGCGCGACGTGAGGCATAGATGGCGACCGCCAGCGGGCCGGTAAACTCCAAGGCAACTGCGATGCCGAGCGGAACGGTGCGTAGCGACATATAGAAGAGGAAGTTCATCCCCCCCAGCGCCATCCCGTAGACAATCACTGTGCGCAGCGACTTGGCTGTCAGCTTCGCCCTCCAGGGTTTGAGCAGTAACAGCATGATCACGCTGGCGAAAATCAAACGCAGCGTCGTTGTGCCTTGGGCGCCCACGATGGGGAACATGCTTTTAGCCAGCGAAGCGCCGGACTGGATTGATGCCATAGCTATTAATAAAAGGCCAACCGGGAACAGGGTTGAGGCAAGGCTGCGAGGTTGGTCGTTCATTGCGTGGCATCATCCGAGGAAGTAGCTGGTGTGTTGGGCAATATAGTGCGCACTCACTGCGTTCGCGTCTATATAGGAGCAGCCTTTTTCCCTCTCTTGATAGAAAACGCAAATTAGGGGTTGACGGCAGATTCTGAGTCTCTATAATTCGCCCCACTTCCGGCGCAGTCGAAACGGAAAACTCCTTGAGATTCAATGAGTTAAGTAGGTTTCGAAGGCGGGTCGCTTCAGTTCATCGAAGTCTGGAAGGAGTTGGAAATGCCGGTTCTTTTGGTGCTTTCAACGGTTCGATCTTCTCGGTCGAAAGCGGAGAAAAAGAGGTGTTGACAGCAGCGTGTAACGCTGTAGAATTCGCCTCCCGCTAACGAGAGATCGGAAGC